>JBGVKL010000133.1:0-148227 GCA_045123675.1 Acetatifactor sp. | reverse complement strand
TACAACGAGCCTTCTTTGAAGGTCTATTTGTTGTGTCACAAAATCCATAATTATTCACATATTTTCAAGGTTCATACTTTTGCTAACTAAAAACGATTTTTTTCAAAATCTACTTGATTTTTATATAGTTAGCTCCTCACTTATTAATTGTGCATAATACAATCGTTGCTATCTATTTTAATTTACTATATAATTTGTACGCATTCCGGAAAATAACTTCCTCCACTTCCTCCACGGAAATACCTTTGATTTCTGCAATCTGCTGTACTACATGAGCCAGCTTACGGGAATCGTTTCGCTTACCTCTGAAAGGCACCGGTGCCAAATAAGGGCAATCGGTCTCGATAACGATTCGATCCAGCGGTATATATTCCACCACTTCTTTTAATTTACGTCCGTTATTAAAGGTGACCACACCACCCACGCCGATAAAGAAGCCCATATCCAGAAAGATTTTGGCCAGTTCCTTACCATAGGAAAAGCAATGAATTACGCCGCCGGTTTCCTCCGCATGCTCTGCCTTCATGATATCCACGGTATCCTGCGCCGCATCTCTGGAATGAATCACCACCGGTAAATTCACTTCTTTCGCCAAGTGAAGCTGACGCACAAACCACTTCTTCTGAATCTCACGCTCCGGCTCATCCCAGTAATAATCCAGGCCGATTTCTCCCACAGCCACACATTTCTCCAGCGCACATTGTGTCTTCAACCATTGAATATCGTCTTCGGTCAACTCGCCACTGTCCGTAGGATGCACTCCCAGCGCCCCGTAGATAAAATCATATTCTTTCATAAGTGCGATGGTGCGCCTGCATGCCCCCAGGCTGGAGCCAATGTTGACGATGCGGTGAATAACAGGTGTATATCCGCCTTCCGAAGACTCGCTTCCCTGCGTTACATTCGACGACGCTCTGTTTCCCTGCGCCGTACTTCCCGAGCACATTGCACTAAGCAGCTCCGCCCGGTCTTCATCAAACGCCTTATCATCATAATGTGCATGTGTATCTATTATCATGTCGTTATGCCCTTTCTCAACTATCTTCTTAAAACAAATATCATTTCGTGTGCGTAGATTCTACCCATATCTAGCAAACATCTATTACATGGGCAGAAATGCTTGTTATTTTAACCGACAAACCATAATATACTCTTCTTCGTTTTCATCCACGATCTCAAAACCTACGCTCTGATACATTTTCACAGCGTAATTTGCTTTCTGTACCGCCAAGGAAGTCTTCTTGTAGCCTCGCTGTCGCAGTTCCTGAAGCATCCTCTTCATCAAAGCAGTACCGATTCCACGCCCCCTGTATCCCTTGTACAAAGAAATGGCAAAGGAAGGGACTCCATCTTCCACGTGTCCGTAATCATTCATAACTCGCACCCACACGGCGCCAACCACCTTCTCTTCCGCTTCCGCCAAGAAACATATATCATCCTCATACGCTCCAAAATCCGCCACATATACCTGTAGCTCCGGTTGTTTGATAATCTCCTTGGGTGGTGCCTGTACCCCTTCCGGAATAAAAATTGCTTCATACAGAAAATCATCCAATAATGCAGTTTCGTTATCATTCATTGGCCTTATATTGTACATCTCTTCTGCCCTATAACACCTCTATATAATCCTTTTTCTCCAGCTCTAACTCCAAAAGCTTCCACGTCTCACCACATACATGACAAAGTACCGGCTCATCCATCCTTGCTTCCCTAAATCCTGCTGCCTTGTAACAATGATAGGCCGCCGGATTATTTTCAAATACCCCAATGGTCACCTTCTCCACGCAAAGAATCTCAAAGGCATACCGTAGCGCCAAACAAATCATTTCCTTGCCATAGCCCTTGCCTCTTATAGCATCGTTCAAAATCACAAAACCAAACCGCAGAACAGACTTCTTCTCGTCCGTAAAGCGCATAATCATATGCCCTGCCAAACCATTCTCATCAAAAGCAGTCATGGGGAAAAAGTTGTCCGGCTCCGAGCAGTCCCCATTACAATCAATATACTTCTTGTTCATATCCTCCGGTGTTATGGGGTATGTATCATACCTATCCGAAGTCCACCTGCGAAAGGTCACTTCGTCCTTGCACCAACTAAGAATTACCTGTGCATCACAGGGTTTATATGGTCTGAGTTTTAACATGGTTCGTCCTCCTACTCCGCATAATAGTCGGTCCGAAACTCTGCATTAATCTCGGCCACTTCCTTCTTACCGTCGATATAATCTCGGTACATATCCCACAAGTCGATTTCACACTCCTCCAGACCATCCTCCGGCGGAAGCCACTCCTTAATCAGCGCGATTCGCTCCTGCTTCGTGGTATCTTTAATTAAAATGCTCTTCATAGTTGCCTCCCATAGCATCTTTAAAAATTGTCTTACCTTATTCGCAGCTTGATGTCACAATATTCTTTGTTCTCTTTAAATTGTCTCCTCGGCTTTACATCTCCAACAAAATAGCTCTGCAAGGTGCACCGTCCGAGCCCCCCAGATTAATGGGCGCCGCATTCAAAATATAAACACCCTCCGTCACTTTCCCCAAACGAATTCCTTCCAGCAGGACCACTTCCGCTCCCAACAGCTTCAAATGTACCTGCATGGGGGCATCCTCCGGTCCTACCGTCTGGGATTCATTGCCCAAAAGTAAAATACCAGCCTCTGCAAACACTTCCGCTGCTTCTAAGGTAACCACAGCCTTCCCCTTAATTAAGATTCTTTTCGCTGCCTGGGGCTCCGCTTCCCGCGCTTTTTCCAAAATATTTATGGCATCCTCTGCGGTCACATCTCCCTCATGTGCCACCACATATGCTTCGCCTACAAAACGCCTCAAATCCACCTGGTCAATGGTCTTACCCTCATTAATAAAATGGTACGGTGCATCCACATGCGTACCGTTATGTGCGCACATGCTTACAGACGTCAGATTGTACAAGCTTCCCTCCGACATCTGCATCATCCGCTCTCTTTGAGGTTGCGGGTCTCCGGGAAATACCGTACAATTAAAAACCTCTTGTGAAATATCGTAAATTTTCATGCTATTTTCCTCCGCGTTCTTATGTCTAATCCTTGCTCTATCTGCCCAAAGACCTTTCTTTTGCCACCATGGGTAGAAACGCTTATCCATATATCGCATCCCTCAAAGGCTTGTCCCAATATATCTTACCACTCATCTCACCGGCCAGAACATCCGCCACTTCCTGCACCAGCTCTAACATCTGGGCATCACGCTTCTTGGAACGACGTCCCTTGGAGTTGTAGATTTCCTTGCCGGCATAGGCATCGTAGGAAATACCAAAATCCTCCGCATCCCTATGCGGGAAAAAGGAAATACCCACCTCATACATAATATTTCCGCTATCCGAAGTGGCTGTCAGCGTAACCACTGCGCCCTTTCGCTCCACCTCATTGTACACACACTCTGCATTAAAATACTGCTTGTAAACATCGATTACTTTCATCTTAACCTCCTTAAATTACTCCCCGGCGTTTTGCCTCTTCTAAAAGTTTCGGTTGAATCAATGGATATGTCCAGTTCTCTACTAACTCATCCGCTAATATAATCTTCTCAATTTCACTATGTAACTGCTCCTCAAACTGCTCCACTTCCGCATAATACAGCTTTCCAAAGCTTTCCGTCCAATCATCGCCGTCATCTTGCACCACTGAATAGACACACACCGGCACCAGACTAAATTCCACAGCCCCGGTCTCTTCATACAATTCCCGTCTGGCGGTATCCTCAATATTTTCTTCCTCTTCCCGATGGCCTCCCGGCACCTCGTAGGTCTCTCTTTCCCAATGTTTACAAAACACCCACTTGCCCTTTGACTTGGTGATTATCACCGCGAATTTTAATAATCTATCCTCTGCTTCTTCGTAGAATCTTACCGTTAACACTCAAAAAACTCCCTATCATTCGCACATTATGCAAAATATGACTTATTTTGACATCCCTTTTTCAATATAGTATAATACCTCTAACTATTTGAGGGAGGTATTAATATAATCATGGTTGCGACAATTGTTTGTTTAGTTTTAGCTTCTTGGCTTTGGGCACTGATATTCCACACTCGGGAGAAGAATCGTTTAAAGCGATTCAGCCAGTTTATTGCTGAAAACGCTGAAACCCTTTTGAATGGCGGAAGCTGTGAATTTGAAGGAGACAGATACTCGCTTAGTACCAAGCTGGTGCAGTACCAGTTCGCTGTTTCTCTTATTTCCATATCAATGACCAGAGGAACCAGCCTTCGCCCCGAAAAAGACAAGGTATGGCTGTTACTTAGCTGTACAATCATCAGTGCGCTCGGTGGCTGGTGGGGAATTCCCTGGGGTCCTTATCACACCATCCTCAGCTTTATTGAGAATGGTAAAGCTAAGCCCGTTACTTTACAGGAATTGCTTCTGTCCACATCAAAGTAAAGCTAACACACTTTCCCCTCCGGGGGAAAGTGTGCAAACGAATAAATCTTATTTAAATTCTACAATTACGCTATAGGAGGAATCAATAGCCTTCACGATAGGCTCATAAACCTCTTTCACCATCCGCAGGGCCGTCGCATCTGCAACTTGTCCGTTTTCTGCTGTATTAAACTTCTCCTCTAACCGATTACGCAGCTCCTTTTCAATAGCATTATAATCCTTGACGGTCAGCTCAATATCACCTCTGGCAAGCAAACTCTCCTTCACTTCCCCGATAACAATTTTCTCCGGATCAATATCAATGGACTGCAAATACGCATGATTAATTCGTATGGTAATTGTCTTATTCTCTGTATCCTGAATAATATTGTCCTTGGTAATATTATCCAAATCCACCACAAAATATCCTGTACTTGTATAACTGACTTTTTGCGTTTTCGTCAGGAAATCCCAGTTTACATTCTTAATCAGATTGGAGGTCAGCTCTGTAGATACCGTGGCTTCCTGAGTGCTGACAATCAGCTTGCGGGTTTCGTCATGTGTTCCCACGATTACCTCCGAAAAATCCACCTGGGTACCGCTGTCGCCAAGATAAATACTGTCAATATCCACCTGCACTATTCCATCACTGTAAGCATCCCGGAACACTTCATTATCATTTATGTGTCCCCAAATCAAAGTTGCACAGATAGCTAAAAATAAAACAATGCAAAGAATCCATAACGCCTTGTCTTTCATTCCATTCTCTTTCATTCCTTATCCTCCGTAGGCTTTACCTCCAGCTTCTTCACAGTATTCTCCTTTTGGGGAAGCTTCTTTTTTTCATCGACTTCCTCCTGCTTTGTGTGGGGAAGCTTAATCTGGATACGCGGCATAGGAAAATGTAGGGCAAATAATTCCGTAAGCAACCACCGAAACAGTAATAGAATCAGAAATGGTACCACAAAGGTGGTCACCAGCATAATTGCCACAGAATTGATGCATCTTTTGATTACATTATTAAAATAATCCAACAAATCCGATACGCCCTGAATAGAGTTTTTAAATGCTACCGCTATTTTGTCAAAAAATCCTGCCTGCTCATCCCCGGTAGCCATGACTTCATTAATTTTGGATGCACCGGCATCTGCTTCCGCAATGGTTTCATCCACATATACCATATAGTCCTTGCACACAATATTGGTAAATCGCGTACTCACAGGAATCACAAAAATCAAAGCAATTCCCAAAATCAATAGCTTCCTTCCGAAATTTCTGAACATTTCTTTTCCGGATAAAACAAACAATATGTAGAGAAGACAAGTCACGGGGATAACATAGGCAAAGGTTAATTTGGTGCCCTCTAAAACCATCAGCTTCTCCACAAACAGTACGGCAAACATAAAGATAAAATAGGTATTTAAATCAGATACCGTACTTGCCAAAGGCGTGGCGAAGTCTTCCGGCAATGCAGACAATGCCAGAGAAGTGGCTGATGCCGTACCGGAAAAGGTCATAATCGTTGCCTGACTCTCATCCAAATATTCAACTGTTTCCTGCATGTATACTGTATCCGGTACAATATTTGCTAACACGGTAATGGAAAATACCGTAATAAATATAAGCAACAAAACCTTCGCTAGTTTTTCTTTCATATGACACACGCCTCCTTCTTCCTAAGTGACTGTACCGGGAAATCCTAAAACTTCTCTTCCATCTCCTGATACAACTTTGCAAGTCTTTCATAAGACAAATCTGTTTCATTTAAAATCGTATATCTGTCCGGGCGGGAAGCAGCTGCCTGCTGCCATGCTCCCACGAAAATTTCTTCCGTAATGCCCCAGCTTGAGGGCTTCACCGGCAATCTATACTGCTTCAAGAGTCTGGTAATTTTACCGATATTACGGTTCTGGAAAATACATGCGCCGTAGCTTCCCATAGCTACTGCTATACCGTGGGTTACATTTACCTGCTCACTGTAATTTTCCTCCAATGCGTGGCAGAACAGATGCTCGGAACCACTGGCCGGTCTGGAATCCCCTGCAATCTCCATGGCCAGACCACCCATTACCAGTGCCTGGGTCAAAAGCTTGATAAAATCCTTGCTTTTCAGCTCCATCTGCTCATTAAAGCAAATGGTATTGAACGCCATCTTGGAAATCATATATGCAAAGTCATCCACACGACTGTTACCTGCCGTATGTGCAATCTTCCAATCATTCAACGCAGTATACTTACTGATGGTATCGCCGATACCTGCCAGAATCTGCTTCTCCGGGGCTCCAACAATAGCGTTTACATCCACAATAATAGCGTCCGGAATGGTGCACTTAAAAGTCTTTCTGGCCTTGCCTTCCGTACCCAGTACTGCCACCGGAGATGCCAGACTGTCGTTACTAAGTGTAGTAGGTAAACACAGGTACATGGACTTGCTGACGAATGCCGCATATTTCGCCAAATCCAACACGGTACCGCCACCAAAGCCGATAATTACATTTACATTGTTCATGCAGACATACTTCGCCAGAGCCACCGCATCATCAAAGTAATTATTCTTTACCAGATATACCTCTGAATTTTTAAAATCCTTCTGCAGTGCTTCAATCGTAGTCGGGAAAATCTTCTGCAGATTTTCGTCCGTTACGATAATCACCTTTTTCGTCTTTATGTCCGGCACGCAATCCGACATTACCTCGTCTACATGTTCAAATATACCCTCTTGCACAATCAAATGATAGGGAAGTCTGAAATTATTCATAATATTGTCCTTTCCGCATTAAAGAGCATCGACGGGTCCCTCTCCAATGCTAAAAATATTCGTCCTAATATTTACTCTTGTTCCAAATATGTTTTCACATCTAACAACGTATCAAAAATCTCCTCTGCCAGCCCCTGCATTTCTTCCGTCACCGGCATCAAATCCGGCACCATAATAGGTCGGAGCTTCCCTGCCGCTGCTGCACGGATGCCGTTATAAGAATCTTCTATGGCAAAGGCATCCCGGGGTGCTACACCCAGCTCCTCACAAGCCTTTAAGAAAATGTCCGGCTGTGGCTTGCTACGGCTTACCATATCACCGCCCACAACCACATCAAAATATTCGATTAATCCTGCATCTGTCAGTTCCTGTTTTACAACTACACTGCGGGTGGAAGATGCCAGACCTACTTTTTTGCCCTGCGCCTTCAAAAACTGAAGAAGCTCCTTTACACCCACCTTGGTCGGAAGCCTGCCGCCATCATACAGGCTGTGATACCTTTCTGACATTTCCTTCTTGTATTCATCGTAAGGAAAATCCTGTCCGTAAATATCTTTAAAAATTTCCCTGGTTTCTACTGCATTCACGCCCAGACACGCCTCGCATGCCCGTTCAATATCCGCAATACCGTATTTGTCCGCAGTTTCCTTCCAGCACTCAATAATCAATCTCTCCGAGTCAAAAATGACTCCATCCATATCAAAAACTACTGCCTGATAAGTCTGTCCCATATAGGTCTCCTTCCTACCAAATCATTACCTAATAATCATAAAGCCTATACACAGAAAATTATAATATTTTTTATTTAAAAACACAATACATTCCGACTTGACTTTCTGTTCGCAAAAGAGTAAAACAAATGTTATGAATCAGACGAAAAAATATGAACAAGACTTTACACAGGGACCATTAGCCAAACAGATACTGCTTTTTAGTATCCCCCTGATGTTCACCAATGTGTTACAAATTTTATTTAATATGGCAGACATCGCCGTGGTAGGACGTTTTGCAGGAACCATCGCGTTGGGTTCTGTAGGTTCTACCGCTACATTAGTCAGCCTCTTTACCGGCTTACTTATTGGTGTGGCAAGTGGTGTGAATGTAGTAGTTGCACATCACCTGGGCGCAAAAAATCCTACGGCAGTAAAGGAGACCGTACATACAGCCGCTATTATGAGTACCTCTATCGGACTTTTGGTAATGACCTTCGGGCTTATCTTCACCAGACCTATTCTGGAGTTGATGAATACCAAGCCTGAACTTATTGATGGTGCCACATCCTACCTGACTATTTACTTTTGCGGTATGCCTGCACTAGCCCTTTTTAACTATGGCAATGCAGTCCTAAGTGCTGCCGGAGATACCAAACGACCTTTAAAATACTTAACCATTTCCGGTGTAATTAATGTTATACTGAACCTGTTTTTTGTAATTATATGCCACCTGGATGTAAAAGGCGTAGCACTGGCAAGTATTATTTCACAATATGTATCTGCCTTTTTGATTCTCCGGGTTTTATTTACCTGTAGGGAGCCGTATGGATTACAATTTAAAAATCTTTATATCCGTAAGGACAAGCTCGTTTCCCTTCTTCGAATCAGTATTCCGTCAGGCTTTCAAAACGCTATCTTTTTTGTGGCCAATTTATTTGTACAGGTAGGTGTCAACAGCTTTAGCGCCACTTATGTATCTGCCAACTCTGCTGCCGCCAATGCAGACGGATTGGTATACGACGTGATGGCTGCATTCTATACCGCTTGCGGAAGCTTTATCGGCCAAAACTATGGTGCCGGCAAGAAGAAACGTATTCTTCACAGCTATCTAATCAGCTTAGGATACTCTTTCTTTATAGGTACTGCCATGGGTCTGACCATCTGGTACTTCGGAGAAGCCTTTCTCTCCCTGTTTACTACAGATGATGCCGTAGTGGAAGCCGGTATGATACGTTTAACCATTATGAGCTTTTCTTATGGATTTTCCGCTTTTATGGACAGTGCCATTGCAGCATCCCGTGGTCTTGGTAAGGGACTTGTACCTACTATTATCATCATAATGGGCTCCTGCGTGTTCCGTATTGTGTGGATTTATACGATATTTGCCTACTTTGGAACCATTACATCACTGTATTTACTTTATATTTTCTCATGGAGCATTACCGCGATTGCAGAGATTATATATTTTTTGTACGTGTACAAAAAAGAATTGAAAAATCTATAAAAACAGTGGGACCGGATATTACCCTATCCGATCCCACTTTGACTCTAAATTAATAACCATACTTCTTTTTATTTCCCACAAAAAATCCAATCGTTACTATCAGTGCCACAGCTTCCGCTACCACAATCGACATCCAAATACCGTCCAATTCAAAGAAAATAGGCAACACCAGCACTGCAATCAACTGGAACAGAAGCGTTCGAAGGAAAGAAATAAACGCGGACACCAATCCATTTCCAAGCGCTGTGAAAAAGGACGAGCCATAAATATTGACGCCCATAATCAGAAAAGACAAGCTATAAATAGCAAAACCTCTCTGTGTCATAGCACAAAGCTGTGCGTCATAACCCACAAAAATTCCGGCCAGCACCCCTGACATCAGAATCGCTACTACTGTCATAACTACACCGGCTGCTACATTAAATCGGATACTCTTTCCAAATACATTTTTCATCTCGTCCTGATTACCGGCACCGTAATGATAACCGATAATCGGTGCTGAACCAATAGCATATCCAATATACACGGCAATAAAAATAAAGTTCACATACATAATAACACCATATGCCGCTACGCCGTTTTCACCGGCAAACTTCATAAGCTGCACATTATATAACATATTTACAAGGGATAATGACAAATTCGTCATTAACTCCGAAGAACCGTTAAAGCAGGTTTTTCCCAACACTCTCCAGTTTACCTTTGCCTTCACCAACCGTAGCAGACTGGTATTCTTCTTCATGAAGTATATCAGTGGTATTACGCCGCCTACAAACTGGCTGATACCGGTAGCCAGTGCCGCACCAACCACTCCACCATGCACCAACCCGATGAACACAAAATCCAGCACTACATTGGTAAGTCCGGCAGCAACCGTTACAATCAAACCCATCTGCGGCTTTTCTGCCGTTACCAAAAAGCTTTGAAATACATTTTGCAGCATAAAAGGTGTCAATGCCACTAACAGCCACCTGCCATAGATAACACAGTACTCCAACATGTCTTCACTGGCCCCTAGCCAAACAGCAATCAGGCGGGTAAATACGATTCCCAGCACCGACAAAATAACGCCTACCACTATGGTTACGTATATCAGCATGGAGAAATACTCATTTGCTTCCTTCTTCTTACCTTCCCCCAGCGCAATCGCTACCAGTGCACTGCCACCGGTACCTACCATAAACCCAAAGGCTCCCAACATCATAGGAAAGGGCATAATCAAGTTCACTGCTGCAAACTCGGTCTTCCCCGCATAGTTTGATACAAAGAATCCATCCACCACACCATAAATAGATGTAAAAATCATCATGGCGATGGAAGGTAATACAAATTGAATCAATCTCTTATATGTAAAATGATCTGATAACTTGATTTTCATAATTCCTCTAGACTATCACTACGCATTTAAATCTTTTATACTCTAATTGTACTCTACCTCGAAGTCGCTGAATATTGCCGCTTCCGTCTCCACGTCACTCTGGGCAAACAGGGCAATCATTACACCGGTAAATCCACCGGCCACTTCCGAAGACAAATATTTGGTCTGAAGCATGCCTAAATCATGACGCACACCATCCGCCACGCAGCTAAAGAGATAATTGAAATTGGTGAGCTCCACTTCCAGCGTTACTTCCTTGCACTCACCCACTTCCACTACATTGGGCTCACAGCTTACCCAGCCGATAGCATTGCGCTTTACCACTTGATAACCATGGTCCGCCTTACGGATAAACAAATCGTAATGCTGCTCTTCACTCATATACATGGATACACCGGCTTCTCCCTCTGCTATCTTTACACATACACTGACCTTACCATTCATATCCTTCTGACGAATGGCTAGAAATGCCGGAGAACCCTTGGTATCTTCAATAGTATTTACACTAGGCTTCATAAGCAGTCTTTCCGCGCTGAAATCATAGCGCTCCTTCTGAGGATTACGCATATATACCCAATCCTTCTCCAGTTCCGTATTGGCAAAGGTTTCTACCGGTTTACGCTTCTGCACCACACTCTCCGGAATACGATCCGTCTCAATTTCAAAAGGTGTAATACCATTCACACCTGCAGTAAACCAGCCATTCTCATCAAAAGTAACCGGCACTAGATATACCTCACGACCGGTGATATGGTACTGCATCCACTGACTCAACTGACGGAAGGCCAAGTGCACCATCCATACATTGCCGTCATTATCTTCCACCAAGTCTCCGTGACCGACACCCTGAATAATATAACCACCTAAATTACGGTTGGTAAGCACCGGATTGGCCGGATAATTCTCAAAAGGACCGTAAGGTGTGGGACCCTTGCCATACACTACCATATGACCGAACTCCGTACCACCCTCGGCCACCATAATATAATATTCTCCGTTAAATTTATACAAATGAGGGGACTCTATGTAACGACCACCTGCACCCTGATAGATAGATTTGGACGGTGTCAGCTTCTTACCGGTTTCAACATCTATTTCACACTGTGTAATACCACCTACACCTTCATCGTCCACGCCATTGCTCATGAAATAGCACTTGCCATCTTCAAAATACAGCGATGGGTCAATACCTCCCTGCTCTACCATTATAGGCTCGGACCACTCACCGTAAATATCATCCGTCCAAACATAGAAATTGCCTACGCCTCCGGTGTTCGTAGTTACCATATAAAAGCGTCCTTCATTATAACGAATGGTAGGCGCATAGATACCACCATCAATACGCTGCTTCTCCAAGGGCAACTGACTATCCCTGGTAAGCACATGACCAATCTGGGTCCAATTAATTAAGTCTTCACTTTCAAACAGAGGCACTCCCGGATAATAGTGAAAAGAACTGCACACCATATAATATTTACCGTTTGCCTTACAAATGCTGGGGTCCGGATAGAAACCGGGAATAATAGGATTTGTATATTTCATAAGAATACCTCCATAAACATTGTCCATCCACACATAAATGAGTATACCACGCAAAGCCCCTACTTGAAACCCATATATTTACAGTAATCTACTTGACTTTTTTTACCTGCAAAAATATAATAAATTCAACCGCTGACAGAAGTCAGCACCCCATAAATTATACATTACTTCATTCAGACTTAAATACATACTATAAAACAAAACCAGGAAGGTTATTACACACTAGCAAAGTGCGCAATCCCTTCCTTTTTATTTGCTCATATGACTTTTAAAATGAGCCTCTACAGATTTAATTTTACCTAAGGAGAACTTCGTCATGAATAATACCAAAAAACTCGTCTTATCTGCACTATTTATTGCTCTGGGCATCGTACTGCCCTTTTTCACCGGACAGCTTCCCCAAATCGGCAATATGCTACTCCCCATGCACATACCGGTACTGATTTGCGGTTTCGTCTGCGGTGCCCCCTACGGTTTTGCTGTAGGCTTTATTGTACCGTTGCTTCGTAGTGTTATGTTTGGACGTCCCATGATGATTCCTACTGCTGTCGGTATGGCTATCGAGTTGGCAGTGTACGGAACCGTTACCGGACTGATGTATGCCCGCTTCAAAAACAAAAAACTGGGCATCTACATATCCCTGATTACTGCCATGATTGCAGGCCGTATCGTCTGGGGCGCCACCAGCCTGTTGATTTATCGTGCACTGGGCAATCCCTTCACTTGGGAGATTTTTGCTGCGGAAGCTTTTGTCAATGCAGTACCCGGCATTGTGGTACAACTGGTGTTGATACCGGTGTTGATTTATTCTTTAAACAAAGCGGGGTTGTTGGAAACTAAGTAGGGAATGTCTATAAATTCACTTTTTGTAAAAGTGCCTCTTGTAATACCTTTGAAAAATTAATTCCCAGCTTTTCTGCTTCAACATTCAGATAATATGGTATCGTACAGTTCTTTTTTACCATGCGATTGTCATGCTTTTTTCTATAAACAGCGAAATCTATATCCACCATAGTCAATAACCCCTGCGAATAATCAAATATATCTCTGTTGTTTTTCGCCTTCTGCATTGCTTCTTCGTAATCCGATGCAGAAGGAAAAACTTTGTCATCATCTTCAAAATCAATGCCCTTTAATCCTATTGCATCTCTAGCCATTTCCATTGCATCCAAAATGTCTCTTCCTTCTGTGTATATATCCCAATCCGGCACATACACTAAATAGTCTTTTTCGTGCTTTGCAATAAAAATAGGATAAACCCTTTTCATCCTTCCTACCTCCAATCTACTTCAAGCCCCATTTTATTATACGCATTAAATGCGCATTGGTCAATGGTAAAAATTTCTATACTTATTCTTCCTAATGCAAATTAATCGTGAAATAATATAGCGACATGCTATCGAATTGCTACTCTGCAAGAACAAAGAATTACTTTGTATACCAAACATATTCCTTTTATACATGAATGTCAAGAGATTTTATAGAAAAAGACCCCATGCTTTACAGCATAGAGTCTACCTTTTCACATACCATACGAATGTACTCCGTCAAGCTCACTTCCTCGCAACCTACAATAAAGTGATTGCAACGATTGGTAGGGATCAATATCTTATACGCCTTGCTGGCACCCACCGCCGTAGCAATGGCCGGTGTAATTTCTCCCAACAGCGCATTGGCAAACACAATTCCCACCGGACCGATAATAATGTCCGAATCCGCTGCATTTACGATGCATGGATTCTCTCCGGTAGCTCCGTAAGTGGCTCCCGCCTTCATCATAGTGGATGTGGCAATACTATTGGTTCCGATAGCATAAAGCTCCAAGTCCGGATGATTTTTTATCAACTGCTCGATTACGGCCTTGCCCATCTTGCCGCCCTGACCGTCAATGATTGTTATTTTCATTAAGCTTCTCCTTTCACTGCCCAGCGCATCTTCGTAGACCGGGCCCTTGGATTTCTCACGCACTCCTCCGCAGATGGACGCACGCAATCTTCCGCCACTTCACTGTAGACGCCTTCCTTCTTCCACTGCTTAAAGGACTTCTTCACCAAGCGGTCCTCTCCGGAATGGAAGGTCAAAATAGCCACTCTTCCGCCGGGGGCCAAAATGTCCGGCAGCTTCTCCAAAAAGGCATGCAATACTTCATATTCATTGTTCACGTCGATTCGAAGTGCCTGAAATACTCGCTGGCAGGACTTTTTCACAGCCTCCCTGCGCTCCTTCTCCGAAGCCTTCTTCACTTCCGGTACACGCATCAGGGCTTCCTCGATAGCTTCTTTCAGTTGTACCGTAGTCTCTATTTTCTTGCCACGCTTGGCACCGGACACGATTCTGTCTGCAATTTCGTATGCATAGGGCTCGTCTGCATTCTCTATAAGCATGCCCTGTAATTCTTCCTTGGAAATATCACGCAAACGCTGGGCTGCACTGACACCCTTGGTAGGGTCCAAACGTAAATCCAGCGGTCCTTCTACTTTATAAGTAAATCCACGCTCCGGATTATCAATCTGCATGGAAGAAACGCCCAAATCCGCCAGCACAAAATCAAACTTTCTGCCGGCCTCCTTCGCCACCTCGTCAATATTGGCAAAGTTAATCAGCTTCACCGTTAATACATCCTCACCAAAACCCTGAGACGCCAGCCGCTCCCTGGTCTTCGCGGATTCAATAGGGTCCACGTCCAATCCATAAATATGTCCGTCACCTTGCAGGCACTTTAACATCTCCTTGGTATGTCCGCCATAACCCAGCGTAGCATCCAAGCCCCACTGTCCCGGTTTAATCTGCAAAAAGTCCAGTATCTCCTGCACCATAATGGAAATATGCATCCCCGCCGGCGTACTGCCCTTGCTGATGACTTTATCGATAGTATCACCGTACTTTTCCGGATTGTGCTCCTTATATTTCTCGCTGTATTTTTTCGGATGTGTACCCGAATAACGCACACGGCGCTTGTGTTCTCCTGCCTGCTGTTCCATAATAAATCTCCTATTTTTCGATATTCTTCACCAATACTGAGCCACCCATTTTGAATTGCTCTTATTATAATATTTTCCCCTTCTCTTTGCAACCCGTCCACAAATGCTTCGCAACCATCTCCATGCCCTACAAAATACATATCCTCCCCCCTCCACCTTCCAAAATTGTTCTGCATAGAACAATTTTATCCCTTATAAAAACAAGATACTCCATTGTCACTTTTTCCCCACATCCCTTATACTAAACCTAAGCTAACATACGGGGGTATTTAGCAAAAGGAGGTTACTATGGGGAACTATAAAAATTTCGACTTAGTGGTTTACTTTATTGCCGGCGGTGTAGCGAATGCCACCCGCGACAAGTTACAGACTGACATTGACTTTTTCAAGCGCTACATGCGTCTGGATAAAGTATATTTGGAGCCTTTTCGTGATGGTGTTTTTGCCACAGAGAAGCAGCTTCGCATGTGTAAAGAAATCTTTGAAGCCAACGGTATCCGTGCCGAAGGCGGTATCACCACTTCCATGCCGGATATACAGGGACACGCCAAGAAACAGCGTATGTTCAACACATTTTGCTATAATGACCCGGACATGATGAATACTTTACAGCAGGTTTGCGAGCTGAATGCCAAGGTCTTCGATGCATTTATCATAGATGACTTCTATTTTACCAATTGTACCTGCGACGCATGCCGCAAGGGACGCGACGAATACAACACAGCCAATGGTATTACGGACGGTAGCTGGCAAGCATATCGTACGCACCTTATGTACGAGGCTTCCTTAAAATACGTAATCAACCCGGCCAAGGCAGTGAATCCGGATTGTAAGATTACCATTAAATATCCCAACTGGATGGAATCCTATCAGGAGACCGGCTATGACCCGGCATCCCAGAAAGATATTTTCGACTATATTTATACCGGTACGGAGACCCGTGACCCGGTAAATACAGACCAGCATTTACCCAGATATTTGTCCTACTCTCTTATGACCTATCTGGAGGCTATGGCACCGGGCAGAAACGGTGGCGGCTGGTTTGATCCTTTCGATTGTCGCATTTTAGATTACTATTTAGAGCAGGCATATTTAACCGCCTTTTCCAAGCCTCGGGAAATGATGATGTTCTGCTTCCAGGCTTTAGTAGATTCCGTAAATGTACCGGCTTTGGGATTTATGTTGGATAAGCTGGATAGCCTGTTGGATAAATTAGGCAAACCTGTGGGCATCCCCTGCTACATCCCGAACGCCTCACAGGGTGAAGACAATGTACAGGACTATCTGGGCATGCACGGCTTCCCCATTGTTACGACGCCTTTATTTGAAGAAGATGCACCTACCATGCTTTTGACAGCGTCCTCTGCCTATGATGTCGATATTGTAGATAAGTTAGAAAAATATATTGCAAGCGGTCATAAAGCTATTGTTACCAGTGGATTTGTGCAGGCCACTTTAGACAAAGGGCTTGCAAGGATTACCTCGATTCGTGACCGTGGTCGCAAAGCAACTGTAAAGGAATTTACTGCAGAAGCTTCCCGCTTCTACAATCGTTGGGAGCGTGCTTTCGGCGAAAAGTCGGTTAATATTCCGGTATTAGAGTTTAGAAACAATGCCACCTGGGGTGCTGTTTGCAAAGGTATTTCGGAAGAAGAAGCCTATACCTTATTTGCACTGGACACCTACGGCGAAGGCCAGATGTACACCTTAGTGGTACCTGAGTCCTTCAGCGATTTAAAATATTATCCAAATGTGATTCGTGACCGTATGCGCAAGGAATTTGCCGTGAATGGTATTTATCTCACCGGCAATCCTATGATTAGTCTCTTTGCTTACGATAATGATACCTTTGTGATTTACCCTTACGTGGATGCAGACACCCGCGACAGTGATATCTATGTACATATCAAAAACGCGGCAAGCATTGTAAACGTAGAAAGCGGTCAGGTGATAGAACCCCTGTACTTTGATAAGGAGGAGGCTGTCTTCTGTCTTCGCGCTACGGTGGGTAAATTTGCCGGCTACCGGATTCAGCGTAGCTGCTAGTTCTGTGCCTTGCTTTTGCGTGGCAAAATAAACTTGACACCCATTTTTGCGGGTCTTTCTGTCTCGGCAGAGGACTCGCTTTTTTTGTGTCTTTTTCGCCAATGATTTATACAGATTTTACAATTGGCAGAAAATGAAGATGCGTCAGGTTGCACTCCTTTCGGAAAAAGAGTAGAATAATAAGTAGTGCTTTGTTCACGCACCATAGCTTTATACAATATTTAATAACAGTAGGAGAATTCATCATGTCCATAGAACGTGCAAGAGCTTATTTAAGAAATTTTGGAATAGAAGACCGTGTTCAGGAGTTTACCGTATCCAGTGCCACCGTGGCTTTGGCTGCGGAAGCGTTAGGATGCGCACCTCAAAGAATCGCCAAAACCATGGCCTTTCTGGTAGATGGTAATGCTATTTTAATTGTAGCTGCCGGTGATGTAAAAATCGACAACTCCAAATTCAAACATTATTACCATACCAAAGCAAAAATGTTGACCCCCGATGAATTGGTAGATATGGTAGGACATGCCATGGGCGGCGTATGTCCCTTTGGTGTAAACGAGGGCGTCCGCATTTACTTAGACGAGTCGTTAAAGCGTTTTGAAACGGTGTTTCCGGCCTGCGGCAGCTCCAACAGTGCCATTGAGCTGACCATTCCGGAGTTGGAGCAGTACTCCGGATATGAATGCTGGGTAGATGTGTGCAAGTTGGTGGAAGGATAAAATATAAGTGCCAATTTGCTTGTAGTCTTATGTAATTAATGGGCAGCAGGGGACAAAACATCCTACCGCAGGACGCTTTCGCTCCATGAAAAAGCGCAACGGACACTAGGCTCGATAAAACCTCGCCAAGTGCCGGCGTTTTTCAAGGCCTTGCTTGTAGGAAATTTTGTCCCCTGCTACCCATACTATACAAATACATAATACAACAAGCCGGTGGTGGCATATACACCCTATACGGACGCGTTCTCACTCCATGAAAGACATAGCCTCACTAAGCTCGTGAAAAACCTCGCTAAGTGACGACGTCTTTCAAGGGTCCTTTATAGGATATATATGCCACCACCGGCTTGTTATTTCTATAATTTGTTACATCTTACTCTGCAAACACATTTACCATATCTTCCATCTCTCCGCCCATAATTCGGCCACCGGGCAGTCGACGGAATTGTTCAAAGAACTTCCATGCATTTTCACAGTTTAAATGGCGCATTTCATGTTGCTGGTTATCTGCACTTGCAAAAATACTGTAGCAGCATCCGTTTTCACTTTCAAATAAGTGCATGGTAAGAGTACTGCCTCTGTTCCAGTCTCTGTCCTGACAAATCACATCACCGTCTATGCCCCAAATCAGATTCTCCCAGCTGTCTTTTTCTTCAAACTTAACATCGTAAGGCGCTTTTGCTTTATTGACTTCTAACACATAGGCCATGCGATTCACACACTTTTCTTCCTGGAAGGGAAGCTCCGGCAATGGTGTGAGCTCACCGCCCACATAGAATACCGGCACAGGTATCTCACGATTTATCTTTTCCACCGGCTGACCGTATACATTCAGACCCACGTCAAAGGTAGCACTCATAGGTGCCAATGCCGCAAATACCTCCGGATATTCCTGCATCATATCCCAAGTCTTGCAGCCTCCCATAGAAAATCCGGTGGCATAAATTCTCTCACAATCAATGGAATACTTCTGCTTCAAATGTGCCAGTAAATGCATCATTTCTGTAGCGGTACTGTTCAAATGATTTTCCACGCTTACCAGTAAGAAATCGTGCTTTGCCGCTACCAGATGCCAGTCTGACAGAGTTACCATACACATGGCAGAATCACCGCCGCCATGGAAGCACAACACCAGCGGTACCTCTTCCTTCTGCATAATATCCCTGTTGTAATATGCCACATACCCAACCTTATGCTCCGAAGTCTCCTTATCATCCCCCTGATTGTCCGGCGCTGTAGGAACCACACAATAATCCACATCCATAGCCATATTCATGGCATCCAAATCCGGCTCCAGATTTAAGTATCCCACCATTCGACGGAAGCTCTTTAAGAAAGTTTCAAACTCCCAAATGTAGTCAGCCTCATCCTTTGCAAGTACATAATCCAAGCCATCGTCCAAGGCACGGTTAATTTCCTCACTATTTCCTACCGAAACCACCGGAATGTCCGGACGTTTCGGCTGCGGAAGCACACTCAGTCTCTCCAAAACACAGGCTGTCGGCGTAATATCTCCCTTGCCATACAGTCCGTCCCCCTCAATGGTTTGTAAACAATACTGCGCAATATAATCTGCAGACAAACCATATCCGTACAAAATGCTTCGATGTAATCCTCCACGGATGTAAGGTGCGCCCCATTCTCCAGTGAAACGGTTCCGAATAGTAGCCGTACCATCCTGATAATACTGGCTGATTTTTGTTTCTGCTATAATTGCCGCAAACAAATCCTCAGGTGCTTCCTGCCAGCCACCCTCGTTCGTAGGATAAATAAACACCACACTACTGCCATACTGGGCAGCGATTTTTGCCAGTCCCGTTTCCTCTGCAAACTGCTTTGCCTCCTCCGGGGACTGCTTATATTCTTCAAATACCAGTAAATACGGTGCCATAAATCCATAATTTACAATATCGGCAACCGGATTGCATACCGGTAAATATACCTTGGCTTCAAACTTTTCAAATCTATATTCCCAATATTTACTACCATCCTCAAATACCGCTATTTCCGGCATTCTTTCCATACTCATACGCTATTTCCTTTCCGGAATCATTACCTTTATATTTCAAATCTTTTAAATTCGGGAGCTCCTACTCCTTCGTAAATCTGGCTGCAATTTCTCTGTACGTAGGCACATCCACACCGAAACGCTCGCCCATGCGGACTACCTCGAATACCAGTCCATCCAGCTCCGACTGCTTTCCTGCACGAATATCACGATGCATGGACGCGGTAGCTGTAGGTGCCAATCCATTCATAATGCCCATATTGATTTCCACAATATCCTCCGGCAAACTACAATCCATAGCGTCCGAAAGTGCCTTTACCTCCCGCACCAACGCCTTAAATTTCTCCTGAAGCTCGCCCGGTGCCTGTACCGCATCGCACTCCACATCATAACCGGCTCCGATTGCTGCCATAGGGGATACAAAAGAAAACTTCTGCAAGGCATCTGTTTCAATCTGCTTGGATAAAAGAGGTGTGATTCCGGCTTCCGCCAAATCCTTCTCTACTGCCTGCAAAACCGGCATCACCTTCTCACAAACCGCTTCGTCCGTACCCTTACGCAAACCATAAACCACGCGGAAAATCTTGCCTGACAGTAAGATAGTTCCCGGTTCCTTAATCTCTGCCGCTATGTAAATACAACCATCCGTCACATTTATTTCCGGCAGCTTCTCCTGCATCCTGCCGCCGGTTCCGTATATATTCAAAATCGGTATCACTATGGTTTCCTTAGAAGCCACCCGTTCAATAAAAGGAATGGTATCCTCCAGTGAATACCCCTTTACACAGACAAAAATAACATCCGGTGTTCCCTGATAATCTTCCATAGTACAAGCCTGCACCGGTACGGTATACTCTCCGTCCGGCGTCTCGAACTTAAGTCCCTGAGCCTGCATCTTTGCCAGATGTGCACCTCTGGCAATTAAAGTCACATCCTTACCTGCTCTTGCCAAAAATCCACCGATAGCCCCACCGGTACCACCGGCGCCGATTACTAAGTATTTCATAAGCGTCCTCTCCTTACATTTTATTTGTATTTACTTATCAACTGCCATTCTTTCACCTTTTCTTCAATATCCTTTGCTGTTTTTTCCGCGAAACGTTTGCTCAATCCGATCCCATCTGCCACCTTAAGTAAATGAGTCATACCGGGAGACTTCCCCTCCCCATGAACAGTGGTAGCGTGCTCTCCCCCAAGAGAATAGCTGAATGTTAAATCGTATGCCGGAGACAACACCCAGCGAGCTTCCTCTTCCTTATACAAGAAAGTAAAATTCTTGGAATGATCATCACGATTATGTGCAAAGACATTAAAGCACATCCGGCAGTACATTTTTTCCACTTCTGTGTAATCTTTGGTAAGCTCAAGCGTCAGCTTCATTAATATATCATAATCTAAATTCGGAATACGATGAGATGTTTCCAACAAGGCACTCACTGTTGCCATATGAATCCTTTTTAGTCCTTGCTTAGAAAACACCCTGTCAAAACGCTTCGTACCGAAATACCCTTCACATTTCTTAGAAGGAAACAATCTGGTCTCGCTCATTTCTATATTACAAGCTTTCGCACATAAGGAATACTCGTACTCCTGCTTCCCTATATTTCTTTTGTCTTCGGATGCCGGAAACTTAATAATCCAATCCTCCCCGTCCACTTGGGGAAGTATCTTTGGCCGTGCACCTCCCGACGAGCCTCCCATTCTAAATAACTCATCCAAATTTTCCGAATTATCTGTTCTTAAAACCTTACTACATTCCTCAGCTAACTCATCTAAACTCATGGTACTCTGTGCCAAAGCAATATGCCTATCCGGCTCAAAGCTCAATGCCCCCATACCACTACTGCCTACAATGGCTAACCGGTCAAGTGTATTGATTTCATTCGGATTAATGCCTTTCGACAGTAAAAAACGGTCTACCAAAAGCCGACCCCAGCCATCTGGCAAACAATCCGCAAAAATACCGTGTACTCCTTCAAAAGGATCCCTTTTGGGAATGAAAACACCCTTCTGCAGAGGTAAAGAAAAAGGACTTATGGAAAACCCATCCGCCAGCCATTCGTTATCGTATTCAAATGCTGCCAGATACTTTTGGTACAAAGCCAACGTTCCCACTTTTCTTCCATTGTAAAATACATTCACCTTATTCAATCTGTCCATTTAATATCTCCTCGATAGACTGCGGTTTCACTTCGGCAAACAAATTCTCCAATTCATTACTAATATCCAAAGCCTTCGCAATTTTTGTTAAGGAAATCAGAGATATGTCACCGCTTCGTTCAAACCGCTTCACCGACCCTAAGCTTACTCCTGATTTTTCGCTTAATTCCACCTGTGACATCCTGCGTCGTTTACGAATCGTGCGTATTCTGTCTGCAATAACCATATTAATTTCTTTTGGTGTTTTTTGAAAAATAAATGTAGTATTCATAGATAATATTTTAACCCAAAACAGTAAAATTATCAAGTTATAGCTAATATTTTATCTGACAATTTTTCAAAATGAAGAAAAGTAAAAGGTGGCAATTTGCCACCCTTTATGTCTCATATGTAAGTACTATCTATGCGCATTAGAAACTTTTTCCCTTATCCACGCAAAATAATCATTATCACAGCGTTCAAACGTACCATCTGCCTCAAAACGGGCATGATACTCATCCCATATGTCCTTCAGCACTTCTCTGTAGGGAGCCCAATCCTCGCACATCTGCTCCCTGGCATAATGCTGCACACAAGCCCCATCCGGCTTACTCTCCAAGAAACGGCCACCCTTCGGTCGCTCCTCTTCAGTCAGTGCACATCCGCTCTCTGTCAGTGCCACACACTCTCCGATAGCATCCACACCGATAAAAGTATAACATTTGTGCCGCATTCTTAAGTAAAAGCAGGGACCATCCTTTTCACTGAAAAAATCTAAGGCATATCGTCCGTCCGGCCGGTTCAAAAGCTGTACCAACATCTCTTTATCCGGTAATGACCCATTTTCCAGTCCAAGTGCCTGCCACATATCCTGCGGCGACAGGCTGCACCCTCTTTCCTTACAACATCTTCCTTTGCACTGGGAGCACTCTGCTCCCGGCTTGTATCCTTCCATTTCCTACCACCCTATGTATTTCTACTTTGCTTACTATTTCCACTGTTTTTCGCAGATTTACAAACTTTTACAGAACCACTTTTATCATACCATACACAGCCCAAAAAGAAAACTCTTTTACACTAACCTTCGTTGACACTTTCGTAAAAAAAATCTATAATATTCTTATCTGAAACATATAATGAAAGAAGGCGTTGTAATGAAAGTAGCAGTAACTTATGAGAATGGAAATATCTTCCAGTACTTCGGACACACACAGTATTTTAAGGTGTATGAAGTAGCCGAAGGGCATGTTCTTTCCTCTGAAGTAGTTGACACCAACGGTAGCGGTCACGGTGCTTTGGCCGGCGTATTGAACCGTCTGAATGCAGATGTTTTGATTTGCGGCGGTATCGGCGGTGGCGCACAGATGGCACTGGCAGAGGCTGGAATTCAGCTCTATGGCGGCGTATCCGGTGATGCGGATGCAGCTGTGGAAGCTTTCTTAAAAGGTGCACTTGACTTTAATCCTGATGTTCAGTGCAACCATCACGACCACCACGGCGAGGGACATACCTGCGGAGACCATGGATGTGGCGGAGAACATCATTGCGGTAACCATTAACCCCGGAACAATTTTTGCGAAAGCAATTATTGATATAACAAATTACAAGGAGGACTATCTTATGAAATTTTTTATTTGTGAACACTGTGGAAACATTATTGAGTATGTAAAGAGTACCGGTGTACCGGTTATGTGCTGCGGTCAAAAGATGACTGAGCTGATTCCCGGAACCTCCGATGGTGCCCATGAAAAGCACGTACCGGTAGTTACCATAAACGGAGATACCGTTGTGGTAGAAGTAGGCTCTGTAGAGCATCCCATGGTAGAAGCTCACTATATTCAGTGGATTGCCATCGAAACCACCCATGGCAGCCAGCGCATTTATCTGACTCCCGATGACAAGCCTCGCGCTGAATTTAAATTAGCCGATGGTGAAGCTTTTGTTGCAGCATACGAGTACTGCAACCTGCACGGTCTTTGGAAGTCAAACTAAAATAATATTTACGTAATACAAAGGAGCCATCATCATGATTGGTTTAGGTACAATTATAAATGTGGCCGCTATTATTGCCGGCGGCTTGCTTGGAAAGCTTTGCGGACGCTTTCTTTCCGAACGCTATCAGGATACCCTGAATAAAGTGTGTGGCGTCAGCGTTCTCTTTTTAGGTATCGCCGGCGCATTAGAAGGAATGTTAACAGTAAATGGAACCGGCGTTGTCAGCGGCGGTTCCATGCTTATTGTTATCTCTCTTGCTTTAGGCGCCCTGATTGGAGAATTTCTGAATTTTGAAGATAAATTCGAACGTTTCGGCGAGTGGTTGAAACAGAAAACCGGCAACACCAACGAAAAGAATTTCGTGGATGCTTTTGTTACCGCTTCCCTAACCGTATGTATCGGTGCCATGGCAATTGTAGGTGCCATCGAGGACGGTATCTTTGGCGACTACTCCATATTGGCAACTAAGGCGGTACTGGACTTAATCATTATCCTGGTGATGACCAGCTCTATGGGAAAGGGATGTGCCTTTTCGGCTATTCCGGTAGCTATTTTACAGGGCTCAGTCACACTCCTTGCCCGCTTTATCAAACCGATTCTGACGGTAGAGGCTCTGGCCAATTTGTCCCTGGTCGGCTCCATACTCATCTTCTGTGTGGGCTTAAACTTAGTCTGGGGCAAGAAAATACGCGTGGCAAACCTGTTGCCGGCTATAGTAATTGCAGTGATTTTTGCGTTTGTGAATTAAACTAAAAAAGAATATTCTTCCAATCTCTTTTGTTATAACCGACTCTAAGCACAACAATAATCTGCGCGTAGACAGCAACATGGTAAAATATATAAAAATTTTTATATGGCTTACATCGAACTCCTTGTTTTTGTAACATATCATCTTGGACTAGCGGGAATTTATAAGGGAAAATTTTTAACTCTGAAATAGATTTTCTTAGACCTTTAATGAAATTAACTGATGTTTCCGGTTCTAATAATGTATAAGTGATATAGTCGCCAATGTCAGTAATATCTTCTTTGGCTCGCTCTGTAAGAACAATTCGATATTCATCCATTGGCACTATACCTCTCTTCCAGTTCGTCGAAAGTAGTGTCAAAATCTAACAATTTATTATTGTACACATCCAGCATACCTTCATTAACAAACTTTCGAAGCTCCATTCTGGCATATTCCTCCTGGGAATGATTTGCAATTGCTTCCATAAAATACCTCCTCTCTTCTATATATGCAATTATTATATCATAATCATATTAAACTTACAAGAGCACATCTTTTTCATATAAATTTTATTATTTCTTCCCCCAAAATTGACCAAACCACGCTTCGGGACGTGTAATAAGTGAAAGGAGGTCGATACAATGAAAAATACATCGGCACGGCCGGCTGATTGTATAGAAGCTGTTATGAAAACCTATGGCAACACACTGTTTCGACTATGTCTGGTTACTCTTGGAAACGCCAGCGATGCGGAGGATGTGGTTCAGGAGACATTCATCAAATACTTACAAAAAGCTCCCACTTTCGAAAATGCCGAACACGAAAAGGCGTGGCTCATCACTGTTGCCACCAACAAATGCAGGGACATTCTTCGATTTAAGAGCAGACATCCGGTAGTGGATATGGACGAAATAAATGAATTTACCAAAGAGCCTGATGACAGCGGTATCTTGGATGCGCTTATGACACTGCCTGATAAGTTTCGAACGGTACTTACACTGTACTACGTAGAAGAATACAGTGTTGAACACATTGCCCGTATCATCGGAAGAAGCACCTCCGCAGTCAAAATGCGATTGCAAAAAGGGCGGCATCTGTTACGCGAAGCCTATGGAAAGGAGTCAATTTAGAATGGACGAAAATAAATTAAAGAACAAAATATGTGAAATTGAAATCCCAACAGAGATGCAGGAACGCATTCTCAAGAATTGTTATATGAAAATGGAGGACAAAACTATGAGCAAAAATACAGCAAAGAACTTTTTTAGAAAACCCATGGTAGCCGTGGCTTCTTTAGCATTGTGTGTATGTCTGACCGGCGTGACAGCTTTGGCTGCCACCGGCAAGCTGGAAGGCTTTTTCAAGGACATTACCAGCTGGAATGGTGCCGTTGTGGGCACATCTTACGAACAGGCTACGGATGAAATTGAGGTAAGCGTGGTTAGCGTAACTGATGAACTTACCATAGAAGCAACCATGGTAGAGCCTAAAGAAGCTCCCTACAGCGTACTGGAAACCTTGGGCGTAAATAGCTATAAGATTACCGATGTGACCGGCAAGGTGATTGTAAAAGGCGGAACCTCCGAAGCCGTAGAAATTGCAAACGGTCAGGTAAGCCTCAGCATTCCTTTAGAAGACGTTGCAGATGGTGAATACAAGCTGATAGTTAACAGCTTCGTAGGCGGTGCCAAAGCAGATCAGCCTCTTGTAATAAGTGGTAACTGGGAGTGTACGTTTACGAAATAGAATGGGTATGGTTGGAGAGACTGCCAAGCAGTCTCTCTATTTCGTGGTGGTAAATTCCGCATCGCCCCCATTATGGTCCATGTACAGGACATACTCCGGAATCTTATCGTCATCCTCATAAATATAATACCAGTTTAGGGAGCCGTGTGTAATATATGCGTGTTCGTAAACCGGTCTTCCCTGTTCATCAAACCAGGTTTCCATTGGTGATAGTGTGGTACCCAAAATAAAAGGATTATGAAAATATGCCCTGTGAGCCACTGCTCCATTGGAATGATACTTGTAAACTATACGTAAAACGTCATCATTCATAGCCTCTGCGCTACCTAATTCCGCCTCCAACAGCTCTATCGCACCTGTCACACGGTATTCCACAAGTTTCCCCTGTTCATCATATTCCTTTATCTCTTCATAAGCACTATCACCCATATACTCTTCCGGTCGCTCACCATACACAGTCATTGGTTCCAAATAGTCTCCCCAACGGAAACCATCCCATTCCGCCTGCTCGCAACCCCAAAAGCAAAATCCCCAACCGGAACCATCATCACCACAGCCCAGCTGCGTCTCCTCGTCATAATATAATGTCAACTTCAACTCACCATCTGCGTAGAATTCGTAAAAAGGAACTTCCCCTGCAAAACCAAAAGCCTTCAAAAAAGCATCTGCATCTTTAAAAAATAAAAGCTCCAAGGTTCCACATGTTTTTTCCACACAGTAGTATTGATTATAATCCATATCACGTATTTCTTCATAGGAATAATCACCCTCAATGGCATCCAGCTGTGCAAGAAATAATTCTTCTTCCGATAATTCACTTTCCATCTCACTTGATACATGATTGCTTTCCGTATGTTCTATAATCTCTTTTGATGGTGTATTCTCCTCTAATGATTCTTTATGGGTAGAATCGATATTTTGTTTCACTTCATTTTCCTGACATGCAGTCAGTATCATAGTGCATGCTATACATGCCACCACAAACAATACTTTTTTCATTTACGCTCCTCTTCGGCTACTCCGGTTGTATGTGCTCTGTATTATAACATCAATGAAAAAGGAAATCCACCATACTTTTTGCGTTGGCAATCATCCGGGATTATGATATAAATATCATATAACCTTATATTTGCAAGGAGAACACGACATGCCGGCAACAATGATTATCAGTATTATATTCGTAAGTATAGGAGCAGGACTTATCCTGATTGCACTCCCTTTTCTGTTTCGGAAAAAAGCTTTAATGAAGAAATGTAGTGCTACTACCACCGGTCAAGTAGTTGATTATAAATTTAAGCGTGGTGAACGGGACTACATTACCCCGATCGTGGAGTTCTATATAGATGATTACCCCTATCAGGCATATCGACACTATAAAGGCGTGGGCTCCGTGAAAGTGAATTCTTCCCTTTCCAAGGAAACCAATCCGGAGGACGGCTTTTTTATATCAAAGAATGACTTCTTCATCCTGAGGAAAAGCGGTCAAAGCTTCTCCTACCGCATCTATGCCGAGAAAGTCTGGCCCCTGGGAAGTACCTTAAAAGTAGTCTACAATCCCGAGAAACCCAAGCAGGCGTATGTAGAAAAGGTAGTTGTAATCAGTGATATTGTCGGTATTGTGTTGAGCTGTGTGGGCGCATTGTTTGTAGTGATTGCCGGGCTTGTGTTTATTTTAGGGTAAGATAACAGAATCGATTTCGATTGAATTATAAACCGAAAAGGGAAATAGGTTATTCATATATTAACAAAAAACAGGATTGGAGAACATACTATGGATTTCATGGGCAAAAAATTAGAGGACATTATCGTAACACTTCCGCTTGAAGACGGAACAAGCATGGAATGTGGCGTTTTTTCTTATTTCGAAGTAAATTACAAAAAATATTTCGCCTTACTTCCGCTGAAAGGCAAAAAAGAATTAGACTTTTCACATAGTTACATGCTTTACGAAGTAGTCGAAGATGAGGAGAATAATCCTATCGTTATGTACATCGAAGATGACGTGGAATACGCTATTGCAGCGCAGTATTTTTCGAATCTGCTGGATAAGAAGTAAACGCATACAATATAAAAAGATGCACACGGCTGAACCGTAAGGAGGAAACCCACATGATTTACACAGAAATGACTATAAAAGCGATGCAGATAGCATACAAGGCGCATGCCGGTCAGATGGACTATAGTAATGTGCCCTATGTTTTTCACCCCTATCACCTTGCAGAACAAATGGATGATGAAATAAGTTGTACTGTTGCATTGCTACATGACGTTGTGGAGGACACGGATTTGACAATTGAAGATTTGGAGCAGGAATTCCCTGAATCTGTTACTGAAATAATTAAACTACTAACCCACGAAAAAGGTGTTGATTATTTTGATTATGTCAGAAAAATTAAAACCAATCCTGTTGCAACCAAAGTCAAGCTTGCAGACTTAGCGCATAACTCCGACGAAACCAGAAACACCGGTATAAACGTGCCGGAGGAAAAACGCCGTTCTTGGGCAGAAAAGTATGCAAAGGCAAAAGACTTGTTATTGCAATGATATTTTATGGAGCAAATTTGTGCTGCGAAGGGAGACCAAAATGAAAAAGATGATTGAAAAGCATGAAGATTGGGTTTGTTACATACTGATCGCTGTATATGTGATAGTAAATTCTTATTGTATGCAGAATTTTGGATTAACAGATTATCGAAGTGTGGTCGTAAACACGATATTTTCCGCAGTATTATTAGTGTTGATTATTCATCTGAAAAGAGTGTCGTATTATGGATTAACAAAGGTAACAGACTTAAAGAGCTATTTATACTTCATACCATTATTACTCATTGTATCTGTTAACCTGTGGAATGGTTTGAGCATTAATAATACTTCCGGGGAAATCCTATGTCATATATTAACAATGCTGAATGTGGGCTTCTTGGAAGAAATTATTTTTCGAGGCTTCCTTTTCAAAATGATGGCAAAAAGCAATGTAAAAAGTGCGATAATCGTTAGCTCTGTCACTTTTGGAATAGGTCATATTGTTAATTTGTTGAATGGGGCAGATTTCATTCCGACACTACTGCAAATATGTTACGCAATGGCAATTGGATATTTGTTTGTAATTATATTTTACAAGAGCAAGTCACTTGTTCCATGTATCGCAGCGCATTGTTTCATCAATGCTTCTTCGATATTTAATGTTGAAACTAAACTGTCACTGTACATAGCACCTATCGTTTTAGTTGTGGTTCCGCTGGCTTATGCTTTCTACATTAATAGGACGGTTAAAGAATAGGGGAATTGAATAAAAAGAACCAACCCCAAGGCTCCTACGTCCTCAAAATCAGTCCTTCATGGTGGTGTGCTGGTAGGCTTTGAAAAGGCGTAAAACATCAGTATTCTGAGAAATACCGGCAAGAAAGTTCCGGCCCTTATATACCCTATTCGGACCTGAACTTTCTTGCCGAAAATCCTGCCTCCACTTTATCCCTTCACTGCGCCTGCCACCACACCTTCGATGATGTATTTCTGACAGAATAGATAAAATACAATTATGGGGATGATAGATAAAACCAACAGTGCCATCAGTGCACCATAGTCTTTGGCTCCGTAGGAGCCCATCAGGTATTGGACTGCTACCGGTATGGTTTTGTAGGGAGTACCTACGCCGATTACCAGATAGGGCAATAAATAGTCATTCCAAATCCACATTGCATTCAGAATTGCTACGGTTATAGCTGTGGGTTTCAGAATAGGTAGTACAATTCGAAAATAGGTCTTCACAGGATTGCAGCCATCCATCAGGGCCGCTTCTTCTATTTCCAATGGAATACTCTTCACAAATCCACAAAACATAAATACGGACAATCCGGCACCAAATCCCAGATATAATACCACCATTCCCAAGGGGTTGTTTAGCTTCAGCATATCTGCCAGCTTGGACATGGTAAACATAATCATCTGGAAGGGCACCACCATGGAAAACACAAAGGCATAATACAATGCTTCTGAGCTTTTTGTTTTTACTCTTGTAATGTACCAGGCTGTCATGGATGTAAATAAGACTATCACCACTACCGAAATCACTGTAATAAACATGGACCATCCAAAGGCTGAAAAAAATCCCGCCCTGTCTATTCCTCTTGCATAGTTCTCCAATCCCGCAAACAATTCTCCCCTGGGAAGTGAAAAAGGCTGATCACTGATAAAAAACCTTCCCTTAAAGGAATTCATGAGTACGAAGAAAATGGGAGTCACAAACACCACTACCAGAACACACAACAGCATGAATATGGATGTCTTTTGCAAAGTTTCTCTTCTTTTCATCAGCTTTCCACCTCCTTACGTCTGGTTAAAACCAGCTGTGCCATGGCAATTCCTGCCACAATCAGGAAAAACAACACTGCCTTTGCCTGTCCGACACCCTCAAATCCCACCTTATCATAAAAGGTTTTATAAATATCCAATGCCAGCATAGTAGTCTTTCCCGAAGGACCACCACCAGTCAGCGCCAGATTCTGGTCAAACATCTTGAAGGAATTAGATATGGTCAAAAACAGACATATTGTGATGGAGGGCATCATCATGGGTATCGTCACCCGAAATAAAGTCTGCAGCTTATTTGCTCCGTCAATCTTTGCAGCTTCCAATACATCTGTAGCGACATTCTGCAATCCTGCTATATAGATTACCATAATATATCCTATCATCTGCCAGTTCATGAGAATAATCAATCCCCAGTAACCATACTTTGCATCCATCAACATGGTCATTCCAAAGCCGGACAACACACCGTTAATCATGGATTGCCAAATGTAACCTAATACAATTCCCCCTATAAGATTGGGCATAAAAAACACTGTTCTGAACAAATTTCTACCCGGCAGTTTCTGTGTCAGCATTAGTGCCAGTAAAAAACCAAATACATTGATTGTCACAATGGCCACCGCCGCAAACAGCACCGTAAAAATTAGTGCTCTCAAAAAATCCTGATTAGAGAATGCTTTTATATAATTAGCTGTTCCCACAAATTTTGCATTAGTAACGGTTGTAAATTCACAAAAGGATAAATACACACCCATTACAAATGGTACCACAAATGCAATCAGAAAGGCCACAAGGGTAGGCAACACAAACAGTGGGAAATATTTTTTCATCGTTTTTTCCATAAATACCTCACCTCTATCTTAAGCAGTAACACAAGTAATACTTGTACTTGTGCCACTACCAAAGACATTCATCCATAACAATACTTTACTTTGTAAATTACTGATTCAGTACGGCTTTCTCAGCCTTCCACTGTTCCTGTACTACGCTTACCACCCCGTTCCAGTCCATGGTTCCCTGTGCATATTCCAGCAAAGCACTGCCGAAATAATCCTTAAAGGTCTGGCTGGGGAAAGTTGTAAATATCCATGGAATGGACACCTTACCGCTTTCCATTATCTTTAACATAGACTTAGCCAGTGGATCCGCCGGCTTCTCTTCCTCTGTAAAAGTGGTAAAGGGAGCTACATTGCCCAATTTATTTACCATATAATCCTTACCGGTAGGTGAACTAATCAGCCAATAAACAAAATCTGCTGAAGCCTTCCTATCTGCTTCAGAAGCCTGACTATTGATACAGAAATAATTTTCCGTACCCACACTTAAACCTTGGTTTTCTTCACCCTCCAGTCCCATGTAGATGGGTAAGAAACCAATATTTTCTGCCTTTACCACATTACCGGACACCTCTGCAATCTGTCCCCATGCCCAGTTACCGTTCTGCACCATAGCACACTGCCCCAACGCGAATTCTGCCATGGAATCATTAACACCCTTGCTTCCCAGCATCTTGGGCTCTGTAGTAGAGTTCTGAAGATACAAATCAAAAATATTCTTAAAATTCTTCTGGAATGCAAAGTTAATCTCCTGCATATCAGTCACACCATTTGCCTGATACTCTGCATAAACAGGCAAATTAGCCAAATGCGTATGCCATCTCCATTCTTCACTGGGAAGCAGGGATGTAGCTGCAAATACACCTCGAATACCTAATTCTTCCTTCTTAGACTGCATATCCTCTACAACTGCTTTCAAAGTGGCAAAATTATTGATTTCCTCAATAGAACCCACTACAGCACCTGTAGTTGCAAAATAACGATTCATAATCTCCAGATTATAAATAATTCCATACCCTTCCATGGTATAAGGTACTCCGTACACACCACCATCTTCTCCCTTTATGGCCAATTCCTTGTCACTAAGAGCCTGGTAAAACTGTGTATCAGAAAGATCTGCACAATAATCCTTCCACGCCTGATACCCTATGGGACCATTAATCTGAAATAAGGTGGGCGCATCCGACTTTACAATTTCGGATTTCAAAGTTGACTCATAATTTCCACCGGCAGCAGTTACCACCTTTACCTTTACACCGGTCTCCTGTTCATAAACTTCTGCAATTTCTTCCCAAACCTCAGCCACTTCCGGCTTAAAGTTCATATAATATACACTACCGGTGTCACTATCTTCTTGTTTTTCTGCACTACCACATCCGGCTAAGGCAGATATTGCCAACACCATACTTAACAAAGTTCCCAATAATCTCTTCTTCATTACTTCCTCCATTCTAAACCAGCACTATCCGTTACATTATTTCTATCCCACACTTAAAACCACTACTTGAAAGGGCTTCAAAATCAGACTTTCTCCTGCCCAATCCACATCTGCGTTGGATAACAATACCTGCTTCTCTCTTGAATCCTGTAAAGGGACTACCTTCTCTTCTTCCAGGAAATTACCTGCCACAAAAATGTCCTGTCTGTCACCCTTTCTGAAATAAGCCATCAAGCCATGCTCTTCTTCCAAATAAGGAATGGTTTCGCCATATACAAGGATATCTTCATACTTCTCACTTCTTCTAAGAGATGACAGTCTACGATAAAAATTCAACATACTCTCCGAGTTCTGTTCCTGCTCCTTAGCATTAATTCTTACATAATTAGGATTTACCTGTAGCCAGGGAGTACCAGTAGTAAAACCGGCATTCTCTGTGTCATCCCACTGAAAAGGCGTTCTTCCGTTATCACGGGAATACTGACTGATAACCTTCATGGCATCTTCTTTACTCATTCCCACTCTCATACATTCTTCATACTCTGCTATACTACTAATATCATTCACCTGGTCTATAGAAGTATAAGCCATATTCTCCATGCCCAGCTCCTGCCCCTGATAAATAAAGGGTAATCCCTTTAGTAAGAAATACTCTGCTGCCAAAAGCTTCTTACCCATATCATGACGTGCTACTTCAGGCAAATAGTAGCTAACCCCTCTGGGTTCATCATGATTTTCAATGATATTGGAATACATACCGATTCCTTTTGCCTTTCTCTGGCTGTTAAAGCAACACTGCTTATATTCATCTACGTTAGGAATACGATTATCGTACCAGCCCTTGGGCGATTTGCCTGCATTGGTCTGACTGAAGTCAAAAATAGTAGAAAAATAGCCATTCTCTCCCATGAAATCCTTCAGTTCCTCTTCCTTTTCATTAAAAACCTCACCTACTGCAAAAGCATCATACTTGTGAAAAGTTTCATCCCGCATTTCTCCCAAAAAGTCACCTATACCGAAAGCATGTTTTAGCACCTCACTCATATCACATAAGCCATCGGTTCTGTCTGCCGGATAGTCTTGAAAAGGTAAAGGTTTTTTAATATTAATGATAGCATCCACACGATAACCACCCAGGCCTTTCTCCAGCCACCAGTTCATCATCTTATATACCTCTTCACGCACCTTGGGATTCTCCCAGTTCAAATCCGGCTGTTTTTTATGGAAGGAATGGAAATAATACCAATCGGTACCCGCTAATGGCTCCCACACCGAGCCTCCGAAATAGGAGCGCCAATTGCAAGGTAGCTTACCATTTTCCTTCTTTGCAAAGTAAAAATATTTGCCATACTCTCCTTCCGGATCCTCACATGCTTTGCGAAACCACTCATGTTCATCAGAGCAATGATTTACTACCAAATCCATTACAATTTTAATATTCCGCTTATCCGCTTCCTTCAATAGTTCCTCCATATCTGCCATAGTTCCAAACATAGGGTCAATAGCATAATAATCCGCTATATCATAGCCCTGATCTGCACAAGGAGAAACATATACCGGAGATATCCACAAAATACCAATTCCTAATTCCTGCAGATAATCCAGCCTCTTAATAATACCCGGAATATCACCAATCCCATCCCCATTAGTATCCTGAAAACTCTTAGGATAAATCTGATATGCAATCTTGTTTTGCCACCACTTCCTTTTCATATCTACACTTCCTTTCTGCAACTTAATGCAACCGCTTGCATTAACTATACATCTATCAACCATTTTTTTCAATACTTTTATTTATCTTTTTGCGTTTTCCACGTTTTAAACAATTTCCTTTACTACTCATTTATCACTTTATACAAAAGAGAGTACCCTTTGCATTCTTGTTGCACAACTTTTGCACAAACTTTGCAAACTACTATGCAACTCTATTGACTTTCCCAATTGCTTCCTCTACAATTACAGTAATAGCAAGGTACTAATTATGCAATCAAGGAGGCTCCATTATGGCTGTAACTATACGCGATGTTGCTACACTGGCGGGTGTATCACCTTCCACTGTTTCCAGAACATGCAAAAACAATCCTTCCATCAGTGAAGAAACAAAAGAAAAAGTCAGAGCCGCTATGGCCAAATTAGGTTATGAACCCAATTTTCAGGCCAGTAATCTGGCTTCACAAAATTCAAGAACCATAGGTATAGTCCTTCCTGCCTCTGAGCGTAGCATGTACGTAAACTCTTTCTTTTTAGAAATGATTAGAGGAATTACCATGTATTGTAATTCTCACCAGTATATTACTACTATTATTGCCGGTGAAACCGAAGAAGATGCATTGCAGACTGTCCGTTCCATGATTCGTAATGGTTTAGTTAACAGCTTCATACTTCTATATTCCAAGCAAAAGGATTCTATTATTGATTTTTTACATAGCGAGGGAGTTCTCTATGCCCTGATTGGCAAAGCCTATCAGTTTGCAAATCAAACTATTTATGTGGATACCGATAATATTCAAGCAGGAAAGGATGCTACCGAACACCTGATTCAACGTGGTCATACCAAAATAGGTTTTATTGGGTACGAAAAGACTCTGCTCTTTTCCTCAGATCGTCGATATGGTTATGAGTTGGCACATTTGGAGCATGGTCTGCCGATTCATCCTGACTACCATATTACAGTAGAACATACACCCAATCAGTTACCCGAAACTCTTTCCAAACTACTAAATTATCCAAACCGCCCTACAGCTTTCGTGGTCGCAGATGATTTTTTAGGGGTTGCTCTGGAACATTATTGTCAACAGATTGGTTTAGTTGTGCCGGAAGATATTTCTATCATCTCCTTTAACAACTCCTTGTTTGCCCAACTGGCATTACCACCAATCACATCGGTAGATATTAATTCCATCCAATTGGGTATGGAAGCCGCCACCCAGATTATAAACCATGCCGAGAATCCCAAACTGGCTGCCACCAAAATCATTATTCCCCACCAGATTGTAGAATGGGGCAGTTGTAAAAAGCTTTGATGCAAAAAGGAGTACCCGGTTATCTTCACCCAGTACTCCTTAAATAGATTATCTGTATCAAATTAAGAATATATGTCTATAAATACATACACTACATATGTTGCCGCCAAACCTCAAACTCACCCAAAAACGATCATTGCTATAACCCTTACCAACACTGTGGCGGCAAATTTGACGGCAAGGTGAGAAAAATAATGATTCCGGGTGAGTTCGCTAGTTTTATTCTATCTTATCCGTATCTTCAAGGAAATTTTGCTTTAAAGCTTTGAGCGTTTCTTGTCTCTTTTTAAGAAGTTCAAGTTGTCGATATGCCTTTTCTCGCAAAATACTCAATCTCTCTAATTTGGGCACTTCCTGTCTTATTAAATCCGCGTTAGTGTCTTCGAGATTGATAAGTACAACCAACTCTTCTGCTGAAGCAAAATCTCTGATATTAGGTGTCTTAGCGGTTATTCCATTTTCATTTCTCCACTGAGCCGCAGTCTTTCCGAACAAGGCCATATTAAGAATATCCGCTTCCGACGCATATGTATAAGCCATTTCTTGTGCTGTTAAAGTGGGAGTTATCAAAAATTCTTTTACTGCGTCCGTGTGAATTCTATAGTTAATTTTTGATAGTTCTCTCTTAACATCCCAGCCAATTGCCAGTCTGTCTGCTTCATCTTTCTTTAACCGCTGATAATCTTTAATAATATATAATTTAAATTCCGGAGATATCCAAGACGCAAATTCAAAGGCAATATCGGTATGTGCATAAGTCCCACCATATCGACCCGACTTTGAAATAATACCAATTGCATCCGTTGATTTTATCCACTGTTGAGGCGTTAATGTAAATGCATTATCTCCCGCTTCGGCTTTAAACCTATCGAATTCGATAGGTTTAAAATTAGGATTGTGAATTTGTTCCCATAAACCTAATTTCTGTTCCATTTGCATCAAGTTTTAATTTTTTCATCTATATTACCCTCCCAAATAACCTTGTCTCCTAATCGAATGTATGTTTGCCTTTATTGTAACACATTTGCCTTGTTATAGCAATAGTTTTAATTTTATATCGGCATGTCACCCTGAGGCAAAACATGGGGCACCTGGCAAGTCGATAGTCGCCAAGTGCAACGTTTACAAAAACTTCTCAGCTCTCGTGGCGGCAAATTTGACGGCAAGGTGTGAAAAAGATAATCAGCCGCGAGACACTTTTTTCGTTGTTGGCGGCTGATTATAATAACTTACCAGAAAAATCGGAAATTCCGAATTTTCTTATTGTATCTTCATCTCGGGCAACCCGAATAGCAAATTAAAACTCTTTCTTCCCAATCCCTTTTAAGAAATCCTTCTTCAACTCTCTTTTAGAATGAAACATCCTCTCCTCTGACTTTGATAATTGTCCGCTTTCTGCTTTTATCTTCAACAACTCCAGCGTACATATCAAATCTGCCACTTGGAATAATCGATAATCACTAGGTAATACCTTTCTCACATCGTAGTCTGTCAGCTGTGTTGCCAACACTGTATTCAGTATCCTATTTAATTCATGCTGGCCATTATCATAGTACAAAATCACTTTTTCATATCCTTGGAAATATACTAAGTTGTCGCGAATAAATGCGGAAATATCTCTTGCCATTCTTGCTTCCAGCTTGAAATTATTCTCATACTCACTTTTATGAAAAACAAAGCTCTTGTACTTAATGTCGCAATTCAGTGCAAAATAATATAGCTTTGAAAAAATGGCACGTCTTTCATTTGGCTGAAAATATTGGTATGGCTTTTCTCGCCTAATCAATGGTTCTGTATGTATTGCTTGTCCATCACCGTAGCCCATTTGCTTTAACGAACCATCTAACTTGTGAAGATGCTCTGAAATATCCACGCTTTGATTATGAAACACCATGGTAACTATATAATACGGTGCATGCTTCTCATATTCTCCAAAATCTCCCGATTCATCTACAAAAATACTTAACTCCTTCATCAAAACTCCTTATAAAAAATGGCGGGGAGTCTCCCCGCCGAATAGGTTGGACCTGGGTCATACGACCAGCCCAAACATCTGCAATTTGCAGTAGATATCACTATCTACAAGTATATTATATGTATTTTGAGATATTTATGCAAGGGGTTTAAAAAATATTACTAAACTTTAACATACTTGATTTTCTATTATTACCTTTTAGCATGCACTAAACGCAAAATAGTTAATGGAATATCACATCATATCACTTTTACCCAAATTGCATTTACTACAAAGTGTTTGTAGATTATCCATGATAGTTTCTCCACCTTTGGCCCACGGTTTAATGTGGTCTATATGCAATACAACCGCTGGATCCTTTGCCGGAGATGCACCACACGCACAGCATTTAAAATTATCTCTTTGCATAACCATAAAACGTAACCGTAAGTTTATATCTCGACTCGTTTTATGCGTTATTACTTCTGGATTGAATAAGGATGTATTAATATCATTCTTTATATTGCTATCGCCAGATTTATCACTTGTAGTATCATCATTAATGTAATTAATAAAAGCTTGTAATGCCCCTCTCCAACCACCAAATCTTCGTGCATAACTTTGTAATGAAAATGTAGAGATACCACTCTTAATATCAGTAGTGGTTGGCTGTCTTCCAAGCAATATCCAAATCCGTTCTATTTCTTCAAACATTTCTTCATTAGTGAAATTCCGATTTAAATTTACTTCCATCCCTGCAAGTTTAAGAACATTATTCCATGAACCATATTTTTTAGCTAAGACTTCGCTCGGATAATTTCCATATATGGAATATTTTTGTTTTGATAATGTATTTGTATTTAGAAGCGAAGCTACTCTTTTTAAGTCAGTTATTACTTCTATATCTGTAAAAATATATTTATGAATATGTCCATTGGTATTAAAATCACAAAGTTCTAACACATTCAACCAAGAGCCAAATCTGCGTTCTATTGTTGAAGAATGATACTTACCATGGGCAGAATATTCTGCTCTAGTTAATGAATTTTTATTTATTTTTTTTGCAACATTTTTTACATCAGCAATAAGGTCTTCATTTGATATATTTCTATGATATTCATTTAATTCAAAATGCATTTTAGACCTCCCCACATATTTCACACTATTATAACAATTATTATATCATGAGATAGCTAAAAGTGCCAGTTTAATCAACTTTCTATTACTATTTATAATTTTATCTCGCTTGCCGCCACGCTCCGCTACCTCCGAAACACAATTATTGCTATAACCCTTGCCAACACTGTTGCGGCGAAATAAAACTCGCTTTTGCCGCCAAAAATCCGGAATTGGCGGTCAATTTGGCGGTCAGAACTCCTAAAAAAGCCGCCGTCAAGGATAATCTAATTATTCACCGTGCACGACAGACTCGCAAGCGAGCTTGCTCGTTGTCGCGGGCTTCGCCCTATGTATAAAAAGGCAGAAACATTTCTTAGTGAGCAAGCTCCCACGAAATGTCCCTGCCTTTTCATACGCACGGCTCAGTCATACGCGCAAAAAAAGAACCAACCCCAAGGCTCCTACGTCCTCAAAATCAGTCCTTCATAGTGGACCGCCAGGGGCTCGAACCCTGGACACCCTGATTAAGAGTCAGGTGCTCTACCAACTGAGCTAGCGGTCCATTTCTTATCTTTTGTTGTGTGCGTTTCTCAACGACAAGATGTATATTATCACATTGAAAACAATAATGCAAGCACTTTTTTGAAAAAAATTGAAGAAATTTTTTATTTTGTTTGCAAAGTAGATGTAATTTAGTCCGAACACCCTGATTAAGAGTCAGGAAATTTTATAATTCCCCCCTTGACAAACCACTCCTGCGGTGGTATCTTGGTAAAAATTTACTAACACAAGGAGACACGTTATGTTTGCAAAGGCGAATTCAGTGAAATTGAATTTAGTCATTACCAAAGGCTTAATGTCCATGATTATTAAAATGGTGGCACATGTAAGTCTTATTTGGCATACATTCTTTTCACATACGCAAACATCACGACTCAGGGAATCCCGATTTTGTTAACAGCATTTTAATTTTCAAGGATTGGAGAGCTGATGTTTGCAGATGCAGGCATCGGCTTTTTTGTTTATCTAAAGCGCGCTGGATGATTTCTGCCGATGTTGTATAGGAACATTTGCTATCCTCCGGAAAGGAGCGATTTATGGAAAGTAACTACAAGGAAAAAATTATTGAAAAATATTCCGGTGGTGGCGAGGTAAACCGGGCCGCACAGTCCGGACCATATGCTATGGAATTTATTTACACTAAGAAGGCTTTGGATAGCTATATTGATACATCGAAACGTGTTATTGAGCTGGGATGCGGTGGCGGATATTATCTGATGCATTATGCTCCTAAGTGTAGGGAGTACTTGGGTGTAGACCTTTCGCCGGTAAATGTAGAGATTGTAAAGGCGCAGATTGAGGAGCACCAATACCCGAATGCCGATGTAATCTTGGGCGATGCCACGAACCTGACCGCGATTAGCGACGCAAGCTACGATGTGGTTCTTTGTCTGGGACCTCTGTATCATTTAAAACGTGAGGATCGAAAGCAATGTATTACCGAGTGCAAGCGAATTTGCAGACCGGGTGGCGTAATTGCTTTTGCCTTTATTAACAAAATCGGTGCCATAGCTAAATTCGGGCACGCTGACGGTTGGGTAAATGTTCTGACGCCTGCTATTGGCGAATGTGTTCTGGAACGGGGAACAGATGATGTGAACACGGACATTTTCTTCTTTACCATGCCGGAAGAAATAATTGAGGATACAGAAGCTGTGGGTTTGAAGAAAATCCGTATGACAGGTGTGGATTTTCTATTGTTGGAGGATAAAATTGAGTCCTTTACAGAAGAACAACGCCGCATTTGGTTCCAATTTGCAGACGCTGTTGCCGGCAGTGAATACGCTACTGCGTTGAGCAATCATGCACTGTTTATTTGTGAAAGATAACCGGGAATATACCACCAAGGAAAGGAGTGTTCCACCCATGAAAATAGAAAGAGACAATTTATTAGAGCCATATGTTTTGCGCAACATTACCGAACAGGACATCCCTGCGTGTGTGCAACTTATTCGGGCAAGCTTTCAGACCGTGGCTGACACTTTCGGTTTTACGGTGGAAAATGCCCCTCGTTTCACCGCCTTTGCCACTACGTCGGAGCGACTACACTGGCAACTATGCGAGGAACGCCGCCCCATGTATGCTTATTATAAGGGCGACCAACCGGTAGGTTACTACTCTTTGGCTCTTTTGGAGGACGGCACATGTGAATTGAATAACTTATGCGTACATCCCGAATATCGTCACAAGGGCATTGGGGAAGCGCTGGTGGCGGATGCTTTCCGCAAGGCCCGTGAATTTGGATGCACCCGCATGAACATCGGTATTGTAGAGGAAAACCAAGTGCTGCGAAAGTGGTATGAAGACTTGGGGTTTTTACATACAGGAGCTAAGAAATTTGACTTTTTCCCTTTTACCTGCGGGTATATGGTGAAAAATCTATAAATAGAAGGAGGGACCACTATGATAACAGATTCATTTGACAACAACTCAAAAGCCATCATCAATCCACAGCCCAAAGCGGACGCACCACAGGTGGATGCGTGTATTCTGACCTTTTCACATTTGATTGAAAAGTTTGTTTTGGAGAATTACGACTGCAAGCCCATTGGCGGATTTTACTTTGCCACCGGCTACACACCCATCTACTGTATTGAATATAAGGGGAAGCGGTTTGCCTTTTACAAAACTTATGTAGGAGCACCGGCGTGCGTAGGTACGGTGGAGGATACGCTGGCGGAGATTAAGTGTAACAAATATATTGCGTTCGGTGGTGCCGGATGCTTAAATAAGGAAATCGCCCATGGCAAGGTTATGGTGCCTACAGAAGCTTACCGCGACGAAGGTACTTCCTACCACTATGCACCGGCAGCGGATTATATCACTATTAAAAACTCTGACAAGGTGGCGGATTTCATGGCCAAGAACGGTATCCCTTATGTCAAAGGCAAAACCTGGACCACGGATGCTTTCTATCGCGAAACGGTCAATAACTTTGAGAAGCATAAGGCGGATGGTTGTATCAGCGTAGAGATGGAAAGTGCCGCATTGCAGGCTATGTGTGATTTCAGGGGACTGGAATTTTATACCTTCTTTACCAGTGGAGACCTGCTGGATGCACCGGAGTGGGATGAGCGCCGCAAGGAGGGAGAACTGAAGGGCACCCAGCATGACAGCGGACATTTTGATATAGCGCTGGAGTTGGCAAGGTATGTGACCGAATAGGAATTGAGGAAGTACTGGTAACCTGTGACAAAGAAAATCCAGCCTCTGCCAAGGTCATCACGAACATGGCGGAAAGCTGGTGGATGAATGTTATAGTGAGTTTTTTGAGGAGACCATACAGAGGTATGTAATCCGTAGAGAAATCTCCAACCCATAACTTAAAAAGTCCTCTGCTCTATTCGCAGAGGACTTTTAGTCTCATACCATCTTGCAATCCTTACAATACCCATACAGCTCCAGCTTGTGACCGGTGATTTGGAAGTCCCCTTCCGTTTCAGGCAAATGCACATGCTCAAAGGGACAGGCATGCAAAGGAATATGTTTATGACAGGACAAGCATACTGCGTAATGGGTGTGCTTGTCTTTTTTCAACTCATACACCACCGTGCCTTCGCCCATCCAGTTGGACTTCTCTACCATGCCCTTTTCCTCAAAAGCAGTGAGGATGCGGTAAATGGTAGAAACTGCATAGTTGCCGCTGTCTGCAGTCTTTTCAATTAAATTATATATTTGTACGGCACTTAATGGCTCCGTCGCCTGCAAAAGAACATCATACACGTCCTTGCGCTGGCGGGTCCACTTTATGCCCTGGGGATAGTCACGCTCCTGCATGTTTTCACTCTCCTGTTTAAATTCTACTGTTTCTTCCCTGATGGGCAAAAGGAAGAATTTCTCTCAAAAACTATACCAAACTTCGAGAACTTCTGGGCACCGGAGGCACTATACTCTGTAATATGCCCATTGACGATTTATGGTTTACATAACAACTATCTGCAACAAATCCAGCACAATACCGGCTATCACACCGATAACATACAACATGCCCACAATGGTCAGGTTCTCTTTGCGGTGACGGTTTACACGAAAAAGTACCAGCACGCCCACGCCTGCATTTACCAACAATCCTGCCATCATAGAACCCAATCCTAAGGTACCGCTTAAAAACAGCTGTGTGATAACCACGGAAGATGCACAGTTAGGAATCAAACCGACCACTCCCGCAAGCAACGGTCCCAATACCGGGCGGTTCATTAACAAGCCGGTTAAGGTCTCTTCTCCTACCAGCTCAATCACCAAGTTCAACACAAATGTAATCACTAATATATATAAGAAAATCTTCACCGTATGAATGACCGCTGACACAAAGATACCTCGCTCGCAATGACAGTTCTCCTGCTCGCAAAGCTCGTGAATGGGGGTGTTGTTGTGATGATGATCCTCGTGGCTGTGGTGATTATGGTCATGGTCGTGACCGTGGCTGTGATGCTCGTGGTCGTGTACATGTTCGTGCTCATGATGGTCGTGGCTGTGGTGGTCATGTGCATCTTGCTTACAATTGCCACTGCCTTCCAAAACCTTCTTATGTCTGCCACGCATCACTGCATCAATCAACAGACCGGCCGCCATACCGATAACGATTTTAATTCCCAACAACTTGAATATCACAGCTGCTCCTACCTGATTGGAAAGAAGTATGGGCAGCATCTCATCGGAGGTAGACAAATAAATGGCCATTAATGTACCCAGTGTAATCACTCTTCCGGCGTAAAAATTTGAAGCTGCTGTAGAGAATCCGCACTGGGGCACGGCTCCCAACACCGCTCCGACCACAGGGCCGAAGCTTCCCGCCTTCTTTATGGCACTCTGCACCTTGTCCTCTGCCTTATGCTCAATGTACTCCATTGCCAGATAGGTTAACAGCAAAAAGGGCACAATACTGATACTATGCTCCAATGTATGCTCAATCACATGTTGTAAAAGATGTAACATAAATAAATCCTTTCTATCATTCAATTCCCGGTATTCGCAAAATACTAACGCCAGCTATTATTCTCTACATCAAAAAAGTTCTAAATGCAAATGAGTTGCATTTGCATTTAGAACTATACCACATTTCATGTTATTGTCAAGGAAAACTTTTATCAATAACCGATGCTCCTATTTCTGCATCATCGAATTTCCCTGCTACCCAAAATATCCGTTCAACTATAATTGAATACTCGCACTATCCGCCATAGCATCTGACGCAGTACCCACATGAATTACAAATTCACCGGCTTCTACCACGAAGGCCTTCTTTTCCACATCATAGAACGCGAAACCGCGGTTGTTAATAAACATCTCTACGGTCTTGGTTTCGCCCGGCTGTAAGAATACCTTGCCAAAAGCTTTCAGCTCTTTTACCGGTCTTTCCACGCTACATTCCACGTCGGAAACGTAGCACTGCATAACCTGCGCACCGGTCATTTTGCCGGTATTGGTTACGTCGATACTTACTTTCACGGCCGCTTTCTCCAAATCCGCTTCCTCATTTACTACGCCGGCGCCATTCAGTACCTCTACCTGCATCTTGCCGTAAGCAAAATCTGTGTAGGAAAGTCCGTGACCAAATGCGAACGCAGGCTTAATGCCCTCGCGCTCATAGTAACGATAACCGTAGAAGATACCCTCCACATAGGTTACCTTGTCTTCCTTACGGAACTCGCCATTTTTGAAGGTTACGGTATCCTCGTACTTCTCCGGGAAAGATTCCGGTAATTTACCGGAAGGATTTACTTTACCAAACAAAGCCTCTGCCACTGCATAACCGGTCTCCATACCTGCATAGTAGCACCAAAGAATAGCCTTCGCCTTATCTTTCCAAGGCATTTCTACAGGGGAACCGGCTACCATTACCACGATAGTATTCGGATTTACTTCCAGCAATGCTTCTATTAATTCATCCTGCGCATAAGGAAGCTTCATATTTTCGCGGTCCCAGCCTTCCACATCATAAAAATGATTCAGGCCGCCCACAAAGATAACCTCATCTGCAGTCTTTGCCAGTGCAATTGCTTCGTCAAACAACTTTTTGCGGGCTTCCATAACAGATGCCTGCTTCTGCATTTCCTCTTCAGAATCGGTTTTAGTTAATTTAATCTCTAAGCTGCTTCCCTGCCAGTTCTCTTCATACTTGTCAGCGTTATTTTCCGGTACATGGTATCCCGCAGCATACACCACATCCGCATTACCGCCAAAGTATATCTTAATACCCATTAACGGTGAAATCTCGTACAACGCCTTGATTTCCGCACTTCCGCCACCGTTTGCATGGAGGTATTCTGCATTACGTCCGATGACAGCGATGCGCTTCTTTTTCGGAGCTAATTTGCCCGGTGTCATAGCGGTTCTGTCTTCGGTAATCGGCAATAAATTCTCTTCATTCTTTAAAAGTATCAGAGACTCTCTTGCAGTTTCCAAAATAGCGGTCTGATGTTCCTTGGTATTGTAAGCCCCCGCCTTACGGGTTGCACTTTCCGGCCCCATCATCTTGAGGCGGTACATCATACGCAGCATGTTGCGTACCTTGGCATCTACCAGTTCCTCAGCCACTTCTCCGCTTTCCACTGCTTTTACCAAAGGCTTCGCAAAGAAATACTCATCGAAATTCTTGGTAATACTCATCTCTAAGTCCATGGCACCTTCCGCAGTCTCCTTAGTACTGTGCACAGAACCCCAGTCGCTGATAATCGCGCCATCATACCCCCACTCATCGCGTAAAATATCGTTCAGCAAACGCTTATTGGCACTGCAATGTACCCCTTCGAACATATTGTAAGCATTCATCAAAGAATAACTTCCTGCCTTTTGTACTGCTGCCTTAAAGCCCGGCAGGTAGATTTCGCGCAGGGTTCTTTCGTCTACTACGGTATCCACCCACAAACGGTTGGTTTCCTGGTTATTTACCGCAAAATGCTTTACACAGGCAGCCACATCGGACTCCTGAATACCCTGAATCATGGGTACGGTAATCTCCTCTACTAAATACGGATCCTCACTCATATATTCAAAATTACGTCCGCACAACGGGTCACGCTTAATATTGATACCCGGTGCCAAAATCACGTCCTTACCTCGACCTCTGGCTTCCTCGCCAAGGACCTGACCTCCCTTGTAGGCACATGCCGGGTTCCATGTGGCAGCCGTAGCACTATTGCTGGGCGAATAAGACACAAAATCATCAGATACATTTATTGGTGTCCACTCATCATCAAAGAACTGGTTACGTACGCCCATGGGACCGTCGGAAGTGACCAGTTCGGGAATTCCCTTTTCCTCTACACCATCCACGCGGAAAAATCCTGCACCATGGAGCAGAGTAACCTTCTCCTCCAAAGTCAAATTACTTAAAATCTGTTCAATTTCTGCTTCGTAAGTTTTTGCTGTACTCATATTCTTCTCCTTCTTAGCCCTCTGCCTGCTAAATCTTCCCCGCAGTCAGACTGTTTCCCTTCTTTATACCTACTTCTCCTCCACCACTTGGAAGATGTAAAACTTCAAATAATATGACTGGTCCGCTGCCCACAAAATCGGATGGTCACAGGTTTGTGTTCTGAATTCCACCTGACGAAGTCTCTTGTGTGCACCGTTTGCCGCCTCGCGAATGGTCTTGGCAAATAAATCCGGATCCATAAAGTGTGAACAGGAACAGGTCACCAAAAATCCTCCGTCACGCACCAATTTCAGTCCACGCACATTGATTTCGCGGTAACCCTTCACTGCATTCTTTATAGAGTTGCGGGACTTGGTAAAGGCCGGCGGGTCCAAAATTACCACATCAAACTTCTCGCCCTTTGCCTCCAGCTCCGGCAACAGCTCAAACACATCCGCACACTGAAAACGCACCGTATCCTGTAAATTGTTCAAGGCTGCATTTTCCGTGGCCTGGTCTACTGCCAGCTGGGACGCATCCACGCCCAACACCTCTTTTGCTCCGGCGATACCTGCATTCAGTGCAAAGGAACCGGTATGGGTAAAGCAGTCCAACACCTTCTTGCCCTTACAGAACCGGTGAATGGCGGCACGATTGTTCTTCTGGTCTAAGAAAAAGCCTGTCTTCTGACCATCCTCCACATCCACCATATAGCGGACACCGTTTTCCACAATTTCCACCTTCGTATCAAAAGACTCACCGATAAAGCCCTTGTAACGCTCCATGCCTTCCTGCAAACGCACCTTAGCATCGCTTCGCTCATACACGCCGCGGATGGCGATACCGTCTTCCGCCAGCACCTTTTTCAATGCGTCCACAATCACAAGCTTCCATTTATCGATACCAAGCGCCAGTGACTCCACCACCAGCACATCTGAAAACTTATCAATCACCAGTCCCGGCAGAAAATCCGCCTCCCCAAAAATCACACGACAGCTGGAGGTATCCACGGTTTCCTTACGATAATTCCATGCCGCCCGCACTCTTTCCTCCATAAAAGCCTCATCAATCACAGCGTCCTTTTTACGGGACAGTAATCGAATGAAGATTTTGGAATGACGATTGGCAAAACCGTACCCCATGAAATATCCGTCAAAATCGTGTACCGTTACAATATCTCCGTCTTCAAAGTTACCCACAATCGTAGCTACTTCATTGTCATATATCCACATACCACCGGCTTTGATGGTACGCCCTTCACCTTTTTTTAATGTTACAATAGTAGAATACATAAATTCTTCCTTTCGCAAATTTAGTTGTTGACAAATGCCTCTAAATTTTGTATTATCTTACTGTTATCGGCGTGTGGCTCAGCTTGGTAGAGCGCTTCGTTCGGGACGAAGAGGTCGCAGGTTCGAATCCTGTCACGCCGACGATTCAAGGTCCGGGAATTTTTATTTCCGGACCTTTTTTATTTCCAATCCGACACTCCGTTCATTATAAAACCCCAAGAACATACTGTTTTTGGGGTTTTACTGTTGTCCAATCACTATATACATTTTGTCAAAAATGTGGACGACTGTCAACGTATAATTTTGTAAAAGACATGTGTTTTATTGCTCAGCTTAACACCTTCCTATGTTGATGAAAGTTGCCGAATAGAGAAGGCTTCTCCTAATTGTAATCACCGGATGTATGCATTCTCTTCTTATGAGGTCTATGTAGAAAAAAGTGTTCTCCAGATTCCTTTTTATGCCTTTTCCTGCATGCTTTTCATAAAAATCGATGCGACTGCGGTCTAGGTAAAAAAAGTTGTCCGTGAGACCGCACTTTTTCTAAAAAGTGGTATTTCACGGACAACTTTTTTTCTATAGACCTAAAACGCCCATTAATTCAGGCATTTTAAGAGTGAAATCAGAAGAGAATGGATTCTAAAAAACAAGTTTTTTTACCTAGACCGCACAACATATCGATATTCCTGTCACAAAATGGAACTGCCACACAGGTAGTTTCACCTCTATGCTACAGCACCTCCCATTCCGGAGGGTACTACCCTTTTATTTTCCCTACTCATAATACTCCAAGCACTTCTGCAACAAATAATCGCCACCTTCGTCAAACAGGACTCTCACTGCCTCCTCATCGAAAGGCACTCTCACATCAATGTCATTGCCGCTTTCCAGGTCCACGCCGGAGTCTACGTAAATGTCACCATTTTTCTCAAGCATAAGAGCGCTGGAGAAGCTTAAGTCGCCACTGGCTAAATGGATTCCGTGTATTCCCTGTCCACAACCGTTTGGCTCCGTGAAGCCCATAACCGTCACATTTTCCATGCCCTGCATAACCTTGGTCAAGTGGTCTGCTGCACTGGCACTGTTCATAGTTACCAAAATAGTAATGGGACCCTTCCAAATGTTTTCGCCTTGGAAGTAATGCTCCTTACCGGGTACATAATGGCCGTTAGCGTCTTTCACATAGCCTTCCGCTTCATCATCCCACAAACCATCCGAACAATAATAATACTCACCGGGCAGTGCAAACAACGATGCCAACGCCTTTACCATCTGGCCGGAACCACCACCATTGTCGCGCAAATCCAGAATCAAATGTGTCATGCCTGCGGCCTGATATTCTTCCGCCTTGGCACGAATATCTGCCTGCATACTGCTGTAATTCTCTGTTTTGGAAGCTTCACTGTCAAACATCATAATCTTGATACGCAGAGCCACCGCCGTCTCGCCTACTTCCTGCCACATCATATGACCGGTTTCCACGCCTTGATTAATGATTTCTACGGTTTCCTTCAAACGTTCATAATATTCACCAAGCTTAGGTAGCTCTAATTCTTTTTCTGCACCGTCTGCATCTAAATAAGTAATTTTCACACTATCTCCACCCACACCGGCCGCAAACATAGCCAGCTGGAATGCTTCGTTATCCTTATCCGCATAAGTAGTCATCTGATAAAGCAGGGATTCTTTCGCCACTTCTGCAATCGCACGTCCATCCCAGGAGGTGATAATGGTTCCGTTCCGAATACCCGCATCCTTGAAAAAGTCATTATCCTCCACATTGACTGCTGCCGCTCTGCCATCCGCCAGCATCATAAGGGAAAGTCCGTAATCGTTTCCCGCAGCACGCTTTAAAGCTGCTTCCACAGTTGCATCATCCTTTGGCGAAAAATAATTATGTCCGTCATGCGTCTTTGCACAGAAGCAAGCCCAGGCGATGTAATTGGCTACCTCATCATGATTTTTGTTCGCTTCTTCAAACATGGGAAGGTATTTCTCATAAAGAGCATCAAAATCCACACCTTTGTGGTCAATTAAAACATAGTGCTCCTTCATACATTCCACACCATCTTTGAAGTCCTGCACATAATCCACTGCCCGATATCCCTTGTTCAAAATACACACGGGGATGCTTACCAATGCCAGCACAAAAGCTCCCGCACATACCCATCTGCGTACCTTCAGCGAATCCTTTATAAAACCTGCCAGCAAGATTACTATACCCGCATATACTCCCAGCATGGATATTTCGAATCCGGTGACTGCCAGCAGAAACATACCTACCACTGCAGGTACGCAATAAAAGGCTCTCCATTTACTGCTGATAAACTTCACGGCCACTTCTGCCAAAACATACAGTAAGACGGCGCCTCCCAGCACTATTCCAATTAAAATCTTATCGTACAAAATCATGGTTGTTTCACTCCTAGTTCATACTATGAGGATTCGGAGCCTCATTCGCAAAATCATTAGTTCATATCGTCATTCTTAAAAAATACATACCCCAGATACAAGGCCACTACACCAAATACCACCGATGCTGCAACCGTTCCCCAAACAATTCTTCCGCTTAAGGAAGCATCAAATATGTAGTTAATATCATCCCCCAGGCCATAAGTAGTCCACTTGCTGACTACCAAAAGCAGGGAAAGATTGGTCATTCCTAAGAATACCGAACATGCTTCTATCATGCCGGACAAGGCTACAGATGCCATAAACGCCACATACCCCAGCCCCATCACCACATAAGGGTTCTTTATAAGAAAGGTCAGGAATGCAAACTCGCAAACCATTCGAAGGAAAGGAAACAGCATCAGTATCCAGCGCAGAAGCACCTGACCAAACACCACCTTTGTCCCCCAGCCATATAGGGAAGCATAGATCACTATGGGCAACATAGTAAGTAAAAGCGCCCCTATGCCTCCTACCAGTAGCGCGGGAATCACTCTGCCCAGATACACCTCATGCCTTCTGTGCCCTATCATCAGCTCATAATTATGTGTCTTGTCTAAGAAATCCGCTCCGCATATCTGCCCGGTCACCACAATCAAAAAGAACATGGGAAAGGAAATGGTGACACCATCCTGGGTGGCAAAAAACTCCCCCGCTGTAGTGACACTTTCATTGTCCAGCCATATGGGCAGCATTACCACCAACACCTGCATAGTTAGTGCCACAAACAGCATACCTCTGACTACCTTATCTCTTATTATTTGAAAGAACTGTGCTTTGATTATACCCTTCATTCTGCACTCTCCTTAATCCATGTCACTCTTTTTAAAATACAAATATCCTACCAGCAGACAGACAATTCCTACGATTAGGGAAACTGCCACCGTTCCTATAAGAAAGCTTGGCTCCATGGCCGTTTCATACACTATCACATCCTCGCCATTTATGTAGGCAAAGCTGCTTTTTTCAAAATTAATCAGACGATACACGTTCATAGAAGCCAGCTGTACCGTTATTTCATAATTGGTTAAAGGCTCCGACATCACACCGAACATCCATGAAAATTCGTACATAACAAAGCCGATAATCATAACCATGTAGCAGTTGCGCATCAGTACCGTTAATAAAATACATTCACTCATTAACCGAAACAGGGGAAATACCAACAATCCATACCGTAGCAGCATGCCACCCATGTCCGCTTTGATTCCCCAGCCATTTATCATACTAAAGAACAAAATCGGTACAAAAGCAACGATAACGCAGGTCACCATACTCCACAGCAAGCTCACCCAGACACGACTCCAATATACCTGTCCGCGGCTGTGTCCTGACATTAGTTCATAATTTAAGGTTTTGTCCGTATAATCCCAGCCTGCAATACGCGCCGTTAAAAGTGCCACCAGGATTCCCAATGCCATAAAGCAAGTCTCTCCGTGCAACACACCATAAAAACTGCCGGTAAGCTCCGCCATATCGTAGCTTCCTAAATAATCCACCACAAAACAACCCAGCATAAACCCGCCAATTAAATAAATATATATAATACCGTTATCTCTTTTTAATTGATAATTTAGACCCTTTACTATGTTCCACATCTTCTTCACCGCCTACCATGTTCATATAATACTGCTCCAGATTTGCCTCATTCATATGAAGGGTGGTGGGAATTACACCACCTTCAAAAAGTGTCTTGGAAATCGCCCGTACATCCTCCAGCTTTTCAAACAAACGGATACTTCCGTCCTGTTCCACCTCATATTCCGTCATACCCAGCTTTTCCTGTAAAATAGCCAGCGCCAGGGAATTATTATCTGTAGCGATATGATAATACTCTTTACAAATGCGCTTCAAATCCCTGGCAGATACATTCTCCAGAAGCTTTCCTTTATTAATAAACAGATAATCCGTACAAAGCAGGGACAACTCACTTAAAATGTGGGAAGAAATCAAAATCGTAATGTGCTCCTCACGATTCAGCTTCAAAAGCAACTCACGAATTTCCACGATGCCTTCCGGATCCAAACCATTTACCGGCTCATCTAAAATCATAATCTCCGGCTTGGTAAGCAAAGCATTGGCAATGCCCAAACGTTGGCGCATACCTAAAGAAAACTTCTGCACCGGCTTCTTACCTGTATCTGTTAGTCCTACGATTTCCAGCACCTCATCGATTCGCTCCTTATTGGGAATCCCCTTCTGCAATCTCTGCTTTTCCAGGTTTTCTCTGGCGCTCATCTTTTCCTTGGCATAGGGTGTCTCTATCATAAAGCTCATGCGACTACGGGCCTTGGCCAGCTCCTCCTCGTCGGTTCCTCCAAAAAGTGTCATACTTCCGCCGGTAGGCAGTACCAATCCACCTAACATTTTCATAATGGTGGTTTTTCCCGCACCATTGGGTCCTATCAAACCACAAATCATGCCTTCCTTAATTTGGAAGGATACATCATCCACCGCTTTTTGCTTCATATATTGCTTTTCCAGATTTTTCACTTCTATAATTGTCTGCGACATAACAAACCTCCTTGTTACCACTTGTGTGTCAACATCCCAAAGTAATATTCTCACGCTAAATTCAAACAAAACTTTGGAAGCAATCTTCCACATTCTTTCTCCATCTTAAAATCAAATCTTAAAGAATTTCTTAAATAAATGAAAAAAGTTGCCATATTTGACAACTTTTTATTTGCAAGTCTTAAATATAATACTTAATGAAAGTGTATTTTCCTTGATTTGCGCCTTTACGCGGGCTTTTTGTTTCTGTGCCAGAAGCTTTACAATATACAGTCCCAGACCGGCACCGCCGCCCCTTCTGGCTTTATCCGCGCGGTAGGTACGTTCAAACAGAGACTGCACCTCCAAAGTCTCAGGTGCATCCACTTCATTGGCAAAAGTCACTACACATTCCTTGGAACCGGCAGTTTCCACACCACCGGTATTCGCTGCCGGCACGTTTCCGGTTTCCTCCAGGATAATCTTAAAAGATTTCCCCTTGGCATGGCGTAGTACATTGTTTAACAGATTTCCAAACATTCTGCCAAGCAGCTTCTCATCCGCCAGCACAAAAATACTCTTCTCTGGGAAAATCACCTCCGGCTCCACACCATTGGTACGAATCACCGCCTCCTGATCTGCCAGAAATTGCAGAAGAAGACCGGTTATATCCACTCGCTTAAGCTCCACTGCCTCCAGGTCGCTTTCCAATACCGACAGTTGGAAGAAATCATCCGCCATTTCCCGCATCTCGTCTGCCTTTTGCACGCACAAATCCACATACTGCGTTCCTCTGGCGGAAAGGTCCTCCATCCGAAGCATCTGTAAGTTGCCCTTCATTACTGTAAGAGGCGTGCGTAAATCATGGGCAATGTCCGACACACTTTGACGAATGCTCCGTTCTGCCTTCTCTGTTTCCAGTTTCAACTGCTTCTGGTAATCCAGATTTTTGTTTAACTGTACCGTCATGCCCGACAAATCCCTGTCAAACAAATCCACGCTCACCTGACGATTGTAGGACTTATCCATGGTTAATTCCAGCTCACTTTTTATATTACGAAGCTCCCGCTTCATTCTTACCATGTGAATCAACAGACCTATGCATACTACTGCCAAACCTGCGCTGATTATTTTCCAAGCAAGCATTTTTCGCCTCCCCGCTCAAATACACCCATCATCTCTCTGGTCAGGCTGATACCGTCGTCATGGGCGGGCATAGCACTTCTTTCAAACCACTCTGCCTCCGCCAGCTCCTTTTCGTCACGGTGAATGGTATCGTCCCCGTCCAGCTCTGCAAAGAAGCCCAACAGCAGATTACTGTCCACACCCCAGGGCTGGCTCTTATAATAACGAATATTCTTAACCTTTAGGCCCACTTCTTCCATAACCTCTCTGGCTACGGTCTCTTCCACGGTTTCTCCAATCTCCGTAAAGCCTGCAATCAGTGCATATTTTTTGTACTCCCGGTCTGCATACTTGGTCATCAGAATCCGTTCCCCGTCCGTCAATGCTACAATCACCGCCGGTGCAATCTTAGGAAAAATCATATTGCCGCAGTTTGGACAACGCTTCATTCTTTCCTTCGTGTCATGAACCGTTTCTCCCCCGCAACGTCCACAATAATGATTGTCGCGATACCACATATATAAATGATATGCAGTCATAACCGCAAAGCATACTTCCTTGGACACCAGCTGTCTGAGGGTACGGACACTTTCGTATGCATACCCGTTCTTTTCCTCCAAAGCTTCCGCATCCATTAACAGAAAGTACTCCTCATCTTCGATGGAGAATAAATATTGTAGCTGTTCTTTTGCCGGAAGGGACACGGCCTCTCCCTGTAACGATACCAGCTCCTCATACCGGGGCAACTGCAGATGATTCTCCTCATCTCTGGCAATATAAACCTCCCTGCCACGGAAATGGAACACCTTACTTTTCGATTGTACTTCCTTATATTCATATTCATTATGAAAATGATTCGGCCAAATATCCTGTAACATTTCTCTACTCCTTTAACCGGTAGCCAATGCCCCACACTGTCTCAATATAGTCCTGCCCGGTCACCTTTTTCAGTTTATTACGCAAATTACTGATATGCACATTAATGGTATTATCTTCATAATAATACACATCATTCCACACCGACTCGTATAAATTCGCCTTGGTGTATACCTTCTTCGGATTCTCCATGAACAATCTAAGCAGATGCATCTCTTTTGCCGTCAAGGCTACTTCTTTGTCTTCATAGGTCACACAATTGCGGGAAGGCACATAGCTCAATTCCTTGTAACAAAGCGCCTCTTCCTTCTCCCTGGAATCTTCCGGTTTTACACTTCTGCGCAAGACTACCTCCATGCGCACCAGCACCTCATTTAAGTCAAAAGGCTTCAAAATATAATCGTCCGCTCCCAAACGCAGTACTTCCAGCCTGGTTTCCATCATGGTCTTGGCAGACAGTACAATCACCGGCGTATTCATGCTCTTACGCAGCTCGCTGATTAATCTCTCCCCGCTCTTAAAAGGAAGCATTAAATCCATCAATATCAAATCATATTCTCTTTCCGCAAATTTTAAGGTTGCCTCTCTGCCATCCAAGGCTACCCACACTTCATATCCTTTCTGGGTCAAAAAAGATGCAAGCATTTCACTGATTTCTTTGTCATCTTCCACAATCAATATTTGATATCCCACTGTGATACTCCCTTCTGTAATTCAGTGACAGCTACTCAGGTCTTTCGGAAATCATTATAAAAAATGTACCATTGCACATAGGTGCTTGCAATGGTACATTTCAAAGCTTTTCATTCTGCACATCCGGCTCCCGGACTAAGACTGCAACCTTAGCTTTGCAACAGCTTTTTCCGGTATCAGACACTCTGCATGCTCATCCAGATATACAATCTTATCCTCCGTGGCACCAAACAACACACCGTACTCCAAAGCCTGCACACAAGCTCTGCTGTAACGCTGATAGGACGCATGACCTTTTTGCAGGAACAAATAATATTCTCCCTTATCTGCATACAGGCAGCTTTCTACACGTAAATTCTTCGGTAAGATTCTGGCGTAATCACTTAAATCCCTCAAAGACTTCATCTTAAAAATTGCAAAATCCGGCTGCTTATTTTTTTCGTTCGAGTCAGAAGACTTCTTGCTATTTGCCTTCGGACTCTCTCCGCTTAGCTGCAATCCTGCATCTTTACCTGACTGCCCCGGTAAACCGTGCGTCTCTATAATATCTCCAAAATGCTCCTCTAAAGTCTTGCGCATCTCCTTCAGATATTCCATCAAAGCAGGGTTATTCTTGATATCATCCGGCGTCTTCTCCGAAAGCGTCAATACCATGCCCTTCTCCGGCAACATCATAATCTGCATATCCATAGCAAACTGTGGCGGTTTGTAACCCACCTCCTCTATGGCCTGCTCGATGATTTCCTCCACTACTTCCTTAGCCTTCTCCGAGCGGGTGATAAAATCTTTGTATGTAATATCAAATTCTTCCAACTCTTCATTGGATATGAAACACTTTACAGTTTTCTCATCAACTCTCTCTATCTTCATAAAACTCCTCATATCTAATTCAAACTAATTATCTGAATCAATTATATTTTAACATAAAGCCCGCCACTTTTCAATGTTTACCGGTATCTTACAGTTTTACCTATTGACTAAAATACTTTTATCGGCTATCCTATAATTAGTAGCAAATAGGAAAATAGTACTAGGGGGAAGGACATGTATATTTACGAGCTCACAAAGGGACAAAGCATCACCATCATTGCCCATACTCCGGGTCAAAAACTGGAGTTTCCCTCCATCATTGACGAAGCATATCCTAAAAAGAAAATCGTTCTGGCAGCGCCTGTTTATGTAAATGACAAGCTGCTTACTTTTCGCGGTAACCAGTTGATTCTGGATATCTTACTGTCTACGGAGGATTCTGTTCCTATTCTTTTTAAAAATGTAGAGATTAAACTGATTAAGAAGCCGGACAACACCGTCTGTTACAGTCTTTTCGCCATCGTAGAAGGAAAACCATACAACCGTCGGGATTCTTTCCGTTGCTCCATCGGCTTGGAAACCACCGTCCAATGCGGCATGCATCGTACTCCCTATGACGCAGTGATTAGAGATATTAGTTCTACCGGTTTTTCTTTTATATTACCAAACTCTGCCAAGGTAGATCCAAATTGTGTAGTACACATGTTAGTAAATGACTATATCGAGGAAACTGCTGAGCGATACAACTTTAACCTGTATGGCCTCATCGTACGCTCCTTTCCCTTGGATGCGCACCGTACCGTATATGGGTGCCGCTTAAACAACACCATCCACGGTCTGGACAAATACCTGATGACCAAGGAACGTATCCGCATGCGACACGCTCACGGAATGGATTAAATATTGATACTATAAAAGGCAGAGCGGGTTATGCTCTGCCTTTGAAGTATTCTGATGTTATATTGTCTTCCAATACCGCTCCACAGTCTGTATCGCAATATTTCTTTCTACCTGAAATTTCTCTGCAAACTTCTCTGCCAGAATCTCCTTTGAAACCCCAAGCTCCTGACAACTTTCCACAAACAGCTGAATACTGTTTTCCAGCTTTTGCTCAGCCTCCTCTGCTCGCTTGCGTTCTTCTTCTGTCTTTCGACGTTCTTCTTCTGTCTTACGACGTTGTTCCTCTGTCTTACGACGTTGTTCCTCTGTCTTTCGACGTTCTTCTTCTGTCTTTCGACGTTGTTCCTCTGTCTTGCGGCGTTCCAACTGTATATCCATTTTATCCATATTCTCAAACAATCTTGCCATCTTCTTTTCCTTTACCTTTCCAACAAGGTCCTCCGTTTCCTGCAACGGAACATTTACCTCTAACAAAAACGCTCGTAGCACCTTTGCTATAATATCCATGATATGCTCCGGCGTTTCTCGCAAAATACTGTCCATTGTCTCCGGTGGAATCTGCCGAAGCTCCGTAATATCCTCCGGCTGAACATCCTTTAAATAGGGTAAGTGGATGTAATCCCTTAAAAACTGGGAGCATAACATATTGTCCCCAAATATAAGTTTGCCTCCGCTATATCTTACCTTTGAATTAGTAATTGTCACTGTTGCATTTTCCTGCATACTACCTCCTGTTTCCAGCAGGCAATACCCCTCCATTCCGTACATTGCCCGCTTCCTATTGTTACTTTGAGTTACGGGCGATGTGCCCAGAAATTCAGATCTTTGAAGAACCAAAGAATGTATTTCGTGGTTTTATAGTATACCTTTTGTATAGAATTGTCAAGCGATATTATTACTAAAAATTTATAAAATCATTTCCTGATGGTGACACTGGCAATGCATCCGCATATATTTTAATAAAAAAACTAATGTGAGTAACATGCCTGTTCTTTTGATTCATTTGGGAAACGACTACTTTACACTGCCTTACTGTTCAACACTTAAAATGGCACGTTCTATGTCCAATAAATAGATATCTAATCCTCTACATATCATTCTCAAAACATATAACACCATCCTTCTATATTTCATTTTTGTCTAAAAACACAAGACTGCTCATACATCCACTGAATCATAGGATACTCTACAAGAGAATATCTTAGCTTTTTTCGCTCTTCCAACATATCTATATCACTACGCTTATATACCCCTTTATGCTCCATACATTCATACCGCATGGTTGCTAAAGCATCTCGCAAAACCCTTATCCCCAACGCTTTGTCACTGTTCTTATCAAAAAAAATCTTCTTCCCAAAGCGGACTACACATTCTTTCTTTTCTCTATCATAGTCCAACATCACCGGTACTATAGGTACCCCAGCCTCTTCAGCTATTTCTACGATGCCCCATTTCATTGGAAGCATCAGCAGATTCTCAGAGAGATTCCATGTACCTTCCGGAAACATAATGACAGACCTTCCTTTTGTCAGATATTCCTCCATGGCTTTCTTAGACGCCAACGTATCCTCCCTATCCTTACGGTCCACAAATATTACCCCATTTAACTGGAAATACAACCAATCCGATAAACCCAATCTCTGTTTTCCTATCAGCATATAAGCACGATTTTTCACTATCATTCCCATTATTGGAGTATCCGCAAAACAAAAATGATTCACAGCGTAAATGACCGGCTTTCCCACTTTGGTATCACCGTTTTTCTCTATCAGTACCTTGTACGGAACATATATACTTACAATCACATTCAACAAAGGATGCAATGCATCTTTGAGAAGCATTATCGCCCTATTATCTGTCAGCTTTTTCTTTGCTGCTATTTTTTCTTTTGTAGTAGTCTGTTTCATATCAATTACGAGTTATCTCCACACCGCATTTCATAAATCCCAATATAATAGTCACTTAATAATGACCCACTTAATTAATTGAATAGCATCTACTTTTAATTATCATCGATAGTATTCTTCAAACTTCACGAATAATATTAGTTTCTTTCTAATCCATTTATCACCTCATACACTTCCAGCCAATTATGCACTCTCGTCACATTTGGATGTCGCACATTCTTGTTATAGGGTGCATCCATCATGAGAACCGAAACGCCGTGTTTTGCAAGATATAACACTATTTCCGGACGGTCATCAATCATCACTTCCACGCCATATTTCACACAGGCATTATACTTATCCAGTGGCCCATTTTTTTCAGAACAAAAAGTAATACTATCAAACGAAAATCCATGTTCCTTACACCAGTCCAGAAACCATCTTTTACTACTCTTTCCCAATGGCGACTTCTGTGTCACAAACTTTCTGGCAGTGATTTCGTGAACCTTGTGACCCTCGTTCTTTAATCGATTCAATATTTCCGCTGCATCTTTTCTGGGCGGATAAGTTTTGCAATACTTCGGAAAATACTTTAACCCGTAAAAAAACTCAGCCCACTTGCCTACTTCAAATATTTCTTTCACAGAATAGCCTGCCGGATTCATAATCTCCTTCTTAAAATATTTCTTTCCACATTGAAAATTAAATTGTTGCATATCTGTCAATACGCCATCTGCATCTACACCGATAATCATCTTATTTCTCCACCTTTGTCTCCACGATAAAGCTTTTTATCTTCTCTGTTATTTCCTCTTTGGATTTATCCTCCACATTAATTGCCTCTCCGAAAGCGATCTTCACTGAATATCTCTGCAACTTCTTCCAATGAAACAGGTGCGGCAGCTTAGCATTGGGAGGGTATATTTCAAACGCTCCGTCAATGCACACCGGTACTATTTTCACTCCCGCTTTTTTAGCAAGCTTTGCTGCTCCCAGCTTAAACTCTCCTAATTTACCGCTTCTGCTTCTTGTTCCTTCCGGATGAATAATCATATATGCTCTGTCTTGCTTTAAAACCTCTTCTGCACGTTTCATTGCCGGAGCAGTATTACCGCTTCTGTCCACGGGAATTCCACCCAAAGCTCTAAAGGCCTTTTTCATCAACCGCTTATCTTTTAAATGTTCCGCCGCCAGACAGGATAGATTGGATAGTTCAAAACCCTGCTTCTCCAATGCACAAGCCACCCACATAGCATCCAGATAGCTTTCATGATTCGGACAAAACATCACGGTTTCATTCTTTGGTATGTTTTCCACACCAATTACCTCTAATCTGTACATTAATCTTGAAAAGCTTCCGAATCTCTTGATAAATGCCAAATCTCCGGGACTTCTTTTTAACGGGAACTCATTAATATCGTAGGATTTCACATTTGCACCGACTGCTTCCTGAATGTTTAAAATATCCCCTACAATTCTAATCCGTTCCCACCTACTCGCTACTTCTATGCCTAACACATCCTCAATTTCCATGCTCATTTCAAAAATACTTAAGGAGTCTATTCCCAGCTCTTCCCTAATATCAGATTCTACGGTCACCGATATGTCCGGAGCATACTTTGCTATGATCTGCAATAAAAGTTCCTTTTGGTCTTTCTGTGAAACACTTTTCTTTATATCATCTTTTTCTTCACTAGCGGATATAGCCATTTCTTCCACATGCTTTTTCAGTAAGAATCTCTTCACCTTTCCCACAGAAGTCATAGGTAGCTTATCTATGGCAAGAATCTTTTCCACCCTGTACAAAGACGCCTCCTGCGACATCTCTTCCAAGGTCAAAACCGCATCACTTACCACCTCATTTGTGTGCTTTCCCTTCTCCACAAAAAGATATATATTATCATACCCCTCCGGTGTACTGACACCGCAGCTTGCAAGCATCATGTCCTGCACACCCTTCTGATAATACTTATCTACATCAATGGGGGAAACCTTCTTTCCATTATGCAAGACTATGGCTTCCTTAATTCTACCGGTTACATAGAGATAACCCTCTTCGTCTATATAACCTAAATCTCCTGTTTTAAAGTAACCTGCTTCATCAAAGGCCTGCTTACTCAGTTCCTTTTCCCTGAAATATCCTTTCATCATAAGAGGCGTTTTCACTCTTATTTCGCCGATACCTTCTACGTCCGATTCCACTATAGTAACCTGTACTTCCTTGAATTGGTTGATATTTCCCGCTCCTTTTACCGGATACTTTTCATTACAATTTGCGGCCGCAATAGGAAAGCCTGTTTCTGTAGCTCCGTATACATTTACAAAATCCATTCCCAGATTCAGATAAAAACGGATGACATCTTCCGAACAGGGCAAAGTACCACAGCCACAAATCTTCATATTCTTTCCTAAGGCAGCTTTCCAGATGGGCTTCGTCAGAAACCGTAAGTTAATCCCTGTGGTTCTTCTGACAAATCCGCAAAGCTTCATAGCCGCTAAAGCATACCACTTCATCAATATCATTTTTTTATCAATGGCCGCTTCCACTTTGTTCTTAATTACTTCATACACCTTAGGTATCATTATAAAATCGGTTGGATTATAGTTTAAAAAGCCTGACAACAGCTTTTCTGCACTCATTTCCGTAATGAAACCAACCTCCGTTCCCGTCAGCAAACAAGACATTGATGAAGAGTATCCGGCAATATGATTCGACGGCAATACATCCAAAAAACTATCTTTACTACTTAAGTTCGCATATCTGCAAATACATTTTTGAGCATACAAAACAGAACTATATGTGACCATTACCCCTTTCATCTCCGATGTAGTGCCGCTGGAAAACACAATCGCTATTACTTCTTCATCCAAAGACTCTGTACTTTTCTTTTTACATTCTGCTACAGATTCTGCAAATAACCTGTAAGTAAAATCATTGTTTATTCTAATGACAGGAACTTCACTTTTCAGTTCACTATCCAGCCGGCTGTATAATGCTTCTGTAGTAATAATTCCACTTACATCCGCATACTTTAAAAGTTTGTTACATTCTTCGGTTGGTAAGCTTGCGTCCACCAAAACATTCGTATATCCACCATATGCCAATGCCAAATTCAAAACCACAGCTTCTGCGCTTGGAGGTGTAACAACTGCCACACGCTGCGCTCTTTCTATTCCTGAACTCTTCAAAATCTCAATGACAGAAGTCACTATTTCCTGCAATTCTTTGTAGGATATTCTTCTATCTACCACTGTATCTCCAATACAGGCTATTGCAGTTTTGTGACCATAATTTTCAATAACATCATCTATGGCTTTTTTGAAATCTTCGTATGTATAATTCGTATACAATGTTCTTTCCTCCGATTGCATCAATATATTGTCTGTCAAACCATATTTAATTTAGCATCGTAAAATTCCCAATTCAACAAGCGCAGGTTACTTCCCTTTTTTTGTGCGCAAAATACCGATTTTTGTGCGCAAAAAGGCAGAGCGATTCCTCGCTCCGCCGTATAATTATGCTTAACCTATTAACTTTTCTACTTCTTCCAATCTTTCCCTCATGGCTATGGTACGCTCATGGTCTGGACCGTAGGCTTCTGCAAGAAGCGGTACTGCCTGCTTCAGATTATCATACTCCTTTTCCATATCTCCTGCCAATCGGTACGCTCTGGCAAAATTACGATAGCGTTCAGCCAAACCTATGCCCTGAATGTCTTTTCCGTATTCTGTCGACTTCTGCATACATTCAATAGCCTGCCCAGGTTTATTCCAGCTGATATACATATCTGCCATGTTGTTATAGGCTCTGGAGACAGTAACCTCTGATTTTTTTTCCTGTATTAAAATGGATATTGCCTCTTGGAAATTCTGCTCTGCCTCTTCTATTTGACCATTTTTACATAGTAACACCGCGTAATCTGCACAGCAGGCGGCATACTCGATACATCTCCCCATAAGATTTCTAGACAAACGTACTGCTTTTGCCTGATTTTCACATACCTCTTTTAAACACCCTGCATTTCTGAATGGGAAGCCTTTAGCATAAGCAAGATGAAACTCTGAAATAATATTAGAGTTATTCTTAATCGATTCCTCTAACTGCATAAAAATTTTATTTGCCTCCTCATATTTGCCTGTTTCGGTACAACAATTAATTTGTTGAAATAAAATTATATGCTTAGTTATTCCATCCGGGAAATGAATTCTTTCCATTTCCTCTATTACATGAAGTAAAATTTCGTGTGCATCACTCAATTTCGTCTGTATCGCATATAGAAATGCCCTCATATATTCTTGTATAACATATAGTATTCCCTCTGTTTTTTTTATAGATAACTCCTTTATGAATTCCATACAAGCAGAAATATCATCATGGAATAACATCGCCCACCCTAATTCTATGCTATAGGCTTTCTGCTGCCATTCGGTCAGGCCCAGCTCTTTGCGTTTTTCCCAAACATACCTATAATATTCTTTTCTTGAATCATATTCCTTCACTACCATCGCAATATGAATGTCTGCACGGTAGACTTCTGACTTTATCACCCTCATTTTGTTCGCTATAGCCTCAATTGAAGAAAGATTATACATTATTCTGCGATCTATTTGAAGAGCCATAACAGATACTTTTATCAATCTCTCGGTAATTTCTTTCGTTAAATTGTTTAGCATATTATTCCATAGCGACAATAATTGATAGTCCTCTCCATCTGGCGCATAAGTATACAAATACCAATCTTCCATGCTTTTCTCTACAGAGCCACATTTCTTCCACCAATATTCTTCTAATGAGTCTGCAAAAATAAATATATCCTCTTCCTTCAGAGACTCAAATAGAACACATTCCTTAATTACCGGATGCATGGAGCATCCCTGTTCAGTTATAGTCAACCAACCGTACTCTTGTAGCTTGCCCAGTTGCCTCTGCATATCTTCATGGTTTACAAAATAGCTCTGTAAGAATTTCATCAAAAACTCATTCGTATAATTCTGATAAGGCATCGCCGCAAAACACCGTAAAAACCGCACTTGACTTTCACTAAGCTCGGATAAATCATACATTCTGCGATACATTTCCGTCAAACTGATTTCTCGGTTTTCCCTCGCCTTAAATAGCTGAGAGCCATCCTCCTCCAGTCTTTCCTTCAAAATCCCTACCGACCAACCCTTTACCTTCGCCGTACTTCCCAACAAACGTAAAGTCAACGTATGGCGCCAAACCTCCTGCTCCAAAAGCTCCTGCAATTCTTCCTTATCATCCTTGGACAACGCTTTCCCATAATTGTCGCGGAAAATCAGCATACTAGTTTCTCTGCCCGGAGACTTTACTTCGTAGGTGGTAAAACCCTCCAAACCAGCCAGACGCGATGTGAGAATGACGGTTCCCGGCAATGTCAAAAGCTGTGTTAAATCCGGATCCTCCTCCAGTGTATTATTCATATTATCCACCAGCGTCAGGACTCTCTTGCCTTCCTGCATACGAATACGAGCCATAGCTTCATTCAATACCATGTTGTCATCAACTACATGCATATTGGGAAAAGCATTCATACAACCGGACTTCAAACTACTTTCATACTGAATAATCGCAATCTCATCCACCAGCTTCTGTTCCACGCAAAGCTGTAACAGCTGCCTTAAAAGCTCTGTCTTGCCAATACCACCCATACCACTGAGTAAATAATAACCACCTTGCTCCAAAAGCTCCCGCAAATCAAACAACTCCATCTCTCTGCCAAAAAAACACATTGTAGGAAGCGGTGTAATACATAAAGAATTATTCTGATTCGTCAAAAAATGTACGTCTTCCTTTTGCTTGGCACTTTTTTTCTGACACTCCCATAGAGTTTGTAAAGCATACGCCTTGCTCTGTCGCAACTTCTTCATCCGGGCATTATTCATTTCTTCCCCTGCCATGGCATGAATGGTCAGAAGAGCTAGCATCCAACAAATATAAAACAATCTGGCTTCCGCATCTTTGCCAAAATGTGTTTTTCCATCTGCCATATTTTTTTGGAAATAATCCGCTATTTCTTCCCCGAAGCAGGCATCCTGCGTATAAAACATGGATATCGCAGCTTCTATTTTCTTCTCCAGCACATCCAGGTCACTCTTTCGCTCCTGCAAACATGTCTTAAACTGATTCATTTGCTGCAACAGTACCTTCTCATTCATTGCCTCTACCAGCTCCGATGTATACTGGGGATACCATTTCAGCACTTCACTACGATTACACATCTCCGAGGTATGACGATTTCGACCGCCTGACGTGCGCCAAATCATTTTTCCGTAATAACCACTTCGAAACTCATACAGCAAAACTTCCTGCCAAAATTTCGTAAGTGTCAACCCCTTACGATTCTCCTCTTTGAAAACCCCTGTAGAATAAATCGGATAATCGTTTACCATAAGAAACCGATATATATTTCTCAGCGATAAAATGTCCTTTTCCATATCCTTTTCCTCTGTGATATACTTTCTCTAATTTACTCTTACGATTATAACATGCTGTTTATTTTGCTTCAACCAAGTAAAGCATTTCCCAAAATTTGTGCGGATTTTTCCTTTTTTTGTGCTAATGTAATTTTACAATGTTATACCTATTTCTCCTGCCTAACAATTCAATTCTCCTGCCCGTCTAGTTCTACTTGTCATTTACACTATTATCGGTCTATAGAAAATTTTTTCTTATCCAGTACCCATAAAACAGATACCAAATTAAGTATTTTTCACTATAGATACGCATTTTGTCTTGCTACTGGTCTATACAATTTTTTTATCATTTTCGTTTCCATAAGAGGGATACTAAATTAACAATTTTTCAGCATAGATACAAAAGCAAGACAATTACCGGATTAAACATTTTCCGAATACACCTACAAAGAGCCCCCGATATTTCTATCAGGGGCTCCTAAAACACTCACAATATTTACTCCTTCCACTGCAACCGATGCAGTTCTCCTTCCAGCTGCATGCTGGCAAAGCCCTGCTGCCTTAGTGCCTCATAAAGCACGATTGCCACGGAATTGGACAAATTCAGGGAACGGATGGTGGGAAGCATGGGAATGCGGATACAGGTATCCTCGTAATCCACGAGTATTTCCTCCGGAATACCGGCACTTTCCTTGCCGAACATAATAAAATCATTTTCACCAAATTCAACATCTGAGTAAGTATGCTTCGCCTTAGTGGTAGCCATCCAGATTTTCGCACCCGGGTTCTTTTCCAAAAATTCCTCGAAATTGGTATAACGATGGATATCTAAATGCTGCCAGTAATCCATACCCGCACGCTTGATGCTCTTTTCATCCAGGCGAAATCCCAGGGGCTCTATTAAATGTAGTGATGTGCCGGTTGCCACACAGGTACGACCGATATTGCCGGTGTTCTGGGGTATTTCCGGCTGATGTAATATGATGTTCATTTATATATCCTCTTTTCCCAAAGAATGCCTTAAACTACTTTTTCTGCTCTTCACGTAATTTCTTTACAAATCTTTCCAGTCTCTCGATTGCCACCTTCAAATTCTCCAAAGAGTACGCATAAGAAATACGTAAGAATCCCTCACCGCAATCACCGAATGCAGTACCCGGTACTACAGCTACCTTTTCTTCCTCTAAGAATCTCATGGCGAAATCATCACTGCTCATGCCGAATTCCTTGATGCAGGGGAATACGTAGAACGCACCAAAGGGTTCGAAACATTCCAGACCCATTTCCTTAAAGGCATGCAGCAAATAGCGTCTTCTCTGGTCGTAAATATCACGCATTTCCTTCACATCGTCATCGCCGTTCTTAAGAGCCTCTACTGCCGCATACTGGCTGGTGGTAGGCGCGCACATAATAGCGAACTGGTGAATCTTGGTCATCTGTGTAATAATATTTTCCGGTCCGCAGGCATAACCAAGTCTCCAACCGGTCATAGCATATGCCTTAGAGAAGCCGTTAATCATAATGGTACGCTCTCTCATGCCCGGAATGGTAATAATGGATACATGGTCACCCTTGTAGGACAGCTCGGAATATATTTCGTCGGAAATAACGAAAATGTCCTTCTCAATAATAACCTCTGCAATTTCCTCCAAATCCTTCTTCTCCATAATGGCACCGGTAGGATTGTTGGGGAATGCCAGAATCAAAACCTTTGTCTTGTCAGTGATAGCGTCACGCAGTTCCTGTGCCGTCAGTCTGAACTGGTTCTCTGCCTTTAAGTTAATTACTACCGGCACACCGCCTGCCAAAACCGTACAAGGATCATAGGAAACATAACAAGGCTGAGGAATCAGTACTTCCTCGCCGGGATTAATCATGGCACGAAGCGCCATATCAATAGCTTCGGAACCACCTACGGTAACAAGCACCTCATCCTTAAAATTATAACGAACGCCCTGTTTGCGCTCTATGTAATTACAAATCTCCTGCTTTAATTCCTTCATACCTGCATTAGAGGTATAGCTGGTGTGGCCCTTCTCCAAAGAGTAAATACCCTCCTCACGAATATGCCAGGGAGTATCAAAGTCCGGTTCACCAACGCCTAAAGAGATGGCGTCCTTCATCTCGCTGACAATGTCAAAAAACTTACGAATACCGGACGGTTTAATCTCTACTACTTTATCTGCTAACGGGTTTCTCATAGAATAATCATCTCTCTTTCATCTTCTTTTTTCTTAGCCAGTACGGTACCGTGATCTTTGTACTTCTTTAAAATGAAGTGTGTTGCGGTACTTAAAACACTGCCGAGAGGTGCCAGCTTGTCGGACACAAACATGGAAATTTCCTTCAAGCTCTTTCCTTCCAAAGAGATTAATAAGTCATAACCACCGGAAATTAAATATACTGCATCTACTTCCGGATAGTTGTAAATACGCTCTGCAATGTGGTCAAAGCCCTGACCTCTCTGAGGAGTAACACGCACCTCGATTAATGCGGAAACCTTCTCCAATGTGGTATTCTCCCAGTTAATCAAGGTATGATAACCGCAAATGGTTCCATCTGCTTCCAAAGCTGCCAGTTCATTAGCAACTTCAATTTCCTCTTTACCAAGCATAATCGCCAAATCCTTAATATCGATACGGCTGTTCTTTTCAATAATTTTTAATAACTGCTCTCTCATCATTTATTCCTCCGTTTTATATAAATCTATGAATTTCATCCATCTTCGGTTTGTCCAGGAACCGCTTTTCTTCACCATTATAAATGATGCGGTCGTTACTGTCCGTAATCTTACCCACCACTACTGCCGGAATATTTGCTTCCGCCAAAGCTTCTACCAGGCCATTACCATCCTCTGTGGTCATAACCAGGCATCCGCCGCTTAACAGTTCGTAGGGATTTACATCACAAAACTCACAAACCTCCACCGTCTCCTGTCGGATAGGTATCTTTTTCATATCTACGCTAAGTCCAACGCCTGAGCTCTCTGCCAGCTCCCAAAGGGTTGCCATAATACCGCCCTCCGAAGCATCATGCATTACGCAAACGCCGGACTTCATGGCGGTGGCGGCCTCAGGTATTACAGACAAGTATTTATCAAAACCTGCTGCCTCATTAATAAAGTACTCCGGATATCTGGCAAGCATTTCTTCTCCCTTGTGCTGTGCCAGCATGGCTGTACCTTCCAAACCAATCCACTTACTTATAACAATATCCTGTCCCGGCTTCGCACCCTTGGTGGTTAACGGTTGGATACTATTACCGTCTGCATCCTTGGCATAAATACCATAAGCTGTTATCACTGCCAGCTTCTCTGTCACGTACTTACTGACTGTAGTATGTCCGCCGGCGATCTGTATGTTTAACTCTCTGGCGGCCTGGGCGGCCCCGTCCATAAGCTTCTTTAGCTTCTCCTCAGAAGCCCTCTCCGGCAAAATAATGGAAAGCATTACTGCCACAGGCTCTGCTCCCGCGGTTGCCAGATTGTTGGTGCTTTTGTAAATGGCACGAATCATATCCTGCCTGTGGGCTACCGTATATTCTGTCACACAAGTAGCCAAATCTGCCCCGGCAAGCGCAAAAATGGCGCAGTCTTCCCCTATTCCTGCGCCACTTAATACTTCACATCTTCTGTTCTTTATCTGCTTTAAGACAGTTCTTTTCAAAATACTGTCAGATAACTTGCCTAGTCTCATATTTCCTCTCATGCCTTAGCAGGAAGTCCTGCCCGACGTTTCAATAGAAATTTATTGTGCAGGTGGAGCCGTGAGTATAGCAATAATATTTCTTACATGGTCAATGCTTGATGTTCCTATTGCTGCCATAATCTCATTCTTTGCATTAGGGTCTGCTGTTGCCACACCTACCGTCGCATAGCGGGGAGTCATCTTGTAACTACTGTAGTTTACTTCTGTTCTCTCCACCTCTACACCATTTTCGCGTACTACCTTCCACAGCTTCGCCTTGTATCCCACATGGGCGCTTTCCGTTACAATATAACCGATGGGCTGCCCTTCATCCGCATAAATCACATCCGCACTCGGACTGATTCTTTGCAGAACTTCGCTGACATACTCAATCTCTCTGTCACTGCTTCTGGTCTCTACACCATATATGTTTATGGTAATCTTTTTATTCTTGGTAATTCCTTCAATATAAATCGGGTAATCCGTATTGTTCACAAAACAAAAATCTTTGTCCGCAGACTCTGCAATCGCCGCGTCCGCCGAAGGATCTACATACGCTACAATCATGGAATGATTGTGTCTCTCCGTTACTTCCAACTCTGCCAAAAGAACGGCGTTATACAAGGTAGTAGATACCTGACAGATTCCTCCGCCCAGACTGTCTACCACTCTTCCGTTCGAATACGATGCTGCCGGATAATAACCATTTTCCTTGGTGAAAGGAGTAATGGCCTCCAGTGTCGAAAACTCTTCTCCCGGATACAGGGTAATTCCGTTAATCAGTGCACAACCATTGGCAACATTTGCACTTCTTGCGGAGCCGGATGAGCTGTAAGAAGTAGTAAAGCTTCCCAATATATCGGTAACCTGTGCTAATTCCTCTGCAGTTCCCTGAGGAAGCACTTCATTTACTGCAAGCGCAATGGTAGCCGGCTGGTGATTCCATTCCTGTACCATATAATCATGTACCAGACCTATGGATGCTTCTACATCCATCGCATAACCACTCTGTCCGCCTTCGATAACAAAAGTGCCGTCTGCCCTGCTCAGTGCGGCATTTACCGCTTCACTATTGTACTTAACGCACTTTTCTTCCAGAATACTGCGAATCGCTTCTTTATCAAAAGCTAATTCCAGTTCATAGATAATATTTTCCTGCTGCAAATCCTTCATCATCTTATATCTGATGATTACATTGCCTTCCTGACCGATTCCGGCGGCTTCTTCTACGATTTCACGGTTTACCCAGGTCAGACCTAAATCTCCTGCAGTAATCTGTACTTCTCCGCCATTGGCTGTATTTAAGGTAATGATGGCAGGCTTAATACTGTTCACATAATCATCAATGGCCGCTTCTGCCTCCCCGGCTGTCATGCCACCCACATCCATTCCGGATATGTAGATACCGTCTTTAATAGTGTACTCTTCCTGCGCCTGCGCGACCACCGGAACTCCTAAAAAGAGCGCCAGTGAAAAGGCCACTATTCCAAGCTGTCTTAAAAATTTATTCATACTCTCTCCTCAATAAAAAGTGTTGCCACTTTGCGTTCCCTGTTACTTGAACTATACTACAAAATATGCTAAAGTTGGTATAATCATTGCTAATACAAGGATAATTATAATAACTGCTGAAATTGTCCTTTTCGTTTTTCTACTGTGAAAATTAAACATATTAACCTCCCAAACGCGTCCTGCTGTTTGACTAAATTATTTCTGAAAGGATATTATACTATGAAATTACCCGTTTTGGCAAGTTTTATCATCATATTGTCAGTTATTTCCCATTTGATCCGCAAAAATAACCGTACTATGGAGTCCGAACAAAAAGCCTTTTGGACCAAAGAGCATGAATCCAACAGCGTCCGCAAAAAGCCTTTGGATGATTTAAAATATATCACCATTCCCTTTGACAAGCTTCCGGAGCATGTCCATCCGGACCATGACACGATTAAGGACTGTCTTTCCACTCTACATACTCTGTCTGAGCGAAAAATTGTGAATCTCACCGGCATTACCAATACCGATTTAAAGCTGACCTATGGCACAGCAAATATTACCGTACTGACCGAATACGACCAGAATTTTACTCTTTTGGTTACTACCTTACAAAAATGGGCGGAAGCTTTGTACGATTTAGGAGCTGTAAACGATGCCCAAAGCATTTTGGAATTTGCAGTATCCGTAGACAGTGATGTTACGAAAACCTACGATTTACTGGCATCCATTTATGATGCATCACGAAATTTTACCGGCATTCAGGAGCTGATGGAACACGCCAAGGGATTAACCTCCTCTTCCGGCAAAATCATTGTACGAAAATTAGAGGAAACATATTCTTCCCTCTGTTAATATCATTTACTACGCAAAATCAGGAGGTGTCCGAAGTGCAAAATGAATTACGTCCCCCGATGGGCTGGAACAGCTATGATTATTATGATACTACCGTAACCGAAGCGGATATTAAGGCAAATGCGGACTATATGGCCAAATACTTAAAGCCCTACGGCTGGGAATATGTTGTGGTAGATATTGAGTGGTATTCTTACGATACCGGTTCCCGCAGACAAGAGCATCAATACATCCCCTTCCATAAAGTGGAAATGGATGAATACTCACGTCTTTTCCCCTGCCCGGACAGATTTCCTTCTTCTGTAAATGGTGCCGGCTTTAAACCTCTGGCGGATTATGTTCATGCTTTAGGGCTGAAATTCGGCATTCACATTATGCGCGGTATTCCCCGGGCGGCAGCTCATGCCCACACAGGATTGTTAGGAAGCGACCTGACCGCCGCTGATATTGCCAACCCATATTCTATTTGCTACTGGAACCCGGACATGTACGGTGTTTACACAAACAAGCCGGAGTCCCAAATGTATTATGATTCTTTGTTGGCACTTTATGCAGAGTGGGGTGTAGACTTTATTAAATGTGACGACATCTGTCGTATGGATGCGCAGTCCTCCAGGGAAGAAATTCGTATGCTCCACCGTGCCATCGAAAAATGTGGGCGCGAGATTATCTTAAGTCTTTCTCCTGGACCGGCCATTCCTGAGGAAGCAGACTTTTATCACGAAAATGCCAATATGTGGCGTATTACCGACGATTTCTGGGACAATTGGCCACTGCTTCGGGATATGTTTGACCGGTGCAAAACCTGGCAGGGACAGGTCCGACCGGGAGGTTATCCGGACTGTGATATGTTACCGGTGGGTACCATCGGCAAAGGCTTTGAACATGAGCGCTTAACCCGCTTTACCAAGGAGGAGCAGAAAACCATGTTAACTCTCTGGTGCATGGCAGGTTCCCCTCTGATGCTGGGCGCGGAACTTCCCAAGCTGGATGAGTGGACGCTGGGACTTTTAACCAATCCACACATTTTGGATTTAATGAAAGATGCACAACACGCCGAGGAGTACTTCCGCAGTGAAGACCTGATTCTCTGGAAAAGCACACAAGCAGACTCCGGTGAAACCAATCTGGCTGTGTTCAATATCTCTGACAATGACATTACTTTTACCCTAAGCCCGTATATTGAGGAGTGGAAGGGAGAAGCTACCGACTTGTGGAATAATAAACCAATTCATAAAGGGGAACCCTTGTCCATTCCTGCGCATGGTGTTCTGGCACTTCGCACTTCCGGTAAATTAAAATAGGAGAAAGCTATGAAACGATTATTTATTTATGTACTTTGTATGAGCCTGTGTCTTGGTATGGCAGGCTGCACAAATACGGGTTCTGAAGCACCGGCTCCAAGTGATGTGGCAGAAAATACTATCCCCGAAAGCACTGTAGAGGAACCGAAGGAATCCAAAGAAGAGAGCACTCCTTCCACCCAGGAAACTGTGCAGGAAAGCACGGAAGCAAAACCTGCAACTGATGAAATTCCTTTCTCTGAGGATTTTTATGATTACGATTCCATGGCCGGCTTGCTGGCAGAGCACGGAATACGTTTCGGAATATCTATCGGCTACTATACCAAGGATGACTACACCATGCAGTCCCTGATTATGCAGCATTTTAATTCCGTAACAACCACCAATGAAATGAAGGCTTATTCCATGCTGGACCAGCAGGGCAGTAAACAGTCGCCGGACGGCATGCCTGTCATTGATTTTACGGAAGCTGACAAATTAGTAGAGTTGGCCAAGGATTGCGGTGCCCAGGTAAGAGGACATGTTCTGGTATGGGATGCTAATATGTGCAACTGGTTTTTCCGCGAAGGCTATAAAAGTGACGCGCCTTACGTAGACCGTGATACCATGCTGATACGTCTGAACTCCTATATTACACAGGTCATTACCCACTTTGAAGAAAAGTACCCCGGCGTGGTGTATTGCTGGGATGTAGTAAATGAGGCTGTTGGTGACAGTACCTCTGACTATGATGTAAACGATGAGCGTCACGTAAGACAAAAGCGAAATGATGAAAATAATCCTTTTTATGAAGTAATCGGCGACGACTATGTAGAGATATCCTTCCTGTATGCTAAGGATGTTGTAGAATCTTTACAGGCCGACAATCCCGAAGTGGATATTAAGTTATTTTACAATGATTACAGCACCTTCCATCCTACCAAGCGTGATGCTATTTGCAAGCTGGTAGAAAGTATCAACTCCTATGCTACAGATGCAGACGGTAATTATCGCAAACTTTGTGACGGTGTAGGTATGCAGGGATATATTGGCGGTTATGGTACCCAGAACGGTTGTCTCAATATGGACGATATTTCTAAGATAACTACAGCTATTGAAATGTATGCGGATCTTGGAGTAGAAGTTCAGCTCACGGAAATGGCGGTGCGCAATTATAACAATTCTCTGGCGACCATAGATAAACATGCTAAATATTACAAATTTTTAATGAGAGCCCTGGTAGAAGTAAACAGCGGAGAAGAAAAACCCTTAACCGGTATTACCATCTGGGGACATTCGGATATGGGGAACATTGACGAAACCAGTTATTCCTACAAAATGAATGGTCCTTACTGCGGATTGTTTACACCCGGATGTTATGTTAAGGATGCATTCTATGAGGTTTATGTAATGCTAAAAGAAAAAGCAGCAGAATAAAACGGAAGGTAATTCAGCCACCGGGCCGGATTACCTTCCGTATTTTTCATAAATTTTATCTGTATAACGGCTGGCCTCGCTGCGGGTCAGCTTTTCTACATCATAGTCCACCGTTAAATTATGTTGTGCAATCAGACGATACAATCGCTCTTTCTGAGGCTTCGTAATGGGAGTCTCTTTTTTTGCATTATAATTTAGTGTTACCGGCTCAAAAGGTTTACTGTCCTTTTCATAAAACTGCGTTGCCAGCTTTTGATACAGTACAGAGGTGGCCTCCGCATCCGCCAAAGCCCTGTGGGCATGGTGGGGAATTTCATAATGCTTACACAAAAATTCCAAAGACCGCTTTTCCAGCTCCGGTAAGAAACAGCGGGCAATCCGCAAGGTATCAATACCCTGTTTTTCAAAGGAAAACTTCTGGTTTACCGCTGCCTTTTTCAGAAAAGAATAATCAAAAAGTATCCGGTGACCCAATAATGGATAGTCTTCCAAAAAGATAATCAGCTCCGGCAACACTTGGGTAATCTCCGGTGCATCATCCACCTGTTCCTGAACGATGCCGGTTAATTCCACAATCCGCTCCTCCAGCTTACGTCCCGGATTCACATATGTAGAAAAAGTATCTACGATACGCCCCTCTGCTACCTTTACGGCGCCAATCTCTATGATTCTGTCTATTTTGGGATTTAAACCCGTGGTTTCCAAGTCTATACATACATAGGAATTAATCATGACTTTTACTCCGCTTCTTATAATCCGCACACAAATGCTTCAAAAAGCATTCCTCACACTTGGGTGTGGGAGCTTTACAAATGGTTCGCCCAAAAGTAATAATGTGTATGTTCCAAAGAATCCAATGATCCTTGGGAAGCTCCTTCATCAGCTCATACTCTGCCTTGACCGGATCGTCGCTTTTCGTAATCCCCAGCTTTTTGGAAATACGCTTCACATGAGTATCCACCACGATACTTGGCTCATGAAAAATATTGCCACGAATTACATTAGCGGTCTTGCGTCCTACACCTGCCAATGCTGTCAACTCCTCAATAGAGCTTGGCACCTCCCCACCGTGACGCTCCAAAAGCTGCTTGCAACAGGCAATAATATTCTTCGCCTTATTATGGTAAAAGCCCGTGGAATGAATGTCCTGCTCCAGCTCCTTCAAATCTGCCTTGGCAAAATCCTCCACGCTATGGTATTTTTGAAACAAATCCGCGGTCACAATATTCACCCGGGCATCCGTGCACTGGGCGCTGAGCATGGTAGCAATCAAAAGCTGCCACGCATTCTCATGATTTAAATAACAACGATACTCGGTACCGTACTGCGCATCTAATGCATTTAATATTTCAAGTGTACGCTTCTTCATGAATTCTCCTTAGTCTTTCTTCCCCTCTCAAAATATGCCCTATCCTACAGGCATAACACAAGCTTCTCCGGTTAACGGACTGCGCTTTAGATAATCAAACAGTACATAGACCGGTTCGTTTCCTGCTTCCACAGTCTTGATAAAACGCTCTTCACAAGCCTCCATATCCCACACCGGATAGTAAAAGGGCTCCAAGTGTGTCATGCGCTGCATCTGCTTGGCATCATACTCCGCATAACCCGGCAGATACTTACGTTCTTCTTCCTCCTGCCTGTAAAAGCTTTTGATAACCTCCTTGTACTCCTGCAAATCCTTTGCAAATTCCGGACGGCTCTTTAGATTCTCCCGCAAGTACATATCATAGGTCAGAAGTTCTTTGTATATCGCTTCATTTGCTCCGTCATATTTACTTGCAAAGGCAAGCAATACATGGTAGCGGTAGCTTCTGGCGGGACTGTTTACAAAATATCCGTTCTCTTCAAAAAAGTTTGCCAATGCTTCAAACATCTGAAAAGGTGTCTCAAATACCCCCAACAAAAACTGCAACGTGTGCACAAACTGGTTACTGTTATAGTACAGCTCCACCATTTCCTCAATACGCTTTAATCTTAACACATCTTCAAAGCTAAGCCACTTGGTAAATAACACCTCATAGGGCGGCTTGTCCGTATAGTGGATACCATATTCTCCGGCTCTTTCACACATTTCGGAGCCTTTTAATACTTTTAAAAAGCCCAACTGCAACTGCTCCGGCTTCATAGCATACACACGGTTAAAGGATTTGCCGAAGCTGTCATAATCTTCAAAAGGCAATCCCGCAATTAAGTCCAGATGCAGGTGCACGTTACGTGCAGCACTTACTTTTCCCACAATCTCCGCCAATTTTTCCACATCCATAACACGATGAATGGCCTCCAGTGTCTGTGGATTGGTAGATTGCACCCCTACTTCCAGCTGGGCCAGTCCCGGGCGCATTTGCGCTAACAGCTCTATTTCCTCATCATTTAAAATATCTGCCGACACCTCGAAGTGAAAATTGGTCACACCATTGTCGTGTTCCAAAATATACCGCCAGATTGCGGAAGCATGCTCGTGATTACAGTTAAAGGTTCTGTCTACAAATTTTACCTGCTTCACCTTTGCGTCCAGGAAAAATTGCAGCTCCTTTTTTACTATATCTAAATTCCGCAGACGTACCTTTTTATCTATGGATGACAAACAATAACTGCACCGGAAAGGGCATCCGCGGCTGGATTCATAGTAAATGATTTTGTTTTCAAAGGCATCCAAATCCTGATATAAAAAAGGCAGGGCGCTTATGTCTGTCAATTCTCTGGGAGATGTATAGCCTGTAGATAGGCAGAGTCCGGGGATATCCTCCAAATCACCTTTTTGGTTTACATAATATTCCAACAGCTCTCGAAAGGTTTCCTCTCCCTCTCCAATCATAACACCTGTCACTTGCGGATATTTCTCCAGAAGCTTTGGCGCATCATAAGTTACCTCCGGACCACCCAGCCAAATAGGTACCTGAGGCATGAGTTTACTTAATTCCGTCACCAGCTCAAGCACCATCTGAATATTCCAAATATAGCAGGAAAAACCTATTACATCCGGCTTACGCTTGTAAATTCCTGCCAGAATCTCCGTCAACGAATTGTTAATGGTATATTCTGCCAGTTCCACATGCTTCGCCAGCGCCTCCCCGGCAAAAGAACGCAGACTGTAGATGGCCGGATTAGAATGTATATATTTTGTATTTAATGCTACCAATAAAAATTTCATAGTAACTCCTTCTCTTTTCAGCTACCAACGCAGACCATTCACAGAGTACTAATGTTGAATTTGCTACAGCCCCAGCCTCTCCGCTACCTGCTGCCACACGTCCTCATCGGTTTCCGCCAGTGGCTTACCGCTAATCTTGCAGGCTTCGCACACCGCTTCATAAAAATAATTACGCCCTGTACGCAAAGTCTTTTTCACAGCCTTGGTCAAAAACAGACCGTACTCGTTCAATCCACTCTCTGCAAAAGCCTCCAAAAAGCTTTCCAAATCATAGGGAATACTGATTAATTGCGGCTTCCAGCCTTCCCTGTCACCTTCCAATATGGCAAACTGCGCATGGGCTCCTTTAAAATCTATAGCCAGTCCCAAAGCCCCCGGATTTACATACAGCTTATCATGCATGAAAGTTGCTTCCTGATGATGACTGTGTCCTCCCAGCAAATACTTTGTGGGAAGCTCCCGCATAACCTTGTCCTTTAAATCTTTCTGAAACTCAAAATTTCCGCGAATTTCTTCCGGGGCACCGTGACAAATGGTAAGCTCCGGGCAATCCCCCAGCTGCAAGCGCTTCGTAGAAGGCAAGCTGTCAAAAAACGCTAAATCCTCCCTCGTCACATGCAAAGAAGTATAATACAACGCACCGTTAGGCGAGCATACATGCCAGCCCTGGGGATTCTTATCATTATCCAGCAGGTACTCCTCCCGATTGCCGCGAATCAAGTAGCAGGGATACTTCTTCATCATATCGTAAAGCAACCGCATAGTGCGCTCCGGATAAGGACAATCCGTCACATAATCTCCCAGCCCAATCACCGCATCTACAGGACGCTCTTCAATATACGCCAAAAAAGCTTCAAATGCTTTATAATTTGCATGAATGTCACTGATGACTGCCACTCGCATGGTGTACCTCCCGGTTATAGTTCTCTTTGTTTATAGTATCATAAAAAAGGGGGTAATGAAACATAAAAATACCGACCTCCCAATCATTAGATTTCAGATCTAACTTTTAGGGGTCGGTTCAAAACTAAAAATGACTATCTTGTTTTTACAAACTCTCCACAAATCTCTCAAACGCTCGCATACCTTCCTCAGTACGCTTATAAACGCCGGCATCCTCCAACACCTGCATAAATACCAGGCCGATTTCATCCTCGAAGATTTTATCAATATTCTCTGCATTGATTGTATCATACTTTGCAGAAAACTCCTCTACCCAATCTGCATGTTTGCCCAGAATTTCATCCTGACGGATATCCACACCGGCCAGGATAGATTCCTTAAGCTGTGCCATCTCTGTTTTCAAACGTGCCGGAAGCACTGCCAATCCCATAACTTCAATCAAGCCGATATTCTCCTTCTTGATATGGTGAAGGTTGGCATGAGGATGGTATACGCCCAAAGGATGCTCCTCGGTAGTAATATTGTTACGAAGTACTAAGTCCAGCTCATACTTATCCCCGCGCATTCTGGCAATAGGGGTAATGGTATTGTGAGGTTCCCCGTCCGTATAGGCATAAATGAACGCTTCCTCGTCTGTGTACTCACGCCACTTGTTTAAAATTACGTCTGCTAAAGCAATGATTCTGTCCGTATCTGTACCGCTCAGGCGAATCACTGACATAGGCCACTTTACGCGACCTGCTTCCACATCTTCAAAACCTTTTATGGTTAAGCTTTTCTCCACAGGTGCCTTTGCCATGGCAAATTCGTAGTTTCCGCCCTGAAAATGATCGTGACTCAAAATAGAACCGCCCACAATCGGCAAATCCGCATTGGAGCCTACAAAATAATGCGGGAACTGCTTTACAAAATCAAACAGCTTGCAAAAAGTAGCATGTTCAATCTTCATGGGTACATGCTCGCTGTTAAATACGATGCAATGCTCGTTGTAATACACATAAGGCGAATACTGGAAGCCCCACTCACTGCCGTTGATTACCACCGGAATGATTCTGTGATTCTGTCGAGCCGGGTGATTCATTCTTCCTGCATAACCTTCGTTTTCCTTGCAAAGCAGGCATTTGGGATAACCGGACTGCTTAGCGTTCTTTGCTGCCGCAATAGCCTTGGGGTCCTTTTCCGGCTTGGATAAATTAATGGTAATATCCAGCTCCCCGTAAGGGGTATCTGTCACCCACTTCTGATCCTTGCAAATACGATATCTGCGAATATAGTCTGAATTTCGGCTCAGGTCATAATAATACTCGGTAGCCGCCTGAGGTGACTCCTCCTGATAAAGGGTCCAGAAATTATCAATGACCTCACTGGGACGGGGCATAAGCAGTCCCATAATCTTGGTATCAAACAAATCTCTGGCAGTGATATTGTCTTCTATCATACCCTGCTCACAGGCGTAGTCCAGCATCCCCTTCAGAATCTCTTCCAAATCTTCTACTTTGACAGTAATTTCCTCGTCGACGTCTTCTTCATCCTCCAAGTCGTCCAAACCGAACAACTCAAGCAAACGATTGGTAGTGTATACAATATCCTCTGCCCACACCAAACCGGTAATCACACCGTAGGCCACCAGTTTTTCAATTAAAGTCTGTATTTTCATGCTTGTTATTCCTTTTCTTTCTTTTTTAGGGATACCTTCTCGATATAGGTTCTTTTCGCACTGCCATTGGTCTAAACTTTACGCCAGCACGCAAGGGCCGTCGCCGATTTCCACTACATAGAAATCTGCTGCATAACCGATTTTTGCTTCGTACGCAGCTCCAACCTCCTTGATAAAGGTGTCAATTGCCTCATCCTTTACAATGCTTACAGTACATCCGCCGAAGCCGGCACCTGTCATACGGGAGCCAATAACACCCTCTACCTTCCAAGCTTCTTCCACTAAAGTATCCAGCTCAATACCGGTCACTTCGTAATCGTCCCGCAGAGACACATGGGATGCATTCATCAGCTCACCAAACAACTTGATATCGTTTGCCTTCAGTGCCTCTACTGCCTTGACCGTTCTCTGGTTTTCGTATACCGCATGCTTTGCACGTTTCTTGCGCACATCACTCTTAATGATTCCTGCGAACTGCTCAAATTCTTTCTCGGACAAATCGCCCAAGGAAGCTACCTTCTTCACCTGTTTAATTTCTGCCAGAGCAGTCTCACACTCGCTACGTCTCTCGTTATATTTGGAATCGCCCAAGCCACGCTTTTTGTTGGAGCAGGCAATGACAATCTTCGCTCCCTCCAGCTTAATGGGCGCATATTCGTAGGACAAATCTGCCGTATCCAGGAAAATCGCACAATTTTCCTTACCCATAGCGATGGCAAACTGATCCATAATGCCACAGTTTACCTTGTTGTATTTGTTCTCAGAGAACTGGCCGATTAACGCCAAGTCCTGATTGCTTACCTCAAAACCAAACAAATCTCTCAAAATGTACCCGGTCAGCACTTCCACTGATGCAGAAGAAGAAAGTCCGGAACCGTTAGGAATATTACCGTTCAGTAAAATATCCATACCGAAAGGTACCTTCATCCCCTTCTCACCAAATGCCCAGATAACTCCCTTGGGATAATTGGTCCAATCTGCCTCCGGATACGGTACCAAATCCTCCAAAGATGACTCCACAACACCCAGACTTTCAAAGTTCATGGAATAAAATCTCAGCTTATTGTCGTTTCTCTTTCTTGCCACACCATAAGTACCAATGGTTAATGCGCAGGGAAAAACGTGACCGCCATTATAGTCAGTATGTTCACCAATCAAATTCACACGTCCCGGTGCAAAATAAACCTTTGCGCCCTCTGCATCACCAAAAACCTCTTCAAATTTCTTCAGTACAATCGCTTTCATAGCTCCCCCGTTCTGCGTATATCTACGCCGCCTAGTATTACTTGTCGTTTTGTTACATTTTTCTTTCGCCCGATTTCTCAGGAATTATCATTTTACAAATTTACTTTATGCTTTAAATTATATAATAAAACAAACCGATGACTATATCGATTTGTTTTCTATGTCTGTCAAAATGTTAAATTTTCACATGCACCTTCCGGCTAGTTATATTTTCTCATCAGAAAATATAACCCAAAAAACATCAGACTACTACCCACATTCATTGCACCCATTCCCGCAAACACAATACCTGCCACCATAGTAAAGGATATGGTGTTAACCAGACACGCCCACTTGGGGAAACAAGTCTTTTTCCTAAAAACAGCAAGGAACAATGTTATACATACCATAAATACACCAACATTACACATGGCTGAAGTTACCGATGTTTCTAAAAAGTAGGAAAGCATAATTTCATGTGCCTGTTTTGTTGCACCCGCTTTTACAAAATGCCACAGCATACTGGTACAGGTAAAGTGCATCACTGCACCGGCTACGCAAGTAAGTGCTGTACCTATTTGTATCACACGTGCAGATTTCATTGATGCAGGCATTAGAAAGTTTGCAATCTGAAAATATCCGGGTAAGATAACCATCATTGCAATCACACCAAATACACCTGAAATAGTAAACTGCAAGGGCGACGCACCTTGTAGCATGGTAACGGTTTTCTCATAATCAAACAGCCCCATTACATCCAATCTTCCGTTTGGCAGAAAATACAATAACAAGTCACCTCCAAACCAACACAACAGGTGCCCAAAGGCTGCGCACAACAATAATTTAGGATTTACTTTTCTACTTTCACCTATTTGCATATTACAATCCACCTTTCAACGCTTACACTTCATCTTTTAACCTATTCTGAAACCGATACAAATCTTCATTCAGATGCTTCGCATCAATGGTTCGCTTAATTTTATATATCAGATAGGAACACAAATAAGCACATACTATATAGAATCCAAAACCGATACATACACTTACATTACCATCAAACCATCCTGCAAAATGACCAACGACTGCATACACTATAGAACTTACAGTTACCAACAACCATTCCCTGATCTTCACAACATCCACTTCATCGAAATCATAGTGAAGCAAATTTTGAATCCAGCCAATTAAGTATGCCAACAGAACCATTTCCAACATATGAATGATGACTGCCTGCGTATAATTTGCAAACCATCTGTAAATACAATAAAAGCAGAGAATCAGGAAAAACATCAAACAACATTTTATTTCCACACCGATTTTTCTTTTTAAATAACATTCCAAAAAGTATCTAATTTTCTTACTCATCAAAAGCATCCCCTTTCAATCTTCTACGGAAATCAGAAGCGTATGTTCTTGAAATGATGATATGTTCTCCGTTGCACATAGTAGCATCAATACGGTTTGATGCCAGGCTATCCAATAAACTTACCTTGTCAATGTTGATAATCATTGACTTGCTACACCTGAAAAAACGAATGGAATTAAGTATATTTTCAAGCTGGGCAAGTGTATATTCCACCCGTACAATATCGTCTTCCAAATATACAAACGTTTTTCTGTCAACACTTTCAATGTAGAGAATTTGTTTGATATCTATTACTATCTGTGTGGTTTCCTTGAATCCAACGAGTTTCTTTTCCGGAGAACTCATAAAATTCATAATATATTCTACTTCCTGATTCAGTTTCTGATATCTCAGGATAAGCTCGTCATCACCCTGTTCTATCTGCTCTATTTTGTATTTCATAGGACCGTCCTCTTTGCTTTGTAAATTTACTTTTTTATTTTATCAATGGAGTATCTGCTTTTCAACATCTGACAACATAAGTGACACTTTTAACTGCACAAACTGCACTTGTAGCTATGATAAATGGGAGTACAATGTACTCCCATTCTCCTAATCCGATATATTAACTCTTATGCAAATTTAAAATTGCGGACTGGCTTACTGCACCAAAAATTCTTCCATTTTTTTCGAAATCTCTTCGACTTCCTCTTCTACTATCTTTTCCGTATTGTCATAGAGATGCCCCTGGTTCTCCGGAAGATTGTCAAGTTTCTTCTTTAAAAATAGCGCTCTCTCAATCATTTCCTCGTCACCTCGCGTCTGAATGCGTTTGGTGATTGCTTCTTCCGATGCTGTAAGCACCAAATAATATAGCTTTGCATCATGTTCCTTTGCAAGCTTTTGTAACAGAGGCAGTTCTTCTTCGACCACATAATCGATTACAACGTCCAAACCACGCATCAACGCCCTTCCTGCCACATCCAAAATACATTCCCAATTAAACTTCAAAATTTCCAACCATTCTATCTGATTGGTAGCTTGTCCAGCCTCCCAAAAAGCCTCTTCCTCATACGACAGTAGCACAAATCCTCTATGAAAATCATCCCCATGAATAACGTAAACCTGCTTCCTCTTTTCCACATTCACCATATGCTTTGCTAAGGCGTCCGTGAGCGTTGTTTTTCCACATCCACAGGGACCTGATATAAAATAAATATTACCCATCTTACTTCTCCCATTACATTTCATGGCATAACAAAACCACATTTCTTACTTCACCAAATCTGCTATGAGCTTTTCTACCTCTGCTAATTGTTTGCGGCTGCTTTCCTGATGGGAAGCTTTCCGGTAAGCTGATGGCGACATACCTCTAACACTGTGGAATGCTTTGGTGAACACTAATGCATCATTATAACCACAGGACAGAGCAATACTTTCAATGGAATAATCCGTGGACTCCAGAAGCTCCTTTGCCTTGGTGATTCGGAAAGTCTGCAAAAACTGTTGGGGCGACATTCCTAAATAATTCTGGAACAGAGTATATAGATAGCTCCGGTTAATACACACATACTCTGCCACATCCGTTACCTTGATTGGGTTACAATAATTGCTCTGTATAAAGGACACCGCTTTCTTCACATACTGGTTGCCCTTGTCTTCTTCACTGCGCTCCACCACGTCCGCACTTTCTGCAATCACTGACAAAAATACGCCCAACTGGCCGTTTCGCCGCAGGTCATTTGCCACACCGTAGGTGCTGTGCTCCATCATATCCCGCACAATAGCATACAACTCCTGGTCACGGTTGCTGGAAAAAATAGGGTGGCTGGCGGACAATCCCATGGACTGTAAATATTCTCCTGCACGGCTTCCTTCAAAACCTACCCAAAGATAACTCCAAGGGTCCTCTTCATCTGCCTGATAAAAAGCCAGTTCTCCGGGCTGTATTAAGAATCCATAACCAGCCTCCAATTTATATTCCTTGTCATGGAAGCGAAAAATACCCTTTCCGCTAAGTACATAATGGATCAAATAGTGGGGCTTGGACGCAGGACCAAAGCTGTGCAGCCCTTCTGTTTGAGAGCATCCGCAGCAGTTCACATAAAGGCTGCCCGTCTTCTCATTTATAAAATCCAGCTTAAATGCTTTTTCCATGGTAGCTCCTTTTTGCTGAGAAAAGTAGAGGAGACCGGGGAACCGGCAAATTATGAGGAAAAGCTCCTGTGTACAGAGATTAAGTAAATCTCTTCCCAAAGTCGCTTATCCCCTATAGTTCGCCGTTTCCCCGATTTCACTTTATCCTTCTTCACATAATCTACAAAACTACAAAATCATTTCTTTCTTGTCCAAATCTTCCTGGGCGCGCTTCAAATCCTCGCGAATTTTCAAGCCCTGAGGACAAGCCATCTCACACTTGCCACACTCAATACAGTTCTTTGCCTTCTGGTCTTCGGGCATTTCCTGCTCCCAGTTCCAACGAACCGTATTGTAGTTCTGGTACATGTGGTAGGTATTCCAGATACGGAAGTTGCGTGGAATATTTACACCTGCAGGACAAGGCATGCAGTAATTACAACCGGTACAGCCATTTTGTACACGATTATTCAGAATTTCTACCACTTCATCCACAACCTTAAGTTCTTCCTCCGACATAGGTTTGAAATCGCCGAAAGTCTTTAAATTGTCCTCTACCTGTTCCATGGTGGTCATACCACTCAAAACTACTTTTACATTAGGTAGGGAGCCTACCCATCTAAGAGCATAGGATGCAAAGCTGGCATCCTTATCCAAAGCACGGAACTTCTCCGCTACGTCACCGCCGTAATTTGCCAGCATGCCACCCTTTACAGGCTCCATGATTACCAGGGGAATCTGCTTCTCCTCGGTCAGCTTATACCCCTTCATGCCTGCCTGGTCGTTCACATCCATATAGTTTAACTGAATCTGGCAGAAGTCCCAGTCACGATAATTTAAAATTTCCTCAAAAGCCGCGTAATTATCATGGAAGGAGAAACCTAAATAACGAATTTTGCCTTCTTCCTTCATTTCTTCCAAACGTTTTACCACGCCCATTTCCAGCATTTCTTTCCATCGACCCAAATTCATGGCATGCATCAGATAGAAATCCACGTAATCAGTCTGCAATTTGGTAAGCTGCTCCTTAAAGATTTTGTCCACATCTTCCAGACAATGTACATTCCATACCGGCAGTTTGGTTGCCAGATAAAAAGATGCTCTGTCGTACTTCTGAAGCACCTTTCCTACGAAAGTTTCGCTCTCTCCATTATGATAAGGATACGCGGTATCAATGTAATTCACACCCTCGACGATGGCTTTATCCAAAAGCGCCTCTGCTTTTTCCTCATCGATTTTGCCCTCCGCATTGGTGGGAAAACGCATACAGCCGTATCCCAACAGAGAAGTCTCAATTCCCGGTTTCTCCAGTTTTCTTTTCTCCACTTTGTAATCCTCCGTTTTTTATTTTACACCCATTATTTTCTGAAATTACTCCTTCGGCACCAATGTACCATCCGGTTCTATTACCACACCCATCTCTTTACTAAACTCATTCAGCCTTCCGATTACCCGCGAAGCTTCCTCTCCTTCCAAGGGTGTGGGCTGAAAATCATTGCGACTGCTTACAGAGCTGAGGGAACAGGGAATTATCCGTGCATCTAAATCCTCCTGCAGCTGCCCATCCACAAAGGTAAAGGTCTGCTGAAAAATCATGGTATCCTTATCTGCAGGGTTACGATTAGCCCCAAAACAGAAATTACCAAGACTGTATACTATGTACTTACCATTATATTCTTCAATTCCCTGAAGCACATGGGGATGATGGCCCAGCACTAAATCTGCACCCATATCAATACATTTAGGTCCAAGCTGTGTCTGGTAATCATCGGGATAATATTCCTTTTCCGTTCCCCAATGACAACAGGCAATAATTAAATCCACGTTCTCTTCCTTCAGCTTGTCTATACCGTCCCGAACCAAACCTTCCGTTCCTTTTCCCCAGGCGATTTCGTTTACAGACACATAACCGATTCGAATGCCCTTCACTTCACTGATACACACAATGTCATCATAAGCATAAAGAATTCCTTCTGCTTCCAATGCATCAACCGTGTCCTTGGTTCCCTGGGTACCAAAATCCAACCGGTGGTTGTTCGCCATACTCACTGCCTCCACATCGCCGGCTGTCAATATTCCGGCATAAGACGGGTCCCCTTTAATATTGTAGGTACGACTGGTATCTGCCTTGGTGGATGTGGTAAGCACACCTTCCAAATTCACGATGGTAAAATCATCCGCACTGAAAATATCCTTTACACTTGCAAAAAAGTATCCTGCATCCTCTGCCTGATCATACGCTTGCACAAAGGAGCTGTTATATTCCTGCTCCTGGTGGTTTCCCAAAGAACAGTCCCCTGCTGCAGAAATAGTGATTGTTACTACATTTGATGTATCTTCTGTATTCCCTGCAGGCGTGCCTTCCACGCCGTTTCCTTCCACTGACTCCGTGGAGCCTTCCACGGACGTACCTGTTTCCGTTACACTTCCCGGCTCTTCTCCTTCGCTTGACGGGTTTAGCGCTTCCGCCTCTACCTGCACATAATTCTGCCCCTGCATGGAAGGCTTCCCTTCCATACCTACACTGGCTGTTTCATATACCCAACAGGCTATAGCGGTAATCATACATCCTGTTAAGATACCCATAACCATTTGCAAACATTTCTTCATATTATTCCCCATGCATATCACCGGCAACGCTCGTGATACTTCTCAAATCAAAATTGTTACAAAGTATACGCCTTCAAAAGCTCATATGTATTCTTCACGCCATCCTTGTGACTTCTTTCGTAACCATGGGATGCATACACACCCGGTCCTATGAGACCATGCTTTACATCATAACCGGCACCCAATGCTGCATCCGCATCCGAACCGTAGTGGGGATATACATCTACTGCAAAATCCAGCTCGGCTGCTTTTGCCGCGGCGATTAAAGCTCCCACTACATCATAATTGTAAGGACCTCCGCTGTCCTTAGCACAAATGGACACTTGTCTCTCAGTACAATTCAGTCCGTCACCAACACAGCCCATATCTACGGACAAAATCTCCGTAACACCTTCCGGCACTGTTCCACAAGCACCATGTCCCACTTCTTCATATACCGTAATATGCTGGTACACCTTACGCGCAGGCACTTTTCCCTCATCCTTCAGCCATTTTGCATAACCGAGCAAAATCGCCACACTTAATTTATCGTCCAAAAAGCGACTCTTAATATATCCTGACTCTGTGATCCGGGTTCTGGTTTCAAAGGCTACAATATCGCCCACCATGATTCCCAGAGCTTCCGCGTCTTCTTTAGAATTTACGGCCTCGTCCAGAAGCACCTCCATCCGTTCAAAACCTCTTTTGGTACCATTGTAATCATCATTTACATGAACAGATGCATTTTCTATCTGGAAAGTTCCCTCAATCCGCTTGCCTTCCCTGGTAATCACGTGACAGTTTTCCGCCTCTGTATTGTTCGGATTTAAACCACCTAAGGATGTCAGCTTCAACCTGCCGTTTCCTTTGATTTCAGCCACCATACCGCCTAAAGTATCCGTGTGCGCTTCCAAAAGAAGAGCATCCTTGTCGTCCCGGCCGCCCAAATCCACCAGCACGCCGCCCTTTACCGTTACCACCGGCTTGTAGCCCAGCTTGCAATACTCTGCACACAAATACTCTACCGCATCCTTCGTATATCCGGTAGGACTGTCAATCTCCAACAACTCTACCGCTTTTGTCAAAATAAAATCTAAATATTTCATAGGTTCCTCTTTTCTAAATTAATAAATTAATTATACTATAAAAGAACATCCCAAGAAAGTACTTCTTGAAATGTTCTTTTGTAAATCAAATAAAAATATGTTTTATCTTACTGCACTAAATCTAAATGCTGCACTGTACCCACATTTCCGTTCTCATACAGGAAAATACCGGTGCTTCGCAAGTATCCCTGACTAACATTTTCTGCATTGTTCAGTGCAAAATCCGTTGCTGCATTTTGCAGACAGATTGCTCCTACGCCGGCTTCGCGCAAAGAATACAAAATATCCTCTCCATTTGCATCCTTACACCAGACCTTCAGCTTGGACCAAATATCATCGTCCTCGTCAATCCAGCCGTCACCGTCCTCATCATATTCTGCCAAATCTGCAAATCCATTGCCGGATTTAGGTCCGAACAATTCATTACCGTCATTGATAGTGCCATCACCATTTTTATCCAAGGCCAGATAACCACTACCGGAATTTAACATGGAGATTTCGTCCTTCTCCCCATCCGCATCAATATCAAAGAAAAACTTCTGGTCACTTAAAGTAGCCACATCGTTTTGCAAATTGATTACCAAAGGATCACATACCCTCTGTAATTGTGCAATGTTAAGCTCCTCTTTGTAATATTGATAAAAGCTTCGGCTCATGCCCACTTCCACATTGAAGTTGATAGTACGCCCATCCGCTGTGGTTACAGAACCGGTGGATGCAAAGGAAACACTTTCCGTTTCCATGTAATAGCTCTCCTGTGTAAAAGAAACCTGCTTCATCGGTGTATACGTCAACGTGGCGGGAGAAGTATTATTCACATTCTCCGGTGTCTGCATGGTTTCGTCCTCACCCAAAAGCTCCTTGGTCTTCTCATCGCCAAAAAGCAATGCAAAGATGTAGCGGGTAGTATAATGCCTAAACTGCGCCACCGTATCATTTGCAGAAGAACGCAAAGATATGTTGCGGTTTCGCATCCTTTCCACCCTTTCCTGCAAGCTGATAATCGAGTCTTTGGAGGCCTCGTTTGTCTTGGACTGTTTCTGTTCTTCGGTCTCCTGCTCTGCCACATCTCCCCCAAGCAGGGAAGTATTACTCTGTGTTTTCCCTCCGTGATAATCCTTTAGCACGAAGCGGCTATATTGTGTTGTTGAAGATGTATATCTTCGTGCGGACTCCATTCCTACTACACTGGAATCAATACGCAATATTACCCCTTTCTAAGCGTCACTGCTCTACCTGCCCTTCCGTGATTTATGCAAAACAAAAGGACGATACGTTCCGAAAACCTCCTGTTTTCCTTCCATACCATCCTTGGTGACGATTTTAAACTGTACTAAATATTGTCGGCCGTAAATATTTGTACTTTGTATATCGGCGGGATTTTGGGAAAAGTTAAGAGCTTTCGCAACTAAAATCAAGCAACGCTTCTGCCGATTCAGTATAATAAGGACAACGTAGTGAAAGGAGACTGCCGATGAGCGAATGGCATTGGAATATTCAGCAACTCATAGATGTGATTGATGAGTGCATCAAACAGGAAAATAACGAGGACATAACTCTGGAACATCTGGCTCGTACCCTGGGGTATTCTGAATTTTACATTTCCAGAAAATTCAAGGAAATCTCAGGCATGCAGTTTCGGGAATATGTGCGGTATCGGAAGCTGACCTTTGCACTAAAGCAGGTACGTGATACGAATCGGGGACTACTGGATATTGCACTGGATTACGGTTTTTCCTCCCATGAGGCCTTTACCAGAGCTTTCAAGGAGGCTTATGGAATGACCCCCAGTGAGTATCGGGAAAATCCCACACCGGTTGTACTTCGAACCCTGCTTCGCCCCTTTGACTGCTATCTTTTGGGAAGTGGAGGAAATGAAACGATGGAAACTACAGGAGATGTAAAAACTTATTTTGTAACTATTCCGGAGCACAAATTTTTGCACATTCGGAATTATGAAAGCATCGGCTATTGGGACTTTTGGCAGAAGCAAAGCCTTATTCCCGGGCAGGACTGCGAAACCATTTGCGGGTTGTTAGAAAGTATTCCAAGCAAGCTGGACGATTTGGGTGGCAATGAGGCAAACAGCGGTGCCGGACAAGTCATGGCATTTGTAAATGAGCCCACCGGCAGGATCTGTAGCTGGGGCATACCTCTTGCCGAATGTTACGGTGTGCGACTACCCATGGATTATGATGGGGAGATTCCTGCACAGATGCAGATGATGGATGTTCCGGAAGGGGAATATATTGTTTTTGAACACGGTCCTTTTGATTATGCAACCGAAAATCAAGCAGTGGAGGCCAAAATAGAAGCCGCCATGGCAGAATTTGATTATGCTTCCTCCGGCTATGAATTAGATACCACACAAGGACGCATATTTTATTTTTACCATGATTGTGAGAGATATTGGAAGTATGTAAGGCCGGTGCGACGGGTATAAACCTTCGCACCGTTATTCTCACGAAAAAAGACTTGCAGAAAATGCTCTTTATTCGAGCATTTTCTGTTTTAGAGGCTTAATATAATTTTTCTTGAGTGTTCTATCATTCTCGAAGAATCGCTTCTCTGAATTGGAGAGCACATGGTGTGTACATTTCAGCTCTAATAGCTGTAATGTACACACCATGTCTGCAATCTGAAATAATCTGTAATCCGAAGGAATCACTTTTCTAAATTCTACATTATCCAAAAAGATATTGAAAACAGAGGATAAAATCTTGTTTAATTCTATCTGTCCGTTGTCGTAATACACCTTTACTGTGTCATATGACGCGAACATTGACATATTATCCTGAAGAAAACGGGAGAGCTGTTTTGCCAGTTTTCCGGCAGCTTCCACTTCATCTGAAATATGTTTCTTCTCAATATGGACCGTTTTGCATTTGATATCAACTTGTCTCAAGAAGGACATCATTTTCTTCAATATCTTCTGACGAACTTCCATTGATTCAAAACGATATTCTTGTTCCTGACGAATAATGGGACCTGCGTGTACACAGTGATTGGGATAGCCTATGTAATCTAATTCGCGTTCCAATTTTTCCAAATCCGTCGAAATATCATATGATTGGTCATGCATTACCATGGCAATTATGTAATAAGGGCACCGGTAGTCATATTCTCCAAAATCGCCGGACTCATCAATAAATATACTTAGTTCTTTCATACCAATTAATCCTATTAAAAATGGCGGGTGTCTTACCCGCCAAATGGTGGACCCGGGTCTTGCGACCAGCCCAAAGTAAACTTGTTTACAAGATTATTATATGCAAATAAATTTATTTATGCAATATGTTTTAGAAAAGTTTTAGAAAAAGTCCATAGCGAGACCAGAAATCAAACATGTGACTTTCCTGCAAATCACAGCTGAGAAAATACTTTACATTTTTCTTGAATCCAATATGTAGTTCCAGTACATAACAAAAAAGGATATCCTCTCGGATATCCTTTTTGTGTAAGCGCGAGACGGGGATCGAACCCGCGACCCCCTCCTTGGCAAGGAGGTGCTCCACCGCTGAGCCACTCGCGCATGTTGTATCAGGTTTGCACCTGTATACATGAAGGTATGAAATTAATAGTAAATCGTACTTTGTGTACGAAGCGGGTGATGGGAATCGAACCCACGTATTCAGCTTGGAAGGCTGATGTTCTACCATTGAACTACACCCGCATGAACTCGCAAGCTTACGTTACGCCTGCGTATATAAAGCAGTCGGTTCGCGATACCTACCGCCTAATGCCCAGAGCCGGAATCGAACCAGCGACACGAGGATTTTCAGTCCTCTGCTCTACCAACTGAGCTATCTGGGCCTCTCTGTCGCGACCATATCTCTTCGAACTCTCACAACAAGGGTAATTTTACACATCACATATTAAATTGTCAAGAGGTGAATTTAAAAATTTTGTACAAAAATAAATACAGATTATTCAAACCCTCCCTTTTCATAATACTGAAGCAATAGCTCCACCACCCGATTGTAGCTTAAAATACCGTCTTCCACGCCATTCACTACCAGCACAGTATCTGTAAACTCATCGGAAACCGCGTCCACTACCTCTGTATCCAGTACGGCATCCTCTTCCACCTGTTCCCATGCTTCCTGCGTCAGAAATACATTATCCTCATGTACCTGTTTCAATATAGAGGGCTGGGCAAGGTATGCTTCAAGATTACCTCCCACAGCGTCAAAAAAATCATTGTCCAAATAATTGAGCACGCTCAAATAGCCTGCATATTGAAAAAGCGGATCCTCCGACTGTATACACGCCAGGAAGCTGATAAAGTTAGCTTCATCCTCATAGATATAACCACGAAGGTGTGCCAGCTCGTGACACATGGTCGCAGGATAGTTCATAATATGCATCATATCGTTATAATTTGCTTCCATGGAAAAAGGAAAGAAATAACCTGTAATATACTGCTGGCTGAAAAAATCCGATGCTGCCAGAGGCTTCGGTCGGGGATAGTACCCATCCAGTCGGTCGTAGGTCTGTCCCAGCTTCTGCATCGCTTCTATAGCCTCTTTTTCCATATCTCCATCATACACAATCATACCCTGTGCATCTCTTGGCATTTGTGCAGAAAGTGTATTGCATTTCTCCACTACCAGATTACGTACTACCAAAAGTTCCTCTAACGTATACTCCTCTTTGCTTTCTCCGTAATACTGCTCAGAAAAAGTAGTTGCATGGTATAAAATAAAGCAGTTCAAAGTCATTATCAGGCATACACACACTACCAGCCATGCAAACCACAAAAAATAACCATGGCAAAACTTGCGAAATCCACTACTTTTTACGGACGCATTTCCTGTCGCCTTTTGCACCGGCTCCTCTCCTGATATGGACGAATCCTTCCCTGCCGGCTTATCTGCAGCCACGGTCTGCAACACCGTCATCCCTGTGTAACAAACCAGTAATAGTACGAACACTGCTACGCAACACACGCCTAACACCAGTAATATCTCTCCTACCGAAAAAGGAAAGAGGCCTGTCAAGCGCCCATAGGTATTAACCCAAACAGGAAATACATACTTAATGTACGCATCACAAAAAGTCTTGCTGTTCCACGCAATAATATTTAGCAATACAACTGTCAGAACCATTATCAAATATACGGTTATAGATTTTTTATGTACTTTAATCCACTTAAATAACATCTCGAATCCCTTTTTCTGAAAAAAACAGCGGATACTGTCTGAGGTCTCCCTCAAACATATCCGCTATCACTCTGTTAGTTAGTCCAGTACATGCAGTCTTTGTAATCTGCCCAAATACAGCAAATCCAAGTCTTACCCTGATTGAATACGATTTCGTCGCCATTCTCATCATAGAACATGTTAGCACCATTATCACCGTCACGTGACCAGGTTCCTTCGATTACCTTACCGTTGGTAAATACCACTGCATCGCCACTTCCGTGAACGTTAAATACTAAGTAATCGTTAGGGTCTCTGGGTTCACCGGTACAAATCTTAAATACAACGTTGGAAACTGCAAGCTGCTCGCCATTCATTTCATCAATGTGCTCTGCACCAAACTGGTAACGATAGTACAATCCGTCTTCTTCATTGTATACAAAGTAAGGATTGTTGCCTTCGTTGCTACCATAACCGCTTCGGTTATTATCGGTACCACCCGGATAAATCACTTTCGCACTTTCGTGGTCTGCATACTCTGCTACCCAACCATCGTTTGCAAAAGTAAATGCCTGTTCAAAAGTACTTCTGTACTCGGTTTCGTAGCCATGGAATGCCACACCGTCTTCATAACCTTCAATACTCATGTATCCGGTATACTCTGTTGCGTATCCCGGTCTGTCTCTACGGAAGAATGCCGCAGAGTATGGATTGTGAATACCCTTCAGCGCCTGGCTGATATTATCAATTCTGTCGCTCTTTAATAACTCTTCTACATAAGGCACTGCCAGACCCCAGTTACAGTAAATACCATCGTAAGCCATTGCTTCGTACACATAGTAATCACGGCTGCTTCGAACCGGACCTACCATCTCCAAATCATCATAGTCTTCAATGATTGCCATTAAACGGGTAATACGACCTTCTACAGGTGCTTCATAAATAATACTTGCCTTAGAAAGTCCCCACTGAGGTAAAAGCTTCTTGTTGTTACCGAGCATAACTGCCATGGGACGACGATCTGCGACTTCCGCATCAATCCATTCACCGGTCAGATAACTCTGCTTCATACCATCTACTACTTCTCTCTCTTCAATAGTGTAGGTATCTGCCTTTACCACTTCGTCCTTTCCCGGAGCTTCAGTTGCTTCCGGAGCAGCTGTTACTTCCGGAGTCTTGTCCGCCGGTTCGGATGTCGGTAATAGAGGTTCCGGTTCAACTACCTGAATTACAGGAGCTTCCTCACGAGGAACAGTTCCACAACCCACCAACAAACCTGCCACCAACAGACAGATTAATAAATAGTGTAATCTCTTCATAATTCTGTTTCCTTCCCTTGATACTGTTATTCACGCAAAATAACTACTACTATTGTAGCGCAAAAGGGGGGCGTTTGTCTACTGGTTTATTCGCAAGATTCCACCCCTCCTATGGGTAAATCATGGAAATTCCTTTCTCCAATGTTTCCGCATCAATCATCCCCTGTGCATAGGCCACCGGTTCCCCCTCTGCACTGATAAAAAAGGTAGTCGGCAACGAGTACACCGCATAGGTGTAGGCAGCATCCTGTGCTGTATCATAGTAAACAGGCAACGTATATCCTGCATCTTCCATATATTTCATGGCAATTTCCTTGGTTTCCTGCATACCATCCGTCATATTCACCATGAGAAAGGTGATTTCTTCCCCGTATTTTTCGTATGCTTCCTGAAAATCCGGAAGCTCCATCTTACAGGGACCGCACCAGCTGGCCCAGAAATTCAGCACAATCGGCTTGCCGAAATAATCGTGAAGCGAGACCTCCTCGCCCTCAGCGTTTTCTACGGTGAAGTCGGGGGCCAGATTCTCGGGCTCCTTCGGTGCATCCGTATCCTGTGTAATCTCCGGCTCCATCGGCGCATCCGTATCCTGTGGTTTCGTGGTTTCTTTCGGTGCATCCGTTTCCTGCGAAACATCAGTGTTCTGGGGGGACGGAGTTTCCTTCGCTACTAAATTCTGCTGTGGCTTGTATTCTGTTGACAAGTTTTTATATACTACGCTCACTACCACCATAAATGCCACAAACGCTACGACACCCACTATCAATTTCCAATATTTCTTCATAATATTCCTTTCCAGCTATTATCTGCACTGTTACGCGCTCAACATTCCCAAAAAGTACCCAAACATACCGTTCATCATCAACATACCAATTACAATCAAAAACACACCCGACACAATATTAACTACCCTATAATGACTCTTTATCACTTGGAACGTAGCCTTCAGGCGGTCTATCAAAAGTGCGCTGATAATAAAGGGAATTCCCAATCCCGCTGAATAAATCACCAACATCAGAATCCCTGCTGCCATGGTTCCTTCCTGGGACGCCATCATAAGTGCAGAGCCTAAAAACGCTCCTACACAGGGCGTATACCCAATGGCAAAAATCATGCCAAACAGTACGGATGTGGCGAAATGAATATTATGAATCTGTACCTGTAGCTTCTTTGTACTGTTCAAAAATCCAATCTGAATCAAGCCGGTAAAGTTCAAGCCCAGCACCACCACTATAGCGCCGGTCACAATATTTACCAGCGTTTCGTACTCCTGAAGCAGCCTGCCGATTCCTCCCGCAAAAGCTCCCAGCAACACAAAGATTATGGTAAATCCCAGCACAAACCCTGCCGCATTTAATAAGGTCTTTCTCTTATTATTCTCTCCATTTGCGAAATAGGAGATATAAAGCGGTAACATTGGGAGAATGCAAGGGGAGATAAATGTAATAATTCCCTCTAAAAAAGCTATAAAATATGTCACAAATTCATTCCTTTCTAATTTTTCTTCTATCAGACCACATACACGTGCCCGGTATTATTTTTCACAAAATTACTGCCAAACGCCTGCTCCACACACTCCATACCGGCTTCACCGGTACAGTGGGACACTGCAATCTGTGATAGTCCCATATGACGCAAAGCTTCTATGGTCTTGGTTAACCGTTCCTCATCTGCCTCCACCAAATGGGTACCGCCGATTACACTGTAAATGTGCTCTCCGGTCCGCTCTATAATGGTCTTTAAAATATTCACGATTCCCACGTGAGAGCAGCCAACTACTACCACCAGACCTTTGGACGTCCGTAAAACAAGTGCCAGCTCGTCCCGAAAATCATCCTGTTCAAAGCTTGAAACGCACTTTTCGTCTTCCGGTTCCTGCGAGGGAGCAGCGGTATCACTCCGCTCCACCACAAATTTCGGATTGGTCTTCTCAAAATCCGTAACCTTCCGAAAATTCTTAAATAACATAATATTCTCTTCTAAATATGTGACATCCGCTGCCACTTTATGCAATGTCACCTTCTCCTTTGGCAAATCCTCCTCTGTAAAAGAGTTACCATTAAACCGATAAGAACCGTCGGACAAATGCTTGTACTTCTTGTGGAAAAACTCCTGCCCCACATACATGGGAATCACTTGCAAAGACTTACCTTCCCCCCGGGTATCCTGACACATTTCATCCTTTCGTGTCTCCATCAGACGAACCACACCGCCGCTATGATCATAATGTCCGTGACTGATAATAAAATAGTCCACCTCTGCCAGTGACTTCCCCAGCTTCTGTGCATTCAAGACAAACTCCCCGGTCTGCCCGGTATCAAACAATATCTTTTTTCCGGCAAACTCTATATACATAGATAAACCATGCTCGTAGGCAAGTAATTCTTCATCATCCGGCATATTTTCAATTAAAGTTGTAATCTGCAGCTCCATAAACAGCTTCCTCTTTTCCGTAATCTGTTCCATATCCTATTCCCAGGTAAATATAGATGCTACCTGCTTTAACTTCTCGCTGATTTCCCGCACCTTTTCGGATGCATCATTTAAATTAGTCAGTGCTTCGCTAAGCTCTGCCGTATCCAGCTCCTCAATGGCTTTATTGATGCCTTCAATATCCAATGCGTTAATCTTGGCATTCAGGGCATCCACATCCAGTGCCGCCACCTTATCGTTCAAAGCGTCCACGTCCAGTGCCGCCACCTTGGCATTGATGGCTTCCACATCCAAATCATCAATCTGCTGTGCCAGCTTTTCAAAATCCACCTCTGCGAAGGCTACCGTCATCTGCTCCATAGTGTCATTCAATGTCTCTATATCTACTTCGGACAGCTGCTCGATGGCCGGTTCCATGTTCTCCGCATAGGTCATAATGTCCGTCACATAACCATCCACCTGTACTGCGTAGGTTTGCACCCTGCGAAACATATAAAACCCGCCCACCAGGATTCCTATCATCAAAATCGATGAAATCATGGAAAAAATCCTTGTTACCAGTAAATCTCTCTGTAATTTCTTTAACACCTTTTCCGATATTTCTATTGTTCCATATTCTTTCATAACTCCCTGCCGATGCACTGATTTGCACCCTGCTCCTTTCCTCATCATCTTAACATTCTTTCTTCACAGCGTAAAGCAATACTTCCCCAAATCCTTCTGAACTGTTATAATATACGCAATGAGCAAAATATTCATTCTGCTTCACAAAGTATTTTTCATGAGGTGATTTTTATGACAGATTTTTCAAATATTACAAAACAGGCCTATACTGCTGCCAAAGAACTTTTAGAGGTAGCCAAACCCGCTCCGGGACAAATTCTGGTATTAGGCTGTTCCACCAGTGAAGTGGGCGGTGCAGGTATCGGAACCTTTTCCAGTCCGGAGCTGGCAGAAGCTGTTTTTGAAGGTATCTATGCAGCTGCCAACGAAGCTGACATCTATCTGGCGGCACAATGCTGCGAGCATTTAAATCGTGCCATTATTATAGAAGAAACCGCTGCCGAAAAATATGGCTACGAACCGGTTAACGTGGTACCCCAGCCCAAAGCAGGCGGCTCCTTTGCTACTGCCACCTACAAAGCGCTGGCACAGCCGGTAGCTGTAGAACATATTAAAGCCCATTTAGGTATGGATATCGGCGATACCCTAATCGGCATGCACTTAAAAGACGTGGCCGTACCGGTCCGCATCCCCACCAAACAAATTGGTGAAGCACATTTGGTCTGCGCCCGCACCAGAGCGAAATTTATCGGTGGTGAGCGCGCGGTGTATGATAAGGAACTTTTATGATGGCTATGACAAATGATGCGCCGCCTATCGCCGGCTACCAAACCAAATACATTCCCGTACTGGACGGACTACGCGCCGTCGCTATAATGATTGTGGTATGGTTTCACTTTTGGCAGCAGTCCTGGCTCATGCCCATTGTGGGTGATTTTAACATGGACTGGCTACCGCGAAATGGTGCTATTCTGGTGGACTTTATGATACTTTTGTCCGGATTTTGTCTGTTTTTGCCCTATGCCCGGACTTATGTTTACGGCGAACCGGCTCCGAAAGCTGCCTCTTTTTATAAGAAGCGTATTGCCAGAATCTGCCCTTCCTATTACATATCGATTTTGATTGTACTGTTTTGTTTTGCCCTGCCTTTGGGCGAATATGTTGCCGCCTCAGACTTTTGGAAGGATTTTATCCCCCATGTGTTCTTTGTGCACAACCTTTTTCCACAGTCCCATATCTACACTAAGCTAAACGGAGCTTTGTGGACCGTAGCCGTGGAAGTGCAGTTCTACCTGCTGTTTCCTTTGCTGGCTAAGTGGTTTGGGAAGAAACCCCTGCTTACCTATGGCGGCATGGTAGCTGTAGGGCTACTCAGCAGCTCATGGATTAGTAACCATTACGATACCCTGAACCAAAGCATGTACGTAAATCATACACTGACCTTTGCAAGTGTTTTTGCCAATGGTATGCTGGGAGCCTGGGCCTACGTATCCATGACCAAAGACCGCGTGCGCAGTAAGGCGGAAGAAACCCTCTTTTTCCTACTGGCAATCGGTGGCATGTGGTTGTTCAAAATCATGTGCGAGCATCGCATGCGCTACGTCAGTGATACCAAATGGCAGGTGGACTACCGTTTCCTTTTGTCACTGCTGTTTTTACTGATACTGTTCAGCGTTGTTATGGCAGACCGTTATTTTCGATGGCTTCTGGGCAATCGCGTCATGAAGTTTCTGGCGGGGATTTCCTTTAACCTTTACATCTGCCACCAATTCATTGCTGTACGACTGAAACAGTTCCGCATCCCCTACTGGGAAGGTGACATGCCTCCCAACCAAATGGGCGATAAACCCTGGATGTGGAAATATCTGATACTTTGTATTGTGGTATCCCTTGTAGTGGCAACCGCCATGACCTATCTGGTGGAGAAGCCTATCGCAAAATGGATACTGAGAAAGGAGAAAAATCATGGTAACTCCCACCCCCGGAACACGCATCTCCAAAATTGATACTTACTTAAACTGCGCCGAAAACTTCGCCTACCGAAGCACCTGCTTAAAACGTAAATACGGTGCTATTATTGTAAAAGATGACGCGGTGATTTCCACCGGCTACAACGGGTCCCCCCGCGGCTTTGAAAATTGCTGCGATATCGGAGAATGTCCCAGAATCAAAAGAAACCTCCACCAGGGTGAAGGTTATGGAATGTGCCGCGCGGTACATGCGGAAGCAAATGCTTTATTAAATTGTTCCAGAGAGCAGACCTTAGGCGCGGATTTGTATTTGGCAGGCTTAACTCCCGCCGACAACTCCGTACATCGCGCCAAACCCTGCCCCCTCTGCGCCCGCCTGATTATTCAGGCAGGTATTCGTAACGTCTATTTGCGAACCGGCGAAGGAGCCGAAAACTATATTGTGGTGCCTGCTAAAGAATTAGAGTGGTACCAGAAGGTGGAATAGGTATAAGGTTTTTTCACTTGTTGTCCCTTGACATCTCTCATCAAATCCTTTACAATAAAAATGTCAAGGGGCATACGTCCCATATTGTATTAATTCTTCCCACATCGGGAACTTTTCAGCAATTACTAATACAACTGCATATTTATTTGTAGCCACCTAAAACAAGGAGGATAATTTTATGGCGGAATTTTTGCAAATCGGCAATGGTATTGTGGCACCTCTCACTTATGAGACAATTGAGGAAGCGGAAGAAGGAACCGACAGAATGGTCGAGGCGATGAAGCGTGAAGGATGGAATCCGGCAGAAATGGATCCGGTGGAACTGATGCGAAAGACCAACCAATACTATCAATAGCAAGGAGGTATAGCACTGATGCAAAGAGAATTGACGTACACAAAGGTAGGAGATTATTTGTATCCAAACATTGAGGTAAATCCGCAACCGGACGAACCATTGACCAAATTCGGGAAAATGAGAGCGGAATATTTAAAAGAGTATAAGGGTGTACAATTTCTTCTGATGCAGGGCGATGGAACGTTAGTGGAGCACTGTCTGGAGATTCAACACCTGGCGGAAGAAAGAATGGAACAGCTGACAGCACAGTTTGCGAAGAAAGAGGGGATCTCAGAAGTTTTGCAAAATGAAGACCCTATAGAGTGGGTGGCCAAAATGAATTCCATCCGCGACAGAGCCGAAGAAATTGTGCTACAGGAAGTAATTTACTCTTAGTTTTTTAGAATTAAAACAATTAACGCTTGCAGCGGGTGAAAAGAAACAACGTCGAAAACATTGAAGGAGGATTTGTTTATGGCAGAGATTTTGAAAATCGGCAATGGCATCGTTACCCCTCTCACTTATGAGACAATGGAGGAAGCCGAAAAAGGAACCGGCAAAATGATCGATGCGATGAAACGTGGCGAACTGAAGGAGGGACTTCCTTTAGAAGAATGGCTTAGACAAGCGAGAAAGTATTATATATAGAAGTCCGGCGATTTGTGTTATAATAGGTTGAGAAAGAAAGGTGGATGGTACAATGCAGATAAAATCAAGAGAAGAACTGTATGAATATTTAAATCACATGGATTGGGAAGCCAAAAAAGATACGCCCTGGTCATCGGTATTCTTTCTGGTAAGATACAATGACTGTGAAGAGCCTATTTATTTTGAAAAATATGAGGACGTTTATTTTGAGAGACCTTGTGCGCTTACCGGTTTTCGGATGCCCATAGAGGAATTGGAGGGATATGTTAAATACCTTTATTTGCCGGGAGACTTTGAGAAAGCTTGTGCCTATGAAAGCACTATGCAGTTAGGGGATATGCATTATGAAATTCACAATCCCCAGACTTCGCCCTTTTTGCCTGAAGAATTTGAAATCTTAGAAGTACTTTCAGAGACCGAATGCTTATATTGGCTGTTGGAGCATAACGAAGAGGAATGAAATATAACAAAACCTGTTGACATCATTTCGAAAAACAGATATATTAATTATAGGTAAAGGTCATCGAACCTTTCGAGGGGCACAATAGGATAACACCTCTTTCCCGAGTGGGGGACGCTAAATATACCATGACTGCCAGGCAACAGGTGTTGTGTTGTCAGTTATCCGAAAAAATTTATTTGAGGTGTTCGGTTACTCACCTGCCTCGGGTGCTTCGCAGCCGGTATAAATGCGAGATTTTTATCGTAAGTGCTTCGCAGCTTGTTAAGTGCGAGTTTTTTATCGTGAGTGCTTCGCAGCTTGTTAAATGCGAGATAAAAGTAACAGCAAAATATCCATCCGCCTTGTAACAGGCGAATGGATATTTTTTTACACTTCTTCCACTGCAATATCCTTCTGCTTAGTGCAAAGAGTAATCAAAGTTGCTACCACCAGCACTACCGTTGTCAGGATACCGCCTTCTAAGCCGAAATCACCACCGTTAATCAAAGTCATTTCTTCGTTGATGGCAGCTTCAAAAATCGTAATGCCAAAATCATTACCGCTTACCAAAACACCAAAGATATTACCCTGAGCGAAATTCCAGATAGAATGAATCGCCGCTGCGCCCCAGATATTACCGCGCTTAATAAAGTACACACCGGCAAAGATACCGAACAGTACCAGATTTACCAAAGCAAGCGGTGCAATTCCCGCATTCCCTAAGTGCAGTGCGCCAAATGCGATGGAGCTGACAATAATACCCATCCATACTTTACCGTCTTTTCTGGCCAAGGATATCAGGAAATAACTTCTGCAGAGAACTTCCTCGGACATACCCTGAAATAAAAATCCCACAAAAATGGTCAATAATAAAACAATGGAACCAGCGGAAGCAATCTCACTGTTAAACTGTAATTCGAGCGCTCCGGTTACTGCACTGATAAATACGATAGCTGCCATCATGCCGAAACCGATTAACATACCCACACCATATTCCTTCCACATGCCGGGCTTCTTGAAGCCAAGGGTAGTCATCTTACGCTTCTGAAGCAGCTTACAGAATAACATGGCTACTACAGTCATTAATATCGTTGCAAATAATTGGGTAATTAACATAGGTGTTGACATAGCCAAATCCATGGAAGCTTCCGCAATGCGGTCATAATCTCCCGACGCCGCTGCCGCCATATAATCTTCGGACATAAACATCAAAGGCATCATCACTATCGTAATGGGAAATGACATGGCCATCTGCGCCACGAAAAACACACCTAAAAACATTAAAATTTCCAAAAATACATTTTGTCCTCCGGTCTTGGCTGCTTCTGCTACCATATCCGGCTTCTGTAATTTAAAATTAAGCTTCATAATGATCCTCCTTTTTCTCTGCAGGTCCCCCCAGATACAATCCTGCAAAGGCTACTGCCAAAGATATTGCCGCGCCAAATGCATATACAATATAGCTTTCCGGAAGTGCCAAAGCCACCGGCTCCCAAACAAAGGTCGAAGTGGCATTTATCAGCATATGTCCCATGATAGCAGGCACTACACTTCTGTAGCGGTGTGCCAGATAACCTAAAGCCAGACCCATCAAAAATGCGTAGGAACCCTGAATAATATTACCGTGAATAATACCAAACATTAATGCCTGCAAAGTATTGGCAATCCAGAATGCCAGCTTACGGTTTTCCAAATCTGCCACCATCTTTTTACCATAGTGGAAAATAACCCCTCGACAAAGGAACTCCTCTCCAAAAGGTGCCAGGCATACGGATGCAAAAATCGCCAAAGCGTCCACACCGAAACCGGCCTGCTCCATAAGCTCAATATAATTCTGCATAATCTTTTCCGGAATAATGGGCTCCATTACCGGCAATGCAAAATTTGTAAAAAAGCACATACCGCCGGCTACCAGAAGCACTACTAAAAGCGTCTTGGGTACAAACACACCCTTTGCCTCCTTAAGCTTTGGCTTACCACAGCCGAGGCGATACCACAGTGCGAAACATACAATCATCAGTAAATGTGCAAGCACCAGACACAGCCCGATTCCTTCTGTAGCCGCATCCATCATAATTCCGTCTACCGCTGCTTCAATGGCTGCATCATCCATTCCCTCCAGCGAGGAAAACAGTTTAAAAAACCCAGCAAATGCATAAATCATCAGGCCTGCTACGGAACCCATTACCTGCAAAACGAAACATGCTACTACCGCAAGCAGCGCCAAAGCCAGCCAGCCACATCTCTTATACATTTTCATTTCCTTACTCCTCCTACTTACTGCCTTTATTTAAATTCATATTTTTGCCAAAGGTCATAGGTCTGCGGTACAATGCCTTACGAGTAACACAGGCTACCACGTTGGCAAGCGCTACTGCCACCCCTCCGATAACAATAATCATACCCATTCCAATATCCGGCAAACTCTTTATAAGCTCCCGGGGTGTACTCATAAGCAGCCACATAACTACCACAAAAAATACAATAGAACTAATCCACCAGCCTTTATAAGCCGTACCACAGTACAAAATTTCTACAATCATAATCAAAATGGCAACCACCATGGCATATCTGAAATCTGTGCCGGTAAGCTTCATTCCCACTGCCATTCGCACTGCTATCACTATGTATGACACGGCACTTCCCACCATGAGAACCATATCTGCCACAGGACCATCAATATACCTTCTTCTGTCGGACGATGCCACCATATCCACTCGAAGCAGAGTATACAGATTACTTTGTATCAATGTAAAGCCAAGCAGCATATACATTACCCCTACCTGCATACTATCTGCTTTTGCCAGAAACATCATGGGAATTCCCATGAGAAATACAATGATGCACATGACTATATTTAACTTAAACTGTGGGATGTATTTCAATAACCGCAAATCTCTTTTTATTTCAGCTAACATAATACTGTCCTTTCGTATTTAAATCATGGCCTTACGTAATGAACGACCTCCCGCCAAAGGAGAATTGGGTAGTTTGTACAGTGCCTTTCGAATCAGGACTCCCAATAGATTTGCACCAACCACAATTCCTAAACCAATCAGTGTTCCCTGAAGCAGGCTGATTTCCACACCAGAATAGATAAATAGTGCCATTCCAAAGGCGAATGTCACAGCCAGACAAAAAACAAACAATATAGTGGATACCACAAACCACTTATACGCCACACTGTAGTAGATAATTGTGACCAGCATAATCAGACCGATTACTACCAACATATTTCCGCCACTCATTTCATTCTCAGGATAAATGTTGCTAAAAATTATCATATAAACTACAGCAAATGCGTAACCGAGCAAACTGCCAAGCAAACCTACTACATTGGGAAAAGTTCCGTCCAGAGCTTTCTTTACGGAAGAGGCTGCCACCACATTCGCAAATAGCAGATTATAGGTTAACTGTACCAACATTATCGGTCCTACATACACATAGAGTGCCGCTACATATAACCCTTTGGGACCATCTAAAAGCAGCCAAATCGATCCCAATACCATGAAGAAAATTCCCGCTACAATATTCGTCTTAAACTGAAAAGAATATTTAAGCAGCTTCCAACTTGTTTTCAAATCCTGCATCATAATAGCTTTCCCTCGCCTTCTGCATTACCATACGAATGCTAAATACTGTTACTGCTGCGGTAACCACATAAAACAGAGCCACTGCCCACCAGAAATTGCTGCAAATCATACCGATTGCCATAACCGCACCGCCCACGGTTCCGCTTAGTACCAACACCACGATGAAAATGGTAAAAGAAGAGGTTCTGCGGAATATAATCAAACCTGCTTCCGAGCAAAGAATGACTACTGCACATGCCACCCAGATACTACTATTCAAGTGCCCACCACATAAAAAGAGCGGAACCAGTAACATCAGATAAATTCCTAACGCACGTCGCAGGGCATCTACAATAATACCTCGCTTCAGTACAGACATGCCTCTCACCGAAGTTTTCAAGTACTCCAGCTTATTACTATCCTTGGCAGCCACCCCGCCAAAAATAAAGTAGCCCAAAAACAACTCTGCCATTATGAACAAATTCCCTGTCAAATTATATGCCAGTGTAATTCCGGCTCCCTGACTCTTTACAATAAGTATTGCCAGACACATCCCGCCTATCATCACCACAGGATACAATATATATACTAATGCCTTCAGCCACCACTGTGACAGAAAGACGTGATAACATTTCATCCAAGTCCTCATCTTCGCACCTCTGTTACTTTAACTTCGAATACTGCTTCATAATCGCCACACTCATCTGGGAAAGAGTAGGTGTTTCCGCTACAATGTCCATACCTGCCAGCTTATCCAAATCCTCTGTCTTGCAAAGACCTTCGAAACCGTAGCTGTTTTGCTGAAATCCAATCAGGTAATTCTGCGCTTTGTCTGCATCCCCGGTTTCACCCTTTACCATCACATATTTTTCCTTCAAGTCTTCCACAAAGCCCTGTTCCACTACCTTACCCTGCTCCATAATGATACAGTAATCGGTCACATTCTCCATATCGGAAATATTATGTGTGGAGAAGAATACGCTCTTTTCACCATTTCCTTCCTCAATATATTCACGAATCATATGGCAAAGCTTGTCGCGCATGAGCGGGTCCAAAGGTGACGCCGGCTCATCCAGCATTAATAGTCTGGTATCTCTGGCAAAGACACTGGCCAGTGTAGTTTTCATACGCATACCGTCGGACATGGCGGAAATCTTCTTATTTTCCTTGGCTACTCCCAAATCCTCACAAAGCTCGTTATAACGGTCTGCATGGAATCCGTCAAAAAGAATTTCACTTACCTCAGAAATCATCTTCACCGTCCAATGAGGCATGAAATAATTACCGGGGCTGGTATAACCTATGGCCTCGCGAATGGTTTTCTCATCCTTCTCACCACCGAAGTATTCCAGCTCTCCCTTATAATCCAGACGAATACCTGCTAAAATATTCATCAGTGTACTCTTGCCGGCACCGTTCTCACCAATCAGTGCGGTAGCAAAGCCTTTCGGAATCTCTAACGCCGGAATGTCCAGCTGGAATCCCTTAAATTTTTTATTGATATTAGTCATCTTAATCATTGCTTCTGTTTGCATAATCTCCTCCTAATTAATTTTCACTCAGCAACATCTCCAGTACTTCCTTCATCTCTGTTTCGGAAATACCGGCAATCCTTGCAGCAGATATAGCATTGATCAGATGCTCCTCCATCTTACGCAAGTGCTGCTCGCGAAGCATTTCACTATCCTGGGCATTCACATAATACCCTTTTCCCTGCATGGCAGTTACCAGACCCTGCTTCTCCAGCTCCTCATACGCCTTCATGGTCGTAATAACGCTGATGCGCAAGTCCTTTGCCAATCCACGGATGGACGGCAGGTACTCTCCCTGCTTAATCTTTCCCGCCAGAATGTCCTCTTGAAACTGAGTAGCAATCTGTTGATAAATCGGGATGTCTGAATTTTGCAAAATTTTCATATAAAACCTCTTTTCTTATGGTGTAAAAATTAACTGCACCTTAACAGTGTTTCAACTGTTTATGTGTTATATATACACCATGAACAGATATGCTGTCAATAGTTTTTTAAAAAATTTTTTTATTTGCAAGATGCTTTCACAATTTACGCACAATCGACTATACAAATAATCACAAAAAGTGTATAATATAAATGTTAGGTTGATAACTTTCCACATAATGGAGAAATATATGAAACAGGAATTATTGCAAACTGCTTTTCAACTATTAATAAATCATTCTGCGGATATGGTTTTTATCAAAGATAAGGATCTGGTGTACCAGGCAGCTTCGGATGCATTCGTGAAAATGGTAGGGAAAACCTCTGCCGATGAAATAATCGGTCATACAGATGATGAAGTATTTGTCGACCAGAATTTAGCTCGCCGCTATCAGCAGGATGACCGTAAACTTCTGGCTACCGGCAAGGATTTGCTTCACTTTATCGAGCCTATTACTGACGAGGACGGACACCCAAGATACGGTGCCACCTCTAAATATCTATTGAGAGATTCCACTGACAATGTCATTGGAATTCTGGGTATTACGGAGGATGTTACGATTGAGTATCTTGCCCGCCAGCATTATCAACAAGAGCTTCGTTATCTGTTTGCTTTGCCGGAAGATACTTACGCCGTATCCTACATTGATGTGGATGATTGGCGAATAATTAAACAAAGACGCCAGCAAATAGAAGAAGGTACTCTGCAAGAATGTCAGGCTGTAGAAGAGCTTTGTGATTATGCTATTCAATCTATTGTAAATCCGACTGCCGAAGCAATTACATTTTATAGAGAATTTACTCCGGAGAAGCTTCGAAGCATTTATTCCAGTGGCAAAGATTACCTGGCGTTTGAATACGAACGTAGGCTTTCCGATGGTTCTACCCGTTGGGTACATAATGAAGTCCATTTTCTGATGGACACTGACAGCGGTCATTTATGTATTATGCTTTCTGCTAAGGACATTCATAGTGAGAAACAGGAAGAGGAACGCATCCAAAAAGCGGCCACTCTGGACCTGATGACACAGGTTTTAAATAGAGAAACTGCCATGGATGCCATCCGTCAGATTCTTACGAGCGAAAGTCATAACAGTCACGTACTTTTCATGTTGGATATTGATAATTTCAAGTCTTTAAATGATACTTTAGGTCATCAGGTCGGAGATGAATTTTTAATCAAACTCGCCCGTGAACTTAAGTATTCTATCCGAGACAATGATATTATCGGAAGAATTGGTGGAGATGAATTTTTTATTTTCCTGCGCAATCTGTCCGAACCTAACCATATCGAACGAAAGGCTCAGGAAATCGTGGATACCATATCAAAGGTTACCACGAACTATTCTTCTGTCAAACTTAGCGGCAGTGTAGGTGTCAGCCTTTATCCCAAGGACGGAACCACACTTGAAACCCTTTACTCCAAGGCGGATGTGGCTTTGTATAAGGCAAAACGTGCCGGCAAAAATCAATATCAATTTAGCAACAAATAAATGCACCGGGGAAGTTCATTTCTTCCTCAGTGCATTTTCTGTTTTTAACTCCCAATTCATTATCTCCCTGTGAGGATTCATCTTCGCCAGTCCTATTCGAACCACTTTGCCCTCAACCACCGAAAACTCCTGTTGCAATACCTGAAACGCCTGTCTTAGCTGCTGTGGCGTCAACTTCTTAGCTATTGTACTATGGGGCAACCAGGAAAATGGCTGATAGCAGGGACGGATTTTCACCCCTTCTATATCCTTTATGCTATGATACACTTGTAGAGCCAGCTCCTGCAGATATTCATTCAATACGGGCTGCAGAAAAATCACCCCGGGTAAAAAACAACCTACCGATACCCACTGAAGTGTGCCTTTCCTCATAAACACTGCGCTTTCCCCGCTCATAAGAGTCTCCAAACTCTTCACCAGTTTCTCTTCTTCCTCACACTCTAAAGCAGACAATGTAATATGCGGAGGCACAGATGCTTCCTGCATATAAGCATTTCCTGTAACCTCCGCTACCTTTCCAATAAAATCCCTCATCCGGGCTTCTGTTTTCTGATCAAAATAAATAGAAATGTGATACAATGTTTCTTCCGCCTTCTCTTATTACTTTTCTTGTAGTTGTTTTCTCAATTGCTCAATAATTGCATCCCTCTCCCGTAAAGCATCATCTTTTCGGGACAATTCATCATTTTTCTTCGTCAGCTCATCATTTTTTTGCGCTATCTCGTCCTCTTTCCGCGCTATCTCATCTTCTTTCCGCGCTATCTCCTTACCTAACTGCGCCAGCATTGCCTTCTGTTCTTCTACCATACGTCCGTACTCATCCACCATAAACTCTACCGTATTCTTATCCAGCTGGTACAATTCTTCTGAAAACATACTCATCACCCCTTCGATATTCTCACACATACTGTACAGTGTCTCATACAGAGGCCGAAACTCCGGATATATTTCTATCAGTTCTATGATATCCTCCACCGCATCCGAGCTCAAAAAAGTTAACCAAGCCTCAATTTCTGTTTCTATAGGTTTATTTTGATGCACTCTACGGAATATGTCAAGGGGTATAAAAACATATTTTTGTAACAATTCCAATTATAGTCATTTGTCAATAAAAAACTCCGTGATGCTCCTCCCAAACATCACGAAGTTTAATTACCCGAACCTGTTACTTCTGCAAATCCTCCCGGGTCTGCCACTTACTCATAGCCTCTTCCAGACTCATACCTTCCGCCATAGCTTCTTTACGTCTCGCATTCACTGCCTGAATTTCTTTCATCTTATCACCCGTTAAGATATAACCCTTCATAGCGAGCAAGGTTGCCACCCATGCCACCATGGGAACGATACAGAAGAGAATAATTACCACCCAGTTCATGCCTGCGCTGTAAGGAGTCTCTGCAGTAGGCAGGTTTTCCAGACCGATTAAAGAAACTGCAATACCTACTACTGTAGCTGATAAGGATGATACCAGCTTATCCACCAAACTGAACAAGGTACCCATAATACCCGGAATATATTTGCCGGAGCGGTAGGTTTCATAGTCAGAGCAGTCTGCCACCATAGGAATGGGCATATCCGCTGTGGAATAGTACGCTCCATAACCCACGCCAAAGAATAGAATAAATAAAATCGTATACAAATTAATCGTAATACCGCTTTCTCCGAAAAGAGACAAATTCCTTCCCGGAACGCCCTGCTGCCATAAAAGCAAGAGTACTAATACACCTACATAACATGCTAATGCCAGGCTCACGTATCGAACCAAAGATGCCTTCTGGCCTTTTTTCTGAGAAGTACGTACAGTCAAAAGGAAGAACGGTACCGAAAATCCGTATCCCAAAATCATCATTGGCAAATACAAATTATCATAATCATTCATCATGCATCCATACAACATACACAGAATGGTGGTATTGGTCGCAATAGAGAATGCCAGTTTACAGCCTGCGCCTGCCACCATAAGTCGCTGCATGGGACTGTTGTTCTTAAGTATTTCCACGTACTCACGAATTTTAACTTTTTCCTGCTTATCGCCACCCAAACCATAATACTTGGGCTGGTCCTTTTCCCAGATACCGATAATCGCCAAAATAGTTAATACAATGGACACTATAATACCTATCGGCGTCAGCACCGCATAAAAATCTGCCGAACTATAATCCGCTACATTAGCACGGATAATTGGTGCCAAAAACTGCATGGCACCCATACCTGCCAAAGAACCTACCGTATTGAAAATAGTAAATAACGGTCTTTGATTGGGATCATTGGTCAAAACCGTCTGTCCGGAACGTGTAATGGAGGTCTGGAACGTATAACCGATTACCCACACTGCATACAAACCTACAAATGCTACATATCGTAACCATTCCATATTTGCCGGAATCATTGGTGTAATCATATATAATACAATGGTTGCCACCGCCATGATAACGTTACCAATCACCATAAACGGACGGAACTTACCAAACTTACCATTGGTGCGGTCCAACAACGCTCCGATAATCGGGTCGGTAATTGCATCGAATACTCGCATACCCGTTACCATTACCGATGCAAACACTGCCCCCAGTGCCAGTACATTGGAACCAAAGGTTGCAATGTAAGACAAGATTAATACATAATATACATTTGTTGCTCCGTTATTGAGCGGAAACAGTACCAGCTGGTACAGTTTCGCTCTGTTAACGGTTGTTGCTTTTACTTCCTGACTCATAAAATCGCCTTCTCTTTACTTCTGTTTACTAGCTGCTTTAAATTCCTTGTACTTTGTGTATTCTTCCGTTTTCTTAAACTTATTATTCTTCTTAATAAACATTACCAAAGATACCACAAATAATGCACCGAATGCTACTGCCAATACTCTTAATGCTACCAAGAGTCCCGGCGTGGTAGCTTTGATTACTGTATCCTTACCGATACCGTTCATTGCACAGGAATGTGCAATCGCATATAAATTCTTATGGCTGGCTTCCTTCATAGCTGCAACAACTACCGGATCATTCTCATATAATGGTAACTGATCTGTAATATAGAATGCCATCATAGAGTCAAATGCAGTGGTACCTGCCATAACACCGTCCACACCGTTTACATAGGTGGTCAATACATTATCGGTAATCTGGAGGCCGTTACATCCCCACTCTTCCTTCATAATACCGGTTACCAGACCCTGGTTAGCACCGGACCACTGGGTACCCCAACGGGTATAAGCCATCATAACACCATTGCCGCCGGTCTGAGAATCCTGAAGTGCTCCCTGGAATGCTTTCAGGTAAATTTCACGAGCTGCCTGCTCGGTCAACCATACACCAAGACCAATACGGTTCTGCTCACAATCATTCAATGCAAAGTGCTTCATTACTACATGAACGCCCTTTTCTTCGATACCCTTAACTTCTGCACCACCAATAGCAGATGCTAAATAACCGTCTTCTGAATAATATTCAAAGTTACGTCCGCCATAAGGTGTTCTGTGGGTGTTTGCACCCGGTCCGTAAAGGAAAGCTACCTGTGCTGCCAGACAGTCATTACCTACGATTTTACCCATTTCATAAACTAACTCTTTGTTAAAGGTTGCTGCCAAAACGTCTTCAGAAGTTAAAGCAGTAGTTTCTACACCAAGTCCGGAACCGAACAAGGTTACAGTCAGACCCTGAGGACCATTTTCATCACGAGTACCCGGTGCCTGAACAGATTCTACCGGCATAGTCCAGTGGAACGCATCACCAATAAACGCAACCATTTCATCAAAGGTCAACTGGTCTAATAACTGATTCCACTTAGGATCGTCATAACCCAAACCAATCATATCTACCAGCTTAAGACCATTGTCCGCACCTAAAGTAGGCATTTCCATAGCAGGATAGTCTGCCGGATCGTACTGAACGTCCTGAAGAGCTTCCTTTAAATACTCTGTTAAAGTTAACTTCAAAATATCACCGGTCGGCATAGTGCCTTCCCAATCATTACGTGTTAAATACGCTATCTTTTCCTGAACACCATCGTTCATGTTCATATCTGAAGAAGATAACTGATTTTCGATTGCAGTACCATTATCACTAACTGCATAGGTGGTGGTATCAAGCTCAGGGTTGTTCCAGGTTGCTACCAAAGAAGCGTCTCCTTCTGCATCCATACGACCTGCAGTATTGTCAGGGGTAAAGCCTTTTGCTGCCAATACGTTATTTGCCGCATCATGTGCATCGGTTGCTGCTGTAAAGAAATAATCACCTGCATCTAAAATATAAGTGCCTGCGCCATAAGCATCATAGCTTGCCACGTCATCACCATCTACTAAAATAGTAAGAGTCTGAGAGGCACCCGGAGCTAAAATATCTGTCTTTTCAAAACCAACTAAAGATACGGAAGCTTTTTCTACACCATTCTCAATATCATACTGGGTATAAGGGCTGGATACATAAATCTGTACTACTTCCTTACCATCCTTATCACCGGTATTGGTTACCGTTACATCAATGCTGTAAGTAGTAGTTGCCGCATCGTAGCTTAACTTCATATCACTATATTCGAAATCGGTATAGCTTAAACCATAACCGAAAGGAAATGCTACATCATTCGCATATGCATAATTACCTGCATTGCCGGTGCCCATTACATAATCTTCATAACGGGTCTCGTAATATTTATAACCTACATAAATACCTTCCTGATAAATCATATAGGTACTTGCATTTTCCGGAATAATACCTTCTGCATAGCCTGCATAAGTAGTAGGTACGAAATTCTTCATAGCCGGGCTGGAGTAATTATCATAGCAATAAGTATCTACCAGACTACCGGAAGGATTAATATCACCTGCCAGAATTTCAGCTAATGCATTGATACCGGTCACACCTACACCGCCGATCCACAAACATGCATCTACATCATACTCATTGTTCTTCAGGAAATCTACCTGAAGAGGGTTGGATGAGTTAATCAAAACAATAATCTTCTTAATGGTTCCCTCTGCCTTTAACTTAGCTAAGTTTGCCATCATATCTTTTTCATTCGCATCCAGTGCCAGATAGTTCTCCTCTAAGAAGGTTAAGTCTACACCTTCACCACCAACACGTGAAAAAGTAACAATTGCTGCATCACCGTAAGAAGCTACAGAATTTAAAACATCTGAAGTATACGCACTCCAAGGAGCCTCTCCTACCTTTGCACCGCTGGTAAATCCACCGCCGTCACGTACATAAGCGCTACCTTCACCGGTTGAGTAGAAATCCCAAAGGCTCTGGTTTACGTTAATGTTTGCCTTTTCCAAAGCAGTCTTTAAATTATCTGCCTTTGAAGAATCTACGTTTGCAGAACCGGTACCACCGTAAACAATATTCACGGAAGAAGTAGAGAATAAGCTGACATTGGCACCCTTATCCAAAGGTAATGCATTGTTTTCATTCATTAACAACGCAGCGCCTTCACCCTCTACCTGCTTTACCAGCTCATAACCGCGAGCTACTCTTTCTTCCTGTGTTGCAAAATCCTCCACATAATACTTTGCGTTCGGATCTTCATTTTCAAGCTCCCAGAAACTGTCACCGACAAATAACGCTACCGTGTTATCGAACATACCGACAAAAACACATGCTACTGCCAAAATAACAGCTAACGGTCCGCTTAACCATGTCAAGAATCGCCATGGTCTGATGGCTTTTTTGCGAGCCTTTTTGAAAGCTTTTTTCTGAACTTTCTTTTCCTGCTTAGTCACTTCCATTTTACCCTCTCTCCTTTACTTTCAACTTTCCAATATCCTTGGAGAATGGCTCAGCCATTCTCCCTACACAAAACTTAGAATATCTTAGGTGGCGTCTTTTGACGCCTTAGATATTCTTTTTGTGTTTTACATCCAATTTGAGCTATCGCCCTTTCTTAACTTATATTCTGCCTTCGCCTTCTTAGTCTTATAAATTACAGCGCTGTCGGTTTGTTCACCTGCATACACCTCTAACTTGTTTTCTGTTTGCATGGTCAGGCGGAATTTAAATACATGCTCGCCGGTCTTTACTCCTACCAACTTACCGTTATTATAAAGTGCCACTTCCTTTTCGTTGGAATACACTGTAATTTCTGTACGTTTTCCGGTGCGATATTCAAATCGCTTACCTGCCAGATGCACAAACGGCTTCTTAGTCCAGTATGCCTTGTACAAGTAAAAACTATCCTTCTTTAATTTACGGTCAAAGGTTACCAGACCCTTATGATTCATACCCGGCTCGCCGCCCTGGTTACGGGCATCTGCCGCAAAATCAAACATGTTCCACACATAAGTCGCCCACATATAAGGATGACGCTTGAAACATCTCAGCATAAACTCGTGATATTTCGCCTGATACTCTTCCGTGTTATCTCCACGTCTGGGATGCTTACTATGCAGGTTCGGCATACCCTCTGCACCATACTCGGAATAACACAAGCATCTGTTTGGATAAAGCACATGCCAGAACCAAATCCACAAATCATTCAGGAAAAAGCCCGGTACATACCACCCCAGATATAAATTCCATCCTACCAAATCCGTAATATGTGCTACCGGATTGAAGTGCAGACACATAGCAAAACATGCCAATGTAGTCGGTCGGGTAGGGTCCATCTCCTTACAAAGCTTCTGCAAAGCATGATGATTATCCAACATGTCCTTCTTATACTTTCGACCGGAAATAGTAATTTCATTGGAAACACCCCAGGTCACAATACTCGGATGATTGAAATTCTGAACAATCAATTCCTTCATCTGGGAAAAAGTATTCTCTCTACCCCCCGGCATATGCTCGGAAATATAAGGAATCTCCGCCCACACAATCATACCGTACTTATCACACAAATCATAAAAATACTGGTTATGCTGGTAGTGTGCCAAACGAATGGTATTGGCACCCACCTCACGAATCAGCTCCATATCCTGCTCCATATTTTCTACGGAGATGGCGTTGCCGATTTCCTTCCAGTCCTGATGGCGGGATACCCCGTGCAAAGGATAATGCCTGCCGTTTAAATGGAAACCATCTTTGGGGCTGAATTCAAAAGTTCTTACACCACAGTTACAACTGATTTCATCTACTACCTTGTCCTCCTGCACCAGTTGTGCCTGCAGGATATATAAATACGGATCTTCCAATCCATTCCACAAATGTACCTTGGGAACATCTAAGGTAAATGCAATTTCACGACTGCCTGCTTTTGCCGTGCTCTTTGTAATCTGCTCCGGTTTTTGTTCTCCGGATGCAACGATATTTCCTTCGGCATCCTTTAACAGAACCTTTACGGTTACACCTGCTACCAAAGCTTCTTCATTCACATAAGCACTCACATTTACCTTGGCATCTGCACCCTCCACCTGTGTGGTATACTGCATGCCCGGTCCGCCATAATAATCCAAATCAAAATGTGCTTTATTTACAATCAGAAATTCAACATCTCTGTAAATACCGCCATAAAAAGTAAAATCTGCTTTCTGGGGATACACCCTGTCATTTACACTATTGTCTACTTCCACAGACAAGCTGTTTATATCCCGCATCGCTTCCGTTACATCCACACGAAAAGTGGAATATCCACCATCATGTGTACAAATCAGTTGCTCATTCCATATCACCTTGGCACTTGCATTCACTCCATGGAACTGCAGGTATACTCTTTCATCTTCCGAATATTCCGGCTTCTTTACTGTACGCTTGTAAACCCCTAAGCCTCTACGATAGTCATTTCCGCCATCCTGTCCATCCAGACCATTCCAGGTATGTGGCAAATCCAACCCCTCAATTCGCATATCTCCACCTGCAAAGCTCCAGTTCTCCATTAATTTAGAAATACGTCTCATTTATTTTCCTCTCTGCCAATACACTTTCGTCATGTTGCCCCGACCGCTTTAACAGTCTTCTTGTTACCTTTTTAACATAAATGTTAATCACTCACAATAGCACTTTCCTAACTGGTCAAAAAAACGACCTAAGTGGTCGTTTTTTTCATTGGTATAGGTATAATCATTTTCAGTGAGAAGCATCCGTCTTCCTCGGAAACTCTCAAAAAACCTTCGTATTTTTTTACAATCATTTTTATGCTCCGAAGTCCGAATCCGTGAAATCCCTTATCTTCCTTCGTAGTCACCGGCAATCCGTCCTTATACACCAACGCTCCGGGTAACGGATTCATAATATGAATTACCAGAAAATTCTGTTGTCTGTAAATCATTACATCAATCTGGCGCTTCTCCGGTTCTTTAAATTGTTCCACAGCCTCAATAGCATTGTCCATGGCATTGCCCAACAAAGTATACAAATCAATGGTATCAATAAAATCCATCTGGCTGCCGTCTGCCACACAGCTTACCTGAATCTGACGGGCACGGCAATGGAGACTCTTTTCTGTCAGAATCGTATCAAATACCTCGTTCCCTGTTTTCACAATTGCTTCGTAAATCTCTACAGAATTCTCAATATCCTTCAAGTACTTGTCCAGCTCTTCTTTATCACCCTTACGAAGCGCACGAATCTGATGTTTCAAATCATGACACTTCTGATTGATTAGCTCAATATTCTCCTTGGCCAGAAAATACTGCTCCCTTTCCTTCTGGTACAAAAGATTCATTACTTCCAGTTCCTGGCGTATGTGACTCTTTTTAAACATTTCTCCTTCCAGATACAAAAGTACAATACACACCATTTGCACCAAATACAGATACTTCCACTCTGTATTATAAGATGCACCCATCTGTAATCCCTTTTGAAACGCCAGAATATTAATTGCCAGAAAAATAAGTAGCGTAAGTACAATCTGTCTGGGACCCATTTGTTTCTTTCTATCTTTGGGCATCCACTTGGCTATAGTCAACATAGGTACACCCAAACCTACCAGAAATACCACCATCGTAACTATCACCTGCAAAACTTCCGATGCTCCGATCTTTTGCAGATTCAGTACTACCATATTATTGATTTCTGACAATACCTGCCATATGGAAGCTCCCCACACCATATTATACATGGCAATTGACAGAGAAATCTCCCAGCAACAATATAAAAAGAACATCATAATAACGTAGGATACTCCCCGGATAAGAGCCTCCAAAAAAGGACTTTGACTCTGAAACAGTACCGGATACAAGCACGTCATTAAAATAATTCCCAGCGAAAAACTTACAAACCTCTTTTTAAAATCTTCACGTCGTTCCATAGTATGTGTAAAAACAATGCCGCTTAGCCAAAAAGAAGTCTGATAAATTGCATAATTTATCAATGTCATGTGTAGTTCCCTCCCATATAATCCGTAAGTGCCTTCAAAAAGGAGGTTTTATTCCGACGGCTGATTTCCAATTCATGGGAACCTACCACAACAATATTCTTTCGCACTTCTTTTATATGCATCAAATTTACCAGATACCAGTGGTTACACTTTTCAAAGGAATGACCTGAAAGTCGCTCTTCTGCTGCCTGCAAAGACCCTCTCACTACAAATTCCCCTTCCTCCGTGTGATAATGAAGAAGTCTGTTCTGCACCTCCAAATAATAGATTTGCTTGATATCAATACGCTTCACACCATCCGCCATGGTTAATAAAATAGATGTGGACTCCTTTTTCGGTACACGCTTTAACGCTCTGGTCAACTTCATGGCAAAAGTATAATAATTAATGGGCTTTGTCACAAAATCCAATGCTCCCACGGAATATCCATGAATAGCGTACTGAGCCATATTAGTAATGAACATCAACACTACCTGCTCATCCGTCTCGCGGATTTTATGAGCCAGCTCCATACCGTTTAACTGTGGCATTTCCACATCCAAAAGAATCAAATCATACTCTTTTTGGAAGCCTGCAATAAACTCCGTACTGCTATGAAACACCGACACCTGAAACTCTGCCGGATTTTCTGCCTGATATTGCCTGATATATTCTTCTATCTGATCTGTAAAAATCTTTTCATCATCTACAAGTGCAATACGGTACATGACTTCCTCCAAATTATATCTTCTTTTATACACATGTATTATATCATTTTACATAATCATACCCGTAACTTGCACCTTTTAGCAAGTTATTTCTGCTATTATTTGCACCTTTTGCGATGTTTTTAGGAGAATTATTTGCACCTATAACCCAAAAAACTGCGGAACCTTTCGGCTCCGCAGTCCAAAACTTTTCATATGTACTAATTATGCTTCCTTCTTAGAACGAACAAGGAAGATACTGATTAACAGAGATACTACATATAAAGCACCTGTTACATAAAGCACTGTCTGATAACCTACAGGGTTAACCAGGTTGCCGGATGCATCAGTAATATATTCACCAAAGTGATTTACGATCCAAGCTGCCATCTGGTTACCGGTCAGACCTGCAAATGCCCAAGCTGACAAGGTAATACCATGAATTGCACTAATGCTGCCCATACCATAATGGTCTGAAAGTAAAGTAGGTACGTTAGAGAAACCACCGCCGTAACCTGCGTTTACTACAAAGATAAGACCAAGTACAAGGATGATTAACAGGATGTTACCGCTACCATTCTTAATACCGTTTGTTAAAATAACAAGACCGGTAAATACAATAGAAAGAATAAAGATCATCTTGTAAATAGTATTTCTATCCTTCATAGTATCTGCCCATGCAGAGAATCCTAAACGTCCGCCCGCATTAAAGATTGCAGAAATCGTAGAAATAATACCTACAGAACCTGCCAGACCGATACACTTGATAATCATCTTTTCCTGAGAAATCAAAGCCAAACCACAGGTAATGTTCAAGTAGAACATTAACCAGATACCAATGTAAAGAGAAATAGGCTTAGACTTAATAACTGCCAATGTGCTCTGACCCTTTTCCTTGGTCTGAGGCTCATGCCAGCCTTCCGGCTTATGTAATAACAAATGACCAACGAACATCATTACAAAATAAACACAAGCTAAAATCCAGAACATCTTGTAGATGCCGCCTTCGCCTAAGTTTGCAAGTAAAGACTGCATAATAGGAGAAGCGATAGCCTTAGCTGCACCGAAACCTGCAACTGCAAGACCGGTAGCCAGACCCTTTCTATCCTGGAACCAAAGCATTAATGTCTTAACCGGTGATAAATAACCGGTACCAAGACCGATACCCATAATAAAACCATAGCAAATGTAGATACCGATTAATGCAAGTACACTACCCTTACCATTAGCAGCAAACTGATTACCGCCATACCAAATAAAGAAACCAGTGCCTGCCATACCTGCTGCGAAACAGATAGTTGCAATTAAGGAAGACTTATGAATATCCTTCTCTACAATGTTTCCAAGGAATGCTGCTGACATACCAAGGAAGAAAATTGCAAAACTGAATGCCCATTCTGTAGCGCCTTTTGAGAAACCGATGTAATCAGCGATTTCCTGATTGAAAATTGACTAGCAATAAACAGTACCGATACTGCAGTGAAGTAACAATGCCGGGATTGCAGCACTGACCCACTTGTTTCTAGCTTTTCTCATTTTACTTTCCCTCACATTTCTTTTTGTAAATTGTTAAATTTTTACCATTTATGTATAACCTCAACCATTTTACTCCTATTTTTTTAAAAATGCAAGAATGTACTTATTATAATACAAAAAAAGCTTATTATGATACAAAAAATATGGTTTCTTCTCCGGCTCTATTACTTTAATAAAATCACTTATTTAAGTAACTCGTCCAAATCCTCCAACTTTGACAAATCAATCTCATTGTTTAGGTACATATTCCAAAAACTCTCATTACTTAAATATGCACTGTACTTATATTCCCATGTCGATTTACCCTTATGCTTTTCAAATATTTCCTCGCACTTTGAAAACTCCTCTTTTGATAGGAATTTACTCCATAAGTACTGCCTGCCCGAGAGTTCATTAGAATCATCAACACAAGCAACCTCTCCTGTATCATCATTCATATATAAGGATACTCCCGACGGCAATGATACTACGCTTTTCTCTATTACCATCCCTTTTGGAACCTGATCACTGGTTCCAACTATATACTCTTCATAACTACTTACATCAATATTGTCATCCAAGAAGTCTTTCCAAAAGTCCTCACGCGATGCAAAAATCAGATTCCAATCTTCTGGAAATTTTTCTATAAATTCTGCCACCTTTTCATACTGTTCAGGATTTTCAAACTTAAGCGTCCACACAGCTTCTGCCTGTCCTTCCCTACGACATGCCATACCTTCCTCCGTGTATGTTGTTGTGTAATGCACGCCATTATCTTCCGTATTTTCCGTATCAAAGGTACAAGTAACTGATTTTTGCTGATGCTGTTCTGCACCATCTTCTTTCGGTATATATGTTGCAAAAAAGTCTAAAAGTGCCTGACAATCTTCTGACTGCTTATATATCTCTGCCTCAAAATAATCCTTCATCATTTTTTCCATAATCACCGGCCATTCAAACTTTTCATTTATAAAAACAGTTCCTCCACTTAAATCTTCGCAATATCCTTTCATACTAGCATTGCTTCCATATACCTTAAGCTGATGAAAGGAACCAAAGGAGCCACCATCTGTAATACCCTTCTTGTCCATATAGCTAAGTAATGCAAACATTTCCAGTTGTGTGGCGTTGTTTGGATCTACTTTGTTTATTTCCACGTTGTAAATTTTCTTCTCGCCTCCCAGATTAGATACTACCTGTACGACGGGATTCACCGGTGTGGAGTTTTCCGGAAGCATTGCTCTCATACCATAAGTAACAGATTGTCCTTCCTCCGGTATCATGGTTAATCCTAAAAACTCTCCTTCTTCCTCACACTCTGCAATCGTAACTGCACCTGTAAATTCCCCTACCTCTTGTACGACATTTAACTCTGAGAACTGAAAGCTATTACTCATTACCTCATACAATTGCTGACTGTTAATACTTGAACAGCTACTCTGTTCACCAAGCATTACCTCTGTTCCTTCTCCTTGAAGACATGTCCCGAAACTTTCATCCTTACCGGCCACCTGCCTTTGCATGCCCATATCATAATAATAATCAGTATGGCTGCCTACTCCTGCAATACTCATACGCTCTCCTTTCTGCAGTCCGTCTGTCAGTCAGGACTGCGCCACTCTCCGGAAAGGACCAAGTGGCATATTTTTAAATATAAAAATGGCGTTATATTTCCATTTGAATCCATTCTGGAAAATATAACGCCATCCTTAGCTTACAATTTGTATCGGAAGTTTTGTCGTACTTATTTAGTTCTTTTTCACATTTTAACAATTAAATTTCTGACAACAAAAAAGCACTGTCAGACAAAAATCACACAGTGCTCTACAAATGTTCCCTGCGGGAATCGAACCCACAACTAGTGCTTAGGAGTTAGAAAATACAATTCCGTGGAGTCCGTTTAGTATTCTGCAGTCCGCAATTTTCCGCATTTTCCGGACTTTTTTTGAAGCAGTTGTTCATCTAGTATCATCTTTTCCGTCTAGTATCAGCTAATACTAGCCTCTCCAATTAGCAAGTTATTAGCAAGCGGAAAAATGAAACGATGGACAACTGTGAATACAAGGTCAAAAGCCTAGTAGTCAAGTATCTCATCCCGCATATGAACGTTTTAGTTTTTTCAATTATATCATACAGTCAAAAACATAACAATACACCGAAAGGAGATTACCATGTTTTACCAATTAGAACTTAAACAGGTGGTTGATTATCCGCGATGTCGTATATATCGCGATTTTCTTCGCACACTTATGAATGATAGGGACATTCGCACAAACGGAAGTTCCTATCTTTTTTATTACATGACACTATGCTCCTACGCAAACTTTCGTACTTCTTATCGCAAACTGGAAGGAATATCCTATCTGATTGGTCCAGGCGAATGGATCTGTACCACAGCAGAATTATCAGAATGGTTTCGTACCCGATTTCAGCATCAGGCAATATCAATTATGGACTTTCTTCAGAAGCAGCATTATCTTACCTATATCAGATTAGGAAGAGGAAACCTGATTAAGTTCCAAATCACCGGATGGAATAATAACAATACTTCCTTGAATTACAACTACCCGTGTCTGAAAGATGTGGGATTTTTCTTTTTTCCGGTGTCCGCCGTACATGAGCTAATCAGCATCGGAAAATGTTCTGAGATGGATATTGTTCTGGATTTGTGGGTACATGCAATTTATAACGACGAACAGGTTCAAGGTTCTGATATAGGTCCTGTGGTCTATTTCCGTAACTGCACCGGTAACCCTCTTATCAGCTACGCAGAGTTATCACTTCGTTGGGGAATATCAAAAGCTTCCGTTAGCCGTGTGCTTAATAAACTTCAAAATAAAGAATATCTTTCTCTGGTATCCTTTACAGGAAGGCACGGCAGTGTGATATATCTGTGTAACTACCTTTCAACCATGTTTAGTATCAGTGATGTAATGATTGACAAAGAGGAGGTTTCAATGGCATTTCAAGTTCCGGTTAATCTTCCGGATAAAATCATACCGGAGGATAGTCCTATTAAGGACGAACAAATCACTATCGAAGATAGTAATAACAGCGTTTCATCCCAGTCTGCTTGCGTTTCAAATTCTCACATTCGCATGGTGGTCCGAAAAGTAGCAAAAATCCTTGCAGCACAAGGAGTTTCGTGTTGTGAATGCCCCCAATCACAATATAAGTTATATAGCTTATCCGACTGCGAGAATGGTAAATTAAAGTATTCACTAAAGATTGGTTGTCCGAATGGCACTCAACTCTATCAATTTGAACTAACGCTTGCTCCGGCTGAAGCACCCGTGCAAACAGAAAATGTGAAAGGAAGGTAAAACAAATGAATAACAAAAAGCAATCTAATACACCCTCACCAGAAGATAATCCTCTTTTTCACGATACGTGGAAGTTACTCAAAAATTATCGTGATGCAGTATGGAACCTTGAGTTAGCAGTTCAGCAGGTAAAAAATCAATTTGAGATAGAGTACGGAAGCAGCATTGAGGAATTTTTAGACTCCATCTACCTTGCCGGTGCTGACATTGGTGGTTCTAAATTAGAGAATTACGCCAAGAGCATTGAGCGTAGCAACAAGATGCTCAACCTTCTTAATTCTGCGGTAGATATTCTACGTAGCAAACATAAGCACGGAGAACAGTACTATTGGATTCTGTATTACAGTTATCTGTCTCCCCAACGTACAAAAGGGAAGTCAGTATACCCGTCTGCATCACTAACAAAAGAAGGAGCGTGAATAAAATGCATCACTTAATGATTACAAGTATTGAAATACCCTCTCTTGTAGAGGACATAGAAAAAAATGAAGAAATTGCCAGACAAAAAGCTTCGTTAGAAGAACTTCTGACACTGGATAGTAAAAATCGTGTTATGACACAGTTACTTATAGAACGGTGCAACAACATGCGTGATACTTTCTCCAGAGCTGTGAATGATGCAACAGCAACTTTTCTTGAAAGATTCAGCTGTTACACCGAAAATCCTGATTACTTGGAGTTTTATGACGGCACAGCTCAAATGAAAGAACAATATCAGTCAACCATAGATTGTGTTAAGCTTGCAGATGGACGTATTGTGCCTGTAATGGAAGTATTTTCGCATAAGCGGTATGTTATCCGTAACGGCCTGGTATATCAATGTAGTGCCGGTCCCGCAAAGCAGGAAAGACGTACTAAAAGTGCCAAACGAATGAAGGCATTACTCAATTATCCCATTTGCAAAGTATATTCCAACTTTGATGAGTATGCACACAAGTACTGGGGACTGCAATATTACAGCGAACAGGATGCTTACGGATATTATTATAATCCGGATGCATACTTTGACTGGTACAGCATGGGTGGACGTTGGCCGGAATTGTTTTTGGTAAAAGAAGATTGTAAGGAATACTCTATCGGAGAATGTACCTTATCATGCAATGAAGATAGCCGTCCTCATCCTGAAGGATATAAATGGGTATGTGCAGCCCGAAAGAAAGATATTGAATGGCAGGTCATGAAAGACTGGTTATCACAACAGACTAGCCAGTATCCCATTTGTTTCTTTGGATATTTCTCAGAAGATGGATGCTTTACTCAAAATGATTTCATAACAGATAACTGCAACCTCAAGTTTGATGAAGATGCCTGGAATAATGCCCGAAATGATTATTTGGATTCTATCCCGGATAGTGCTGTCCTTGTTGGCATCGACTGTCACGTATAGGAGGTGCCTATGAACTGGATTATTCATTATATCATTGATGACCATGGTCCCTTTCCTTATCTGTGTAACGCCCATACTCACGGAATGGAGGAATATAATCACTTGGACTTTCAAGTAGTAATTAACTTCCCGGCAGAACACTACTGCTATCTGCTCAACACAATAGCAATGCGTGTCAAAAAAGGGGAAATCTTCCAAGATGGTGATATGGTTTCCGGATTATACACAGATTGTGACATCCGGCTGAAACAGGTAAGGGAAACCGGACGAGATGTGCTTAGGCTGATTATTCCGGATAAGCATAACTGCTTTCCTGATAATCCGGCTTGCATGGCTCCATACAAGTACCAAGAACTGAATATGTTTGAAGAATAGCACGTAAGAAGCTGCCCCTCCAAAAAGGGACAGCTTCTTTTAATACTACTTATTCATCTCCAAAACAAATCAACCAAAATTCCTGCCGTTTATTCTCAAACTCTTTCTTTTTCTCCTCTGACAACATTGCATATAACTCATCATAACCCAGTTCTGTCAATGGAGTTTTCTTTACTGGCTCTAATAAATAAAACTCTTTCCAATAGGTCCACAAATCTTCAAAAAGTTCCTTACTATCCGTATAAACATTACTTCCTTCAAAGTTTGTTCCGTTAAACCATGTCAGATGTACATAACCAAATTTTCCTGCATCAGCCACCATCATATCTCCATATAGCTCATACAACTCCGCAAAAGCTTCGGCGACCAACCTTGTTTACGCAAGATCCGTCGCCTTTATCCATTCCCTTATTGTTATCTCTCACCTTACAGGTGCCAGATATCCCGATTGTATTCCGCAATGGTGCGGTCACTGGAGAAAAATCCAGCCTTTGCAATGTTGGTCAGACACATCTTCTGCCACTTTATGGGATTCAGCGCATAATCGTTCATGGCCTGCTCTTTTCTCACCACGTAGGCATTGAAGTCCGGCAACGTCTGGAACCAGTCCTTGTGGGCCAGCTCATTGTGAAGGCGGTACAGATTTTCATGGCAGCCCACAGCCAGCATTTCTTCAGACACCAGAAAATCAATGGCACGCTCAATGTTGGGATCCCCCTCATACCACTGCCGTGCACAGTAATCTCCGCAGGCGTAGCGATGAATGACCTGATCCGAGGTCTGGCCAAAAATATAAATATTCTCCCTGCCCACCTGCTCACAGATTTCCACATTGGCGCCATCCATGGTCCCAAGGGTCACTGCACCGTTCAGCATAAATTTCATATTTCCGGTGCCGCTGGCTTCCTTGCTGGCCAGGCTGATCTGCTCAGACAGATCGCAGGCAGGGATCATCTTTTCAGCGGCAGTTACGTTGTAGTTTTCGATAAACACGATCTGCAGCCATTTGGACACCTCCGGATCCTGTTCCACCACCCGTGACAGCACCCGCAGTCCATGAATAATATCCTTGGCAATGGTATAAGCAGGCGCCGCCTTTGCACCAAAAATGCTCACCATGGGAACTTTCGGAAGGTTCCCTGCCTTGATCTCAAAATACCGATGGATCAGGAACAAAAGGTTCAGCTGCTGACGCTTGTATTCATGCAGCCGCTTGGACTGGATTGAAAAGATTGCGTCAGGATTCACTCCCACATGCTGGGTTTTCCAGAGCCACTGTGCCAGGGCCAGCTTATTTTCCTTCTTGATTTCCGCAAACTGACGAAGCACTCTCTCATCGCCCACGAAATCCATGAGCTTTTCCAATTCCTTTGCGTCCTGCTTAAATCCGGAACCGATCAGACTCTCAATCTGATTGGCCAGGCTGGGATTACAGGACAGCAGCCATCTTCGGAAGGTGATTCCGTTTGTCTTATTGTTGAATTTTTCCGGATACAGCCGGTAAAAATTGGCCAGCTCGCTGTTTTTCAGAATCTCCGTATGAAGGGCAGCCACCCCGTTGGTGGAGTGGGTAAAATGGATGTCCATATGAGCCATGTGAACCCGATCCTGCTCATCGATGATGGCAGTGCTCCAATCATCCGTGCGGCTGCAGGCAGCATGATTGAGTTTTTCCACAATGGGCATCAGTTGGGGAACCACCGTTTCCAGATAACTCTTGGGCCATTTTTCCAGTGCCTCTGCCAGGATGGTGTGGTTGGTATAGGCACAGACATCCGTCACAATCTGTACTGCTTCCTCAAACGAAATGCCCTGCTCGCCCAAAAGTCGGATCAATTCCGGGATCACCATGCTGGGATGGGTGTCATTGATCTGAATGGCAGCATAATCAGCCAGGTCATGAAGGTTGGAGCCCCGCTCCATGCTTTCCTTTATGATCAGTTGGGCACCTGCGCTGACCATGAGATACTGCTGATAGATGCGAAGCATCCGGCCAGCTTCATCGGAATCATCCGGATACAAAAACAGGGTCAGATTTTTCTCTATCTCATTCTTATCAAACTGAATGCCCTCTCCCACCAGATTTTCATCAATGGTATCCAGATCAAAAAGATTCAGCTGATTGGTTCGTCCATGGTAACCGGTTACAGCCAGCTGGTAGAGCCTTGCCTGATATGTCTTTCCGGCCAGCATCACCGGAAACACCTGCTCTGTGGGTTTTGCCCAGCTGTTTGCATGAAGCCAGTAGTCCGGCGTCTCATACTGCAGTTCCTTCTCAAAACACTGGCGGAACAGGCCGCAGTGATACCGAAGCCCAATGCCGTCCCCAGGCAGATTTAAGGTTGCCAGAGAATCCAAAAAACAGGCCGCCAACCGTCCAAGTCCGCCATTTCCAAGACTCGCCTCTGCCTCCAGTTCCTCCAATTCAGCCAGAGATTTCCCATTTTGTTCCAGGCACTCCTTTACCTCTTCATACAATCCCAGATTGATCAGATTATTGCTTAAGAGCTTTCCAATCAGAAATTCTGCTGAAATATAATAAAGCTTGCGCCCCTCCACCGGCTGTACTTTCTTCTCTGCCGCCTTTTGCACCATCTGAAGCAGTGCCAGATACAGCTGCTCGTTGGTGGCATTCTTGATTTCCCCGCCGCAATAGTTCGATAATTCTATTTCTACAACATTGATCACGCTTCGTTCCTCCCGTATGTCGAAAATATTTCAGATCTTTCACAGATCCATGGAAAGAATAACGCTGTTTCTATCAAAAATCCTAGCAATTCGTATCATTTTCTGATACAATACTATCATTAAGAGCCCTATTACAGCTTTATTTTTCAAGAAAGGTGATCTTTATGTACCAATCCGACCCTGCAAACCTTCAGGAAACCAAACTACACGGGACCCTTTTGTTTCCTTTTAATATTTACCCCTGCACCATCCCCGGGGACTTTCCATTCGTAGCACTCCACTGGCACAAGAGCATGGAGCTTATCTATGTCAAAAAAGGAATGGGCCGCATACAAATGGGGAATGTCAACTACATCGCCCATGCAGGCCATATCTTTGTCATTCCCCCGGATACGTTACACGCCCTGCGCTGTGTTGCAGGGCACACTATGGAATATGAAAACTTTATATTTCAAACAGAATTTCTCGGTTCCAATGCTGCAGATGTCTGTGCCCAGAGATACCTGATCCCTCTCACCAGCGGCCAGCTTCTCCATCCCATCCTTATCAGTCCGGATCATGCAGCCTACGAAAAAATCTCCGCATGCCTTAAGGAGGCCGAAGACCTCTGCGAAGAAAAGGGACTAGCCTATGAGGTGGGTGTGAAGGCAGCCATGCTAAGACTCCTTCTGCATCTCATCCGTCTGCAGCCCATTCCTCCTGCCAGGGAATCAGCAGACACCCTGCGACTTAAACAGGTACTCCAATTTGTGCAGGATCACTTCACAGAAAAGCTAACGGTAACCCAGGCTGCCCAGTGCTGCGGATTTTCCACAAGCCATTTCATGCGTTGGTTCAAAGAACGCACCGGCAACAGCTTTACCAGCTATGTAAATGAATGCCGCCTGGCTCAGGCTGCCGAAAAGCTGGGCCAAACCAGCAGCAAGATCCTGACCATTGCACAGGAGACCGGATTTGAATCCCTGGCCAATTTCAACCGCCAGTTTAAGGCCCGCTACGGAATCACACCCAGGGAGTATCGGAACGGAGGGCAGCTCTCAAACAATCACATCACCATCCCTGCAAGCGCCACTACCAAGAGTGTCACAGGGTAAAATATATATCCAATCAGGCGGTTGCCCTCGCCGCGCTCTCCATTGTAAGCGTGGATGGCCAGAAAGCCCATGGGGGACGCCAGATAAAACAGCGATCCCACCGTACATGCCGCTGCTGCAGCGGCACCCATAATGCCACGGATCATGGCTTTCTCACGGAAGATCCACATGACACTGACAAGCAGCAGCACAGGGATTCCATGCTCTACCTTCAACATCAGGGACCAGGCAGCTGCCGCCATGGCGGCGATCACGCACACTGCCTTTTTCCCTGCAAACTGTTGATACAGGCACAGCAGGATCAGACCAAGCACCAGACCAAACACCGGGTTCCGGCTGCCAAAATCCAGCACCTGCTGGCCAAAAGCCAAATTGTAGGGTATCTCACAAAATACCCCCAGCACTGCCAACCGAAGGAGGTATTTCTTCCAATCCCTCGTATGGCAAAATCCTTCCACCAAAGTGAATGCAAAGATCGGTACTGCACAGGTCTCCATGGCCTGGAGGAGCAGTGCCACCGTTGCCGCCAACATGGCGTTCTCTGACATCTGCATAGATTCCATCAGCTCCTGCCCGGACATGGAGCCTACGCCCAAAAATCTGTTTTGCAGAATGCTGCGGCTTATGGCTCCCGCCAGCACAAACAGCATGCCCCACACCTTCAGTGCGCTGGAATTGATCCCGCCAATCCTTTTTCGTACCTCTGTCTCTGTGTTTCCCATTTGTTCCATACGATCTTACATTCCTTTCCCTGCCTACTCCTCGGGCTTAAGAATCGCAATGCCCCAGGCAGGCAAACACAATCTATTCTCATCCATCATAACAGATTCTTCATCCACACACAAGCCGGCTGACAAATTCCAGCCCTCATATCCCGTCAAATCCACCACCGCTTCCTTGCTGTCGATATTCATAAGAATGATGCAGCTTTCCTCTTCCCAGGTCTTGCGGCAGGCAGACACACAGCCCACATTCAACCCGGTCTCCGCCGTGGGTATTCCGTGAGAGATCACAGGAAGCGCCTTACGAATGGCAATTGCCCTTCTATAATAATTATAAACAGATCCATCATCATATCTCTGTTCTTCCAGACTGCCCAACGGATATTCGTCCGGAAGCTGACAGTCAGGAGGCAGGCCCGTTGTGCCATTGTCACGTGCCGCATTCCAGTACATGGGCGCACGTTTGGAGGGATCATTGCCGCTTCCAGGCATGCCAAGCTCCTCTCCATAATAGATGAACACGCTGCCGCTCATAAATAAATTCATAGCCCCGGCCATCTTGATCTTATTCTCATCCCGACTGACAAATCCGGCAATTCTGCCCACATCATGGTTGCTCAAGAAGGGGGCATCTATATATCCCGGATGACTGCCCCGGTAAGCGGTGTCTGCCTTTTCCAGGGCGGTGGCATAGGTGGTGACCACCGAAGCATTTCCGGCTCCCTGAAGCACTTTCACAATTTTTCCGTCGTTATTTCCAAAGGCATAATTGAAAATGCTGGTGATTCCGCTCTTGTAATACTCTGTAATCTGAGAAAAGGTGTCCCAGACCTCTGCCACCAGATAGCAATCCGGTTTCAGCGCTGTAGCAGTCTCTTGAATCCAGCCTAAGACCTCCAGGTTTTTGCTGGTCTGACCGGTGTAAAACTCTTTGGCAGCATCCAGGCGGAATCCATCCACACCCTTGTCCAGCCAGAATTTCATAATATTGGCAATCTCTTCCCGAACCGACTCATTTCCCAGATTAAGATCAGGCATGGCATAATCAAAGACGCCCTCATAAAACCAGTCCGTCCCCTCCACGGCACGCCAGCCGCTTCCGCCGGATTCCCGGGAAAAGTTATAGTAATCCACATATTGACAGTCCGAAAGATCAGGTTCTGCGTCTTTCGGAAGCGTTTTAAGATACCCGGTAGCTTCCTGGAACCAGGGATGCTCCGATCCGGTATGGTTCAGCACCAGATCCAGGATCACATGGATGCCGCGCTCCTTGCAGGCAGCCATCAGCTCCTCAAAATCCTCCATGGTTCCGTAGGAGGGATCCACCCCATAATAATCAGAAACATTGTATTTGTGATAGGTGGTACTGGGATGAACAGGCATCAGCCAAATGCCATTGATCCCCAGCTCCGTAAGGTAATCCAATTTGGAAGTAACACCTTTCAGATCACCGATTCCATCTCCATCGGAATCACAGAAAGAATATACGAAAATTTCGTAAAAGGTGCGGTAATTATCATCCGGGCTGGTACCTAATTTTGCTATTTCTTCCAATGCCTGCTCCGTCATCCCTGCACTCCCCACAGTCTCTTCTTCCTCGGTTGTCAAAACCGCCCCCGACGAATCGGGAGCGGTCACAGAATCCATATCTGCCTCGGAAGAGGCGCAGCCTGCAAGCAGAAATGCTGTCAGGAACAGACACAGCATTCGTGTCCATTTTTTCATAACATTAACCCTTCACACCGCCGCTCATAGCTTCCTGATAGAACTTCTGTGTATACATGAACAGAAGTGCAATGGGAATGGAAACCAGTACAGCGCCTGCACAGAAACGGGTAAACCAGTCAAACACGTACTCTTTCTCCAGCATATTGAACAAACCGATGGAAACGGTAAAGTACTTGGACTGAGCTCCAACAATCGTTTTTGCAAATACGAAGTCTACCCAGGGGCCCATAAAGGAGGTAACCACCTGATATACAATCATGGGCTTACACAGAGGAATGGTCACTCTGGTAAAGGTCTGCCATTTGGTTGCTCCATCCAGGAATGCTGCTTCATCCAGAGCCTTGGGAATGGTATCCATATACCCCTTCATAACGAAGAAGCCGGTACCGGCACCGGAAGAGAAGCAGATGATCAGTGCCAGATATACCTTGTCACCTTCCGTCATACCCAGTGCCTTCAGAAGGAAATACACAGCAACCATGGACATAAATCCCGGGAACAGGTTGATGATCATAGCCAGGTTCATGTAAGGTCTGCGCATTTTCCATTTCAAACGGCTGGTACAGAAGGAAACGCCCAGCACGAAAAAGGTACTGATGATACAGGTACAGGTTGCAATGAACAGCGTGTTCATAAAGGTTCTGGGGAAATCGATCACCGTCTTGTCTGTAAACAGCTTTACATAGTTATCAAAGGTGTATGCTGTGGGGAAGAAGGTGGTAATAAACTGACCTTTTCCTTCACGGAAGCTCTGTGCGATCAGCCACACAAAAGGCACAAGCCAGAGCAGACACATAATCGTCAGGAAAATGTGGGTAGCGGTATCCGCTATCATGCGGCGAGTCTTCATGGAACCAGATTTCTTAACCATTATTTGAACGCCTCCTCATCCTTGTATGATCCGGTGCTGCGGTATGTTACAAGAGACACAATACTCAGCACGATAAATGTAAAGATACCTACAACAGCTGCCATGTTGTACTCCTGCTTGTCAACAGACAGTTTGTACAGCCAGGTAACCAGAAGGTCGGTAGCACCAGCAGTCTCACCTACACCAATGGGGTTACCGCGGGTGGTCAGGTAGATAACGTTGAAGTTGTTAATGTTTCCGGTAAACTGAGTGATCAGATACGGGGTCATAACAAACATCATATAAGGAAGCGTAATGCTTCTGAACTGCTGATAAGCATTTGCTCCATCCAAAGTTGCAGCCTCATACTGTTCAGCAGGAATATTTTTCAAAATACCGGTTACCTGCATGATGGTATAGGGAATACCTACCCACAGGTTTACGATGATTACGGTAACACGTGCCCATGTGGCGTCTGTCAGGAACGGTAATCTTGTACCTTCCTCCAGAATCTGCCAGTTCCACATCATGCGGTTGATGATGCCGTCCGGCTGCAGCATGGAGTTGATAACCATCAGGGATACGAACTGAGGAACTGCAATGGTCAGGGACAGAAGTCCTCTCCAGAGACCTTTCAGCTTGGTTCCCTTGCGGTTGATCAGAATTGCCACGATGGTACCCATAAAGAAGTTCAGGAAGGTTGCAAAGATGGCCCAGATCAACGTCCATCCCAAAACCTCGCCAAACTGCTTACCAACCGAAGAGTTGGGGTTAAACAGATTGATAAAGTTTTCAAGGCCTACCCAGTCAAACAGAATCAGATGATCTCCTGTCTTGGAATAGTTTGTGAACGCCATACACATCATATAGATCAGAGGAATGATGGTAAATACGCCCAGGAAAAGAACCGGAAGGCTCATAAGAGTCTTATGTACGTTCTCATTCAGCAAGGACTTCAGATCAGCCTTGAAGCCCGGAACCTGTTTTCCGGATTTCTTGATCATCATAGCCTTGTAGCCGCTGCGTACAGAGGACTGCCAAGCCACGATAAATACTGCAATAATGCAGATGCAGGCAACACCATACAGCAAAATCAACTGTGAGTTGTCACCCATTACATATTCATACACACCCTTGTCATCGTTCCAGATCTCGGACATTTCCTGGTCACCCAGGCTGGGAAGCATGGAGATCCAGTGGATTCCACCATTTCCAATTGCCATGAATACCACAAATGCCGCTTCGATGGCAAGAAACAGAAGGCCTTTGATAAACTCGCCGGCTGCCATATTAGCAAGACCCATGATCAGGCAGGATAACCAGACGATGGGACCCCCGTTTTTCAGCGCCGCAAACAAAGAATCCGGTTTTTCCATCCCAGGCCGCGCTGCTGCCTTTTTCTTCATTTCTTTCGTTGACACTTTTCCTTCTCCCTTCAAAGGATATCTCACAATAATATAGTTCGTGCGCGTCAAATGGCGACAACTTGAACAAGTAAGCCGCCGCCATTTCATTTTTAATTAGTGTATCCGTATGAATTACAGACCGGTCTCATTCAGGGATACGTTGAAGTCTGCAGTCTTATCCTCTGCATTATCATGAGTAACTTCACCATTGTAGATTGCGTTACCCATTGCTTCGGCAGCACCCCAGAAAGCACCCATCTCAGGGATAGAGGGCTGTGCGATAGATGCAGTACCTACGGTATCTACAGCAGCCTTGAAGGACGGATTGGAAGCGATCTCTTCGTTCTCAGTCATCAGAGCTACAGAAACCGGAGCTGTGCCGTTGAACTCATAGTGAGCCAGCTGAGCATCAGCAGATCCCAGCCATGCAGCCAGTGAAGCAGCAGCCTTGGGATTCTCGCAGTTGGGGTTCACAGCAATAGCCTTGGAACCACCAAAGGACATCAGCTGTTTTGCTTCACCATCGATGGTGATGGTGGGAGGAACGGTTGCTGCCCAGTTGTCACCCAGAGCTGCCTTTACGTTAGCAGCATCCCAGGTACCGGAGAAGTAGCAAGCTACAGTTCCCTCGGTCAGACCTGCAAGGCCTGCACCCTGTGCATCGTTCATAAAGTTTGCATTTGCAACCAGGTCAACCAGGTAGTTGGTAACTTCAACACCACCGTTGTCCTTGCCGAACTGGATACCAGCAGCTCCGTCGGTACCGTCACCGAACATGGTTCCGCCGTTAGCTACATACCAGGAAGCGAAGTACCAGCCGGTAGTCAGGGGGAAGGAAACCTTCTTGCCAGCTTCGCCGGCAACTTCCAGCATCTTGTCCAGAGACTTTACATCATCCTCAGTGAATACGGACTTGTCATAGTACATAAACCAGGTGTTAGTGGTAAAAGGAACACCGTAAACACCGCCGTCGGAGGTAACAGATGCTACCATCTCGGGAGTGTTGTCTGCTTCAATCTGTGCCAGAACATCGCCGCCCAGACGGGAGATTGCGTTTGCCTGCAGCAGAGTTCCCAGCTGGTCGTTAGCAAAGAAATATACATCACCTGCAGCAGAGGGATCTTTGGTTACATTGTTACCGGCATCACCTTCGCCGCATACTTCATAAGTAAAAGTAATATCCCACTCATCGTGAGCTTCATCAAAAGATTCACACCAGGTGGGCAGCCATCCATCGTTGTTCTCACCTAATTCAGCCTGGGGTCCCCATACTGTCATGGAAATAGCTTCAGTAGTTACTGCTTCTTCAGTTGTTTTGGTTGCCGGAGTCTCGGTAGCTTCAGTTTCCTTGCTTCCGCAAGCGGTCATACCGAAGATCATCATGCAAGCCAAAAGCAGAGCAATGATTTTTTTCATGTTTCTTTCCTCCTATAGATTCTTTTAAAAATAAATGTATGTAATACAGAATCTCATCTGTATTTACCGTTTTTATAAGCCCGGAGCAAGCTTCTCAGGCTTTTCGAAACTTTGCGAAACGAGCAGAGCGCATAATTTCCCTTTGTCTCTCCAAATTCTTTCTTAGTGTACCACTAAGTTCGGCCCACCGTCAATAAGTTATTTTTTATAAAATTTTTTTGTGTTTTTGTGCACTTCATACAATTTTATCAGTTTCTTCCTGCTCAGAAGACTCCGGAGCTTCCATTTCCTTTTCCAATCTGTTCAGGGCATCCCAATTTGCACGGCCATACCGTTTCGTAATAGTGAGCATTTCCTCCGTCAATTCTTCCGGAATTTGTCCCGGCAGAAGGCGCCAGCTCCAGTTTGTTTCCACAGTGCCCGGGGTGTTCATACGTGTCTCGTTTCCAAGACCCAGCCAGTCCTGCACAGGAACAATACAAATCTTTGCAGCACTCATCATGGCAAGAGCGATCAGTTTTTTATACATCCATTTATTGGCAGTGCTGTAATCTCCCAGATAATCCCGAATCTGTGTTTTTGCCTCCTTATCAAGGCCGGCAAACCAGCCCGCAACCGTTTCGTTGTCATGTGTTCCGGTGTATACCACACAGTTATTGCTGTAATTGTGGGGCAGATATTCGTTGGCTCCGCCAATATCCTCTTTTTCAAAAGCAAACTGCAGCACTTTCATATTGGGATATCCGCTTTCCTTCACCAGGCGACGCACGCTGTCTGTCATGTGGCCAAGATCTTCTGCGATCACACCACGCTCACCCAGATTTTCTTTCAGGGTATGGAACAGATCCATTCCCGGACCGGCCTCCCAGTGACCGTCCTTTGCTTTTCCCGTGGATGCAGGAATGGAAAAATACTCATCAAAGCCGCGGAAATGGTCAATGCGAACCACATCATAAAGCTTATAGCTGTACCACATTCTGGTCACCCACCAGTGGAAACCGGTATTTCTGTGATAATCCCAGCGGTAAAGAGGATTGCCCCAAACCTGACCGTCTGCACTGAATCCGTCCGGCGGGCAGCCTGCAATCTGGGTAGACACGTTATTCTCATCCAGCTGGAACATTTCCGGATGCGCCCACACGTCGGATCCGTCGGGAGAAACATAGATGGGAATATCTCCCACAATCTCTATGTCCTTGTCATTTGCATATTTTTTCAATTTGCTCCACTGCTCATAAAACTTAAACTGCAAATATTTCTGGAATTCCACGTCAAAATACAGTTTTTCCCGATAATAATCAAGAGCGTATCCGTAGTGCATGCGGATGTCCTCCGGCCACAGATTCCAGCTCTGATTATCAAAAAACTCACGCAAAGACATAAACAGGGCATAATCGTCCAGCCACCATCCATTTTCAGAAATAAAGGTCCGATAATCCGCATTGTCGTTGATGCCGCTGCGCTCATACGCCTTGCGGAGCAGGGGCAGACGGTTCTTATACAGCAGTTCATAATCAACCCGTGTGGGATCCTCTCCAAACGCTGCACCTTCGCATTCTTCTTTTGTCAGAACCCCTTCCTCTGCCAGGGCATCCAGACTGATAAAATAAGGGTTGCCTGCAAACGCAGAATATGCCTGATAGGGAGAATCAAAAGCACCCTCGTGACTGGTGGCACCCAAAGGCAAAATCTGCCAATACTTCTGGCCAGCCCTTTCCAGCCAATCCACAAAATCATATGCAGCCTGATCAAAACAGCCAATGCCATACTTGGAGGGCAGGCTGGTAATGGACAGCAACACACCTGAATTTCTTTTCATTTCACATTACTCCTTGGATTTTTCATAATAGCGAATATACGCTTCATAAGGTCTAAGTTCACCGGAAACATCCGGATAATTAGCAATCAACAGTTCACTGTCCGCAAATGCCAAGGGCTGCGAAAAGGGGATTCTTTCCCCGGTAAAGTTGCACACCACAAGCATATGCGCATCCTCTGTTTCTCTGGTATAAGCAAAAATCTGCTCATCCAGTGGACACAGAAGTTCAAAATTTCCATCCCGGAAAACATCATACTGTTTCCTCAGACGGATCAGCTTTTGATAATAGTAAAAAATGGAATCCGGATCCTCAAGGGCTTTCTTTGCATGAATCTCCCTATAATTCTCGTTCACCGGAAGCCAGGGAATACCGCTGGTAAATCCGGCATTTTCCTCATCCGACCACTGCATGGGCGTCCTGGCATTGTCCCGTCCTCTTGCCCAGATGGACTCCATCACAGAATCATGGCTAAATCCCGCCCGGGTACGCGCCCGGTAAAGATTGTGAATCTCCAGATCCACATACCGTTCAATAGGGAGACGCACATTGGTCATTCCCAATTCCTCCCCCTGGTAAATGTAGGGCGTCCCCTGCATACCATGGAGCATGGTTGCCAGCATCTTGGCAGATTCCACGCGGTATTTTCCATCATCTCCCCAGCGGGATACAATGCGGGGAAGGTCATGATTATTGAAAAACAGACTGTTCCAGCCCACTCCATGAAGCCCTTTCTGCCAGCGGCAGTAACACTCTTTCAGTCTGGAAAGCTTCAAGGAGATGGGATCCCATTTTTCCCACTCCTGATCAAGGCACATATGCTCAAACTGAAAAACCATGCTAAGCTCCCTGCCATCCGGTGCACTGTAAAGCTTCGCCCTCTCCACGTCTGCACCCCAGGTCTCGCCCACAGAAACCAGCCCTTCTTCCGGAAACGCCCGTTCCGACAGTTCCCGCAAATATTCATGGAGCTTTGGACCGTTGATGGTGATCTTTGCATCCGGTTCCTTTCCAATCTGATCGATCACATCCAGGCGGAAGCCTTCCACGCCTTTCTCCACCCAGAAACGGATGGTCTTATAAAGACTTTCCCGCATCACGGGATTTTCCCAGTTAAGATCCGGCTGTTCCGGCGCAAACTGATGGAAATACCAGGCATTTACCTCCGGCGCATAGGTCCAGGCCGGCCCGCCAAACACGGATTGCATATCATTTGGTCTCTGATCCGGCGCGCCCTCTCTCCAGATAAAATAATCGTAACAGGGATTTTCCTTTCCCTTCAGCGCTTCCAAAAACCAGGGATGCTGATTGGAACAATGGTTCAGCACCAAATCCAGGATAATGGAAATGCCCCGGTCCTTTGCCTCACGAATCAGTGTTTCCATATCCTCCATAGTCCCAAACATGGGATCCACAGAACAGTAATCCGAAATATCATAGCCGTTATCCACCTGCGGGGACATACACACCGGGGACAGCCAGATGCCGTCGATCCCCAGGGTCTCCAGGTAGTCCAACCGGGAAATGATTCCTCTAAGATCTCCCACACCGCTTCCTGTGGTATCCTGAAAGCTCTTGGGGTAAATCTGATAGAACACCGCACGCTTCCACCAGCCAAATGTTTGTTTATCCAGCATAGCTCTTAACAAGCTCCCTTTTCTATTTTTTGTATGGTTTCATAGACGCGAAGCAGTTCCCCCACGCTCCATGCCTGGGCAAAACAGCCTTTGCCATCACGCGGATCGTCGCCATCGTATATTTCCGGCAGCTGACCGGCGCACCCTTGCTTCATCATGGGAACGAGGTTTGCAAGACCTTTCCTCACCTGGGCAACCGCTTCCTTAGAATTTCCATGAACCTTTAGATACGCCCGATAATAGGCACCCAGCGGAAATACCCATGTAGTTCCCTGGTGATAAGCAAGATCTCTCTGAAGCTGCGATCCTCCGTAAAACGGCTGATACTGCGCATCCTGAGGAGACAGAGTGCGAAGACCGAAGGGGGTATACAAATGCTTCCGGACCGTTTCCAGAACCTGCTTCTCCTGATCCGCTTCCAGCATGGTAAAGGACATGGACAAAGCCCAGATCTGGTTGCAGCGGATCTGTTCATCACACGCCGAGCCCGAAACCACATCGCGCAAATATCCCCGATCCGGCATATAAAACTTTTCCACGAAGGATCTGCGCACTTTTCTGGCCAGGTCTTCATAAGCAAGCCAGTCCTCACCCAGCTTTTTCCCCATACGCCCCATGATCTTCAGGGCATTGTACCAGTATGCATTGATCTCCACCGGTTTTCCATGTCTGGGAGTCGGCAGAATACCATCCACGCACACATCCATCCAGGTCACCTGATCTTTTCCCCGGCCTGCATGGATCAATCCATCCCCATCCATCCCAATATCATGATGGGTTCCATTTTGATAACAGCTTATGATATGTTCCAGCGTAGGCCAGGCCTGTCGCACAAAATCCCAATCCGCCGTGCGCTGCACATACTGCCACACACAGTCGATCAGCAGAAGCGCCGCATCCACTGTATTGTACATGGGCGCCTGATCCCCCTCCGGGAACAAATTGGGCACCAGCCCATCCTGTTCATAGGCCAGAAACGTCTCAAGGATACTTTTGGCATCCAGATAGCGACCTGTGGCCAAAGTACAGCCCGGCAGGGCGATCATGGTATCTCTTCCCCAATCGCTGAACAGGGGATATCCCGCCAAAATGGTTTTTCCTGCCGTAGAATCCCTGCGGGCAATATATGCATCCGCGCTGACAGCCAGCTGTCTGCCCACAGGATCTGCAAGATCGCAGTTTTCTTCCAGCTGCTTCTTTCTCTCTATGGTATCCTGAAGAACCTCCCAGCCGGAGCTGAAGGTTTCATCCAGCACAAAGGCCACTTCCAGCAGGCTTTCCTCTCCCGGCTGTATGGTCTTACAAATGCTGCAACAGCTGCCTGCCAGACCTTTTTCCGGCCGGCCATCCTTTGCGTCCTCCGGATAGGACAACATCTGCCATTGTTCCTCCGTCTGTTCCAGCGTTCCGCTGGTGCGGATCCTCATGGAATATTCATCCACACAGACAAGTCCGCTTCGAAACTCCAGAGTTTTTTTTTCCGAAAGTGCCTCTTCCTTCGGCGCAAACTTAAAATACGGAGTCACCTGCATCCTGCAAGGTTCCGCTCCGCTATTGCGAATATGGTAAAGCACATAAGATGCGTTTGCGCTGTTCTCTATACAGCAGAAACGGTTCACCACCACAGGGCCCGCTTCATATTCCCACACGGGTATGTGCTCATAAGAAAACTGTTTCAGATATTTCCAGCCTTCCTCCGCCGGTGTCCCATCCGCAAAGCTCTGGGATGACAAAAAGACTTCCTGCCCGCCCACAAAAAGTTTCTCCAAAAGGCGATGAACCAGATTGATTCGTTCATTGGGTGCCTTGACCGCTGCCACAAGCACGCCCTGGTCACATCTGGGCACAGAAAAAACAGAGGACATGGAGACATAGCCTCCCAGACCGTTGGTAAGCAAAAATGTATTCTGACGGGCCTGTTTCGGATCCGACAGTTCCTGTTCACGATAAATAAATTCCATGATTTCCCGACTTTCCTGCCGGGCAACGGAATTCCCGACAAATCAATAATTTCGAAATGTTTTGTTTTTTCAGTATAGTACTTTTCCTAAGTACCGTCAAGAATGAAAGTATTTTTCTTCCAAATCCACCTATTTTTCTATATTTCCAACTCCATTTCCAGGTTCTGTCTTTTTATCGAAACGAACCGAAACAGTTTTTGTTTACTTTTTCTTAGATACTGTGCTATAATAACTACATCGTTTATTATCAAAATCCAACGCCATACGACAGTATGAATTAGACTACACAGGGAGATGATTTATTGGCAACACTAGATGATATTGCCCAGGAATTGGGCATTTCGAAAAGCACCGCGTCCAAAGCCATAAGCGGCGCCAAGGATGTGAGCAAAGCAATGAGGCAGACCGTTCTGGAAAAGGCCGTGGAACTGGGGTATTCCAGAGTAGCACGCTGTTCCGAGATGCCCAAAATCGCAATTTTTATTACAAATATGGAATACAAGAACCCCAAAGACTTTGGTTATGACCTGGTGGTAGGGTTCCGCAAAGTAGCTGAGCCGGACGGTTTTCAAGTGGATATCATTCCACTGAACCTTCAAATGCAGTGCGATCTGCACTACGACACCTACATGATCAAAAACAACTACTGCGGCAGCCTGTTCCTGGGACTTTCCATGCAGGATCCCTGGATGCAGGATTTCGAAACCTGCAAAACACCCACGGTCCTTTACGACAACCATATCAGTGGAAACCCCAAGGTAACCCATGTGGGCGTTGACAACGTAGAGGGCATGGAGATGGCCGTGCGTTTCCTGAAGGACCTGGGCCACACCAAGATCGGATACCTCAGCAGTGCTCTGCAGGCTTATGTATATCGTCAAAGACATTTCGCATTTTTCCAGGCCATGCAGGCAAACGGACTCCACATGGACGAATCCTTGTCCGGAAATGCCGACTTCATCAACGAATGCCTGTCCCTGCATCTTCCCCGGATCCTGGATGCCGGCTGCACTGCAATCGTGTGCAGTCACGACCTTTTGGCTCACAGCGTCATGATCCATTGTCTGGAGCTGGGACTTCGTGTACCCGAGGACATCAGCATCCTGGGCTTCGACGATATCCCGCTGTGCAAATACACCATTCCACCCCTGTCCACCATCCGTCAGGACCGGACAAACATCGGAAAGAGTGCATTCTTCGCATTGCTCAACCAGCTGAATAATGTGTACGTAAATTCCCTTCTGCTCTATCCGGAGCTGATCCAGCGGGCTTCCTGTGCGGAAGTCACCGTAAAATAAACTCTTTTTTGTCAAAAACTAAGGCAGGTCTGTTAAAAGAACAGACCTGCCGTTTTTATGTTTCTACCGCAATCCCAGAATCAGTGCACTTGTCTCTTTCACTTCTGTTTTTTCTGTAAAGATTACATCCTCTGTCCATCTAAAGGAAGATTCTTCATCCACCAGAAGCTGCCATTCTCCCGCCGGCAAAGTTACCTCCACCGCATCATTACTTCCGTTAAACAACAGGATCAGCTGCTTCCACTTACTGCCTTCACCGGCATTGTCCAGACAAACCTCCACGCAATCCGGCGCAATTCCCATGGCCCACAGGATCCGGCGCTCCGCAGCAGCCGATTTATCCTGCATCCCCGGCGCCTGCATCCGAAGTGCGATCAGTCCTCTGTAATAATCTACCAGTTCCCGATTTTTCCAGGCACGTTCCCAGTCCAGCTGATTGATCTCACTGCTGGAACAAAAACTATTCTTAATACCACCTTTTGTTCTTCCAAACTCCTCGCCGGCCAGGAAGAAGGGGCGGCCCTGACAACAGAAATTGATAGCCGCCGCCAGACGATTTGCCTTTAAAACCTTCGGTTGATATCCACCAAACTGTTTTTCTTCATCCATGGTATAAACCAGCTTGTCCCACAAGGTCCAGTCATCATGGCAGGACAGGTAGGTAATCGTCTGATAGGGTGTCTGAGCAGCGCCATGGACACCCACCCAGCCACCAATGCAGTGGCAAAGCTTTTCCTTGGAAATGCCGCCTCCATTAACAAAACCTCTGGCATTCTGATCCATCAAGCTTCCCTTCACCGCATCTCTGGTGTCATCGCAAAATGCTCCGATCCTTCCGTCGATAAACCGCAGGCTGTTCTTATCGCACAGCGCAATGGGCCTTTGCAGTGCAGTGTCTCCTGCCCGCCAGGGTTCTCCATAGACCAGTTTTTCTCCAAAACCATATTCCGCATCCAGAGCATTTTGAATGGACTCCATCACCTCCTGGTCCAAAAGGCCCATGAGATCAAACCGGAACCCATCAATGTGGTATTCCCGCACCCAGTAAAGAGCCGACTCCCGAATGTATCTGGCACACATGATCCGCTCAGAAGCCACGTCATTGCCGCAGCCGGATCCGTTGGAAGGTTTTCCATCTGCATGCTGGCGGTAATAATATCCCGGCACGGTTCTCCACAGCCAGGAGTCATTCACATAGGTGTGATTATAAACCACATCCATGATCACACGAAATCCCTCTCTATGGAGAGCTGCGATCATTTCTTTCAGTTCCCGGATACGCACCTCACCGCGATACGGATCGCTGGCATAGCTTCCCTCCGGCACATTGTAGTTCACAGGGTCATATCCCCAGTTATAACCGCCTTCCCAGTTTTCCTCATCCACAGAGCCGTAATCATAGATGGGCATCAGCTGAATGTGAGTCACACCCAGGCGCTTCAGGTAATCCAATCCGGTAGGATGAACACCATCTCCGCGAAGCGTCGTGCCTTTCCGGGTCAATGCTGAATATTTTCCCCGATCTCCGGCCTCGAAACCGCCTGCCGGATCCCAGGAAAAGTCCTTAATATGCAGCTCACAGATCACCTGCTCCGGAGTTTTTGCAGGAGCAGTGTCCGTTTCCCAGCCATCCGGGTTCGTATCACTCAGATCGATCACCATGCTTCTGTTTCCATTCACTCCACAGGCTTTCGCATAGGGATCTGCCGTGCGGCTGGTTTTTCCATCCACTGTCACATCAAAGTCATAATACCATCCGTTTAAGCTGCGCTCTGTCTCAAACTTCCATACACCTCTGGGACCCCTCTGCATTTCATGGGTCTCCATCGCCCCCACACCGTTTCCGGCAGCATAAAAATACAAACGCACTGCCTCCGCCGTAGGTGCCCAAAGGTAAATGCCGCTCCCCTGCTGCCCGCAATAGGCACCCAGGGGACCGTCGTAGTCATATTCTCTTTCAAAATCCTTTGAATTGAACCAATCCATCTGTCTCATCTCATACACCTGTCATCCTAAATTTGTCTGTTTCACAGTATAATGTAAGATTTCGAAAGAATCTAGTCCCAATTTTGCAATTTTCCATCTTTTACAAAAAAATAGCATCGTCTCCCTCCAAACGCACCCCGGCGGCCGAAATCGAGTAGGAGGAAATTTCTCGTAACGAGAAATTTCCGACCTCTCACACCACCGTGCGTCAGACTGTCTAACGATTATGATATATGTTATAATAGATATACAACATCTTGTGTCGGAGGTGCTTTTTATATGGCATATATCGTAGGGTTAGATAGAAATCAGACGAGAATGATAACTACATCTTTGGATGATTTAATTGATCCGGATAATTCCGTTCGTGTTATTGATGCTTATGTTGAAGCGCTTAATTTACAAGATTTGGGCTTTGCTGAGTATAGTGGTTCGAATAGAGGACAATCCCCATACCGACGCTCTGATTTATTAAAGCTGCATATTTATGGATATCTCAATAAAATCAGGTCAAGCAGAGCTTTAGAAGTGGAAGCAAAGCGAAATATAGAACTTATGTGGCTCATTAATTCCATTACGCCAGACCACGGAACAATTGCTGGATTTGTACAGAAAAACAAGGTCGCTTTTCACAATACTTTGCGCAATCTCACGCTTATTCTTAAAGGTTGGGGCTTAATCGACGGAAAACTTGTTGCCGTAGACGGAACCAAGATTAAAGCTCAAAATAGCAAACACAACTGTATTACACAAAGTGGTTTGGACAAAAAAATAGAGTATGCCGAAGCTCAAATCAATGTATATCTCATGGCAATGCAAAAAGAAGATACCGGGGAAGAACATTTTGCAGAAAAACTTCAAGCTTATCAAGCATTGAAAGAACAGTACTTGGTTCAAAAGCAAGAATTAGAGAATGAAAGCTTAGAGCAGAAAAGTCTGACTGATCCCGATTCTCGGCGTATGAAAAATAATGGTTCGCTAGATATCTGCTATAACGTTCAGTCCGTTGTAGATGCTCAAAATCATTTTGTTATAGACATTTCTACTACAAATGATATAAATGATCAAAATCAGCTTTACGAAATGGCCAAAGACGCAACTGATTTATTAGAATCAGAAAATTCAATCATACTAGCAGATACAGGTTATTATAATGGAACAGAAATTAAAAAATGTATTGATGCCGGAATGAAGGTGTATATAAAAAAAGCAAGAGCGAACAACTCAACCAAAGACGACGAATTCCGTAAAGAAAAGTTCTTGTATGACAAAGAACAAGATATATACATTTGTCCAACTGGTAATATATTGTCTTTTTTTGAAAACACCTCCAAGAATGGAATAAAGTATCGGCGCTATAAATGTTCGGAGTGTAATTCTTGCAAATACAAAAATGTATGTACATCCTCGTCAAGGGGACGAACCCTACAACGCTGGGAACATGAGGATATTTTAGACGCTGTTCGCCAGGACACTTTGAACAATAACGATGTATACAAGCAACGTAAATGCATTGTTGAGCATCCATTTGGTACAATCAAAAGAACGCTTGGATACAGTTTCTTTTTACGACGACAAATAGATAATGTCGATGCAGAGGCATCTTCCATGTTTATCGCTTATAACATTAAGCGTTTATTAAGTATGTTTTCAACAAAGGAATTAATAAAGAAGTTTGGATAAATGTCTAAATGAAGGTAAAAATTTTAATTAATACCTCGGCTAAAAACAAGAAATAAATTGAAATGATTTAACAAGTAACAAAAACACCGTACTTCAAACTGCTTTATGGAAATCGTTAGACAGTCTGGCGTACCGTTCGGTACACGGCGGTTCAATCAACTTAACATTAAACTTCGTCTTTCGACGTACTTGTGGTTATATGAAGGTATGAGATCTCTTCTGTTCCGTTATCAACTTTCATAACATTCCGCTCCCTCTACACCGAAGGGTTCTTCAATGCTGTACTCCAGTATCTCCACATTTTCCATGGTCTTCGTCAGAAAGTCAGTGACTCGACTCCCTCTTGTCCCTTATAGGGCTAACGTAACGATGCTACAGGATTCACTTTATGTTACGGACTGCTATTTTGCACCTGTTTCTCACAGGCATACCTCGCTTCAACACAATCGGTCACCCAAAGGCATTGGAGGTTCGCTACAAGGCTCACTGGCGATTACCTTGACCAGACTTTCACTGGCAAGCTGATAACAGCTTGCAGAACACACGACTTTCACCCGTTAGAGCGCGCCCATGGCGCGCAAACCCAAAAAATCGCTTAAACCTCACGGTCTAAGCGATTTTTTCTTTGGGGAATTTTTTTACATCCCCTTTTATTTTTGCCAATGATAATTATACTCTAAGATACCCATCTACTCTCTGTCTGGTAGTAGATTAACTTAGCATGGATGGCTTTCTCTAAAACAGTCAGTGTGCAGTCAAACTCAATGGATGGTATCCCGGCATACTTCTTCTGCTCCTGATAATGAACTTCTATCTTATTCACTAAGACCATTTCTCCATCTTCATCCTTTATTTTAAGCATCCGCGGAATAATCTTGCCCGTACTGGTAAACCAACACTCACATGCAATTTCTCTCTGCGTTCCCTGTACCTGACCGGCATCTGCTTCCTGTGTATTTGTACCTATTCCAAATGCCACGAAAATTCCTCCCTTCTACTACTGAACCACTATTTTATCATAATCCACACTTCTCTTTTCTCTGGAAATACCTCCACTCATGTGGTCTATGGGCTGATCCACAAAAATGGCTCTTTTTACGGCATCAATTCCAAATCGTTCTCTAATGGTATCTACGGTTTCGTCAATCTTAGCAAGCTTCTCATAGTCAACCTCATCAAATAATGCCAACTGCCTTACAAAGTCATCATCCTGCACCCTGCTGGTATGAATGCCCAAATGCCTTATAGCATCACCATTCCATAACTGCACGAACAGCTCACTGGCCGCATCATAGATCTCCAACGTCAAATTGGTAGAGGTCTTTAGTCTTTTCTGATGGGACACATAGGATAAATCTGAATATCGAATACCTACTGCCACCACTTCTATTTGTACCTGGTCTGCACGTAACCTGCTTCCAACCGTTTCCGTCAGGGCAAGCAGAACCTTCCTTGCATTTATCACATCCACTACATCAAAGGGTGTCGTTGTACTATTTCCATAGCCCTTGTTCGGTGCAGGCTGTGAAATAACCGGCGAAAAGTCAATTCCATTAGCAAATCCCCATACCACTTCTCCCTGCTTTTTTAATATTGCTTTTATCCAATTAGGATCTGCTGTAGCCAACTCCCCTATGGTCCTAATTCCCATGGAGAAAAGCTTCTTTGTTGTAGCACGGCCCACAAAAAACAAATCTGATACTGGAAGCGGCCACATCTTTTCCTGTATCTCCTCCGGATAAAGAGTATGCACCCTGTCTGGTTTTTTGAAGTCTGAAGCCATCTTTGCTAAAAGCTTATTCGTGGATATCCCAACATTTACAGTAAATCCAAGCTCATCCCTGATTCTGTTTTTTATCAACTCCGCTGTTTCCTCCGCAGAACCAAATAGATGACAACTGGAACTCATATCAATAAAAGCTTCATCAATACTGTACTGCTCTACCATATCCGAATACTCGCGAAGGATCTCCATAAATGCAGCGGAACATTTCTCATACAGTCCATAATTTGGGGGCACCAAAACAAGATTGGGACACTTCCTTTGTGCATCCAATATGGTTTCTCCCGTCTGTATTCCGTATTTCTTTGCCGGAATAGACTTTGCCAGGATAATCCCATGACGCATGGACATATCTCCTCCCACAGCCGATGGAACCTCTCTCAAATCCAGCTTGCCGCCACGATGCGCTATACGATAAACAGCCTCCCAGGAAAGGAAGGCTGAATTAACATCAATATGAAAAATGATACTTTTCAACAAGTGTCACCTCCTGTGCGTACATTATAGCAAACACTTGTTCGATTTTCAACAGGAATTTTGTCCCGGGTCTTTGACACTTTCATTTTCTCCACTTTAATACAAAGCCCTTATTTAAGCCAACTATGGCTTATTTTTTTGTCAAATTTTATGTTTTTATGCGTGCTCTTTTGTACTCTTTGTGTTATAATATAAATATACCTTT
>JBGVKL010000132.1:0-109088 GCA_045123675.1 Acetatifactor sp. | reverse complement strand
GACAATTTAATAAGTATGATATGGCAATTGGACTTTTTTATGGTGTCGGGATATTTCTTGGCATTGGTATTTTCTTTGTTGGCGGTTTTATGACAATGTCGGGTGCAGGGTGGGGAGCATCACTATTTGGCGGTGGCTGTTTTTCTCTTGTATTTGGCTTGATATGCCATGCAGTTATTACATTGAGAAGAAATGACAAATGATGACATATCCTGCTTTCTAGTCTTTTCGGTCATATCGCGTAAAAAAGCCGCTGCTTTTGGCTTTCCAATAGCGGCGGCAAAGGGAAATATCCTTTGAATACCTTACAGAAGAAAAGTTTTGCAGCATTATAAAAATAAAAGCCTATACCATTTTGGAAAGAAAAGATACATAATAGTCAAGACGGCAACAATCAGAAGTTATGGAGGGTAACAATGGAATATAGTAAGGAAGATTTAATGGAAGCAAAAAGGCAAATTTTGGGAGTGGGAGAGAACATGGGAACAGAGGAAAGCAAAAAGATCTGGGAGAAAAACGCACAATTTTGGGATGATGCAATGGGTGACGAATCCAATGAATTTCACAGAGAGGTAGTACGTCCCAAAGTAACGGAACTTCTCTCTCCTGATCCTTCGGATTACATTTTGGATATTGCGTGCGGCAATGGAAATTATTCTTCGTATCTTGCACAGAGAGGCGCTTCGGTCGTCGCTTTTGATTACAGCAAAAAAATGATAGAATTGGCTAAAAGACGGCGATCACAATATGCAAAACAAATTGAGTTTTGCGTAGCGGATGCGACCAATAGAGAAAGCTTATTAGGATTAAAAAGAAATCGAGCCTTTACGAAAGCAGTTTCTAATATGGCAATTATGGATATTACGGATATTGAACCGCTTTTTATGGCTGTTTATGAACTATTGGAGGAAAACGGGATTTTTGTCTTTGCAACGCAGCACCCTTGTTTTATCACATTGACTGAAAAATATATGACACCGCACAGTTACTATGATATAGCGATCGAAGGGCAGCCGGAGGAGCAGATTTATTATCATCGTTCCATACAAGATATTTTTAACCTTTGTTTCAGAGCTGGATTTGTCATTGATGGATTTTATGAAGAATGTTTCAAAAACAATAAAGAAATTCCTATGGTAATGATAGTAAGGCTTAAAAAGGTAAAACGTGATAGCTTAAAATAAATTCAAGTTTGCCGGATAAATAGCAAACCCGGCCGAGCCAGTCAACGGTCAAGATGAACGGGCTTCGCCCGCCGTTGACAGCCCCGCCCGGTTTTGCAGTTAGGCAGTCAAGGAGCGACAGCCTAAAGTGCTGCCGCCCCTTACTATCATAAAAAGCAACTACTAACCAGCCACAGCCCTTTTGGGAGGAAAGGGGGATTTTCCATGACCTGTACAGAAGAATATCGGGAACATATCGAGTACACTTTCCATGCCTTTTGCAAAGTCGTTATCCGAAATGCAACGATCAACGCAGCGAGGACACGGAGCAGGAAGCACAAAAGAGAAATATCCCTTGAATACCTCACAGACGAAAAGCACTACCCTTTAGGCACGACAGATGAATATTTCCAAGCCCCGGAGCCGGACGAGGAATACATACTTACCCTTTGCGGCGATACGGTCATTTTCAGCAGCGGTTTACTTGCGGAAGCCCTGTCACGGCTGGACGAACGGGAGCGGGAAATGATTTACCTGTCCTTTTTCAAGCGTATTCCACAGCACGAAATTGGCAGACAGTACGGGCGCAGCCGCAGCACAGCGGGCTACCATATCCGAAAAGCCCTACGGCAGCTCCAAGCGGAAATGGAGGGAATGGCATATGAGAAATAATAGGCTTCTCCCCTATGAAACAATCGTCCAAGCCGCCAGCGGGGAGCCGGAAGCGGTGGGAACTGTATTGCAGTATTACCGCCGCCGCATACAATGTGCCGCCCGTGTGAATGGACGGGTAGACCAAGATACAGAGGACTACATCACCCAGACGCTTCTCACAGCTATTTTCAAGTTCCGCTTTGGGAGATAGCCCTACCGCCTACAACTGAATAACCGCCGCTTCGCCGGCAACCAGAAAGCAGTAAATCTATTCAACAGATTTGCTGCTTTTTTTCGTTCCTGTTTGGCATTTTTGAAAATCCCCAGTATGAAAAAACAAAAGGGAAAATAGCCGCCGCAGTTGGCAAAATCCCTTACTTATCCGTAGAGGGTATCAAAGAAAAAAATACTGCCATTGTCCGCCTATTCCGGCTTGCGTGGTGTTGTAGGGAATAGAGGGGAAATTCTAAAAATCTCCGTCCATTTTGCTTTGCGTGGTGTTGTAGGTAGTGAAAGGAAAATTTTCAAGATAAGCCGGAATAGCGGGTAGCAAAGCCCTTTTGAAACGTTTTGTTAGCGGAAAGGACGGGAGCCGGGGAACGCCGGAGTTTTTCAGAGCAAGATTCTACCGAGGTGCCAAAATTCGCTCTCCGCTTATTTTTGCCCCTGCGGGAATCTTGTTGGGGAGTGCCTTCCCCAAACCCTGCTATGCGCCCTGTCGGGCGAGAAAGGAGGTCACAGACCATGCGAAAGAAATACAATACGCCCCACCGCCGTCATGTGGTAAAGACCCGCATGACCGATGAAGAATACGCCGACTTCACCGGGCGGCTGGCGGCTTATGAAATCAGCCAGTCCGAGTTTATCCGGCAAGCCATACGGAAAGCGACCATACGCCCCATTGTCACCGTTTCCCCGGTCAATGACGGGCTGCTTGCCGCCCTCTCCAAGCTCACGGCAGAGTACGGGAAAATCGGCGGCAACTTAAACCAGATTGCCCGGAGCCTGAACGAATACGGAAGCCCCTACCGGGGGCTGGAAAAGGAAGTGCGGGGAGCCGCCGCCGACCTTGCCGCCTTGAAGTTTGAAGTCTTGCAGAAAGTAGGTGAAGCCGTTGGCGATACTCAAACATATCAGCTCTAAAAATGCCAACTACGGGGACGCTGAAAAATACCTCACATTCGAGCATGACGAGTTTACCATGAAGCCCACCCTTGACGCAGACGGGCGGCTCATACCGAGGGTAGACTACCGCATATCCTCTCTGAATTGTGGCGGGGAGGATTTTGCCGTTGCCTGTATGCGCTCCAATCTCCGCTACGGCAAGAACCAGAAACGGGAGGACGTAAAGAGCCACCACTACATCATCAGCTTTGACCCACGGGACGGCCCGGACAACGGCTTGACCGTTGATCGGGCGCAGGAGCTGGGAGAGAAGTTCTGCGCCGAGCATTTCCCCGGACACCAGGCTCTTGTCTGCACCCACCCGGACGGGCACAGCCACACCGAAAATATCCATGTGCATATCGTCATTAACAGTCTGCGGATTGCGGAGGTTCCCATGCTGCCCCACATGGACAGGCCAGCGGACAGGAAAGCAGGCTGCAAGCACCGCTGCACAGACGCAGCTATGAACTATCTGAAAGCCGAAGTCATGGAAATGTGCCACAGCGAGGGGCTTTATCAGATAGACCTTTTGAACGGCAGCAAGGAGCGCATTACCGAGCGTGAATATTGGGCGCAGAAGAAAGGACAGGCTGCGCTGGATAGAGCCAACGCCCCTATGATTGCGGACGGTATCACGCCCCGGCAGACCAAGTTTGAAACGGATAAGGCGAAGCTGCGCCGGACTATCCGGGAAGCCCTTGCCGCTGCTTCCGGCTTTGACGAGTTTGCTGCCCTGCTTCTCCGGCATGGCGTGACCGTCAAGGAGAGCCGGGGGCGGCTAAGTTACCTCACGCCGGACAGGACGAAGCCAATTACCGCCCGGAAACTGGGGGACGATTTTGACCGGGCTTCTGTCCTCTCCGTTTTGGAGCAGAACGCCGCCAGAGCCGCCGAAAAACCCGCAGCCATAGCGGAATACCCCGGCAGTATCAAAGACCGCTTACGGACGAAAAAAGAAGCGAAAAACGCCCCGAACAATGACACTGTACAGCGCATGGTAGACATAGCCGCCAAGCGAGCCGAGGGGAAAGGACGGGGCTATGAGAAGTGGGCGACCATGCACAACCTCAAACAGATGTCGGCTACCCTCATGCTATACCAGCAGTACGGCTTTTCTTCCCCGGACGAGCTGGACGCTGCCATTTCCGCAGCCAACGCCGCCACGCAGGAGAGCCTTGCCGGACTGAAAGGGCTGGAAGCCGCTATCCGGGAGAAAAAGGAATTGCAGCGCAACCTTTTGGGCTATATCGGCACGAAGCCCGCCCGTGACGGTCTGAAAGCGCAGAAATCGGAGAAAGCCCGGAGAGCCTACCGGGAACAGCACGAAAGCGATTTTATCATAGCGGACACAGCCGCCCGTTATTTCCGGGAGCATGGAATAACCAAGCTGCCAGCCAGCAAAGCCCTGCAAAGGGAGATTGAGCAGCTTACCGTCCAGAAGAACGCCGGATATAACGACTACCGGGAGAAACGCCAGCGGGCGCAGGAGCTTCAGACAGTCAGACGCAATATCGACCAGATTTTAAGGGGCGCACCGAGCCAGCAGAAAAAGCACGAACAGGAGCGTTAAAGACTGCCCCGAAATGATACCGAAACCCTACAAAAATACAGGTATGATATGAACCCTTACCGCAATACTCCCCGACTTCCAAACGGGGCTTACAGGGCAGAAAAAGCCCGAAAATGACACCGAGAACATACAGAAAATGCCCCCTATCCCGTTGCACCGATAGGAACGGCAGAAAGGAGCTTACCATTGCCGAGAATGAGCAAGAAGCGGCGGCTGGAATGGTCTTTCTTCCTCAACCACCGCAACCGTATCACTTACAACGACCTATGCCGGGGCTGCACCCGTGACTGCAAACAGAGCTTCCGGGCGGTTATCATACTATGCCCCCGCTATTATTCCAAACGCTGGAAAAAGGAGGACGCAGCCTATGGCAGATAACCGCAAATATTACTACCTCAAGCTGAAAGAGAGCTATTTTGATGATGACGCAATCGTGCTTCTGGAAAGTATGCAGGACGGCGTTATCTATTCCAACATTCTCTTAAAGCTGTACTTGAAATCGCTGAAAAACGGCGGGAAATTGCAGCTTGACGAGAATATCCCCTACACCGCCCAGATGATTGCGACCATTACCCGCCAGCAGGTAGGCACTGTAGAGAGAGCCTTGAAAATCTTTATGAAGCTGGGGCTTGTGGAGCCTTTGCCAAGCGGCGCACTCTACATGAGCAACATTGAGCTTTTAATCGGCCAGTCCTCTACCGAGGGGGAGCGCAAGCGCAGGGCGCGGCTGGCTTTGCAGGAACAAAAAGCCCTGCCGCAGACAGGGGCGGACAAATGTCCACCATATCGAGCGGACATTTGTCCACCAGAGATAGAGATAGAGAAAGAGATAGAGATAGATATAGAGATAGAAAAAGAGAGAGAGTTAGAAACGGGACACCCCGCCCCCGCCGCCTATGGCAGATACCACAATGTCATTCTTTCCGATACGGAGCTTGACGGGCTGAAAACAGAGCTTCCCGGCAAGTGGGAGTATTACATTGACCGCCTATCCTGCCATATCGCTTCCAGCGGGAGGAAATACAAGAGCCATGCAGCCACGATTTTCAAGTGGGCGCAGGAGGACGCAGCCAAGAAAGCCCCGAAAAAGGGCATACCCGATTATACCTGTAAGGAGGGCGAGAGCTTATGACGAATGGATTTGATGAAATGATTTTGAATATGACCGACACCACGCCGGAGCCGGAGGACTACACCGGCGAGGACGGGCTTTTATACTGCGGGAAGTGCCACAAGCCCAAAGAGGGCTATTTCCCCAAAGAAACCGCCGCATGGCTGGGGCGTGACCGCCACCCGGCAGAATGTGACTGCCAGCGGGCAGAGCGTGAGAAACGGGAAGCCGCAGAGAAACAGAGCAGCCACCTTGAAACTGTTGAGAGGTTAAAGCGGCGGGGCTTTACAGACCCGGCTATGCAGGGCTGGACGTTTGAGAACGACAACGGCAAATGCCCGCAAATGGAACACGCCCATTTCTATGTGGAGAACTGGGAAACCATGAAAGAGCGCAACATTGGCTATCTGCTATGGGGCGGCGTTGGCACAGGCAAGAGCTATTTTGCGGGCTGTATCGCAAATGCCCTTATGGAGCGTGAAATCCCCGTGTGCATGACAAACTTTGCATTGATACTCAATGACCTTGCCGCCAGCTTTGAGGGCAGGAATGAATATATCTCCCGACTTTGCAGCTTCCCGCTGCTTATCCTTGACGATTTTGGAATGGAACGGGGAACGGAATACGGCTTAGAGCAGGTCTACAACGTGATTGACAGTCGTTACCGCAGCGGCAGGCCGCTGATCGTCACGACTAATCTCACGCTGGAGGACTTGCAGCACCCGGAGGACACCGCCCACGCCCGCATTTATGACCGTCTGATTGAAATGTGTTCTCCTGTCCGCTTTACCGGGAGCAACTTCCGAAAAGCCACGGCGCAGGAGAAAATGGAACAACTGAAAAAGCTGATGAACAGAAAGGAGAGCCGCCTATGACCAACACCCCAAAGAATGACCGCAGCACCCGCCGCCCGGATTGCGTGACGGAAATCCGCATAGGTAATTCTGTCCTTGTCGTTTCCGGCTATTTCAAGCAGGACACCACCGCCACCGCCGCCGACAAGATGATGAAAGTGTTGGAAGCGGAAGCTGCTACACAAAAATCGGCAATTTGACGGGACGTAAAGAAGCAAAAAGCCCTATACAGACAGCCGCCCCATGTGGTATGATAGTCATACGGAATAGTGGGGCTGGCTGTCGGAAATGGAGGACACTATGTTAAGACAGACCACCCGAAACCTTATTACCGCCCTTTATCCGAGATTATCCCACGAGGACGAGCTGCAAGGTGAGAGCAATTCTATTTCAAACCAGAAGCGTATTCTTGAAACCTATGCGAAGCAGAACGGCTTTTCCAATCTGCAATGGTACACAGATGACGGTTATTCTGGGGCGAACTTCCAAAGACCCGGTTTTCAAGCCATGCTTGCGGACATTGAAGCCGGGAAAGTCGGCACCGTTATCGTCAAGGATATGTCACGGTTAGGGCGAAACTATCTGCAAGTGGGAATGTACACAGAAATGATTTTCCCACAGAAAGGCGTCCGCTTTATCGCTATCAATGACGGAGTGGACAGCGCACAGGGTGACAACGATTTTGCCCCTCTGCGGAACATTTTTAACGAATGGCTGGTGAGAGATACGAGCAAAAAAATCAAAGCAGTAAAACGGTCTAAGGGTATGAGCGGGAAGCCCGTCACGAGCAAACCCGTGTATGGCTACCTTATGGACGAGGACGAAAATTTCATCATTGACGGGGAAGCTGCCCCTGTCGTGCGGCAGATTTACAGCTTGTGCCTTGCCGGGAACGGGCCGACCAAGATAGCCCGTATGCTCACAGAGCAGGAAATCCCCACGCCGGGAACGCTGGAATACCGCCGGACGGGAAGCACCCGCCGCTACCACCCCGGCTATGAGTGCAAGTGGGCGACCAATACCGTGGTACATATCCTTGAAAACAGGGAGTACACGGGCTGTCTGGTAAACTTCAAGACGGAGAAGCCGTCCTACAAGACCAAGCACAGCGTAGAGAACCCCATTGAGAAACAGGCGATTTTCGAGAACCACCACGAGCCTATCATTGACACCCAGATGTGGGAGCGTGTGCAGGAGTTACGCAAGCAGCGCAAACGCCCGAACCGCTATGATGAAGTGGGCTTATTCTCCGGCATACTCTTTTGTGCCGACTGCGGCAGCGTCCTTTACCAGCAGCGTTACCAGAACGCCACCCGCAAGCAGGATTGTTACATCTGCGGGAGCTACAAGAAGCGTACCCGTGACTGTACGGCGCACTTTATCCGCACCGACCTGTTGACCGCCGGAGTGACGGACAATCTGCGGAAAGTTACCAGCTATGCGGCGAAGCATGAAGCCCGGTTTATGAAGCTGCTGATCGAGCAGAACGAGGACGGGGGCAAGCGCAGGAACGCCGCAAAGAAAAAGGAGCTGGAAGCCGCCGAGAAGCGTATCAGCGAGTTATCCGCTATCTTCAAGCGACTGTATGAGGACAGCGTGACCGGGCGCATTTCAGACGAGCGTTTCACGGAGCTGTCGGCAGACTATGAAGCCGAGCAGAAAGAACTGAAAGAGAGAGCCGCCGCTATCCGGGCAGAGCTTTCCAAAGCGCAGGAAGCCACGGTAAACGCTGAAAAGTTTATGAATGTTGTCCGCAAGTACACCAGCTTTGAAGAACTTACCCCTACCCTCTTGCGTGAGTTTGTGGAGAAAATCGTTGTGCATGAGTGCAGCTATGACGAGAACGGCACACGCAGACAGGATATTGATATTTACTACTCTTTCGTTGGCAAGGTAGACCTGCCCGAATGACCGCCCGACCTATCCGGCGCAATGCGCAAGTGCCGGATAGGAACGGCAAATTTTTTTACACTTCTTTTACTTCTTTATCACACATCAGTAAAGTCACAGGGTATGATTTTTATGGTTAGACTATATCAACTGTGGGCACCGGAGATGATGAGAAAATCATGTCTATATACGCCGAGTTGTTCAGAATATATGATTCTATCAATAGAAAAATATGGTTGTGTAAAAGGTTTTATTAAAGGAGTAAATAGATTAAGAAGGTGTCATTCTCCAAATGGTGGAATTGATTATCCATAATTTTTTTTGAGTGATTTTCTGTAATCACGATTTTCAGGCTCCAAGTACATATTAGAAGGTTGAGTAGACCTTACTAATTATGGAAAGGAGCTTTTTGTATGACAGAGCAGAAGAAACAGAATGTGTTGAACGATACACCATTTTTGGCGGGTCATTCAACTTAATACGGCCGAAGCCTCTGATTTTATGCGTTGCACAAATTCATTACATGTTCTTTTTGAGATATCGCCAACAGGATTTTTCAATCGTAAATGCGACAGCCCCTTTTTCATCTAAAAACAAAACCGGTATTTCTACGAAATACCGGTTATTTACATATATAATTAATTATTCGTCTCCTGGTTCTTGACCGTCAACTTGATTTAAAACTTCTTTTTTATATTTTTCACTCCATTCTGGAAAATTTGGATCTTTGGGAGAAAGCGTAGGGTGAATTTCTTTTGTTAATAAACATTGTTTTGTAGTTGCTTGTGGAGGTAAAATTAAACCAGCTGCAATTGCTAAATGTAACAAATAAACTGGTGTTGTTTTTTCATTTGACCAAAAACTTCCATCATATTTTTTTAAAATATCTTTTATATTTATAATATGAAGTTTTTCATGTATAGATTGCAATTGTCCTAATAAATAAGTTATGTTAGGGATGTTTTCATCAAGTACATCAGCATCAAATACTATTGGTTTTGAATCTTTTGGATAGCCAAATGAAGCTTGCTCTAATGAGATTTGATATACTTCTTTAGTATCTGGTGTTATACGAGTTTTAATAATTATTTCTTTTATGCTTTCTGAATTTAAATCAATGAAACTTTTATTATTCATATATTTTTCTTCTCCGATATATTTAAATTATATTGATAATACAATGATTTACATAAAAATACAATATAAAAGTAATAAAATTGTCATTTTTAAGTAATTGTAATATCAATATATTATTTATAAAATAAAATGGATAAAATAGATGATTTGAGGTATAGATACTATGGCATCTGAGAAATTAGTTATGGAATTATGGGAAACAATTCAAAAAATAATCAGGAAGAAATTTCATATAATGATTTTGAGAATGATTTAAATAAAGCTTATAATTTACCTAAAGATGAGGTAGATAGAGCAATATCGATAATGATACATCAAGCAGAAGTAAATCCAAATATAATTGGTGAATATAAAGGCGGAACATTTATTATTTCACATTCTTTTGTGAATGCAGTTACATCTACAATTAAATATGAAAATAAGTTTATTACTGGAAAAGTAGAATATGATAATAATAATAAAACGGCTAAAGATGATTTATTATCTGCATTAATAATAACACCACCGTTACTAAGTCGAATGTTGGATAATTTTGATAACTTAAATAATAATGAAATTAGTGAAATTGCTGGACAATTATATAAACTTATGTAGCCAGTGATGAAAAGAGTAAGGAGCTTGTAAGCCGAATCACAAGTTTAGAAACTGAGAAAGAAAAACTTCTGGATGAAAACGAAGGGAGATTTTGGCGGAGCTTCTGGAAATATTTAATGAAGAAGCCCGGGCAAAGAGTAAGCGGGCTTACGTTTCTGTCAACTGGCCTCAGGCAGTCTTAAGAGTGCGGTTTGAGGATGGAGTAGGTGAGGAACTGCTCGAAATGGAAGAAGCTAATGAAGGTGAGAAGGAAGAGTAAAGGAATGACCTGCACAGATTGACTTTTACTCATTCCTTGTGTAATATACTTTTAGATTTATACAAAAGTGAGGGTTTGTCATGGAGAGAAAATGTAGTATCTGTGGAGCGAAGATGGAGCTTACCAGTGCAGGATATATGTGTACTTTTTGTTCCAATGTGGAACCGGTGAATGCAAAGGCATCCACCCAGAAGTCTTCAACGAGCGGAGGAACTTATACAACGGTTACTTCGTCCGGTGTGGGGAACCAAAGCGGAGCGCGGAGTAATGGAACGACCGGTAACAATAGAAGTAATACGAAAAAGAAAAAGGCGTCCATTTTGCCGGGAATCATTCTGGCGTTCTTTGGCATGCTGGCGGTTAGCGTTGGTATAGTTGTTTTTCCGCTTATAGGAATGAAAATGAGTCAGGAATCCAGCCAGAGTACTAAGCCGGATCGCGGAAAGTATGAAAAGGATACGGAAGATGAGGTGGCTTTAGAGGACCTGGACGGAATCCAATCGGGAACCATGGGGCAGTTCGTGTACAGGGTATTTGGTAAGAATGTAGAGGAAGTGACTCAGGAAGAATTGAACACGATTCAGTATATCGATATGCAGGATGGCTGGTCGGATGGTACCATAGATATCCGTTACAGTCTGGCGGATTATCGTGATTATGCGCCGGATATGTGGGATGCGGTACCGGAGTATAATGATCCTATACCCTTTGCTTTTACAGAAGAGTTTGAAGAGACCTTTCAGACTGTCAGTGTGAATTTTCTGGATGGTAATTCCAGTGTGGTTTATGCGGATTTGCAGCAGTTTAAGGGACTTAGAGGGTTAAATCTGAACACTTATACGTCCATAGATTTGTCCGCACTTCCGAATTTAAGTTTGATTTTTTGTAATGGAGCGGATATTTCTACTTTACAAAAGTCAAATGTGCCCACGGACCAGATAGAGGTATTGGTGGCAGAGCGTATCGATTTGACCGGTATTAAGGAATTTACAGCCCTAAAGAGGCTTTTCCTGGATTACAATGAGTTCTCCCAGATGGAAGAAGTGACTGCTTGTGCAAGTCTGGAGGAACTGTACTGTATCGATATGAAGGGCGATAAGAGCTATGAAATCTTAAGTAAAATGCCCCCGTTAAAGAAGCTTTACATAGACGGTTCTTCAGAAGGTGTGAAGGATTTGAGTGTGGTGGGACAGCTGACCTCGTTGGAATATCTGTCCATCGTAGATACGGAGATTCTGAGTGTAGAATTCTTAAAGGATTTGACAGGCCTGAAGGTGTTACGACTTGCTGACAATGATAAGTTGGAGAAAATGTCTGCATTGGGTGAATTAACCAATCTGGAGTATCTGGAGCTGGATTTGGATACCTTGAACGGACGTCAGCCGGAGTATCAGAGTATCGGAAAGCTTAAGAATTTAAAGAAGCTTGGTTTGGAAGTTGTGTATGAGTTGGATTTTCTGTATGAACTGGATCAGTTGGAAGAATTAGTCATTGACCTGACGTTCTATAATTATATGTTGGAGCCTATTTGTCAGATGAAGAATCTGGAATCGCTGACATTGATTAGCTGTCATTCACAGTTTAATGACGGATTTGCTTGTTTGAGTCAACTTCCTAATTTGAAAAAACTGACAATCGCTGATATGGAGTTTGATGAAAATGACCCGGTAGATGGCCTGTTTGCCCTTGGCAATCTGGAAGAGCTGCGTATCAACAGCTGTAGTATTTATACGGCACCTTATGGAGTGACGGTAGGTGATAATCTGAAGGTTCTGGATTTGGCGTATACAAAATTCAGGGTAATGCCTGATTATGGGGAATATATGTATGTAGGATATGATGATCCGATTATTTTCCAGTCAGTGTTGCAACCATACTTTGAAGCCACCTCTTTGGAGGAATTGTATTTGGACTATTGTACATTTACAGACTTGTCCGGTATCGGTAATTTATCGAATTTAAGAGTTTTATCTTTGAACCGGTGTGACCTGACAGAACTTCCGGGAACAGATTTGGCGGGCTGCGAGTCTTTGCAGGAGCTTTATCTGTCAAGCAATTTAATCAGTGATTTGAGTTTTGCACAAAATCTGCCGGCGCTTGAAATTATTGATTTGCGGGATTGTTATGTAACAGACCTCTCTCCGCTTCGCCAGTGTAAGAATTTGAAATATGTAAATGCGAAGAACAATCCGATTTCCGGTAATCCTCTGTTGAATGTAAAGGTAATAATGGATTAGAAATTTATAAAATGTGTTACGAGTTGATAAAACAATTCGTAGCACATTTTTTATTTTAACAAAATTCAAACATTTTAGAAAAAATTTAAAAACATTAGTCCGTTAATATAAGCTCAACAAGTTAACCAACACAAAAAGAAAAGAGGTAATTAAAATGAACAAAAATGATCAGGAATTTTTAGTACAGAAGATTCGTACACAGTACACAGAGAAGGAGAACACACAGCTGGATGAGTTGAAGGCACTGGATGCGAAGGTAAAGAGACCGGCAAACGTATTCGCTTATGTTTTCGGTAGTATTAGCGCAATTATTATGGGAGCAGGTATGAGCTTAGTTATGACGGATATTGGTTCTTATATCGGTATGGAGAGTCCTATGGTTCCCGGTATTATTGTTGGCGTTATCGGTATGCTTATGGCAATTATCAATTATCCGGTATATAAAAAAATACTTAATGGCAGACGCAATAAGTACGCAGACGAAGTGATGGCACTCAGCGATAAAATAATGAAGACCTCCGCAAAGTAATTAATGAAAGAATTTTCGACAAACCTCCAAACAGAAACAAAACTTTAACATTTTTGTGTTACCTTGTATAATGTTAGAGAATGTTTCGATGGAGGTTTTATTATGTTCAAAATATTAGTCGTGGAAGATGATAAAGAATTAAATAAGACAGTCTGCTCTTTTTTAAATCACAGCGGTTACGAGACAACAGGCTGTTTGAATGCAAATGAGGCGTATGATGCGTTGTATGACAGTGTATATGACTTGATTGTTTCGGATATTATGATGCCCGGTGTGAATGGATTTGAGTTCGCGGAAGATGTCCGTGAGATGAACAAGGAAATCCCGATTCTCTTTATGACTGCAAGGGATGATATTGCTTCCAAACAAAGAGGTTTCCGTATCGGTGTAGATGATTATATGGTGAAACCTATTGACTTGGATGAATTGTTCCTGCGTATTGGAGCACTTCTTCGCCGTGCCAAGATTGCTTCTAGTAAAAAGCTGGAAATCGGCAACTTTGTAATGGATGCGGATGAGCATACCGCATACTTAAATGAGGATGAGATTTCTTTAACCAATCGTGAATTCAGTATTTTGTATAAGCTGTTGTCTTATCCCAAGAAGACCTTTACCCGCTCACAGTTGATGGATGAGTTTTGGGATGCGGACACAGAGACTGCACCCAGAGCAGTGGATGTGTATATGACCAAGCTACGTAGTAAATTGTCCGGTTGTGATGATTTTGAAATTGTAACGGTGCATGGATTAGGGTACAAGGCGGTGATAAAGTGAGTAGTGAAAAGCGAGTAAAAAATGTTTTAAAGTGGCTCAATAATTACTTCATGTTTTTTCTTCTGGTGGCGTTTGTTATTAGTTGTTGTACTATGCTGTTTGTGACTACCTTGGCGGAAACTTTGGATGTGACATTAACCAGTGAGAATATAGGGGCGGCTGCTAAACTGACTTTTGCAAATGTAATACTTTTGAGTCTGATATATACTGCCATCGATGCACTGCGAAGAAAGTATACTGTAGAACGCCCGGTGCAGGAGATTACGGAGGCGGCGGAGAAGATTATTCAGGGAGATTTTTCTGTTCGTATAAAGCCGCGTAATAAAATTGGAGCAGATGATACTTTTTACAGAATTATTGAGTGTTTTAATAAGATGGCCCAGGAGCTTGGAAGTGTAGAAACTCTGCGGACGGACTTTATTGCCAATGTTTCCCACGAAATGAAAACACCTTTGGCAGTCATACAAAATTATGGAACGCTTTTGCAGACACCGGATTTGTCGGAAGAAAAGCGTATGGAGTATGCAAAGGGTGTGACAGATGGATCCCGACGTATGGCGGATATGATGACAAATATTCTGAAATTAAACCGTCTGGAGAATCAGCAGATTTATTCGCAGGCGACAGAGTTTGATTTGGGCGAGCAGCTGTGTGAATGTCTGCTGCAGTATGAAAATGTCTGGGAAAAGGCAGATATCGAGATAGATACGGATATTGCAGAGGATGTAACCGTAAAGGCGGATGCAGAGCTTTTAAGTCTGGTCTGGAATAATTTGTTTTCCAATGCGTTTAAGTTTACCGAAGCGGGAGGCAGGGTATCTGTGTTGCTTACTACAGACGGACCGTATGCAGTGGTAAAGGTACGGGATTCCGGTTGCGGTATGTCACCGGAAGTGGGGGCGCATATTTTTGAAAAGTTTTACCAGGGAGATACTTCTCATGCAACCAGAGGAAATGGTCTGGGGCTTGCGCTTATAAAACGTGTGGTGGATATTATGCAGGGAGAAATTAGTGTGGAAAGTATTCTCGGTAAAGGCTCCACATTTACGGTAAAAATCCGGAGGCAGTAGTATGAATTGGAAGAAAATAAAACAAATGAGGAGTAATGAAAATGGAGCATAAACAGAGTGAAGAGACTTTTCAGTTTACTTATTCTGCCAAGGAGCAGGAGGAAATAAAGAATATCCGTAAAAAATATGTTGTACAGGAAGAGGACAAAATGGAACAACTGCGACGTCTCGACCGCAGTGTTGGACAGAAAGCTACAACGCAGGCGTTGATAGTGGGAATCTGCGGTGCACTGGTACTGGGATTTGGTATGAGTCTGGCAATGACTAATTTGGGAGAATCCTTCGGAATGTCAGAAATGGCAGCACTGGTAGTGGGGATTGTGATTGGTTTGTGTGGGATGGTGCCGGTAGCATTGGCATATCCCTTGTATAATAAGGTATTAAAGAAAGAGCGTGAGCGTGTGGCTCCGGAAATTCTTCGTTTATCGGAGGAATTGATGAAGTAGGAGAACTGTTGACGAACCTCAAGTCTTAAGCATATAATGAATCTGTTGCGTGAATTTTAGGTGCGAAAAAGAGAGAGGTTTTTATGAGTACGTTTCAGTTCATCATGAAATATGTAAAGCAATATAAATTTAGATATATAGCGGGAATCGTTACATTGTTTGTTGTGGATATTGCCAATATATACATCCCTAAATTAACCGGTACCATTACAGATGGTCTGACAGCCAGAACCATGGATTGGAACGGTGTAGTAAAGTGCCTGATAGGTATTTTACTACTGGGATTGACTTTGGCAGTGGGCAGATTTTTGTGGCGATTCTTTTTATTTGGGGCATCCCGCAGAATCGAGCGGAATATTCGAAATGATATGTTTGCACATTTGGAAACCTTGGATGTGGAGTATTACAATGCGCACAAGACCGGTGATATCATGACGCGATTTACCAGTGATTTAAATGCAGTGCGCATGGCAATCGGTCCGGCTATTATAGCGATCTTTGATGCAGTGGTTATGACTATCATGGTGGTTTGCCAGATGATGCTGTATGTAAATGTAAAGCTGACTCTTTTGGCTTTGGTGCCCATGCTGCTGATTTGTCTGGGATATTTGTATTTTGGCAATTTGCTGGAGAAGCTCTATTCGGAGAGGCAGCAGGCAGTATCCTCTCTTACGGATTTTGTTCAGGAAAGCTTTTCGGGGGTGCGCGTGATTAAGGCATTTGTGAGAGAACGTGCCCAACTGAATGCCTTTTTGAAAGAGAATAAAAATGCCATGGATAAAAGTTTGAGGATTGCTAAATTGCAGGCAGTGCTGATGCCGCTTCTGGATGTGATTATCGGTCTGTCCAGTCTGGCGACACTTTTATACGGCGGTTATCTTACATTAATCGGAGAGATTACGCTGGGACGTTTCGTGGCGTTTAATCAGTACATTAATATGTTGGTCTGGCCCATGCTTGCCTGTGCAGAGTCTGCTATTATGTTTACCCAGGGAGCGGCATCCATTCGCAGAATCCAAGAGGTGCTCAATGCCAAGACGGCTATTGAGGACGAAGAAGATGTGTTGGATGTAGAAGAACTGCAGGGAAATATCGAATTCAATGGATTGACCTTTACGCATTTGGGGCAGGAGGAGAGTGTACTGCGGGATATTCGGCTGAAGGTGCCGGCAGGCAGTACGCTTGCCATTATCGGTCGTACCGGTAACGGCAAGTCTACGTTGGTCAATTTGCTTCTTCGCTTATATAGAACACAGCCGGGGATGATTTTGCTGGATGGTAATGATATTGGCAGAATTCCTTTGAAAACCTTGCGTGAAAATATTGCCTATGTGCCGCAGGATAATTTCCTGTTTTCAGATACTTTGAAGGCGAATATTGCTTTCGGCACAGAGAAAAAGGATATCAATGCAGTCATAAAGGCGGCGGAGGCAGCCTGCATTCATGACAATATTATTGCATTCCCGGAAAGCTATGATACGGTGGTGGGAGAACGTGGTGTCACACTATCCGGTGGGCAGAAGCAGCGTAGCTCCATTGCCAGAGCCTTAATGAAGGATGCACCCATATTGATTTTGGATGATTCTCTTTCGGCAGTGGACACGGATACGGAAGAACATATTCTGAATAATTTGAAGGAGAATCGTAAAGGTAAAACTACGATTATTATTGCACACCGTATTTCTACGGTGCAGAATGCGGATATGATTATGGTACTTGACGGAGGCGAGGCAGTAGAAGTGGGTACTCATGAGGAGCTTCTGGACCGTCGCGGTATTTACTGTGCCATGTATGAGAAACAGCAGCTGGAGGCTGCCATCGGAGCGCAGGAGGTGACGGTATCATGAGAAGACTTTTAACATATTTAAGGCCTCACAAGTGGGTTATGACTCTGGCTACCGCTTTAGTGCTTTTGATTATTGTGGTGGAATTGTACCGTCCCATTATTATCGGAGATGCCATAGATAAATATATTACCGGTTATTACCAGCCCTATGCGGTTACAGTAGAAGGTGCAGAGGGGGCCGTTTACTATGATGGCATGTGGATTTCCAGAGAAGCGGAGGGGCAAGAGTATTATCAGATCTTCCTCTACGAGAATCAGTATTATATGGCGGAGGGGCTGACTGCTACAGAGTGTGAGGTCTTAAGGGATGCAGAGAATACACTTTTGCAGGAATATATTACCGGGGGAGCAAGACTTCTGGATACAGAGGATTTAAAGGAACTCCGACAGTATGATTTTAAAGGTATTTTGCGGGCAGCAGGTGTGTATTTGTTCTTGCTGGCAAGCGGACTGATTTTGAATACGGTGGATACCTGGATGCTTCAAAAGATGGGGCAGAAGATTATTTACAAAATGCGTGAAGAAGTATTTGCGCACATTCACAGCTTGTCCCTGTCCTTTTTTAATACTACACCGGTGGGTAAGCTGGTAACCCGAGTATCCAACGATACCGAAGCGATTCATGAGTTGTTTGCCAATATTTTGGTGAAGCTGTTTAAGAATGTTGTGAAGATTATCGGTTATGCGGTGGTTATGATATCTATTGACGCGCGTATGGCGGGGATTTCTTTCCTGCTTTTGCCGGTGGTGGGAGTATTGACCTTTGTGTTCCGATACTTCTCCAGAAAGGCTTACCGGATTGCCCGCAATAAACTGACGGATTTGAATACCTTCCTTTCGGAGCATATTTCCGGTATGCGCCTGATACAGATATTTGCCAGAGAAGAAGAAAAGTATGAAGCCTTTGCAGACAAGTCCCAGGATTTGTTTAAGGCAAACTGGCGCGAGGTAATGACCTTTGCTATTTTCCGACCATCTATTTATATGGTGTCCATAATTGCTACGGTGATTGTAATTGGCAGCGGAAGCTACTATGTGTTAGGCAATACCCTGTCGTTGGGTACACTGTTTATTTTTATTACCTACATCAGTTCCTTTTTTGAACCCATACAGGAGCTGGCTGAACAGTTCGGAACACTGCAGTCTGCCATTGCCTCTTCAGAGAAAATCTTCGGTATACTGGATGAGAAGCCGGACATTGTAAGCCCTGCGAATCCGAAGGAGATTTCTGTGAAGGGACGCATTGAGTTTAAAAATGTATGGTTTGCCTATGAGAAGGAAGACTATATTTTAAAGGATGTAAGCTTTGTGATTGAGCCGGGACAGAAGGTGGCGTTTGTGGGAGCTACCGGAGCCGGCAAGACCACGATACTGAATCTGATTGGCCGGTACTTTGATATTCAGAAGGGTGAAATACTGATTGACGGTGTGAACATTCTGGATATTGATACGGATGTGCTTCGTGCAGCCATCGGACAAGTGCAGCAGGATGTATTTGTTTTTACAGGTGATATTAAGAGTAATATCTCTTTAAATAATGAAAGAATTTCGGAAGAAGATGTAAAGCATGCGGCAAAGATTGTGAATGCCGATACCTTTATTCAGAAGATGCCGGGTGGTTATGATGAACCGGTAACGGAACGCGGAAGTACACTTTCTGCGGGACAACGCCAGCTGTTATCCTTTGCGCGAACATTGGCTTACAATCCTGCTATTCTGGTGTTGGATGAAGCAACTGCCAATATTGATACCGAAACAGAAAGCCTGATAACACAGGCACTGGATCGCCTGATGGAAGGCCGTACCACCATTATGGTTGCGCACAGACTATCCACAATTCAACATGCGGACTGCATCATTGTCATGCACAAAGGTCGTATCGCAGAATCCGGCAACCACCAGGAACTCCTTGTCCGGGATGGACTGTATAAGAAGCTGTATGAGTTACAGTTGATGGGGAATTAACGGGGACTTTTCTGACATAGATTTTTTTGAAACTCCTCTAAAGTAATCCCGAAAACATCCGATAAAGATAGTAAGGAACATGCAAAAGACAATCCAGGGAAGGAGGAGTCTATATGAGAATAGAAGCATATAATCAGGTGCAGCAGATGTATCGCTCCCAGCGTGTAAACAAAACGCAGCAGACCGCGAGAGCATCTTATACGGACCAGGTGCAGATTAGCAGCTTTGGAAAGGATATCCAGATTACTAAAGCCGCAGTAAAGGCAAGTCCTGATGTGAGAACTGAATTGACAGCTCCGCTGAAGGAGAAAATACAGAGCGGTACGTATACGGTAGATACTTCCAGCTTCGCTGAAAAATTAATGCAAAAATATGAAGAAATGAGGTAATTCCGGTGGCTAGTTTAATGGAGAACCTGATAGAGGTACTGAAAAACGAAAGCAGTGAATATGAGGGGCTGCTGGAATTATCCCAAGAGAAAACGTCCTACATCGTAAAGGGCGATTTGGAAAATTTACAAAAAATCACGGATGAGGAACAGGAATGGATTGGCCGTCTTAATCGCTTGGAAAAGAAGCGTGTGGAAGTGACGGCGGACATTGCCAATGTGCTTAACAAGGATGTTACCACACTGAAATTGACCAATTTGATAGAGATGCTGGCTGCGCGTCCTGCGGAGCAGAAACAGCTTGCGGATGCGGTAGAGAGTTTGCAGAAGGTAGTTCACGAGATGCAGACCGTAAATGAAAGAAACCGGGATTTGATACAGCATTCTTTGGAATTGGTAGAATTCGATATGAACCTGTTGCAGGCCATGAAAGCGGCTCCGCAGACAGCGAATTACAATAAGGGTGCTTACAGCACGGGAAATACCATGGGAGCAAATTACCGTGGTTTCGATGCGAAACAGTAACATTTTGAAGAGGAAAATAATATGCCATTGATGGGAAGTTTATATGTCGGTTCCTCCGGATTACAGACAAGTCAGAATGCGCTGAATACCACAGCGCATAATTTATCTAATGTGGATACGGCCGGCTATACAAGACAACAGGTACAGCAGGCTGCGAAACACTATACCACAGTCTCAATCAATCCGACCAGTGTTGCGAACCAACAGACCGGTCTGGGTGTTACCTATTCCAGCGTAAAACAAGTAAGAGATGTCTTTTTAGACGCAACATATCGTAGAGAAGCCGGCAGATGCTCTTTTTATGAGCTGACCACAGAAACTATGGAAGAAGTGGAAAGTTTACTGGGAGAATTAAACGGAGAAGCTTTTCAGACAACCATGAGTCAGATGTGGACTTCTGTACAGGAGTTGGCAAAGGACCCTTCCAGCTCTATTACCCAGGGGCTTTTAGTGCAGAAGGCGGAAGAACTGGTAGAAAGAGCTGTCAATATATATGAAGGCATGGCTTTTTATCAGGATAACCTGAACAATCAGGTGGCACAGCAGGTCGAGAAAATCAATGAATATGGCAAACAGATTATAGAGTTGAATGAGCAGATTCGTAAGATTGAAGTAGGCGGTATAGAGCATGCTAACGATTTACGGGACTTGCGAAACAGTATTCTGGATGAGCTGGGTGCTCTGGTAGAAATTAATGTAACCGAAAATTATTACGGCGATGTAGCTGTACAAATAGAAGGTGTGGATTTTGTAAAAGGCGAAAGATGTTTTGAAATCATGCTTCAGACAGACGAAGCAACCGGTTTCCATACACCTTTCTGGCCGCAAAATGCAACCTATATGGTTTTGGATGACGGAAGCCGTGAGTACAATATCGACGGCGCGGAAGTCTTTGACTTAGAGAGAGAAATATCGGCAGATTTGAATACAGATATCGGTGGCTTGAAGGCTATTCTGTTGGCGAGAGGTGATCACCGTGCAGATTATTCAGATGTAGAAAAAGACTACAGTGCAGTTTCAGAATCTGCCATTATGAATATTCAGGCAGAATTCGACCAGTTGATGCACAATGTGGCAACAAAGGTGAACGAGATTCTGGCAACGGCTGCAGGTGTAACGCAAGGCAACCTGACGCTGGCAGACGGTACCGTATTAGAAAATGTAAGCTATTGTGAAGATGATGTGGATGGCTATATGCGTAAGGAAGACGGCAGTCCCATTCAGATGTTTGCCAAGATTACCACAGATGCTTACAGTAAGGTGACCGGTGCAGACGGTAAGGAATACTGGGTATATAATGAAGAGAATTTCGCAAGACAGGAAACCTTATATACCTTGAAGAATTTGCAGATAGATCAGGACTTAAAGCAGGCACCTTCCAGCTTAAGCTTTATGATGCCGGATGGTTCGGTGGATAACACTACGGCAGAGGCTTTGAAGGATGCTTTCACGGAGGAAGCATATACTTTAAATCCTGAAGTAAAGAAGACAACATCATTTTTGGATTATTATAATGATTTAGTATCTCAGGTAGCAAATACCGCTTATGTATCCAGAAGCATATTTGTAAATCAGGAGAATACAGTAGAATCTACATTAAGTGCAAGAGACCAGATCGTAGGAGTATCTTCCGACGAAGAGCTTTCCAATATGATTAAGTTCCAGAATGCATTTAATGCTTCCAGCCGATATATAAATGCAATCAGTGAAATGCTGGCGCATATTATTAATACGCTGGGTGTATAACAGGTAAGGAGTGAACGGTATGGCATCACAGTTTTTTGGATTAAATATTGCGTATACAGGGTTGCTTGCCAGCAATGCTGCATTGAATACTACTTCCAATAATATTGCAAATGTGCAGACGGAAGGTTATAGCAGACAGCAGGTAGTACAGCAGGCGGCAGATGCCATTCGTGTGTTTGAAACTTACGGCTGTGCAGGTGCCGGCGTAGATACTCTTGCCATCGAACGTGTCAGAGATGATTTTTATGATACCAAGTATTGGAACAACAATGCATTGGTAGGAGAATATTCTTCGAAGCAGTATTACATGACACAGATTGAAACATATTTTACGGATGACGGTGTAGCCAGCGGATTTAAAACTATCTTCGACAAGATGATGGTTACCGGTCTGGAGGAGCTTTTAAAGGACCCGAACAGTGATTCTGCAAAGGCGCAGTTTGTAGGAAGTGCAGATGCACTGGTAGAATATTTTAACAATCTTTCCGGCAATATGGAGTCCCTGCAGTCAGACGTTAATAAGGAAATCAAAATCCAGGTGGATGAAATCAATTCCCTGGCAGGCGAAATTGCCACTTTGAATACACAGATAAACGTAATCGAACTTTCCGGAAGTAAGGCAAATGAGCTTCGCGACAGAAGAACTCTTTTGATTGATCAGTTATCCAAGATTGTGGATGTACAGATTTCTGAGACTCCGATTGTGGATAACAATTATCCGGACAGAGAGACCGGAGCACACCGTTTTATCGTAAAGATAGCAGGCGGTCAGACCTTGGTAGATACCGGTGAGTTTAATGGTTTGGAATGTGTGGGCCGAGAAAACTATGAAAAGGTAAATCAGACCGATATCGACGGTTTGTATGATATTTATTGGGAAAACGGTCAGAAATTCAATCTTTATAACGCTTCCATGGGAGGAGAATTACAGGGATTGGTGCAGATGCGTGATGCTACCAACGGAGAATATTTCCACGGAGATATTACCGGAATCAGTACTACGGAAGATGGTAAACAGGATAAAGTAACGATTCAGGTTTCAAAGGGTTACTTACAGGATTTGAATAAGTGTAATCTGTCAGACCAGGGCGGTATTATTAATTTAGGTAATCAGGAATTTTACTATGATTCCTGGACATATGAATGTAGCTATGACGATGCCGGAAATGCCACTCATTCTTATACTTTTACCTTATCTGACGGACAGAAGAATCCGCAGAGATTGACCAATGACAGAGTTGGCAAGGTGGCAAGCATTGGTGCAGGCTTGGAGTATCAGGGTATCCCGTACTACATGAATCAGATGAATGAATGGATACGAACCTTCTCCCAGCATTTTAACGATATTTTGCAGGGTGGTTACGATTCTTATAATAATCCGGGGAATATTTTATTTACCGGAAAATATGCTATAAGTGATGAACAGTATGACTTCCCGGCAGAGGACAGATATGACTTGTTCACCTATGAAACCTATACCGCGAAGGTACAGGAACTGGTAGCAGGCGGTATGACGCAGGAAGAGGCGAAGAAGGCCGCAAACATGACTGTGGACAGTGGCGCGGACAGTTATTATAAGATGACTGCCAAGAACTTTAATATCCTGACAGCGGTATTGCAGGATGCGAACTTATTGGCAAATAAAAATACCATGTCCGACGGTGTGGAACAGAAGGATTTGTTAAGTGATTTGAAGTCCATGGCTTACGACAAGGAGAAGATGACCTTTAGAGGCTGTAATGCTTCTGAATTCCTGCAATGTGTGCTTAGCGATGTGGCTTTAAATGCCAGCAGAGCAAATACATTTACCAAGAACTATGAAAATATTTCAGGTGTCATTGACAACCAGAGATTATCTATCTCCGGTGTGGATGAAGATGAAGAAGCAATCAATTTGGTAAAATTCCAGAACGGTTATAATCTGGCATCCAAAATGATTCAGACACTTACAGAGATTTACGACCGACTGATTTTGGAAACCGGAGTATAAATAACAACTTTTCCCGGGAAGAATAGCAGTCATTCTTCCGAAGGAGGACCTATATGAGAATTACAAACAAGATTATACAGAATAACAATCTGGCGAATATTAATACCAATAAAGTGTATCAGGACACACTGAGTACTCAGATGTCTACCCAGAAGAAGATTAACCGTCCTTCGGATGATCCGGTAGTGGCAATTCGTGCACTTCGCTTACGTAGTAACGTAACAGAGGTTACACAGTATTACAGCAAGAATATTCCGGATGCGGAAAGCTGGCTGAGCATTACAGAGGATTCCTTGAACAACCTGACCAGCATTATTACCAGTGTGATTGGCCAGTGTACCAAGGGCGCTAACGGAGATTTGACTACCTCTGATCGTCAGATTATTCTGGAACAGCTACAGGCTTTGGGCGATGAAATCTATAGTACTGCAGATGCAGATTATGCAGGCAGATATGTGTTTACCGGATATCGTACGGATACACCTATGCGTTTCGACGTCGAGGAAGATGTAAAGTACAGTATTACGGAGCAAATCGATGCAGATTCTATCGATTCCCTGACCGTAATTAATACCAAGTCGGATGCAGGAGAAGATTTAAAAGATCTTAATGAAGTAAATTTCGCAGATGTGGATGTGGAAGCAGTAGATATCTCTTCTACCGAAGTGCACCGTATCCGTCTGGCATATAATGTATGTGATGATACTTTGCCGGTGTTGTCCTATCCGGTACAGCAGACAGATGCAAACGGTGAGGTAACACTGGATTGGCAGTCCATTACCACGGAGCTGGTGCATGAGTATGAAGATAACCCCAGTCCTGCAGAAAGAGTGCAGCAGGCATCGGAAGCCGGAGAAGAAGTGGCTATTTACATACCGGAGACCGGCGAACTTTTCTTGAGTGATGCAGCATATGATAAATTGATGAACTTGAAGGATGATACCACTACCTCCACCTTGAACGAGGCGGAAATCCGTGTAACATACGAGAAGTCAGACTGGGAGAAGGGCGACTTGAGACCGGAACACTATTTTGCATGTTCTTCCACGGATGCAGACGGTAATGTGATTGAATACAATCAGGGATATCTGGACGGTATTGTGGAAAGACAGGATATCGAATATGATGTAGGATTTAACCAGACCATTCGTGTGAATTCTACAGCAGATGAGTGTTTCAAACATGGTATCGGCAGAGAAGTGGATGATTTGGTGCAGGCCATGAAGGAAGTGGCAGATATGCAGAAAATCAAGGAGAGTCTGGAGGCTATGAAGGATAAGGTGACCGGCGCGGATTTGGAAGCACTGGAAAGCAAGCTGGAAACCGTAAGCAAGGCCTATGACCTTCTGAAGGAAAAGTCACAGAGAATGTTCGAGCACGGTATTACTACCATGCAGGGCTATTTGGATGAAGCGAACTTAAGTATTACCAACTGTGGTACCAGAAGCAGCAAACTGGAACTTATCAAAAACCGTATGCAGACTCAGAAAACCACCTTTGAAACACTGAAGAGTGAAAACGAGGACGTGGATATTACAGAGATTGCAATACAGTTAAGCAGTGCACAGCTGACCTACGAAGCAGCACTTATGGCAACCGGAAAAGTAACGCAGACCAGTCTGTTAAACTATATCTAAGACCTGAAAAAGGCAGAAAGAGGACCATATGAGAATTAATACCAGACTTTTTGGAGAAATTGAAGTAAACGAAGAGAAAATCATTACCTTTCCCGGTGGAATTATCGGTTTCCCGGATATGAAGAAATTTACCTTGATTTATGACATTGAACAGGGAACCAATGCAGGAATTCGTTGGATGCAGTCCTTAGATGAGCCTGCTTTTGCATTGCCGGTTATGGATCCTCATGTAGTAAAAGCGGATTATAATCCGGAGGTGGATGATGAGCTGTTGAAGAATATTGGTGGCATCACACCGGAGAATCTGCTGGTATTGGTGACTGTAACCGTACCCGCAGACTTGACCAAAATGAGCGTGAATCTGCAGGGACCTATCATTGTTAATGTAGATGAGCTCAAGGCATGCCAAGTGATTGTAGACGGAGAAGAATTCCCTATCAGATATTATATTTATGATATTCTGAAAGCCGGAAAGGATGGTGAGTAGGATGTTAGCGTTATCCAGAAAGAAAAACGAAGCCATTGTTATTAACAATAACATTGAAATCACCATTTTGGAGATTAAGGGCGATCAGGTAAAAATCGGCGTATCCGCACCCAAGGAAGTGCCGGTATACCGTAAGGAAGTCTATGTACAGATTCAGGAGGCCAATAAGGAGGCTACCAATATTGACGGTATTGAGGCTTTGAAGAATTTGTTAGGATAAGAAGGGAACCGGATTGTTCCGGAAATAAAAAAGTTCTCCGATAGGAGGACTTTTTTAAAAATACCTCTAAATATTTCAGGAAGATGAGCCGATAAAAAGAATGAGATAAGTATCAGTGGATACTTGAGGAACTAGACAATTAAGTCTAGGCTTCATCTCGATTTCCGCCACTACGTGGCTTTACAAATCGAGATGATGGCTGAACGCCATATAAAACAATGAATAAATTCTTATTGGTGAGCAAGCTCCCCAAAAGTATTTATTCATTGTTTTGCAAGCCTAGACAGGAATTCACATGGAGGTGGACGATATGGCATTAGAACCATTAGGAAGTGTAATGAGCATGCAGGCTCAAACAGTACAGGTAAAACCGGTAGTGCAGACGGAACGAAGCACCGGTGAAGGTTATTCTTCTGCCAGCGCGCAGGAGGCACAGAAGGTAGACCAGAATTTAACTGTGGTGCAGGATTCCCAGCAGAAGAACGGTTACAGTGACCAGGGAAGAGAACAACAGCCCAGTAACGAACAAATCCGTAAAGCCGTAGAACAGATGAACAAGAGCATGTTCAATTCGGAAGCTGTTTTCGGTATTCATGAAGGAACCAACCGTGTAACGATTAAGATTGTCGACAAGGATACCAAGGAAGTAATTAAAGAACTTCCGCCGGAGAAAACTTTGGATATGATTGCCAAGGTGTGGGAGATGGCCGGTATTCTGGTAGATGAGAGAAGATAGGAGGAACTGTTATGGCAATGAGATTATCAGGACTTATGTCCGGTATGGATACTGACAGTATCATTCAGGAGTTGGTATCTGCCAGAAAGACTAAAGTAGATAATACAGTAAAAGCGCAGAAAAAGCTGGAATGGAAACAGGAGGCTTGGAAGGGCTTAAATACTAAGATTAAAAATCTTCAAAATAAATACATAAATAATATGCGTTTTACTACTGCATACATGAAGAAAACCACTAAGGTGTCTGACAGTGATGCAGTAAGTGTACTTACAGGTGAAAATGCAGTAAACGGCGTGCAGGAGCTGAAGATTAACAAGTTGGCGAAGACTTCTTATCTGACCGGTAAAGAGATTTCTAAATTAGATGGTGGCAAGGTAGATGCAACTACCAAAATTAGCGAAATTGGAGCTATTTCTGCGAATGCGAAAATGACCTGTACCATTAATGGGGAAGTTAAAACTTTCGAAGTAACAGCAGATACTACTGTATCGGACGCACTTACCTGGTTAAAGAACGACTGTGGTTTAAATGCGAACTTTGATGAGAAGAATCAGAGATTTTTCGTTAGTGCCAAGGAGTCCGGAGCGGCTAATGATTTTGTTCTGAGCGGAACAGGAAAAGCTTTAACAGCATTGGGATTAACTGTGCGCGATGGTGCGAACAAAGTGGAAGGTCAGGATGCAGAAATTGAATTAAATGGTGCAACTTTTAAAAGTAATACCAATACCTTCGATATTAACGGTCTGACTATTACTGCTATGAATACGACTGCACCGGGCGAATCTATCACAGTAACCACTCAGGATGATACCGACGGTATTTATGACATGGTTAAGGGCTTCTTGAAGGAATATAATGCACTTATCAATGAAATGGATAAGCTGTATAATGCAGATTCCGCAAAGGGCTATGAGCCGCTTACTGATGAAGAAAAAGAAGTAATGTCTGAGTCTGAAATAGAGAAGTATGAAGAAAAGATTAAGAGTGCATTGCTTCGTAGAGATGAGAATCTTTCTTCTATTAGTGACGTGCTGAAAAGAACCATGTCTTCGGGTATTGAAATAAATGGAAAGAAGATGTATTTATCTGATTTCGGTATTAATACCATGGGATACTTCAATGCACCGGATAACGAAAAGAACGCATATCATATTGACGGGGATCCGGATGACGAAAGTACTTCCGGTAATGCGGATAAGTTAAAGAGTATGATTAGTAACGATCCGAGTACGGTAGTGGATTTCTTTACGAAGTTGTCCCAGAACCTGTATGACGAGATGTCGAATAAGTCAAAATCAGTAGAGGGCTATCGTAGCTTTGGTAGCTTCTATGATGATAAGAAAATGAAGACGGATTACAAGGATTATACCAGTAAGATTGCAGAATTAGAGAAGAAGCTGGCAGATTATGAGGATAAGTGGTATAAGAAGTTCGCAGCTATGGAGTCTGCTATGGCGAAATCCCAGTCCAATACAAATGCAGTAACATCAATGCTTGGAGGTATGTAATATGGCATTGCCCAATGCGTATTCGCAATATAATAATAACAAGATCATGACGGCATCCCCTGCGGAGTTGACCTTGATGCTTTATGAAGGAGCTATTAAGTTTTGCAATATTGCAGAAAGTGCTGTAGAACAAAAGGATGTGCAGAAAGCACATAATAATATTGTAAAGGTGCAGAAAATTGTTGATTATCTGCGACAGACACTGGATATGAAATATGAAGTAGCTCAGGATTATGAACGTATTTACTTGTACTTGGGACAGCGGTTAGTAGAAGCAAATATCAAAAAGGATAAGAGTATTTTGGAAGAAGTAAATACACATTTACATTCTGTAAGGGATACTTGGAAAGAGGTAATGCGGATTAATCGCGCAAAGGGGAATGCATAATGAATAATTATCTTAGTGTATTAGAAGCGTCCTTACGCAAGAAATTAACCGTGCTGGATGAGATACAGGTGTATAATGACAAACAGTATGAGTGCTTTTCAGCAGAGGAAGTGGATTTGGATGGTTTTGATGCGGCTATCGAAGAGAAGGGACGGTTAATTGAGGAATTAACTAAACTGGATGATGGATTCGAGACTTTATATGCCAACATTTCCAAACAGCTGGAGCAGGACAAGGCAAAGTATGCATCACAGATTAAGACCTTGCAGGAGTTGGTTCGTCAGGTGACGGAAAAGAGTGTGTCCGTGCAGGCTTGTGAAGCTAGAAATAAGGCGATGGTGGAGAAATATTTTGCTAAGGAGAAGAACCAGATTAAAGAAGGCCGTGTGAGTTCCAAAGCCGCCTATGGTTATTATCAGAATCTGAATAAGGCAGTTCTGGAGGATAACAGAGGGTTTGATTTGAAGAAGTAGAAATGTAAAGAGGACATTCCGGTGGGATGTCCTTTTAAAATTTTGAAAAAAGTTGTAATTAGGGGTTAAGTCCCGGCAAAATGAGCCGATATAATAAGTGTAAACAACAAGGTGATATCTAAACCGAAGAACTTTAGAAAAGAAAATAAAAAACTTGAAAAAATTTCAAGAAACCTCTAAAGTATTTAAGAAACAATCCGATATATATATCAAGTAAAGCAAATGATAAGTTGCTTACCTGATGATGTCGACAGAAACTTCGGTGGAAGAAGATATCATGAAACTATTAATTTATCAAACGAGTGGCAAGGATGCCACCGGAAATTCAAGGAGGAAAAAATTATGGCAATGATCGTACAGCACAATTTAAGAGCAATGAACTCAAACAGAATGTTAAATGTTAACTCATCTACTTTAGGTAAGTCTACTGAGAAGTTATCTTCTGGTTACAAGATTAACCGTGCAGCAGATGATGCAGCAGGTCTTGCAATGTCAGAGAAGATGAGACGTCAGGTAAGAGGTCTTACACAGGCTTCCGCTAATGCTCAGGACGGCGTATCTATGGTACAGACAGCTGAAGGCGCATTGAACGAAGTTCACGATATGCTTCAGAGAATGAATGAGTTGGCAGTTAAGGCTTCTAACGGCACATTAGCAACTGAGGATTGCGGATATGTTGATTTGGAAGTTCAGGCATTAATGAGTGAAATCAACAGAGTAGCTCAGGATACTGATTTCAACGGCATTAAGTTATTGAATGCTAGCCAGACTATTGATATTCAGGTTGGTCTTGCATCTACTAATGTTATTGGCATTAAGTTGGGACAGTTAACTTGTACAGGACTTTCTTTGAGTGGTAGTGCTGGTACCCAGACTTCAGCAAAGGCATTGATTGGTTCTGTTGAAAGTGCTATTAAGAATTTGAACGAAAAGAGAGCAAATCTTGGTGCAGTTCAGAATCGTTTAGAGCACACCATTAACAACTTAGATAATGTTGCAGAGAATACTCAGGCAGCAGAGTCTAGAATTCGTGATACTGATATGGCTACGGAAATGGTTAAGTATGCTAACACCAATATTCTTGCTCAGGCAGGTAATGCAATGTTGGCACAGGCTAACCAGAGTAACCAGGGCGTACTTTCACTGTTACAGTAATTGCTTGACGTATGTATTGCTACGAAAGGAGTTGACTATGTCAACTCCTTTTTTCATAAAGAAAATGCTATTGGGCAGAAACGAGGATAGAGTATGTTAAATATTCCGCAGGAATTTCTTCAGGAAGAAACAAGAGAGGATTTTACAATAGATGTAACCATGAAAAGTTGTTGGGCTGCACAATTAGAAGTGTTACGCGAAATAGCGGAGATTTGTGAGAGACATAATTTACAGTGGTACTGTGCGTATGGAACTTTGTTGGGAGCTGTGCGTCACGAGGGTTTTATTCCGTGGGATGATGATATGGATATTTGGATGCTACGCGAGGATTATAATAAATTCTTGCAAGTAGCAGCGACGGAATTGCCGAAAGGATATGTTTTGGATGGACCATTAACAGAAACAGGATATACGGAGTACCACACGTTAGTTCTGAATGCCAGAAGTGTAAGTATTAGTCCGGAACGTTTACATAAATTTCATGGGTGTCCATTTGCTACAGGTATCGACATTTTTCCTTTAGATTATTTACCGAAAAATCAGGCAGACCGAGAAAATGTTTTAGAGATTATAGCGTTAATGTCTGTTTTGGTAGGAATCATTAAACAGAAAGAATGGGAAGAATCGGATATTGAAGATATTGTTAATGGAAGAAATGCAATAGCTGATATTCTGAATGTAGAGTTTAAGGAAAAAATAGAGTTTGAAAACAAGAAAAAAATAGTGAGTGAGATATATAAGTATGCTAATTATTTAGCCATGAGTTACGGAGAAGAAGATGGTGATGAATTGGTTATGTACATAAGTTATATAACAAATCACAATAAAATTTTCCATAAGGATTTGTTTTCTGAAGTTATAGAGATGCCTTTTGAGGGCTTTGGTGTTCCGGTTCCTTGTGGCTACGATGAGATTTTGAGAAAACAATATGGCGATTACTCTATTCGTGTACAAAATGCTGCCGGTCACGATTATCCATTATACAAGAAACAAGTGAAGGCTTTGCAAGAGGCAATGGAAGATTTGGAAAATAAAGTGAACCGTTTGGAAGAGCTGACAGGAAAGAGGAAAGAAGAAACGTGTTAAGTTTTTCGAAGGAATTTTTCAGAGCAGAGGAAAAGTGTGGATTTCATGTTGATGTTACGATGAAGACCGTATGGGCGGCAGAATTAGAAGTACTGTGTGAGATTGCGCTGGTTTGTGAACGTTATGATATCCCTTGGTTTATGGCCTATGGCAGTTTGCTTGGGGCAGTAAGACATGAAGGATTTATTCCATGGGATGATGATATAGATATCTACTTGTTGAGAGAGGATTATAAAAAATTATTGGAAATATTACCTAAAGAACTTCCGAATGGATATATAGTTAAGAGCCCGCTTTTGCAAACAGGGTATCCGGAATATCATAGTTGCGTGGTAAACAGTGATTCTATCAGTATTGAACCTTCACATTTACAAAAGTTTCATGGATGCCCATTTGTAGTGGGGGTAGATATATTTCCTGTAGATGCATTGCCTAGAGATGAAAAACTTTTAGAACGAAAAAAAAGAGCATTTCAGTTGATTCGTAAAGCAGTACAAATTATTAAAAGAGAAAAAGATCTAGAAACCCTGAAAATTGTAGTGGATGAATTGAAAAAAGATTTTGGCATTTGTTTATATTGGGGAGATGCTTACTTACCACAAAATGAATATGAGGCAAATGAAATAGCAGCTCGTTTCTGGCGATACGGAAATGAGATTGTTACAAATATGTCTGATGAAGAAATGAGTAATAAGGTTTGTGTTTTCATTAGCTATGTGAAAAGAGGATGTCAATATGAAAAAGAATGGTTTGAAGAGATAGGAGAACTTTCTTTTGAGGGCTTTGGGGTCCCGGTGCCGAAAGAATATGATAAAATTCTGCGAGTTGAATATGGTGATTACAACATATATAAACAGGCAGAGGCGGGGCATGATTACCCGTTTTATAATAAGCAATTGGAAGATTTGCGGAAAAAAGTAAAAGAGATGGAAAAGGTAAAATGACAAACTGAAAAAGTAGGTTTGTCTATTTTGCTATTTATACATTACAAGAGGAGGAGAATGTTTATGCAAGGAATGATTTTGGCAGCTGGCATGGGAAAGAGACTTAAAGAATTAACAAAGAATAATACAAAATGTATGATTGAAGTAAATGGGGTTACTTTGATTGAACGTATGTTGCATCAACTAGATAAGGAACATTTGTCTCGAATTATTATTGTAATAGGATATGAAGGACAGAAACTGATTGATTTTATTGATACTTTAGATATTAAAACGCCTATACATTACGTAAATAATGCTATTTATGATAAAACAAATAATATTTATTCTTTGGCACTGGCAAAGGATTATTTGGTAAAAGAGGACACTTTGCTGCTGGAATCAGATTTGATATTTGAGGATACGGTTTTGAAAACACTGTTGGAGGATCCGAGAGAAACATTGGCTTTAGTGGATAAGTACGAAAGCTGGATGGATGGTACTTGTGTGAAATTGGGAGAAGATGATAGGATAGAATCCTTTGTTCCGGGGAAAAAATTTGTGTTTAAGGATATTCCGTATTATTATAAAACTGTTAATATATACAAGTTTAGCAAAAATTTTTCTAAAACACATTATGTTCCTTTTTTAGAGGCATATTCAACGGCATTGGGAAATAATGAATATTATGAACAGGTATTAAGAGTTATTACAATGTTGGATGATCCTGAAATAAGAGCCAAAAAGCTAGAAGGTCAATTATGGTATGAGATTGATGATATTCAGGATCTAGATATTGCGGAATCTATGTTTGTAGAAGATATGGATGAAAAGGTCTCAAGTATTCAAAACAGATATGGAGGCTATTGGAGATACCCAAAATTATTAGATTTTTGTTATTTGGTAAATCCATATTTCCCACCTCAGAAATTAATGAACGAGATAAAAGCTAACTTTGAAACTTTGCTTACTCAATATCCGTCTGGTATACGCGTAAATAGTTTGTTGGCGGCGAAGAACTTTGGGGTTAAGCCAGAGCATATATTAGTGGGAAATGGAGCGGCTGAGTTAATTAAAAGTTTAATGGGAAGATTAAATGGTAAAATTGGTATAATACGTCCGACTTTCGAAGAATATCCTAATAGGCTGGATGATAAGAGAGAGTTAGTATTTGTCCCCGATAATGAGAATTTTAATTATAATGCAAATGATATTATTCGTTACTTTGAGGGTAAGGATGTTGAGAATATTTTGTTAATTAATCCAGATAATCCTAGTGGAAATTACATACCCAAAAACGACATAATATTGTTAATAGAGTGGTGCAAGAAGAAAAGTATTACTCTGATATTGGATGAATCTTTTGTTGATTTTGCGGATTATGAGAATGCGACGCTAATAAAAGAGGATATTATTAACCAGTATGAAAAATTGGTGATTATAAAATCTATTTCGAAATCTTATGGAGTGCCGGGATTAAGATTGGGTGTGTTGGTATCTGCTAATGAGGAATTAATATCGTTTATGAAAAAAGATGTTGCAATATGGAATATTAATTCTTTTGGGGAATTTTATATGCAGATTGCTGAAAAGTATAATAAAGACTATCAAGATGCGCTGGATAAATTTAGAGAAGTACGAAAAAAATTTGTAATGGATTTAACTAGGATAGCATTTATTCGTGTTATACCATCGCAAGCAAATTATGTAATGGTTGAAGTGTTAGGAGGAATGACATCAAAAGAGTTAACTAAGAAGTTATTAGTAAATTATAACATTTTGATTAAAGATTTGTCTAAAAAGGTAGGATATTGTGGAGGACAATATATTCGTTTAGCAGTGCGGAATGAGGAAGATAATGCTAAGCTTATAGATGCCATGAAGAAAGTGTTTGAGAGAGGGGATAACTATGAAGATAATACCGTTTGATGAAATTAAAAAATTGTCTATTACGCCTAAAAATTGTTATGAATGGGTAGAAGAAATAATCAAAAGTAAGCATAGCATGTTATTACCTGCAAAAATAAGTCTGAAACCTGATATTTCGAATGTTTTTTATAATACAATGCCCTGTATATTGCCAGATGCAGGATGGGCTGGAGTTAAGCTTGTGACAAGATATCCGCAGAGAGAACCTAGTTTGGATAGCGAAATTCTTTTATATGATCTAACAACTGGTGAAAATTTAGCTTTATTAGATGGCAACTGGATTACTGCAATGAGGACAGGAGCAGTTGCAGCACATTCTATAAAATTATTTGCAATATCTAATTTTAGAGAGATAGGATTTATAGGTTTGGGAAATACTGCAAGGGCAACTTTGAATATCTTACTTGCAATAGAACCTGAACGTAAATTGACTATCAAGTTGAAAAAATATAAAAATCAACATGAACTATTTGCAAAAAAATACGCGGATCATGAAAATATTAATTTTATCTATTGTGATACATTTGAAGAGGTGGTCCGGAATAGTGATGTAATAATATCATCTGCAACGGTATTGGAAGCGAATGTGTGTGATGATGAATGTTATAAAGAGGGTGTTTTAGTAGTTCCAATACATACTAGGGGATTTATGAATTGCGATTTATTTTTTGATAAAATCTATGCAGATGATACAAATCATGTGAAAGGGTTTAAATATTTTGAACAGTATCATTACTTTGCAGAAGTGGCAGATGTAGTTGCGGGTAAGGCATTAGGGAGAGAGAATGATAAAGAACGAATTTTGGCGTATAATATTGGAATTGCATTACATGACATCTATTACGCAGGAAAAATATATGAAATGTGTAGAGAAAAATGTGTTGATGTTTCATTAAATGCACCAAAAGATAAATTCTGGATATAATCTTTGGAATGGTTTTAGAAATTTAGAGGTGAGAATTATATAACGTTGATTAAAGGACAGTGGATTATAAATATCCATCTATAATTGTAGCAAAGGATTGCCAATTGTGGATTTAATTGTTGCAGATTGGTTGGAAATGAGTTCGCTATAGCGTTCTTTACTTGACTACAACATTTTCTAGGTATCTGCCTGAAGAAAAATTAGTGATTAGTAAATATAATAATTTATAAAAATATTGTCATTCGAAGAAAAACATGCTAATATATACTCAAAGCATGTTTTTCTTTATTTCTAGGAATTCTAATATTCTCAAATTCGAAGAATCTATGCTTTCAAATTCAATCAAAGAAGGCAGGAGGATTCGAGTGACTCCTGCAAGGGAGGAAAGTGAATATGGAAAAGGACGTAAGCTGGAAGGAGTACTTCCGGGACGACGAGCGTTATGCCGATGTAATCAATGGCATAGGCTGTGGCGGTTTGCAGCTGGTGGCAGGGGAAGACCTGCAGGAGGCGGAAACGCAGACGATTTTGGGCAGGATGTTTGGTCTTGCGGGCAGAGGAAAACGGATGCGTACGCGGGATGTAGTGCGCAAGGTGGCATTTGGAGTGAGTTTTGCCATTGTAGGTCTGGAAAATCAGGAGATAGTGGATTACGGCATGCCCTTGCGGTGTATGGAACAGGACGTGGGGGATTATGAAAAACAGGCCCAGAAGCTACGAAAGAAGGTAAGGAAGCAGAAAGGACTGGATGCGGAAGCGTATCTGTACGGTTTTAGTAAGGATAGCAGGCTATACCCGGTAGTGACCTTTGTACTGTACGGTGGGAAGGATCCATGGGATGGACCCAAGAGCCTTCATGATATGTTGGATATGGAAGGTCTGCCGGTGATGCTTCGGGAAATGGTGGAAGATTATCGCCTACATCTGGTGGATATTCACAGGCTGGAAGATACTAGCATATTTAAAACCGATGTGAAGCAGGTATTTGATTTTATACGTTGCAGTGGAGATAAGCGGAAGCTGCTTGAGCTGGTGCAGGGAGATGAACATTTTAAGCAGATGGAAGAGGATGCCTATGAGGTAGTGACGAACTATGTTAAGGCAGAAGAATTGATACAGGTAAAGGAAGAGTATAGCAGGAAGGATGGGAAGGTAGATATGTGTCAGGCATTGAAGGAATTATTGGCAGATGAAAGAATGGAAGGGCGCAAGGAGTTGGTACTTCGCATGTACGCAGACGGAACATTGGATATCCGAAAAGCATGCACTTATCTGGAATGTACGCAGGAAGAGTTTGTAGAGTACATGAAAAGTGAGAAATAAATACAAAAACGGATTGGTAATCTCTTTTTCAGCCCATACTTATCATAAAACAATAAGTATGGAAGTGGAAATATGTGGGATGCAACCGGGTCATTAAAAAATAGAATTAGGAGTACGCTTTTGCTGGGAGTAGCAGTAAGCGTGCTCTTTTTGTATAATTGGACGGCAGAGGCTGTGGGAACGGCTCATATTCAACCATCGGAGCCGCAGGAAGACTTAAGTGAAATCATCGAAAAGGCAGAATCAGGAGACGGGTTATCAGAGGCAGAACGGAAGTTTCTTGCCGGACAAACGGGGCTGGGGGCTACTGCAATTGACAAAATCATACGAACCGGCCGTACACAGGAGCTTTTTACCATTCAAAGTCTTTACTTTGCCCCTGTTACTATTGAAGAATTCCGAACCACACCCCTTACGGTTTCGGAGTGGCTGGTAGAGGAACCGGTTTCGGGCTATGAAGGTATGCCTATGGCGGATATTCAAAAAGGTGACATTTTAATTACTAAGAATTCTCGCTTTCTGGGGTGGCGTAACGGTCATGCAGGATTGGTGGTGGATGCGGAAAAGGGGCTGGTGCTGGAGGCAATTATGTTGGGAAATCCCAGTCAACTTTGCAGGATTAGTAAGTGGGAAAAATATCCTTCCTTTCTGGTGCTACGGCTGAAGGAGGAATATGCGACTCGGGAAGAAGATGACGAAAACAAGGGGATGGCCGCGCAAAACACGGGAACGGCTGTGGCGGATTATGCGTCACAAGAACTGGTAGGTGTACCTTATAAGCTGCTGGCGGGTTTGTATAAAGCAGAACCTCTTTCCGGCACCCAATGCGCCCATCTGGTCTGGTCTGCTTACAAACAGTTCGGAATCGATTTGGACAGTGACGGAGGACTTTTTGTTACTCCTTATGATATTCAGAACAGTCCTTATTTGGAGATTGTGCAAAGTTACGGGTATTAATTTACAATCTACCCTTGCAAAAACTAACGAAATATCGTATATTACAAGTAATCATTTGTAATATATGGAGGGGATATTATGACAAAGGCAGAGATACTAAAGCAGGAGATACTGAAGCAGTATCGCAGTGTACGTCAATTTGCTATTGAAATGGAGATTCCGTACAGCACGCTGGTAACGGCTCTGGAGAGAGGTATCGAAGGTATGGCTTATGGTACAGTGATAAAGATGTGTGATAAGCTGTCCTTAAACCCGGTGGATTTTACATCTTTGGAGACGGATGCATCTTTGGGTGCGCAGCTTTTGGAAAACAGGGTAATGCAATATTATATGAAGCTGAATTCCTTGGGACGTGACCGAATCCTGGAGCTGATGGATGATTTGGTGCAGATTGAAAAATATAAGGCGAAGAAGGTAAAGTAATGAAATATGATTATTTGATTGTGGGTGCCGGATTGTTTGGTGCAGTGTTTGCTTATGAAATGAAGCAGGCAGGAAAAACTTGTTTGGTGATAGACAAAAGGGAGCACATTGGGGGCAATATATACACGAAGGAACAAAAGGGGATTCAGGTACATAAGTATGGTGCACATATTTTTCATACATCCAATGAAGAGGTTTGGAATTATGTAAACCGATTCACCAGGTTTAATCACTATATCAATTCGCCAGTAGCTATATACAAGGATGAGCTGTATAATATGCCTTTTAACATGAATACCTTCAGTAAGATGTGGGGCATTAAAACTCCGGCAGAAGCGAAGGCTGAAATTGAGCGTCAGCGCGCGTTAGGGTACGTGGAAGATCCGCAGAATGTGGAGGAACAGGCGATTTCCCTGGTGGGCAGAGATGTTTATGAAAAGCTGGTGAAGGGGTACACGGAGAAGCAGTGGGGCAGAAGCTGCAGCGAGTTACCTGCATTTATTATTAAACGTCTGCCGGTTCGTTTCACTTATGATAATAACTACTTTACAAATCCGTATCAGGGAATTCCGGTGGGTGGTTATACGCAGATAGTGGAGAAAATGTTGGAAGATGTTCCGGTATGTCTGGGAATTACATATAAAGAATTTTTGGCAAAGAATAGTGCAAAGGGTATGGAAGCGGATGAGTTTGGTAAAGTGCTTTATACCGGCATGATTGATGAATATTTTGATTATCAGTTGGGAGAATTACAGTATCGTTCCTTGCGCTTTGAAGAGGAAACCATAGAAGGATGTGATAATTATCAGGGCAATGCTGTGGTAAATTACACAGAGCGTGAAGTGCCGTATACCCGTATCATTGAGCACAAGCATTTTGAGTTCGGCACACAGCCGGATACCATCATTACCAGAGAGTATCCTGCCACTTGGCAAAAAGGTGATGAACCGTATTACCCTATTAACGACGAACGTAATAACACCCTGTTTGCCGAATATCAAAAACTGGCAGAGCAGGAACCAAACGTCTTATTCGGAGGCCGCCTTGGCCAGTACAAATACTACGATATGGATAAAGTCATCGCCGCCGCCCTGGAGATGGTGGAAAGTGAGTTGAAACGATAAATTGAAGTGAAGCAATAAAATAACCGGGTGACATATATTCCTATAAAGGACCCTTGAAATACGTCAGCACTTAATGAGTAGGCGGCTGTGTCCGACTACGAATTTAGTACTGCTACGTGTTTCATGGAGCGAGAGCGCGTCCGTATAGGAGTATATGTCACCCGGTTATTTGGGCTTTATTCTATATTTAACAATATCCATTAAACATCATACCACTATAAGCACTGGTATTATAAGGACTTACAAAATTCTTGCCGGGATTCTTGTAAGCAACAATCTTTCGGTCCACATAATTCATAGGGTTTAAGGAAATATCCTTACTCTTCTGAATCAACTTATTTGAGAAATCTTTCAGCGTGTTGAAAGTGTCGGTAACGGCTTCGTCATCAGCAATACTCTTGCCGAAAGCTTCAACATCCACTTCCATGGTACCGTCGTCTGCGATACTTACTCCCATGTGTTCGAAATAGTTATAATAACCGGAAGCGATACCGCTCATTTCTTTGATGGCATTTTTGCTCTTGGGCTGGCTTTCCAGATAATCGGCAGTCGCCTTGATAAACTGGTTGTAACCGCCTACTAACTGCATTACGTTGTCGGTCAGGGATTCCATATCCGTTTTCAGACCGATGGTAATGGTCTCGCCCGGGGCGTTGGTACTGTTCAATGTTACATCAAACATCTGACCTACGGTAAATTCGTTGGAGGTGGTAGTGCGCGCCTCTCCGTTAATAAGGAACTTGGCATTGGTGGCTTCATGACTGACATAATCCAGACCCAGGTAAGCAGTGGCACCTTTAGCCTTACTGGTATGCTCGTCGCTAATGCGGAAAATTTCCTTTTCACCTGCTGCGAGTCCGGTAGATTCAGACTGGATAATCAAAGCGGTGCGGTTATTGCTTTCCAGCATGTGTGATTTCAGTCCCACGCCCGAAGTGTTTATCAGGCGAACCAGACGTTCCTGAACCTCCTGATTGGTTTCAGTTTCGTTAATGGAAAACTGGAATTCGTAGTTCATATCATTAATGGTAACGTCGAAGGAATAGGTGTCAGCCGGTAAGCCGATTTTGCCTTTTTCTAAAAAACGTCCCATATTTTCCTGTGGTGTAGCAAGCTCCTGCACTTCTAAAGTAAAGGTGGGAGATGCGCTGCCGGGTTTGTAATTGCCTACAAAATTAGCAGTGGCAATGTCCGAATTAGTAGAGTAAGCTGCCTTCTTGCTTAAAAGCTCAGAATCATCCAAACCACCTAAAGAAGCAATGGTATTACGGAGCTGGCGGGCGTTTTCCTTTAAGCCGATGGCATAGGCCTGCGTATCCTTACTGTTGGAAGGAAGATACCAGGGAGACTCTTTATTTAATTTGACAATGGAATTGTACACACTACGAAGTTCGCTCTTTTTATGGGCATCATAACGCGTCATACTCTTAGGCGAATAGGTAGTCAGATAATTGTTATGAAGATTATTCAGAATTGCACTCATTGCCACGCCTCCTTTCTTCCTTGAATTAAGCCGGGCTTACTTGATGTTTATTACAATGTGTGTTATAATCTGATTCCGTTCAGATATGTGTCAATGACACAGTAACCCACCTTTATAGGTAAAGTGTACCATAAAATATAAGAAGAAACAAGTGCTTAAAGATAAAAAAATAGAAAATACAAGAAAAGTACAAAAAAAGGCATTGACGTGGAGAATCTCTTGTGTTATAGTATTCAAGCGAGATTGATTTTAGGTCTTTTTTTTATGCTCAAAATTTCAAAATGACTTGAAATTGCTTAGGAACGTGAAAGATAGATATACTGCCCGAAATGCAGTAGAATGGAGGACATTATGCGTACAAAAATTACATTAGCATGTACTGAGTGCAAACAGCGTAACTACAATACTACAAAGGATAAGAAGACTCATCCGGACAGAATGGAAACCAAGAAGTACTGTAGATTCTGTAAGAAGCATACAACTCATAAGGAAACAAAATAATTCGTTCTACGATAAGAACAAACGCAAGTGGTCACAGTTTGTGGCAGAATGGAGAGAATAATGGGAGATAAGGCAGAACAGAAGGCAAAGACTTCTAAGCCGGGATTTTTTAAGGGTGTTAAGTCTGAGTTCAAGAAGATTTCGTGGCCGGACAAACAATCCACATTTAAACAATCCGTAGCAGTTGTTTCAATATCTGTAGTAGTCGGTGTTATCATTGCTATTATTGATTATGTAATTCAGTATGGCGTGAATTTCCTGACATCATTATCATAGAGCGAGGGTGATTGTATGGCAGAGGCAAAATGGTATGTAGTTCATACGTATTCCGGATATGAAAACAAGGTGAAAGCCAATATTGAGAAAACTATTGAAAATAACAAGCATCTTGCAGAGCAGATTCTTGAGGTACGCGTACCGATGGAAGAAGTGGTTGAAATTAAGAATGGTGTAAAGAAGACTGTCCAGAGAAAGTTATTCCCCGGATACGTGCTTCTCAATATGGATATGAATGACGATACGTGGTATGTAGTTCGTAATACACGTGGCGTAACCGGATTTGTAGGACCGGGAAGTAAGCCGGTTCCGCTTACAGAAGCAGAAATGAAGCCGCTTGGAATCAAATCAGATAATGTATCTGTTGATTTCGTGGAAGGCGACACAATTGCAGTTGTAGCCGGAGTTTGGAAGGACACCGTGGGTGTTGTTCAGAAGATGGATCACGGCAAGCAGACCGCAACCATCAATGTAGAATTGTTTGGTCGTGAGACTCCTGTAGAGATTAGCTTTGCAGAAGTAAGAAAAGTTTAATAAGATATTTTCCTGTCGTGAGGCAGGCGAATATATAGCGGAAGATTTTGTAAATCGGAAGCATGGCAACAAGTTAAGGGACGTGTGTCCCCGTGGGAGCAAGGGCAGTTTACTGCAAGCCTTGCGCCGAATTACCACATTATAGGAGGTGCCACAATGGCAAAGAAAGTAACAGGTTATATCAAATTACAGATTCCTGCCGGAAAAGCAACACCGGCTCCACCGGTTGGTCCTGCACTTGGACAGCATGGTGTTAACATCGTTGAATTTACAAAGCAGTTCAACGCAAGAACAGCAGACAAGGGTGACGTTATCATCCCTGTAGTTATTACTGTATATGCAGACAGAAGCTTCAGCTTCATTACTAAGACTCCGCCTGCAGCAGTACTTTTGAAGAAAGCTTGCAACATTAAGTCAGGTTCAGGTGTTCCTAACAAGACTAAGGTTGCTAAAATTTCCAAGGCTAAGCTTCAGGAAATCGCAGAATTAAAGATGCCTGACCTGAACGCAGCAAGTCTTGAGGCTGCTATGAGCATGATTGCCGGAACAGCTAGAAGTATGGGTATTGTTGTAGAAGACTAATTAACTATTAATTAATTTGGGAGACAATCCAAAGAGGTTGTCGTTAGAACCTAGGAGGTATAATAATGAAACATGGTAAGAAATATGCTGAAGCTGCTAAGTTAGTAGATAAGGCAACATTATATGAAGCAAACGAAGCAATCGCTCTTGTTAAGAAGACTGCAGTTGCTAAGTTTGATGAAACTGTTGAAGCACACATCAGAACCGGTTGTGACGGACGTCACGCTGATCAGCAGATTCGTGGTGCAGTAGTTCTTCCTAACGGAACCGGTAAGACTGTTAAGGTTTTGGTTTTCGCTAAGGGACCTAAGCTTGATGAAGCTTTAGCTGCAGGTGCTGATTACGCTGGTGGTGAAGAGTTAATTCCGAAGATTCAGAATGATGGTTGGTTGGATTTCGACGTAGTAGTAGCTACTCCTGACATGATGGGTGTAGTTGGTCGTTTGGGTAAGGTTCTCGGACCTAAGGGCTTAATGCCGAACCCTAAGGCTGGTACCGTTACTATGGATGTAACCAAGGCTATCGCTGATATCAAGGCTGGTAAGATTGAGTACCGTCTTGACAAGACTAACATCGTGCATGTTCCTCTTGGAAAGGTATCTTTCTCAGAAGAAGCTTTACAGGAAAACTTCAAGGCACTTATGGATGCTATTATGAAGGCTAAGCCCAGCGCTGTTAAGGGTGCTTACTTAAAGAGCATTACTTTAACATCTACTATGGGCCCTGGTGTTAAGGTTAACACTTCTAAGTTTGTATAAGATATGACGCAGGAACCTCTCTGAGTAATCGGAGAGGTTTTTTGTTTGGAATAAAAGCGCGGAGGAAGTCTTTGTTCTTGACAGTTTTTGCGGGGTTGAGTATAGTTAATCTATCATGAAAAAGAGAGGCATATATGGGCAAGGTATGGAAGAAATATCAATTACATAAAAATGTGTTGTTGCCGGTGCTGGGGATTTTGGCAGTGGCGCTATTTATGTTGCCTTATGTACTTCTGGGTGAGGGCAGTTATGTTCAAATTCATGATCAAATAGACGGAGAGATTTTAAATTACATCTATCAGGCGAAATATTTGTTTAAGGGTGATACGATTCCGGAATTTATGAATGGTATGAGTAAAGCGGCCATGACACCTCCGGCACCGTTTGGCGTGCTGTTTTATGTAGTGCTCCCGCCATTTGCGGCATTTGTAACAATGCAGTGGTTGGCTGTGATGGTGGGATTTCTGGGTATGTATTTTTTGTGTAAGAAGCTGGGAATACTGGAAGAAATCGGTTTTGTGGCGGCAGTACTTTTTGCCTTTATGCCTTTTTATCCTACATACGGTCTGGCTGCACTGGGACAACCATTGTTAGTTCTGTGTTTTCTGGAGTTGCTAAACGGTACAAAAAAATGGGCACCTTTTGTGGGTATCATAATATATGCCGGATTTTCGTCTTTGACTTTAGTTGGTTATGTATGGGTCTGCATTGGTGTATTAGTAGGGCTGTGGTTGTTTTTGAAAAAGCGGCCGATGAAACGATTTGTTACAGGTTGGTGTGTATTGACCGGCACTTATGTACTCACAAATCTGGATTTGTTCGGAAGCGTTTTGGGGAAAGGATTTACCACACACAGAGAAGAGATGGTTCTGGCTGCAACGGATAATTTGTGGGATAAGTTCTGCGAATTGTTTTTTGTAGGAGGTTCCTATTCCAATGTATATTCAAAGGTGATTTTTGCAGGTGCGTTGGTAGTATTAGTACTGAGACTTGTTTTGTTTGGCGTCAAGGGAAACAAAGCTGCCGATGGAGAGAAAGCAGAGTGGCAACGATGGATAGCCGGACTGAGCATGTTATTGGGAATGATTGTAGTGCTTACAATGTGTTCGGTTTTGTGGAATTGTGCGGCAGTGGTAGCGGTGCGTAAAATGCTTGGCGGTATTTTTGAATATTTTCAGGCAGACAGAGTATATTGGATTTTTCCTTTTTTGTGGATGCTTTTATTGGCAGTGCTTTTGCAAATCCTATATATGTTGGGAAAAGAGAAGAAACTTCCGGTGCGTATGGGATTGTTGGGACTGGCTGTGTTGATGCTTGGTGCAGAAGGGTATCAGATTTTACAGGACAGTAATTTTAATAAAAATATACGCCTGGTACTTCTAGAAGATTATGAACAGGTAACTTGGGAAAGTATATATATGGAAGAGGTATTCCGAGAGATAGATAAGGTAATCGGCGATGAAAAGTACGATTGCAGCGTTGCAAGTCTGGGAATGTATCCTTCAGTCGCATTATACAACGGATATACCTGCGCAGACGGCTATTCCAATAATTATGATTTAGAGTATAAGCATGAATTCCGGAAAATACAGGAGGCAGAGCTGGACAAAAATCCGGAGCTGAAAAAATATTTTGATGAATGGGGCAATCGTTTGTATTTGGTAAGTGCATCTGCCGGAATGAATGGTATGATCGGTAAAAATCAGGGCATTGCATTTGAAAACCTGAATTACGATATGTCAGCCATGAAGGAGTTAAATATCAGATATGTTTTTTCTGCTGCACAGATAACGGATGCAGAGAAGCTGGGCTGGAGTCTGGCGGAGGGAAGTCCTTTTGTTTCGGAAAGCAGCTACTATGCCGTATGGGTGTATTGCGTGGGAGAATAGCGGATGTGTTTTTTGATAAATAATGTGGAAAAAACTATTGACACAAAGAAAAACATGTGATAATATATCAAAGGTTATTGAACCGGCCGAAGACAGTAGGTGGATGCATAGGCAACCGTAAATCCTACCGAGGAGAGAGAGTTAGTGATGAACTTTTATGCCTTCCTGTCTTTGACTAGGAAGGTTTTTTTATAACTCCTTTCGGCAATAAAATCTATAAGGAGGAAAAGAAATGGCAAAAGTTGAATTGAAGCAGCCTATCGTAGAAGAGATTTCTGCCGGTATTAAGGACGCACAGTCAGTTGTATTGGTTGACTATCGTGGACTTACTGTAGAAGAAGATACCGAATTACGTAAGCAGTTACGTGAAGCAGGAGTTGTTTACAAGGTTTACAAGAACACAATGATGAACTTTGCTTTCAAGGGAACTGATTTTGAAGGACTTGCTCCTTACTTAAACGGTCCCAGCGCTATGGCATATTCTACAGAAGATGCTACCGCTCCTGCAAGAGTACTTGCTGAGTTCGCAAAGAAGGCAAAGGCATTGGAAATCAAAGCCGGTGTTGTAGAAGGTAATGTATACGACGCTAAGGGAATGGAAGCTATCGCAAGCATTCCTTCAAGAGATGTACTTATTTCCAGATTGCTTGGAAGTATGCAGTCTCCTATGGCAAACTTCGCTCGCGTTATTAATCAGATCGCAGAGAAGAATGCTTAAGAATTGCAAACCAATTCTTCAATAATTAACAAATAACAAGAAAACAATAATTTTTTTAAATGGAGGAAAATAAAATGGCTAAATTAACAGCTCAGGAATTAATCGAAGCTATCAAAGAGTTAACTGTATTAGAATTAAATGATTTAGTAAAGGCATGTGAGGAAGAGTTCGGCGTATCTGCAGCAGCAGGTGTTGTTGTAGCAGCAGCTGGCCCTGCAGCAGAAGTTGAAGAGAAGACCGAGTTCGACGTTGAATTAACAGAAGTAGGCGCTGAAAAGGTTAAGGTTATCAAGGTTGTTCGTGAAGTAACCGGTTTAGGCTTAAAGGAAGCTAAGGACGCAGTTGATGGCGCTCCTAAGGTACTTAAGGAAGCTGCTTCTAAGGAAGAAGCTGAAGAAATCAAGAAGAAACTTGAAGAAGTTGGCGCAAAGGTTACTCTTAAGTAATAGTCGTGATATTCAAGTGACTGCGAAAAGCGGAATAAAATGGCGGCCCCATGCTTGCATGGTAGGCCGCATTTTTGTTCCGCTTTTCATTGGCGTGTGTAACACGTGTCGCGAAATTGCTTGCAATTTTGCGACAGCAGTCTCTTGGCGTGTAACACGCGTCGCACATCTGGAAATCGCAAGGCGATTTTCAGATTGTTTAGTCTGTTTAAGTATTTCCAAAAAAATGAAAAATCCAGCTTGACTACTTGAAAACAATGTGATATTATGGTAAATGCACTATTGTGGTGTGTTATGCTTATTAGAGTGGTTATGTATGCTTATTAGCCGACGAAAATGAGCTGAAATCAGAAAGAACGGGGTGAAATGTCAATGGAAAAGAACAGAATACGTCCTATTGCGAACAGCAAGAATATGCGTATGAGTTATTCGAGACAAAAAGAGGTTTTAGAGATGCCCAACCTGATTGAGGTCCAGAAGGATTCTTATCAGTGGTTTTTAGACGAAGGCTTAAAAGAAGTTTTCGACGACATCTCTCCAATCGCAGATTACAGCGGTACTTTGAGTCTGGAATTTGTAGACTTCGAATTATGCGAAGACGAAGTGAAATATTCTATTGAAGAATGTAAGGAAAGAGATGCTACTTATGCAGCTCCTTTGAAGGTAAAAGTTCGCCTTCATAATAAGGAGAAGGAAGAAATCAGTGAACATGAGATTTTCATGGGAGACCTTCCTTTGATGACTGCAACCGGTACATTTGTAATTAATGGTGCAGAACGTGTTATCGTTAGCCAGTTAGTTCGTTCACCGGGTATTTATTATGCAATCGGCCATGATAAAATCGGTAAGAGACTGTTCTCCAGCACCGTAATTCCTAATCGTGGTGCGTGGTTAGAGTACGAAACAGATTCTAACGATGTATTTTATGTTCGTGTAGACAGAACCAGAAAGGTGCCTATTACTGTGCTTATTCGTGCACTTGGTATTGGTACAAATGATGAAATCAGAGAAGTTTTCGGTGACGAACCGAAGATTGAGGCGAGCTTTGGAAAGGACACTGCTGAGAATTATCAGGAGGGTCTGTTAGAGTTATACAAAAAAATCCGTCCCGGTGAGCCTTTAAGCGTTGAAAGTGCAGAAAGCTTGATTAACGCAATGTTCTTTGATCCCCGTAGATATGATTTGGCAAAGGTCGGAAGATATAAATTTAATAAGAAGTTAGCTTTAAAGAACAGAATCAGACATCAGATTCTGGCTGCAGATGTTGTGGATCCTTTCACAGGTGAAGTTCTTGCAGAGGCAGGTACTAAGGTAACTGCAGAACTTGCAGATACTATCCAGAACGCAGCAGTTCCTTTTGTATATATTCAGACAGAGGAAAGAAACGTAAAGGTTCTTTCTAATATGATGGTAAATATTACCAACTTTATTGATTGCAACCCAAAAGAACTGGGTATTACCGAGTTGGTATATTATCCGGTATTGAAGCAGATTATGGATGAATTTGCAGAGGATCCGGAAGCGCTTGCCGATGCAATTAAGAAAAACGTTTGTGAATTGGTACCAAAGCATATTACCAAGGAAGATATTTTTGCTTCTATCAACTATAATATGCATTTGGAATATGGTCTTGGAAATGATGACGATATTGACCATTTGGGTAACAGACGTATCCGTGCGGTTGGTGAACTTCTTCAGAACCAGTATCGTATCGGTCTTTCCAGAATGGAGAGAGTGGTTAGAGAACGTATGACCACACATGACGCAGAGGAAATTTCTCCGCAGTCACTTATTAATATTAAGCCTGTAACTGCAGCTGTTAAGGAATTCTTTGGTTCTTCACAGTTGTCACAGTTCATGGACCAGAACAACCCTCTTGGTGAGTTGACTCATAAGAGACGTTTGTCAGCACTTGGTCCCGGTGGTTTGTCAAGAGACCGTGCCGGATTCGAGGTTCGAGACGTACATTATTCTCACTACGGAAGAATGTGTCCTATCGAGACCCCTGAAGGTCCTAACATCGGTTTGATTAACTCTCTTGCAAGTTATGCAAGAATTAATGAATATGGTTTTGTAGAAGCTCCTTATCGTAAGATTGATAAGACAGACGAAGCAAATCCCCGTGTAACAGAAGAAGTTGTTTACATGACAGCAGATGAGGAAGATAACTATCATGTAGCACAGGCGAACGAAGCATTGGATGCGGACGGGCATTTTGTACGTAACAGTGTATCCGGTCGTTATCGTGAAGAAACTCAGGAATATCCGAAGACTATGTTCGATTATATGGACGTGTCTCCGAAGATGGTATTCTCTGTAGCTACAGCTTTGATTCCTTTCTTGGAGAACGACGATGCGAACCGTGCGCTCATGGGTTCTAACATGCAGCGTCAGGCAGTTCCCCTTCTCTTTACCGATGCACCTGTAGTAGGTACCGGTATGGAGCCGAAGGCGGCAGTGGACTCAGGTGTTTGTGTGGTTGCTCCTAAGGCAGGTACTGTAACTTATGTATCTTCTGAATTGATTAAGATGACTTACGATGATGGTGAAAAGGGTGAAATCCGTTTGGCGAAGTTTACCAGAAGTAACCAGTCTAACTGTTACAACCAGAAGCCTATCGTATTTAAGGGTGACCATGTGGCACAGGGACAGGTTGTTGCAGATGGTCCTTCTACCTGCGAAGGTGAATTAGCTCTTGGTAAGAACCCTCTTATCGGTTTCATGACCTGGGAAGGTTACAACTACGAAGATGCGGTTCTGTTAAGCGAAAGATTAGTACAGGAAGATGTTTATACATCTATCCATATTGAAGAATATGAAGCAGAAGCACGTGACACTAAGCTCGGACCGGAAGAAATTACCCGCGACGTTCCCGGTGTTGGTGATGATGCGCTTAAGGATTTGGACGAAAGAGGTATTATCCGTATTGGTGCGGAAGTTCGTGCCGGTGATATTTTAGTAGGTAAGGTTACTCCTAAGGGTGAAACCGAGCTTACTGCAGAAGAAAGACTCCTTCGTGCAATCTTTGGTGAAAAGGCAAGAGAAGTAAGAGATACTTCCCTGAAGGTTCCTCATGGTGAGTACGGTATCGTTGTAGATGCTAAGGTATTTACCAGAGAGAACAGCGATGAATTATCTCCGGGTGTAAATCAGGCGGTTCGTATTTACATTGCACAGAAGAGAAAGATTTCTGTTGGTGATAAGATGGCTGGTCGTCACGGTAACAAGGGTGTTGTTTCCCGCGTATTACCGGTAGAAGATATGCCTTATCTGCCGAATGGTCGTCCTCTTGATATTGTGTTGAATCCTCTGGGCGTACCTTCCCGTATGAATATCGGACAGGTACTTGAGATTCACTTGTCACTGGCTGCAAAGGCACTTGGCTTTAACGTTGCAACACCGGTATTCGATGGTGCAAACGAGAAGGATATTATGGATACCTTGGATCTGGCTAACGATTACGTTAACTTAGAGTGGGAAGAGTTTGAAGCTAAGCATGGCGAAGAATTACTTCCTGAGGTATTACAGTACTTATCAGATAACAGAGATCACAGAGAACTTTGGAAGGGCGTTCCGATTTCCCGTGACGGTAAGGTTCGTCTGCGTGACGGTAGAACCGGTGAATATTTTGACAGTCCGGTAACTATCGGACACATGCACTACCTGAAGCTCCATCATCTGGTAGATGATAAGATTCATGCACGTTCCACAGGACCGTACTCTCTGGTAACACAGCAGCCGCTGGGTGGTAAAGCTCAGTTTGGTGGTCAGCGTTTCGGAGAAATGGAAGTTTGGGCATTGGAGGCATATGGTGCTTCTTATACCTTGCAGGAAATCCTGACAGTGAAGTCCGATGACGTAGTAGGACGTGTAAAGACTTACGAAGCAATTATTAAGGGCGATAACATCCCTGAACCCAGCATCCCTGAATCCTTCAAGGTATTGCTGAAAGAATTACAGGCACTTGGTTTGGATGTAAGAGTACTTCGCGAAGATCGTACCGAAGTGGAAATCATGGAAACTATTGATTACGGCGACACAGATTATCGTTATGAAATGGATGATGACCGTAAGTATGACAGTAGCAGCTATGACAGTGCTTCACTCGGTGAAATGGGTTATCAGGCGCAGGAATTCAATTCTGACGGTGAGTTGGAAGCTGCAGAAGATGATTACTACATGGATGATGATTTTAGCGATGATGGTTTGGATGATTCAGACGAATTCTAAACACTAAACAAATAAGTGGAAGGGAGTACCATTAATGTCAGAAACAAGAAGTAGTGAAACAACTTATCAGCCAATGACATTTGATGCCATTAAGATTGGATTAGCTTCACCGGATAAGATCCGTGAATGGTCTCACGGTGAGGTAACCAAGCCGGAGACAATCAACTACAGAACCTTAAAGCCTGAAAAGGATGGTTTGTTCTGTGAGAGAATCTTTGGACCGAGCAAGGACTGGGAATGTCATTGTGGTAAATATAAAAAGCTTAGATATAAAGGTGTTGTCTGCGACCGTTGTGGTGTAGAAGTTACCAAGGCAACTGTTCGTAGAGAACGTATGGGACACATTGAGCTGGCGGCTCCCGTGTCTCATATCTGGTACTTCAAGGGTATCCCCAGTCGTATGGGATTAATCCTTGACCTTTCTCCCAGAGTATTGGAGAAGGTATTGTATTTTGCTTCCTACATTGTATTGGATGCAGGTGAAACAACTCTGGAATACAAGCAGGTATTATCTGAGAAGGAATACCAGGAGAACAGAGAAACATGGGGCAATAAGTTCCGTGTAGGTATGGGTGCAGAAGCAATCAAGGAACTGTTACAGGCGATTGATTTGGAAGCAGAGGCAGTAGAACTTAAAGAAGGTTTGAGAGATTCTTCCGGACAGAAGCGTGCCAGAATTATTAAGAGATTGGAAGTGGTGGAAGCATTCCGCGGTTCAGGAAACAAGCCTGAATGGATGGTAATGGATACGATTCCGGTAATTCCGCCCGATTTGCGTCCTATGGTTCAGTTGGATGGCGGACGTTTTGCGACCTCTGATTTGAATGATTTATACAGAAGAATTATCAATAGAAACAATCGTTTGAAGAGACTCTTAGAGCTGGGTGCTCCGGACATTATTGTTCGTAATGAAAAGAGAATGCTTCAGGAAGCGGTTGACGCATTGATTGACAACGGTAGACGCGGTCGTCCTGTAACAGGACCCGGTAACAGAGCTCTTAAGTCCTTGTCAGATATGCTGAAGGGTAAGTCCGGACGTTTCCGTCAGAACTTACTTGGTAAGCGTGTAGACTACTCAGGACGTTCCGTTATTGTAGTAGGACCGGAACTGAAAATTTATCAGTGTGGTTTGCCGAAGGAAATGGCTATCGAATTGTTCAAGCCTTTCGTTATGAAGGAGCTGGTAGCAAAGGGAATCAGCCAGAATATTAAGAATGCTAAGAAATTAGTAGAAAGATTAGATACACAGGTTTGGGACGTTCTGGAAGAAGTTATCAGAGAGCATCCGGTAATGTTAAACCGTGCTCCTACACTTCACAGACTGGGTATTCAGGCATTTGAGCCTATCCTTGTAGAAGGTAAGGCAATTAAGCTTCATCCGCTTGTATGTACTGCGTTCAACGCGGACTTCGACGGTGACCAGATGGCGGTACATCTTCCGTTATCTGTAGAAGCACAGGCAGAGTGCCGTTTCCTGTTATTGTCACCAAACAACTTACTGAAGCCTTCTGATGGTGGTCCGGTAGCGGTTCCTTCACAGGATATGGTTCTTGGTATTTACTACCTGACACAGGAAAGACCGGGAGCTTTGGGCGAAGGCAAGGCATTTAAGAATGTTAACGAAGCAATTCTTGCATATGAAAATCAGGTAATTACCTTGCACTCACGTATCAAGGTTCGTGTAACCAAGACTACTGCAGATGGCGAAGTGGTTTCCGGTAATGTTGAATCTACTCTGGGTAGATTTATCTTCAATGAAATCCTTCCTCAGGATTTGGGATTTGTTGACAGAACCAATCCGGAAGATTTCCTGAAGCTGGAAGTAGACTTCCATGTAGGCAAGAAAGGCTTAAAGCAGATTCTGGAAAAGGTTATCAATACACACGGTGCTTCCAAGACCGCAGAAGTTTTGGATGACGTTAAGGCAATTGGTTATAAGTATTCTACCAGAGCAGCTATGACCGTATCTATTTCAGATATGACCGTACCTGCAAAGAAGCCGGAAATGCTGGCAGCAGCACAGGCTACCGTAGACAGAATTGCAGCAAACTATCGTCGTGGTTTGATTACCGAAGAAGAAAGATATCGTGCAGTAGTAGAAACTTGGAATGAAACCGATAAGGAGCTTACCGAGGTTCTGCTTGCAGGCTTGGATAAGTACAACAACATCTACATGATGGCTGACTCCGGTGCGCGTGGTTCCAACCAGCAGATTAAGCAGTTGGCAGGTATGCGTGGTTTGATGGCAGATACAACCGGTAGAACTATCGAGTTGCCTATTAAGTCAAACTTCCGTGAAGGTCTGGATGTATTGGAGTACTTCATGTCAGCGCATGGTGCTCGTAAGGGTCTTTCCGATACCGCTCTTCGTACAGCGGACTCCGGTTACCTGACACGTCGAATGGTTGACGTATCACAGGAATTAATTATCCGTGATGTTGACTGTTGTGAAGGTAAGGCTGAAATTCCGGGTATGGTAGTAGAAGCATTTATGGATGGTAAGGAAACAATCGAAGGCTTAAAGGATCGTGTCCTTGGCAGATATTCCTGCGAATCTATTTATGATAAAGATGGCAACATGATTGTAAAGCGCAATCATATGATTACACCCAGCAGAGCTGCTAAGATTTTGAGCGTGGGCGTTGATGAGAAGGGCGAACCTATCGAGAAAGTGAAGATTCGTACCATTCTGACCTGTCGTTCACACAATGGTATCTGTGCTAAATGTTATGGTGCCAACATGGCAACCGGTGAAGCAGTTCAGGTAGGTGAAGCAGTAGGTATTATTGCGGCACAGTCTATCGGTGAACCGGGTACACAGTTGACCATGAGAACCTTCCACACCGGTGGTGTTGCGGGTGATGATATTACCCAGGGTCTCCCCCGTGTAGAAGAACTTTTCGAGGCAAGAAAGCCTAAGGGACTTGCAATTATCGCTGAGTTCGGTGGTAAAGCGGAAATCCGTGATACCAAGAAGAAGCGTGAAGTTGTTATTACGAATGATGAAACCGGCGAATCAAAGGCATATTTGATTCCTTACGGTTCACGTATAAAGATTGTTGACGGTCAGATGTTAGAGGCCGGTGACGAACTGACAGAAGGTAGTGTAAATCCTCACGACCTGTTAAAGATTAAGGGTATTCGTGCAGTACAGGATTACATGCTTCGTGAAGTACAGAGAGTTTACCGTTTACAGGGTGTAGATATTGCAGATAAGCATATCGAAGTGATTGTACGTCAGATGCTCAAGAAGATTCGTATTGAGAACAATGGCGACAGTGATTTCCTGCCGGGTACATTGGTAGATATTCTGGAATACGAAGATATGAATGCTGAGTTGGTTGCAGCAGGTAAAGAGCCTGCAGATGGTAAGCAGGTACTTCTTGGTATTACCAAGGCTGCTTTAGCTACGAACTCCTTCCTGTCAGCAGCATCCTTCCAGGAAACCACCAAGGTTCTGACAGAAGCTGCAATCAAGGGTAAGATTGACCCGTTGGTAGGCTTGAAGGAAAATGTAATTCTCGGTAAGCTGATTCCTGCAGGTACCGGTATGAAGAGATACCGCAATACCTTCCTGGATACTGACAAGGTATTGGATGTAATGCCGGAAGAAGATATTACTTTCGATGACATTATGGATGAAGTAATGGAAGACGAAGTAATGGAAGATATGGCAGAAGAGATTGCTGAAACAGTAGAAGAATAAATAAAATGAAGGGATGTAGTGTGTATAACATACTACATCCCTGTTTTTTTAATAGATGTGTTCCACAATATAGTAGGAAGGATTTTCAAGTATTTTCTTTAATTGCGTCTGACTATAACTGGCGGCAAAAGTAGGGTCCATTAATACCCAGTGTTCGCCATCAAACTCTGCAATACGGTTTACCCAACCGGTTTCTGACGTGTAAACGTTTATCCAGGCATGATACACTTCGCCTGCATCACCAACAACTAAACGAGTGGGAATCCCTTGGCTTCGTAACATACAGGTCATGAGTGCGGCATAATCCAAACAAATTCCGGTACCGGTTTCCAATGTGACATCAACATCGGACAGGTAACCCTGTAATCTGTTCTCCAACGTTGCATCTCGCTTGTCATAGTCATAGGTAATATTATGGATGATATAATCATATATTAGTTTGATGCATTCTAAGTCATTGGAGGCATCCTTACATAGTGTAGATGCAAGCTGCACAGCTGCTGAGTCGGAAGAGTAATTCACGTACCGGTTGGGACGTAAAAAGGGACTGAACTCATCTGTCAGTGTGACCTCAAAATCCGTTGTAAGTAGTGTACGGTAGCTGTTACCTTCAATGTTTTCATAAATACCCACGGTGTATGAACCGTTTCCTCCAATCAAAGGTAATGATAAATATTCATTCGAGTTCAGATTATAGGTATTATTATAAGAAGAAGGATCATAAATAATGATTTTAACTTTAGGGTTAGTACCGGTATATTTTGCCAAAATATAGCCGTCGGAAGTATTGGATAAATCTATTTGCGTCAATTCGTTTCCTACAACTTCTATACCGGAGGCTTCCGGCATAGGACAATAAGGCGTGGAGTCACGTTTGGGAACGGCAGGTGTTACTTCCGGAGTTGGCGTAGGAAGTACTATAACAATGGGTGGGATGGTAACTTCCGGTGTGGGTGTTGGTATAGCCGTAGCTTCCGATGCTTTTGTGGGTGTCGGCGGGACGATAACTTCCGGTGTGGCGGTGGGAGCGTTTGATGCCACATCTGTTTTGACATCGGTATCGTTAGATGCTGAGCTGCAGCTGCTGAAAACGGAAACGCTAAATATAATAGAAATAATGCATAATAGTATTTTATGATTCATAAGAATTGTCCCTTCATGTAAATATATTTAAATTATAATAGATGACAGTACTTAAATAAAGGGAAATCTTTAAATTGCGTTTCGGTGTTTCCTGGTGTATACTATAAACAATAAAGAGAGAAGGAAGGCTGAAATATGAAGGTACTGGTAACAGGTGTAAAGGGCCAGCTGGGCTATGACGTGGTGAAAGAATTGGAGAAGCGCGGCATGGAGGCAGTAGGTGTAGATATTGAAGAAATGGATATTACAGATGCACTTAGTGTAGATAAAGTAATCAAGGAAGCTGCACCGGATGCGGTGATTCATTGTGCGGCCTATACTGCGGTAGATGCGGCGGAGGATAATGTGGAGCTTTGCCGTAAGGTAAATGCGGATGGCCCGAGAAACATTGCCAAAGTATGCAAGGAACTGGACATAAAAATGATTCAGATTAGTACGGACTATGTATTTGAAGGAACCGGTGACAGACCTTGGGAACCGGAGGATTCAGCAGACCCTCAGAGCGTATATGGGTTGACGAAGTATGAAGGTGAAGTGGCTGTCAGAGAAACATTGGACAAATATTTCATCGTACGTATTGCCTGGGTATTTGGCGTGAATGGAAAGAATTTTGTAAAAACCATGCTGAACTTAGGTAAGACAAGAGATAAACTTACCGTAGTGTGCGACCAGTTTGGTTCCCCCACTTATACGTATGACCTGGCGAAGCTTCTGGTAGATATGGTGCAGACAGAGAAGTATGGTATTTACCATGCCACCAATGAAGGCTTCTGTAACTGGTATGAATTTGCATGTGAGATTTTCAAACAGGCGGGTATTGCAGTGGAAGTAGCACCTGTAACTTCTGACCAGTATCCGGCCAAGGCGAAACGTCCCGCAAACAGCCGTATGAGTAAGGAAAAGCTTACAGAAAATGGTTTTGACAGATTACCGGATTGGCAGGATGCCCTTGTAAGATATTTAAAAGAAATTGAATTTTAAAAAATACAAAAAAAGCAGTTGACAATGCATTTGCGAGCAAGTATACTATTTTAGTGTGCACGCAAATGCATTTATTTTTTGCGTGCGTATATACTAGATAATTATTAAAAAGAAAGAGGTGAATCAGAATGCCAACATTTAACCAGTTAGTAAGAAAGGGTCGTCAGACTACAGTTAAGAAGTCTACTGCTCCTGCTTTGCAGAAGGGTTACAACTCTTTGCACAAGAAGGCAACAGATGCTTCTGCTCCTCAGAAGAGAGGTGTATGTACAGCTGTTAAGACTGCAACACCTAAGAAGCCTAACTCAGCTCTTAGAAAGATCGCCAGAGTTCGTCTTTCAAACGGTATCGAAGTAACAAGCTACATTCCGGGTGAAGGTCACAACTTGCAGGAGCATAGCGTAGTTCTTATCCGTGGCGGTAGAGTTAAAGACTTACCTGGTACCAGATATCACATAATTCGTGGTACATTGGATACTGCGGGAGTTGCTAACAGAAAGCAGGCTCGTTCTAAGTACGGCGCTAAGAGACCTAAGGCAGCTAAGAAGTAATTAACTGCTTAGGAAGAGTTTAAATCGACTTTCGTAGAAAGTCAGAGTGACTTTTATATAAGTCACTTGGGACCACAAAAAACGTAACTAAGAAAAGTGTTGGAATTCTGTGATGCAGATATACCCGCACGTACACTTGGGGAAACACATGTGAGTACCGATGATCTATTTTTAATTAATAAGGAGGGAAGAACCGTGCCACGTAAAGGACATATTCAGAAAAGAGATGTATTGGCAGATCCTTTGTACAACAACAAAGTAGTTACCAAGCTTATCAACAACATTATGTTAGATGGTAAGAGAGGCGTAGCTCAGAAGATTGTTTACGGAGCATTTGCTAAGGTAGAAGAAAAGGCTGGTAAGCCGGCTCTTGAAGTATTCGAAGAGGCTATGAACAACATCATGCCTGTTCTTGAAGTAAAGGCAAGACGTATCGGTGGTGCTACTTATCAGGTGCCTATCGAAGTAAGAGCTGACAGACGTCAGGCTTTAGGTCTTCGTTGGTTAACAACTTATTCTCGTAAGAGAGCAGAGAAGACTATGGAAGACAGACTTGCTAACGAAATCATGGATGCAGCAAACAATACCGGTGCATCTGTAAAGAAGAAAGAAGAAGTACACAAAATGGCAGAAGCAAACAAGGCTTTCGCTCATTATCGTTTCTAGTATAGGAGGACAAAATCTTGGCTGGAAGAGAATATCCATTAGAGAGAACCAGAAACATTGGTATTATGGCTCACATCGATGCTGGTAAGACTACCACCACCGAGCGTATCCTTTATTATACCGGTGTTAACTACAAGATTGGTGATACTCATGAAGGTACTGCTACCATGGACTGGATGGAGCAGGAGCAGGAAAGAGGTATTACCATTACTTCTGCGGCTACTACTTGTCACTGGACCTTGCAGGAAAACTGCAAAGCTAAGGAAGGTGCTTTAGAGCATCGTATCAATATTATTGATACCCCTGGCCACGTTGACTTTACTGTTGAAGTTGAGCGTTCACTTCGTGTACTTGACGGCGCAGTAGGCGTTTTCTGTGCAAAGGGTGGTGTAGAACCTCAGTCTGAAAACGTATGGCGTCAGGCTGACACCTATGGTGTACCCCGTATGGCATTCATCAACAAGATGGACATCCTGGGTGCTAACTTCTATGGTGCAGTAGAGCAGATTAAAACCAGACTTGGTAAAAATGCAATTTGTATTCAGTTACCTATCGGTAAGGAAGACGAATTTAAGGGAATTATCGACTTGTTCGAAATGAAAGCTTACATCTACAATGATGATAAGGGTGATGATATTTCTATCGTTGATATCCCTGCAGATATGGCAGATGATGCAGAATTATATCGTTCAGAATTAGTAGAGAAAATCTGCGAATTAGATGACGATTTAATGATGATGTATCTGGAAGGTGAAGAACCTTCTGTTGAAGAATTAAAGGCAGTACTTCGTAAGGCTACTTGCGAGTGTACAGCTATTCCTGTATGCTGTGGTACAGCTTACAGAAATAAGGGTGTTCAGAAGTTATTGGATGCAGTTATCGAGTTCATGCCTTCACCTGTAGACATCCCTGCTATCAAGGGTGTTGATATGGATGGCAACGAAATCGAAAGACATTCTTCAGATGAAGAACCTTTCGCAGCACTTGCATTCAAGATTATGACTGACCCGTTCGTAGGTAAGTTAGCTTACTTCCGTGTATATTCAGGAACCATTAATTCAGGTTCTTATGTATTTAACTCTACAAAGGGTAAGAAGGAGCGTGTTGGACGTATCCTTCAGATGCATGCTAACAAGCGTGCTGAATTAGATAAGGTTTATTCAGGAGATATTGCAGCAGCAGTTGGTTTCAAATTCACTACAACAGGTGATACCATCTGTGACGAGCAGCATCCTGTAATCCTTGAGTCTATGGAATTCCCTGAACCCGTTATCGAGCTGGCTATCGAGCCTAAGACCAAGGCTGGTCAGGGCAAGATGGGTGAAGCTTTGGCAAAGCTTGCTGAAGAAGATCCTACCTTCCGTGCTCATACCAATCAGGAAACCGGACAGACCATCATCGCTGGTATGGGTGAGTTACACTTGGAAATCATCGTTGACCGTCTGCTTCGTGAATTCAAGGTAGAAGCTAATGTAGGTGCTCCTCAGGTTGCTTACAAGGAAGCATTTACCAAGGCTGTTGAAGTAGACTCTAAGTATGCTAAGCAGTCAGGTGGTCGTGGTCAGTACGGTCACTGTAAGGTTAAATTCGAGCCTATGGATCCTAACGGCGAGCAGTTATTCAAGTTTGAATCAACTGTAGTTGGTGGTGCTATTCCGAAGGAATACATCCCTGCTGTAGGTGAAGGTATCGAAGAAGCAACCAAGGCAGGTGTTCTCGGTGGATTCCCTGTTGTTGGTGTATATGCAAACGTTTATGATGGTTCTTACCATGAAGTAGACTCTTCAGAAATGGCATTCCACATTGCTGGTTCTATGGCATTCAAAGAGGCTATGGCTAAGGCAGCTCCTGTATTAATGGAGCCTATCATGAAGGTAGAAGTAACCATGCCTGAAGAGTACATGGGAGATGTTATCGGTGATATCAACTCTCGTCGTGGACGTATCGAAGGTATGGATGACTTAGGCGGCGGTAAGATTGTACGTGCATTCGTTCCTCTTTCAGAGATGTTCGGATACTCTACAGACCTTCGTTCTAAGACCCAGGGACGTGGTAACTACTCTATGTTCTTTGAGAAGTATGAGCAGGTACCGAAGAACGTTCAGGAAAAGGTATTGGCAGCAAAGGCAAAATAATTTTGAAAAGCTGTTAAAATAAGTAAAAATGGCTTGAAAATATGTTAATTATTTTATATAATAAACAATAGCCGAGTTAATCCACGCCGAACTGCGCGATTAGCAATTCGGCGTAACAAAAAATAATTTGATTAATTTAAGGAGGACTACAAAAATGGCTAAAGCTAAATTTGAAAGAAATAAGCCACATTGTAACATTGGTACCATTGGACACGTTGACCATGGTAAAACAACTACAACTGCAGCAATTACTAAGGTTCTTGCTGAAAGAGTACCTGGAAATGAGAAAGTAGATTTCGAAAACATCGATAAGGCTCCCGAAGAAAGAGAAAGAGGTATTACTATCTCTACTGCACACGTTGAGTATCAGACTGAAAAAAGACACTATGCTCACGTTGACTGCCCTGGCCATGCTGACTACGTAAAGAACATGATCACTGGTGCAGCTCAGATGGATGGTGCTATCCTTATCGTTGCTGCTACTGACGGTGTTATGGCTCAGACCAAGGAGCACATCCTTCTGTCTCGTCAGGTAGGTGTACCTTACATCGTAGTATTCATGAACAAGTGTGATATGGTAGACGATGAAGAATTACTTGAGTTAGTAGAAATGGAAATCACTGAGCAGCTCGAAGAGTACGGCTTCAATGATTGTCCTATCGTTAAGGGTTCTGGTCTTAAGGCTCTTGAAGATCCTATGGGACCTTGGGGCGACAAGATTATGGAATTAATGGCAACTGTTGATGAGTACATTCCTGATCCTCAGCGTGATACCGATAAGCCTTTCCTTATGCCTGTAGAAGACGTATTCACCATTACTGGTCGTGGTACTGTTGCTACCGGTAGAGTAGAGCGTGGTACACTTCACTTGAATGACGAAGTTGAAATCGTTGGTATTAAGGAAGAAAACAAGAAGACCGTTGTAACTGGTATCGAAATGTTCCGTAAGATGCTTGACGAAGCTCAGGCTGGTGATAACATCGGTGCACTTCTTCGTGGTGTTCAGAGAACTGAAATCGAAAGAGGACAGGTTCTTTCTAAACCCGGCAGCGTTACCTGCCACACCAAGTTTACCGCTCAGGTTTACGTTTTAACTAAGGATGAAGGTGGACGTCATACTCCTTTCTTCAACAACTACAGACCTCAGTTCTACTTCAGAACAACCGACGTTACCGGTGTTTGTGAATTACCTGCAGGTACCGAAATGTGTATGCCTGGTGACAACGTAGAAATGACCATCGAACTGATCCATCCTATCGCTATGGAGCAGGGTCTTACTTTCGCTATCCGTGAAGGTGGACGTACTGTAGGATCTGGTCGTGTTGCTACTATCATCGAGTAATCTACGCGATGGCAATAAGCCGAGCAAATAAGTAAAAAAATTAACCCGGGGAGTGCTTGCACTCTTCCGGGTATTTTTTTGCTTATTTATTGGGCGTTAGCCCGCGAACGAGCAGCTTTGCTGCGAGTGACGCGCGAGGCTTATAAGCGTAGGCATTCAGCGACTGCCGCGACCGAGGAAATGCGAAGCATTTTCTAGGTCGCGTAGAAGATATCCACTTACCTTACCCCCATCCAAAGTATCTCCAACGCCTTCCGGAAGTTTTCTTCCTCCAAATCCGAATAATTCACAATAATAGTATGTGCAAACATTTCTTTATCCTTGACACAATATTCCGATAAACAATCCAATTTAATTCCATGCTCTCTGGCGTACCATTTTAACTGTGTATCACTCAATGTAGTTTTCACTTTCATGAGGAAATGGTTGCCTGCATCCTTTTCGTCGATTGTCACGTATTCTCGCACCGGAGACTCATTCAACACCTTCAGCAGGGCATCACGTCGCTCCTTATAATATTTTTTCATGCGATGAATATGTCGTTCAAAATATCCCTTATTCATAAACTCTGCCATAGTATATTGCTCAAAGGCAGAAACTGTGCAGGAGTAGAAGTTCATGGTATTAACATAGCGCTCCATCAGTTTACGTGGAAGGACCATATAGCTGATACGGATGGACGGCGCCAGAGTTTTGGAGAAGGTATTCATATAGATTACACGATGGTTGTAATTAATACTCTGAATAGCGGGCACGGGCTTCCGGCTGAAGCGAAATTCACTGTCGTAATCATCTTCAATAATATAACGTTCCCTGTCTGCTTCGGCCCAATCTAAAAGCGCTTTGCGTCTGACAATAGGCATGATACTTCCTGTGGGAAAATGATGGCCCGGGGAAACATGTACTACATTCGCATTGCTTTCGTGTAACTTGTCAATTTGCATACCGTTTTCGTCTACGCTTACATATTCCCAATCTACATTATGCACCTGATATAGCTTTGGTATTTTTTGATATCCCGGGTCTTCTACGGCATAGATATGGTCTTTGCCCAGTAGCTGAATTAATCGCCCGTAGAGATATTCTGTACCTGCACCGATAATAATCTGATCCGGAGAAACCTGCATGCCACGGAAACCATACAGATACTTTGCAATGGCTTGACGTAATTCGAAAACACCCTGAAAGGGTACGCTTTCCAGTAGTAAGGTATCCTTATCCGTCAGTACGCTGCGCATGGTTTTTGCCCAGGTATCAAAAGGAAATTTGTCGATAGCGGCCTGATTGGATGTAAAGTCGGCAAAATAGTGTTCCTCGGACACATTTCCCTGATATACACTGAAAGGAAAATGGCTTTCATATCCTAAGACACGCTTGCCATTTTCTTCGCCCATAGGCATAACAAAGTAACCACGTTTTTCTTCTGCATAAATATAACCCTCTGTCAAAAGCTGCTCGTAGGTATTTTCTACCGTTTTAAGACTAATATGATGGTGCTTGGCAAATTCTCGTTTCGAGGGAAGCTTCTCATCCGCCCGGAGCACACCGTCCAAAATGTCTCTTTTAATACAGCGATACAAATATTCGTATATGGAATAGCCTTCTTTTTGGGCCAAATCATAGGTTAACACGACATCTGGTCTCCTTATATTTTCTTGATTTGGTTATTTTAATATATCCACATTTCATTATAATAGGATTTAGAAGATATGACAAGCAACAAACATAAAATTTACAAATTTAAGGAGGATATGGAAATGGGTGTATATGCAATTACCGGCGCGTCCAGCGGAATCGGCGCCAAAACAAAGGAACTTTTGGAACAGGAAGGACACAAAGTAATTAATATCGATTTAAAGGGTGGAGATATTTGTGTGAACCTTGCAACGCCGGAAGGCAGAGAGGAAGCTATCACAAAACTTCATGAAATGTGTCCGGAGGGTCTGGATGGTATGATTTGTAATGCAGGTGTATCCGGAGCCTGCGGTAACTTGGAATTAATCATTTCCCTGAACTATTTTGGAACCATAGCCATAGCAAAGGGGGTATATGATTTACTGGAGAAAAAGAATGGTAGCTGTGTAGTGACTGCATCCAATACTATTTCTCAGGGAGCAGGCAGAATGGATATTGCGGACCTGCTTAACAATATTGGTGATGAGAAGAGAATTTTGGAGCTGGTTGGTGGCTTGGATTCTTCTAACTTAAGTGTAGGAAACAGTATGTATGTATCTACTAAATATGCTTTGGCTCGTTGGGTAAGAAGAGTATCTGCTACTTGGGCGGCAAACGGTGTGAGAATCAATGCCATTGCTCCGGGTAATGTAAATACAGCTATGACTGCAACCATGAGTACTTCTGCCAAGATGGCGTTGAATGCGTTGCCCATTCCTACCAAATACGGTTTGGAAACTTTAATGGATCCGGAAGAAATTGCAGAAGTTATGATATTCCTGGTATCCAAGAAGGCGAGGGGTATTAACGGAAACGTTATGTTCGTGGATGGCGGTACAGATGCATTGTTAAATTCAGAAAAGGTATATTAAGGGGAGGAAACGTTTATGAAGCCGATTGAAAAATATGTAGAAGCAATGGAAAATAAAGATTTTGCAGGACTTGCACAGTTATTTACAACGGACGGAATTTTGTGTGACTATTGTTCCAATTCCTCCAACCAGAGAGAATATCATATTTACGGTAAGGAAGCGATTAATATGTTCTTCCGTAATAAATTTGGTTTCCGTCAGTACTCTATTATGAGCCCGGAAGTGGTAAATGACACTCAGGCAGAATTTATCGCGAATTTTGGTGGTTATCACATTATGGCAATCGCTACTGTCCGTGAAGTGGATGAAGAAGGATTTATTAAGAAATTAACGGTAAGACCGAAATAAATGTCATGCCGGCAGTCAATAGTGAATAAAATCAGTATATTAAGCAAGGGTTTCCGGAAATTTGGAAATCCTTGTTTTATTTCATTCACAATCTGCTCATTGTGTGATATAATTTCTTTATTATATGCTGTTGTATACACAATTTATGGGAAGGTATTTTACATTAGGAGGTATTTGAATATGGAGCAAAGACTTGAACCCTTATTTACACCCTGGAAAATCGGTAATTGTGAGATTAAAAACCGTGTAGTTATGACTTCTATGGGTGGTACGAATTTATTAGGATGGATGGAGATTAACCATTTTGACAAAGCGGGGGCTGAGTTTATTTTAGAAGTGGCGAAGCATGATTGTGGTTTGGTATTGCCGGGATGTCAGCCGGTATATAATCCTATGCTGGGCCAGTGGTTACATAAAAAGAAAAGTATGTATCGTAACTTGAAGAAGTGGATGCCGGAGTTCCATAAAACAGGGGCCAAACTGTTTGTTCAGCTGACCGCAGGCTTTGGACGCTCCTTTACCATCGACCATTTGATGGAAACTCTGTACACCAATAAAGCCTTAAATGTAATTTCCAAGCCTATTATGAACTTGGATAAAATTACAGCAGCGCCCAGTCCTTCACCTAACCGTTGGTCGGATAAGGTCCCTTCCAGAGAAATGACTGTGGAAGAAATTCAGGAGTTTATTACTGCATTCGGTAAGACTGCCAAGCTGTTGCAGGAGGCAGGTGTGGATGGTGTGGAAATCCATGCAGTGCACGAGGGCTATCTGCTGGATCAGTTTACATTGAAATATGTAAATCAGCGTGAAGATGAGTATGGCGGAAGTTTTGAAAATCGTTATCGCTTTGCAGTGGAAATCGTGAAAGAAATCAAGAAGGTATGTGGAAATGATTTCCCGGTTTCTCTTCGTTATAGTGTGGAGTCCAAGACGAAAGGATTCCGACAGGGTGCGCTTCCCGGAGAAGAGTATGTGGAAGTGGGGCGTGATATGGAGGAATCTGAAAAGGCCGCGAAATATTTGCAGGATGCCGGTTATGATATGTTAAACTGTGACAATGGTACCTACGATGCCTGGTATTGGGCACATCCGCCTATTTACATGCCGGAAAACTGTAACTTGGACGATGTAGCGCATATTCGTAAATTTGTAGATATTCCGGTGGTTTGCGCAGGACGTATGGACCCTAGAGTGGCAGCAGATGCCATTAAGGAAGGCCGAATTGACGGTGCGGGCTTTGCTCGTCCGTTCCTGGCAGATCAGGAGTGGGTAACTAAGTTGAAAGAAGGTAGAGAGGAGGATGTTCGTCCTTGTATTCTCTGCCACAATGGTTGTTTCAATATGTGCCACTACAAGGGCGTACCTAACGACCAGGACTTAAGTGATTCCTTGCATTTGGCACGTTGTGCGGTCAATGCGGAAACCATGCAGACCGGTAAACATAAGATTGTACCTACGGCAGAACCCAGAAAGGTACATATTATTGGTGGCGGTATCGGTGGTATGGAAGCTGCAAGAGTACTTAAGCTTCGCGGTCATGAACCGGTGATTCATGAAAAGGCGTCTGAACTCGGTGGTACCTTTATTGCAGCCAGCGCAGAAAGCTACAAGGGTAAACTTCGTGACTTACTTGCATGGTACAAGAAGCAGATGGTGGATTTAGGTATTGAAGTGCATCTGAATGAGGAGATTAAAGATATATCAGAATTGGCAGGCAGACACGTGATTGTAGCTACCGGTTCCAAGGCGAGAGTGCTGAAGAAAGTACCCGGGCATGAAAAAATGATAGAAGCCTGTGAATATTTAACAGGAACTCCCGTTGGGGAAACTGTTGCAGTTATTGGCGGCGGTCTGACCGGATGTGAAATTGCTTATGAATTAGCTTTACAGGGCAAGAAGCCGATAATTGTGGAGATGAAGGATGATTTGGTGGCACAGAAGGGTGTATGCTTAGCAAACAGTTCTTATTTGAGAGAGTGGTTTGCATTGCATAAGGTGCCTGTATATTTGGAGACTACCTTGAAGGAAGTACAGGATGGCAAGGTACTTTGCAAGGATAAGAGCGGTATGGACATTAAAATTAAATGTGACAGTGTAATTAGTTCTGCGGGCTACATTTCCAATCCTTTGGTAAAGAGTGGTAAGAATGTATACTTAGTAGGCGATTGTAAGGAAATTGGTAACTTACGAACGGTTATCTGGGGAGCTTATGAAACCGCCATGAAGATTAAGTAGGAGGCATTTGCTATGAATTTGACGAAAGAACAACAAGCGATATTAGATGGTGAAAAGGGCGACGTCCTTGCCAGAATTATGAAGACATTAGTGCGTTATGGGGAGCTTTTCGGAGCAGATGCCATGGTGCCGGTTACCAGTAAATATAATCATTTGGTAACTTCTTTCGGGTTGAAAGCTTTGACACCGGTATATGAGTTGATGGATAAGCTGATTGAGGCAGGAAATTTGTCTACACAGAAGTTTTCTGCAGACCCGAGACCTTTAGATTCTAACGTACCCAGTAATTTCTTACAGGACATTATTTTTAAGAATTTTATGTACTCCAGACAGGAGGATTACGAGAAGCAGTTAAATCAATTGGGACTTATGGAAAAGGATGCCTTTACCTGTACCTGTTACATGGATGAAGTAGGCAATACTCCGGCTATGGGAGAAGTGCTGTCCTGGTCGGAATCTTCTGCTGTAGTGTATGCGAACTCCGTACTGGGTGCCAGATGTAACCGTAATTCCGGAATTATTGATTTAATGGGCTCCGTGCTTGGTTATGTTCCGTATTTTGGACTTTTAACCGACGAGGGAAGAAAGGCAAAATGGATTGTAAAAATTGAAACTACGAAGAAACCGGAAGCGCAGCTTCTGGGTTCTGCCATCGGTATGAAGGTAATGGAGGATGTACCTTATATTATGGGCTTGGACAAGTGGTTAGGCGGTACTTTAGATGACGCGGCCAAGACATATCTGAAGGATTTTGGTGCAGCTACTGCATCTAACGGAGCAGTAGGTTTGTATCATGTAGACAATATTACACCGGAGGCAGTTGAGTTCGGAGGCAAGTTAATCGAGCCGGAAGCAAAGGTATATGTGATAGATGATGCAGAGTTAGAACGTGTATACAAAAGTTATCCGGTTATCTGGAAGAAAAAGGATGCCACACCTAAGCTTTGCTTTATGGGCTGCCCGCATATGAGTTTGCAGCAGTTGATTGATTGGACACAGAAGATTCAGGAAGGCTTGAAACAGGCCGGTAAGTCCAAGGTATGTATACCGACGGTATTTACGGCAGCACCTGCGGTTTTAAAGAAGTTTGAGGAGACACCCTATGCGGCTATTTTGAAAGAAACCGGGGTTATCACTTCTTACATATGCCCGTTGATGTACATGAACAATCCGTTAAGTGAGAAGATGCCGGTAATTACTTCAAGTAATAAATTGAGAACCTATACCAGTGCAAGATATTACACGGATGCAGAGATTTTAGAGCAGATTACCAAGGGAGGTGGCAAGTAATGAAAGAGTTTAAAGGAAGAATTGTAGCTCCCGGTACAGTGAGTGCGCCGGTAGTGGTGTCCCATGGAGGATTAAATACTTTGGCATCCTTCCAGAAGGCATTACAGTTTGGCGACAAAAAGGCTACCTGTGGTGACCAGAACAATCCGGATTTGTATGGGAAGCAGATGGCAGGCAAAGCCCTTTGTTTGCCGCGTACCATTGGGTCTACAACCGGTGGTCTGGTACTTTACTGTGCCTGCTCCATGAAGAGACAGCCGGCATGTATGCTGTTTTCGGAACCAATCGATTCTCTGGCGGCAGCTGGAGCTGTTTTGGCCGATGTCTGGCTGGATGATGTAAGTATGCCGGTAGTGGATAGCTTGGGCGAAGAATTTTTAAATTATGTAAAGGATGATATGACGATTACTGTGAAAGAGGATGGAACAGTAGTGGTGGAATAAGTATTACGGGTGTATTATGATAAAAGAATTTTTGAAATATTTATCCACCACGCAAAAAATCATGCTAAGTTTTTTCTTGATGATTATAGCAGGTAGTGGCTTGCTTGCATTGCCTATCAGTTCGGCGACCGGAGAGGCGGTCCCATACATTGATGCATTGTTTACAGCCACTACCTCTGTATGTGTGACGGGATTAGTAACAGTTACAACAGCTTCGGCCTGGAGTGTATTCGGACAGTTGATTATATTAATATTAATTCAAGTAGGCGGTCTGGGAGTGATTACCATCATGACCGGGGTTTTCATTGGATTGCAACGTAGAATTGGCTTGGGAGACCGAATGTTATTACAAGATGCATTCAATTTAAATTCCTTGTCCGGAGTAGTAGGTTTTACTAAAAAAGTTATTTTGGGCACCTTCGTAGTGGAAGGTGTGGGTGCTCTTTTATATATGACAGTGTTTGTGCCGAAGTTCGGTGCGCGGGGAATCTGGATATCCGTATTTAATGCAGTATCGGCTTTTTGCAATGCCGGCATGGATATTATGGCGGAAAACAGTTTATGTGATTATGCCACCAATCCCATTATTAATGGTGTAACAAGTGCTCTGATTATTATGGGCGGTATCGGTTATATTGTCTGGTGGGATGTGGTCAGAGTGCTAAAGAATATAAAGCGTCAGGGATTAAAATGTTTCAAGAGCCTGACCTTTCATAGCAAGCTGGCATTGTGGGTAACAGCTATACTGATTATCGCAGGTGCCGTGGCATTCTTTCTATTTGAATATAATAATCCGCTAACCTTAAAGGAACATTCCTTATTTGATAAGATGCAAATTGCTCTGTTTCAATCCATAACAACCAGAACGGCAGGATTTGCTACGATTAATCAGCAGGATTTAACGAATGCATCTTCTATGATATCCATTATGCTGATGTTTATTGGAGGTTCTCCTGTAGGTACGGCTGGCGGAGTAAAAACAGTTACAATGGCAGTGCTGTTGATATCTGCTTTTGCTACGATTCGTAATCGTAGCGAGGCTTCGGTGTTCCAAAGAACCATATCCAAGCAGTCGGTGAGCAAAGCAGTAGCGGTGGTTAGCATGTCATTCATTATTTTATTTATTTCTACAGTTTTGTTGTCAGCAGTAACAGATGCTTCGGCATTGGATATTGTGTATGAAACGGCCAGTGCGACAGCAACAGTGGGACTTACCAGAAATTTAACACCATCCTTGAATCTATGGGGAAAGTTAATTATCATTGCAACTATGTATTTGGGAAGAGTGGGTCCTATTTCGTTAGCTATAGCATTTAACACGCAAAAAGAGATAAAGAATATTATTAAGAACCCTGTAGAAGAAATTCATGTGGGTTAGTATCATAGAAATGAGGCTGAAGACGTTATGAGTATGAAAAAGACTTATGCAGTGTTTGGATTGGGTAGATATGGAAGAGCTGTAGCCAGAGAACTTGTACAAAGTGGAGTGGAGGTTCTTGCAGTAGATAAAAATGAGGCGATTGTAAATGCATTGGGAGCAGAATTTCCTTATTGCAAATGCGCAGACGTAGCAGATGCAGAGGTATTGAAACAGCTTGGAATCGCTAATGTAGACGTAGTAATTATTGCTATGGCCAGCAGTCTGGAAGATAGTGTCATGGCCACTATGCTATGTAAGGAGGCCGGAGTGCCTCTGGTAGTTGCAAAGTGTGCCAGTGAGATGAATTGTAAGATTTTGGATAAAGTGGGAGCCGACAGGGTATTTTTCCCGGAAAAAGAATCCGGTACCAGACTGGCGAAAAATCTGTTAAGTTCAGGCTTTGTGGATATTATTGAATTGACCAATGATGTGTCCATGATAGAGATGGATGTGAAGGCAGAATGGGTTGGTAAAAATCTGTTGGAGCTGAATTTGCGTAAAAAATATGGTATTAATGTAGTGGCAATTTTGCAAGGCAAAAACGTTACCATTAACATAGATCCGGAGAAGCCACTAACTGCATCTATGGAGTTGGTAGTTATTGTACAGACATCGAAGTTGGGCAAATTAAAACAAGTATAAGAGGAGTGTATCGTGTTATGAACAAATATTATACAGGTCAGTATGGCACTTATAGTGAACTGGATATGATGATGATGCCGGATGAGTCAGTTATTTGGAAAGGCACACCAAAGAAAAGTGCATACATTATTAATTCGTCCATGAAGATGGCACCTTTTGCAATTATCTGGTTGCTATTTGACGGATTCTTTATCGCTACGTTTATTGGAACGGGAGTAGTAAAGCAGATGTTATTTTTCATCATTCCTTTCTTTGCACTGCATTTGATGCCGGTATGGATTTGGCTGTTTAATATGTTTACGGCAGCAGGACGCTGGAAAAATACAGAATATGCAGTGACCAATAAACGAATTTTAATTCGTAACGGATTGGTGGGTTATCAATATGAGAGCATTTATTATACGGATATTTCCAATGTATCCCTGCATGTAGGTGTCGTTGATAAGATGTTAGGGGTAGGAGATATTTATTTGATGACCAATTCCTCTACTGTGGGTAGCGGAAAAAATATACCTACTATTCTGGACATTGAGGACCCGCAAAGAGTATACGGAATGGTGCAAAGCACAGTAATGAACATCCAGACAGATATCCATTATCCGAATGCTTACAGACCGGAGAACAATCCGGGATACCAGACACAGTATAATCCCCAGTTTGATTATAATAAGGATTCTCAGGATAGATGGTAGATGTTAGTGCAGTTTTTTGGAAAATGCTATAAGAGTTAAATGTAATTTGCCCATGGAGACTTAGCTTCCATGGGCTGTTACGATTTTGAGGTTGAAATGAAAAATATAAATGATTTAATGGAGTATTTGCAGTTGGGACAGGTGCTTGCAGAACCGGTGCCGGTTTCCGGAGGGCTGCTTCACAAAATGTATAGTGTAAAAACTTCCAAAGGAGATTTTGCAGTGAAGGTCTTGAATCCGGAGATTATGAAACGACCGGAGGCATTGAAAAATACCATTCTTTCGGAGAAAATAGCAAGAGCTTTGGCTGGAGACATATCTTTGGTGGCAGCTATAGAGCTTGAAGGTAAACAGATACACGAATGGCAGGGAGGCTATTATTTGATTTTTCCATGGTTGGAAGGTGTGTCAGTATTTCCACCCAATATTACGGTAGAGCACTGTGAAGCTGTAGGAACGCTACTGGGGATAATCCATTCCCAAAATGTCAGCGTGGAAGGTGTGAAGACGGAAACAGATGCAGGGATTATGTATCCTTGGAACGAGTATCTGACACTGGCGGCGGATAAGAAATTACAGAAAACAGAGTGGTTTACGGCATATAAAGAAGCTTTGAAAGATGTGTTGAATTTCAATAAGTTAGCTTGTGACGCACAGGAGAAGCTACAGCAAAATCAAGTAATCAGCCATAGAGATTTGGACCCGAAGAATGTGATGTGGCAGGGGGATACCCCCTTTGTAATAGATTGGGAGGCGGCAGGCTACGTGAATCCTTATCAGGAACTGTTGGAGGTTATTAATTACTGGACGGACGATGGTAGGGGCGGACTACAAAGTACACATTTGCAGGCACTTTTGACGGCGTATGAGAAGTATATGAATCTTCAGAATGTGGACTGGGAACCGGTATTTGCAGGAAGCTTCAGTGGCATGTTAGGATGGCTGGAGTATAATGTGAGGAGAGCGTTAGACATAGAAGCTTCCAATGACGAAGACGTTCGTGCGGGCGAGGCACAGGTGATAGGAACAATTGCCGAATTATATGCATACGAAAAGAAGGTTGATGTGTTAAGGGGAACGCTGATGTAAGATTTAAAGTTTGGTGATATCTGATTAAAATAGTTGCTTATATAGTGGTCTATAAAGGGTTATGCGTAGGTTATGAGGGCGCCTTCGGTCTATGGATAATTTTTGCCGATTTAGAATCCTTTTTACTTTATTTTTTTGTAAATGTATCGAAATTTATGGTAATTTAGGTCTATACAAAAAAAGTTACTCGTAGGATACTGTTTTTGAAGAAAAGTGCGGTCTCACAGGCAAGTTTTTCTGTATAGACCGTTGAGGCAATATTTTGATACGCAAATTACCTTGAATTGATACAAAAGGGATTCCGGGAAGAAGATTTTTTTCTATAGACCGCGAGAACGTTATTGGTGGAATACATATGGAATGCTTCACTAATCAAATGATTGGAGGAAATACAAGTAAATGAAACTGGAAATGGCGCCCTTGGAGGGATTGACAACATACATATTTCGAAATACTCACGCAAAGTATTTTGGTAAGATGGATAAGTATTATACGCCTTTTTTATCTTTACATAAGGAGAAGGAATTCAGCCATAAGGAGCGTCAGGAGATTTTGCCGGAAAATAATGAGGGGCTGTGGGTGGTGCCGCAGGTATTGACGAATTCGGCAGAGGATTTTCTAAAGGCGGCGGGGAAGCTGAAGGCCTTAGGATATGAAGAGGTGAATATCAATTTAGGATGTCCTTCCGGAACGGTGGTTCCTAAGGGAAAAGGTGCCGGTATGTTGGCGGAACCGGAACGCTTGGAGCAGTTCTTGACAGAGGTATTTGAAAATACACCTTTGAAGATATCCATAAAAACCAGACTGGGTATGACGGATGAAGCAGAGTGGAGCAGGCTTTTGGAAATATATAACAGATTTCCGTTAGAAGAGCTTATAGTGCATGCGCGCGTACGGGAAGATTATTATAAGAAGCCTGTCAGACCGGAAGCTTTTGCTCATACTATGGAGTATAGTAAGTGTCCGGTATGCTATAATGGTGATATTTTTGCTGTGGAGGATTATGTGGCATTGACAAAGAAGTTTCCTAACTTGCCTGCGGTTATGTTGGGGCGCGGATTGCTTCGTAATCCGGGATTGGCAGAAGAAATCAGTGAAAAATCAAATGCTTTTCCAACCTACAAAGTTAGGCTGCATGCCTTCCACGACGAACTTTACAGCGAATATCAAAAGATTTTATCCGGCGACCGCAACGTTCTGTTCAAGATGAAGGAGTTTTGGAGTTATTTGATTTGCAACTTCCCGGACATGGAGAAGCAACTGAAGAAGCTGCACAAAACCAAGTCCTGTGCAGAATATGAAAGCTGGGTACGAATCCTTTTCCAAGGCGTAGACAATTGATTTGACCGGTGGTAAAATAGTAGGAAATGATTGAGGACCTTGTGAAAAGACAGGTGAAACAGTTTGGATAAAGAATAGGAGAATTAGAGATGGATGATTTTCAGATATATGATACAGTAATGATTACGGTTTCGGATGGTACGGAAAAGGAATTTGCTATTGTGGAAGAATTTGATTTTGAAGGAAAGCATTATATTGTAGTATCTCCGGTAGTGAATAATGAAGTGCAGGAAGGTCTATACATTTACAATGCAGTAGTCAGTGGTGAAGAGTTAGAAGTGTCGCGCATAGAGGATGCGGCGGAATTTGAAAAAGTATCAGCTTACTACGAAGTTTTGTAAATTTAGTATGGACAGCAGAATTCGAATGGCAGGAGATTGTAATGAACGAAAAGTGGTTTAAAAGAAAAAAACGAATTTTTCAAATAATCGAAGTGTGTTATGATTTAGATTTTCTCAGTCGTTTCTATGACATAGTGAATGTATTGGCAATTATTTTAAATCTGGCAGTCAGCGTGCTTTATACCTTTGATAATATCAGGGAATCGTACGGTGCTTTAATGACAGTGATTGAAGCAGTTACAGTGGTTTTTTTTGTGGTTGACTATTTCTTAAGGGTTTGGACTGCGGATATTCTGTATTCAGAATTATCAAAAGGGAAAGCCCATAGAAGGTACATTTTCTCCTTTATGGGAATCGTGGATTTATTGTCCTTCCTGCCATATTTCTTGCCGATATTCTTCCCGGCGGGAACCGTTGCATTCCGAATGATTCGTATTGTGAGAATCTTCAGATTGTTTAGAATTAATGCGTATTATGATTCTTTAAGTGTTATTACAGAGGTAATAGTCAGCAAATCCCAGCAATTAATATCATCTGTATTTATTATTTTGGTATTGATGCTGGCTTCCAGCTTGTGTATGTATAGCTTGGAACATGAAGCGCAGCCGGATGTATTTACGAACGCTTTTTCAGGTATTTGGTGGGCCACGTCCACGCTTCTTACAGTAGGTTATGGTGATATCTATCCGATTACCACCATGGGTAAGTTATTTGGTATTTTTATTTCTTTTTTGGGAGTAGGTATGGTTGCAATTCCTACCGGTATTATTTCTGCGGGATTTGTAAATCAGTACACGAATATAAAGAGACGTACCGAATATGGTCATGAAATGGATATGAACTTTATTAAAGTACATGTGGACCGAAATGATTTGTGGGTTGGTAAACGTGTGGCAGATTTAGATATGCCGGTTGGTATTATTATTGCAGTGATTAAGCGAAAAGAAGAAATTATCATACCCAGAGGGGATGTGATTGTTCAGGCAAATGATGTAGTTGTTCTGGGAGCTGAAGTTTACGAGAAAGATGACAGTATTAAGCTGAAGGAAATTGTTCTTCAAAAAGAAAATCCATGGGTAGGTATGCGAATTCGAGACTTGGATATTTCCCGCCAATCCATCATTGTGCTGGTAAAACGCCGAAACAAGTCTCTAATCCCTAATGGAAACATGATACTCCACATAGGGGATAACATTTTCCTTTACTCCCAGATGCACCTGGCAGATGCCATTGATATTGATGTGTAGAGGGTGAGAAAGACTAACAGTAGTAAAAGGGAGAAATAATTCTGATTATAAAACAAATTGCCCCATGGTGGACTATGATAAATATATTCCTATTAAGGACCCTTGAAATACGTCAGCACTTAATGAGCAGGCAACTGTGCTTGGCTGCGAATTTAGTACTGTTACGTATTTCATGGAGCGAGAGTGCGTCCGTATAGGAGTGTATTTATCATAGCCCGCCATGGGGTTTCTTACATTACACTTTATATCTTACAGATTAAAATACTTCTCAAACTCAGCCGGGTGTGGAATCTTGGAAAGCTCCGCACATTCTTTGCGCTTATTAGCAATAAAATTCTTAATCAACTGTTCAGGGAATACTCCGCCGGCAGTTAAGTAATCATGGTCAGCTTCCAAAGCATTAAGCGCTGCATCCAAGGAGGTAGGAAGGGAAGATAACTTTGCCTTTTCTTCCTCCGGTAAGTGATACAGGTTCATATCGTAAGGCCCCCAGCCGTTTGCATGAGGGTCGATTTTGTTCTTGATACCATCTAAACCAGCCATTAAGATAGCAGCATAGCAAAGGTAAGGATTACAGGTGGCATCCGGGTTACGAAGCTCGAAACGACGAAGTGCGGGAGTCTTGGCATATGCCGGAATACGAATAACTGCACTACGGTTAGATGTAGCATAGCCTACTGTTACCGGAGCCTCAAAGCCGGGCACCAGTCTCTTAAAGGAGTTGGTACTGGGGTTGGTAATAGCACACAGAGAAGAAATATGCTTTAACAATCCACCCATAAAGTAGTGTGCTGTTTCACTCAAATGTGAATAACCGTTATCATCAGAGAAAACCGGCTCACCGTCTTTTAAGAGTAACATATGAACGTGCATACCGTTACCTGCTTCGCCATAGACAGGCTTGGGCATAAATGTAGCAGTCTTGCCGTATTTTAATGCGGTGTTGTGAATAATGTACTTAATCATCATAGTGTTGTCTGCCATCTTGGACATTTGACCAAGCATAGGCTCGATTTCATACTGACCTGCAGCACCAACTTCAGGATGATGATATTTAATAGGAATACCTGCCTTTTCCATTTCCAAACACATTTCAGAACGACATTCATAGGAGGTATCCAAAGGCTTTGCAATATGATAGTTTTTCTGATGAGGAACTACGCGGCCGTTACCTTCCACACCACTGTTCCAATATGCCTGGGAAGCATCGATGGTCATACCGATTTCATCCGGACGAACACTCCAGCCCACATTATCAAATAAGTGGAATTCAAACTCGGGTAAAATCAGCATGGTATCGGCAATACCGGTGTCCTTCATGTACTGTTCAGCAGCCTGTACAATATTACGAGGATACTGATCCAAGGGACGATTTTCCGGATAATCAATAATCATCGCGTTACCGGTTATAGACAAAGTGGATATTTCGCAGAAAGGATCAATCAGAGCAGTTTCCAAATCAGGAATAAATACCATATCACTCTTTTCTACTACTGCATAACCATAGTTGGATGCATCAAAGCCGATACCATCCTTTAAGGTTTCTTCGGAAAACTGTGCGGCAGGAATCGTCACATGACGGAATTGTCCGTTGATATCTACGATTTTAAAATCAATCATTTTAATATCATTTTCCTTAATAAATTCCATGAGCTCGTGTGCTGTTTTAGCCATTTTATTTACCTCCATTGTATATATTTTCCGCCCACGTCAGGGATTCCCAGGCGGGCGGTTTTCGTACCATTATTTTTTCATATAAGACGCTACTTTGTTAGATTTTTCATTTATTTTATCACAATTAAGTGAATATTAGAAGTTTTTATTTTAGTATTCATGCAATATTTTATAAAATGGCAGGGAGAAAATAGATTCAAAATAATTATTGACAAAACTGTACATATACTGTATATATGTATATATACGGATGGAGCGCATATATACACTGCAAAATATAAGATGCATGAGAGAAATGTCAGATTAGTTGAATTTGAAGAGGTCATCGTAAGAGGAGATTATATTATGGACACAGTTTTGGAAGTAAAAAATGTATCGAAGCATTTGGAACGTGTAATTTATAAAAAGAATCAAAAGATAGGTGAGCATTTTGATTTGAAGAATATAGATTTTGTGATAGAACCGGGATATATCGTGGGAATGATTGGTTGTAACGGCTGTGGAAAAACCTCTCTGATTCAGACGATTCTGGGGGTGTATCAGCCGAATAAAGGAGAGATTTGGGTGGCCGGTCATAACCGGGTGACGGATGCTTTTGCAGCGAAACAGGAGATAGCTTTTGTTATGGATGAGTCCATATTTCCTATAGGGATGTCTGCCATAGATATTGGCAAAGGCTTTGGGGCCTGCTATGAGGCATTTGATTACGGGAAGTATAAGGAGCTGTGCGAGCGATTTGAAATCCCTATGAAGAAGCCCATGAAGAAGCTTTCTACCGGTATGAAAATAAAGGTACAGCTGGCATTTGCCATGGCGAGGGAGGCAAAGCTGTATATATTTGACGAGCCTAGTGCAGGGCTGGACCCGGTGTTTCGCAGGGAGCTGATGGATTACTTCTTTGAAATTGTAGCGGATGGTGATAAAAGTATTTTGCTGTCCACACATTTGACGGAGGAGCTTGACAGAATCGCAGATTATATCCTTTATATGGAGGATGGTGAGCAACGTTTCTTCATGGAGAAGGAAGAAATGCTGGGACAGTATCAGCTGATTCGAGGCACGAAGAATCAGGTGCAGTATTACTGGAGACGTACGGTAGCTATGCAGGAAAAGGAAATGAGCTGTGAGGCGTTGGTCTATAATACCGGTGAAGAATTCAGGGTACCGGTGGCGGTGGAAAGACCTAATATTGAAAAAGTAATGTATTATTTGATGCAGGAGAAGAAAGCAGGGGAGCGTAAGAAAAATGTTTAAGCTGGCATTTAGGATGTTTTGTTCGGATGTACGAAGTAGTTTTACCTTATGGGGCTGGGGAATGAAGGTGGTACTTCTGTTTTGCATGGTTATTTTCGTAATTACGCCGTTGGTAGAAGGAGTAGAATTAGGATATATGGGTTATGCCCTGTGCATGGGACTTATGTGGATGGCTCCCAGATTTACTAAGGCATATCATGTGGTTCCGCTTACCATAACACAGATTAAGAAATTGGCGATATGCAGAATCACCGTTTTAATGCTTGTAATTATTGGAAGTGGTTGTGTGGCAGTAGCCGTTGCAGAAATATTTGGTCTGAATTGGAATCCAAGGTTTGCCTTGTGGTATTTCTTTTATCTGGAGATATACATGTGGTTTGTAAAAAATCATTTAAGAGGATTTTATGCGAAGAACAAGAAAAATCTTCCTTTACAGATTATGGCAGGGATTATTACCATTGCAAGTATTTTTGTAATGATAGGCTGGTTGGATATTTTGCCATTATATATGGAGTACTTAGTACAAACAGCATTACTTTTGCTATACGTGCCATATATGGTGCATGTGTTTAAGGATATGACGTTTTCGGATTATACGCAGATAACAGAGGGCATTGGCGCACAAGCAGTGTTCATGGAATAAAAGGGTGAAAATATGATTCGTATTTTATTATCAAGTACAAGTAACTTAGCCATATATGAGCAAATAATGGCGCAGATTCGAGATGCCATTATCAACAAGGAAGCCTTACCGGATGAGCCGCTTCCTTCCATTCGTGCGCTGGCGCAGGATTTGCAGATTAGTGTGATTACTACCAAGCGTGCCTATGAGGAGCTGGAAAAGGAAGGGCTGGTGTATTCCAAGCCGGGCAAGGGCTTCTATGTGAGCAAGTCTAAGACAGAGATGCTCAAGGAAAAGCGTATCCAGACCTTAGAGGTACAGATGATGGAGCTGATACGTCAGTGCAAGAGTGCGGAGCTTTCCAAGGAAGATATGATGGGCATGTTGGATGTGCTTTATGATGAGCAGTAGTGTCTGAGTAAGGCGATATTTAGGAGAGGATTGCGTCACATGGAAGATAACATTTTAAAGGTGGAGGGACTTTGTAAATCCTATAAGGACTTTCAGTTAAAGAATATTTCCTTTGAGTTGGAGAGCGGTTATATTTTGGGTATCATCGGCAGAAACGGTGCAGGTAAGACCACATTAATGAATTGTATTTTGGGTAAAAGTAAGTATGATGCCGGAAGTATTCAGATTGGAACATCTGCTCTGCAGATGCATGTAAATATGGCGAAAGCGGATTTTGGTTTTATCGTAGAACCGGGGCCATTCTTTGTGGCAGAGACACTGGAGAGAAACGGAGAGTTGTTGGGACCGTTTTATGATACCTGGGATGCAAGGGAGTTCCGTAAATTGCTTCGCGAGTATGGATTAAGTGCAGGCAAGTTGTATGGGGACTTAAGTAAAGGTATGAAGACGAAGTTTCAGCTGGCATTTGCTTTGGCACATAAGCCGAAGCTGTTAGTGCTGGATGAACCTACCGGTGGTTTGGACCCGGTATTTCGGCAGGAGTTTTTATCCATTATCCAGTCGCAGGTGCGGGACAGAATGATGAGTGTGATTATTTCCACGCACTTGACCGCGGATTTAGATAAGGTGGCAGATTATATAATGCTCTTAGACAAGGGAGAGAGCGTATTTTATCTGGATAAGGAAACCATGATGGATTCTTACCCGCTAGTGTCGGGAAAAGAGGAGCAGCTGTATTTACTGGAGGAAAAGGAGTGCGGGCGTATCCGCAGAAAGCACGGTACGTTTACTACCATGCTTCGAAATCCGGAGTACTTGAAGAACCATCCACAAATACGCTCAGAACTTTTGGTAGAACGTACCACCATAGAAGAGATTATGTACTATTTGAGTACAGGCAGTGTGCGGGAGTAAGCGATTTGTGTGATATGTAATGTTGGGTTATAAAGGAGGACAGGCTGTGCAAAAGAAGCAGGGACTGGAAGAACAAAATAACAGGGAAGTCACGAGTGCGATGAACCGATCGCCGGAAAGAGCTTTGGTGGAAGGGCGAATCAGTGAGAGTGCGGCAGCACCGGTGATAGTAGCCATAACAAACATGTTTTTTATAATTTTTGTGTTCGCAGGGTGGTATTTTTCTACAAGCTTTTTGGTAGGCAGCAGTATCTTTGTAGGTTCGCTGATGATAACTCTTATTCTGTGTCAGGTGTGTATTGCAGGATATGATGAGAATCATACGTTTACACAGAGCCTATTGGTGTATTTCCCGGTAAATGCAAGGCGGCTTCGTAATGAATTGTTCCGACTTATGTGGAAGTATATCGGTATTCAGGTCGGCATTACCTGTGTGCCCATGCTGATAAATATGATTGTAGATTTTAGGCCGGAGAGATTTTTCGGTACATTGGCGGCATTGGTGTTGTCTATGTGTGGAACGGGTTCGCTGATTATTTTGGGAAGTATGAGTCGGATAAAGGCGGAGAGATAATAGATAGGGATAGTCGGGTGTGACTGTTGACGTAAAGATAAGTCTATGTTATACTGCGAAAAGAAGTATATAAGTGCTTCAAATAAAAAAGAAAAGAGAAAATTTATGTTGGCCGTTGTAGGTGGAAAGAACTAAATAGTGGCAGGGTATTTAGCAATTGACGCTAGAAGTGTGCCCTGACGTATCTTCCTTACAAAGTGCTTATGATTTTCTCTATAATATCCGTGAATGAAACTGAGAGCATGACTGTATGGTCATGCTTTTTTGCGGAATTTTTTTGCCATGGTGAAGTCTGCCTTTTCGAGGGAGAAACCATGGCTATTTTTTTCTTTCCGGAGAAATTCATTAGTTGAAATTTATTAAAAGGAGAAAAGCTTATGAGAACAGATATTACCATCAGACCGGAGGAACACAAGGATTATAAGGATATTATTGCATTGATTTTACGTTCGTTTCAGGAGGGAACCAATTATTCGGATGGTACGGATATTATAGCACTGGTAGAGGAAATCAGAGATTCCGAGTATTACATACCGGAGCTATCGTTTGTGGCGGAATTAGAGGGCAAAATCGTAGGACACTTTTTGTTTTCTAAATTCCCCCTGTCGCCAGACATAACGGGCGGTCACGGAGGAGCAGAGGATACAGAAATTGTAATGCTGGCGCCGGTATCCGTACATGCAGATTATTTTCATAAAGGCGTGGGAAGTACCATGCTGAAGTTGGGAATAGAAAAAGTAAAGGAGCTTGGCTACAAGGGAATTACAGTGGAGGGTGACTTTCACTTTTATAACCGGGTAGGTTTTCAGACGTCCTCTGAATATAATATCTTCCCCACCAGCGGCTATCCGTTGCAGGAACCCAGATGCATGATGTGTCAGGAAACTTATGAAGGAGCTTTGAAAGGAATACAGGGGTATATAGTGTATGATATGTATTTTAATGCGTAGATTTCAGGGTGCTAAATTTTGAGAGATACCTATATAATGTGGAGCGAAATTGAAATAGGTATGAAGAGAATAAAATGTAGTGTCGTAAAAGACGATGGAAAGGAAAAAAGATGTATAAAGAAGAACAAATTTTAGAATTTGATAAAATAAAACAAATTTGGTCAGAGTATGTTTTGACAAAAACAGCGAAGAAAAAGATAGAAGAGACAACGCCTTATTTGGAAGAAAGTAAGCTGTTAGCTGCGCTACGGGAAACTTCACAGAGCAGACAAATGCTGGAACTTCTGGGTACACCACCTATGGTTTCGCTGGAAGGCTTGGAAGAAGTGATTGTTATTGCCGAAAAGGGAGAGTGTTTAAGTGTTGCTCAGTTAATATTAGTCCAGAATGCATTGACGGCGGTGGAGCGGTTAAAAAACTATTTGAATCGTGGCAAGTCCCATGAAATATCTATATGTTTTTATGAGGAAAATCTGGATGCTCTAAGCGATTTGCGGGAAATGATTTATCTGCAGATTGTAAATGAGCAAGTGGCAGATAACGCTTCCAGGAGACTGAAGGATTTGCGTGGAGACATTGCGTTGGCAGAGAATAAAATGAGGGAAAAAGCCGACCAGATTATTCGTACCAATAAGGAGTGCATGTCTGACAGCTTCAGTACTTTCCGCAATGGTCATATATGTGTGCCGGTGAAAAAAGAATATAAGTTCAGAATTTCAGGAAGCGTCATAGACAAATCTTCTACAGGAAATACCTTGTTTATAGAGCCGGTGGCTTCTGCAAAATATTACGAGCAGTTGCAGGAGCTTCGCATAGATGAGGAAAATGAGGTGCGCAGGATTCTGTATGAGTTGACCTGCATGGTAGATGCAGAGGCAGATGTTTTACGTGAAAATAGGAAAGTAATGGAGAAGCTGGATTTTATCTTTTCCAAAGGAAAGCTGAGCTTGTACTATGAAGGAACAGCGCCACAGGTGGTAACGGAGAGGCGAATAGAACTGAAAGAGGCCCGTCATCCATTGATGGATAGGAAAATATGCGTACCATTAAATTTTGCAATGGGTAGCGGGGTAAACGGTGTAGTGATTACCGGTCCTAACACGGGAGGTAAAACCGTAGCCATCAAGACGGTGGCACTGAACTGCATGCTTGCACAGTGCGGTCTGCACGTAGCGTGCAGGGAAGCTATGGTTTGCATGAATAGTAATTACCTGTGTGATATTGGAGATGGGCAGAACCTGTCAGAGAATTTATCTACTTTTTCTGCGCATATAACTAATGTGCTGGATATTTTAAAGCGGGTGAATGACCAAAGTCTGGTAATTATGGATGAGCTTGGTTCCGGTACAGACCCTTTAGAGGGTATGGGTATTGCAGTGGCTATTTTAGAGGAGTTAAAAAAGAGTGGTGCATTGTTTTTGGTAACTACACACTATCCGGAGATAAAGGTCTATGCAGAGAAAACAGAAGGTGTTGTAAATGCCAGAATGACTTTTGACAAGGAGAATTTGAAGCCGTTGTATCAAATGGTTATTGGAGAGGCCGGGGAAAGCTGTGCCTTCTACATCGCGCGTAGATTAGGCATGCCCGGAAGTATGTTAAAACGGGCAGCAGAGGCGGCTTATGGAGAAAACTTGCAGGCTGGCTCGAAGAAGAATCTGACAGGTCGAGGCATACAGGTAACAGAAGGCTTGGAAGCGGTTGAGGAAACTGTACTAAGAAAGGAATCGACACCTCGCATTGTCCAGAAAAAAGAACCAAACCAAAAGAAAAGTGCCCGTTACACATATCAAATCGGTGATAGCGTTATGGTATACCCGGACAAAAAAATCGGTATTGTTTGTAAGCAGGAAAATGACAAGGGCGTATTGCAGGTGCAGATGCCAAACAAAAAGATTTGGATTAACCATAAGCGTATTAAATTACATGTGGCGGCAACGGAGCTATATCCGGAGGACTATGATTTTTCTATTATTTTCGATACGGTAGAGAACCGTAAGTTACGGCATCAGATGGAGAGGAAGTATGTGGAGGAGAGTTTGAACGTGGAGTAAAATATTGAAAAAACAATAGGTATGCATTATAATGTGGGAAGCTTGAAAAACGAGAGAGGTAAGTTTTATGATAGAACAAATCAAAGCACTGGTGAAGGATGCAAGCAAAATCATGATGAACCGGGACATGGACATTGAACAGAAGGGAAATGCATCCAACTGGGTCACTTCCAAGGATTTACAGGTGGAGGAATTTTTAAAGGAAGGCTTACAGAAGATATTGCCGGAAAGTGGTTTTATCGGTGAAGAAGGCGAGGATAAAACCTTTGAAGGCGAATATATCTGGGTCATCGATCCTATTGACGGAACATCCAACTTTATTCGTGATTTAGGCTTAAGTGTGATTTCTGTAGGACTTTTGAAGAACAAGGAGCCATATATTGGTGTGGTGTATCATCCTTACCGGGATGAAATGTTTTGGGCAGAAATAGGGAAAGGTGCTTATGTTAATGATACACCGATTCGTGTTTCTGATAGGGATTTTGCACATTCTCACTTGTGTTCTGCCATGAGTCTGTATGATAAAAGATATGCGCCACCCTGCTTTAAAATTATTGAAAGGGTGTACGGGGAGTCCGATGATTTAAGACGTCTGGGCACCGCGGCATTGGAGCTGGTATATTTGGCAGCAGGCCGGGTGGAGCTGTATTTTGAGATACGTATTTGTACTTGGGATGCGGCAGGGGCTATCCCTATTATACGTGAGGCAGGAGGCTTTGTGGAATGTATGTTCCATGAAGGATTACCTTTAGATAGACCATTTGGTGTAATTGCGGCCAATACGAAGGAGAACTTTGAGAAGCTTAGAGGGATTGTGTACGAGGAAGTGCCTAAGCTTTTGTATTAAAAATGTGGGTAATGGTTTGGAAAAACAATCTTGACAACATTCTATATTAGTGCTATTTTATCTTCAATAACATAAGAAAAGCAATGACGGAAAAGAGTAGTTTGCTGAAAGCATCCAGAGAGAGCGGCATTTGGTGGAAGTCGCTTATGATAAAGGCATACGAAAACCATTCCAGAGCTGTAGTGCTGAAATTGATTAAGTGCTACCGTAGGCCTGCGTTAAAGGATAGGATTTGTTGGAATCTGAAGTGAAAAGTTAAGGTGGAACCGTGCTATAAGCACCCTTAGATGTACAGTAGATGTGCATTTATGGGTGCTTTTCTTGTGTTATCGAAACAAAACATTTATTTAAAATTTCGAAAGGAGACACAGGTATGAAAGTAGTACGAAGTAACGGAGAAGTAGTGGAAAGTAGGTTTGAGGAGAAGGAAGGCAGGGAGGTATTTTGGCATAGTAGTGCCCATATTCTGGCACAGGCAGTAAAACGTTTGTATCCAAGTGCGAAGTGTGCTATCGGACCGGCGATTGAGAAGGGATTTTATTATGATTTTGAGTTCGACTTTTCTTTTTCAGAGGAACATTTAAGTGTCATTGAAGAGGAGATGCACAGAATCGTAGAGGAATCCTTGGCATTTCAGGTGTCTGAAATCAGCCGAGAGGAGGCTCTTAAACTAATGGAGGCAGCCGGCGAATCCTACAAGGTGGAGCTTATCCAAGCCATTCCGGAGGATGCCAAAATCACGGCTTACAAGCAGGGCAATTATTTGGAGGTGTGCACAGGCCCCCATATTTCCAATACGTGTAAGGTGAAGGCATTTAAGCTGTTGTCTGTGGCAGGTGCTTACTGGAGAGGCGACGAGAAGAATAAAATGCTTACGAGAATTTACGGTATTTCCTTCCCGAAGCAGTCGCAGTTAGAGGAATATTTGCACCAGTTGGAGGAGGCAAAGCTTCGTGACCACAGACGATTGGGAAAAGAGCTGGGACTATTTACGATTTTCGAGCAGGGTCCCGGATTTCCGGTATTCTTACCCAAGGGAATGATTTTGAAAAATTTGCTCATTGATTATTGGAGAGAGCTTCATCGCAGGGAAGGATATCAGGAGATTTCTACGCCGGTTATGCTGGATAAGAGCTTGTGGGAGACGTCGGGACATTGGGACCATTATCGCGAAAATATGTACACGACGGAGATTGATGGTGCGGATTTTGCCATTAAGCCCATGAGCTGTCCGGGAGGGATGCTGGTGTATCAGCTACAACCCAGGTCTTATAAGGAGTTACCTTTGCGTCTGGCAGAATTAGGTCTGGTACATCGTAATGAGAAGTCAGGTACGCTTCATGGTCTTATGCGTGTGCGGGCTTTAACGCAGGATGATGCTCATATCTTTATGAGAGAGGATCAAATTATTAGTGAGATTCAGAATGTGGCAAAGTTGATTGACGAGGTCTACGGGAAATTTGGATTTGAGTATGAAGTGGAATTATCTACGAGACCGGAAAACAGTATGGGTAGTGATGAGGAATGGGAGCTGGCAACGAATGCACTTAGCAGTGCCATGGATGCCATAGGAGTACCCTATTCCATTAACGAAGGAGATGGCGCTTTTTACGGACCGAAATTAGACTTCCACTTAAAGGATTCTATCGGCAGAACGTGGCAGTGCGGAACGATTCAGCTGGACTTCCAGTTACCCCAGCGCTTTGATATTTCATATGTGGGGGAAGATGGTATGAAGCATCGCCCTATTATGATTCATCGAGTGGTATTTGGCTCCATTGAAAGGTTTATCGGTATTCTGATTGAGCATTTTGCAGGAAAATTCCCTGCCTGGCTGTCACCGGTACAGGTAAAAATACTTCCCATTGCTGACAGATTCCATGAATATGCAGAGTCGGTAGCAAAGGAACTACAGAAACAGGGTATCCGCTACGAAATTGATTATCGTGCAGAGAAGATAGGATACAAAATTCGTGAAGCTCGTCTGGATAAAGTTCCTTATATGTTGATTGTGGGGCAGAAGGAGGCTGAAAGCGGTTTGGTAGCCGTACGAGACAGAGAGCAGGGCGATATGGGGGCCCTGTCTGTGGAAGAATTTATAAAGGAGTATTTTTAAGAAAAATGGGTACACTGTCCATAGACCAAGCGGTTGAATAAAGCTTATATGGCGGGATGTGAGGAGTGTCTATGGAATCTATTTGGAAACAGACAGTGGAAATACCACAAAGGGAGTGCTTGAAACAGGACATACAAGTAAAAAATCTGGTCATTGGTGCAGGGATGGCAGGTATCCTTACGGCATATCTTTTACAGAGAGAAGGCTGTGAAGTGGCTGTTGTAGAGGCAAAGAGGATTGCAAGCGGACAGACCGGAAACACCACTGCCAAGATTACCTGTCAGCATGGTTTGATATATGACAAACTACTCCATAAGGTGAATATGGAGGTGGCTGAGGGGTACGCACAGGCGAATCAGGAAGCCTTGGATATGTATGAGCACATTGTGGAAAAAGAAGGAATTGCCTGCCATTTAGAAAAGTTGCCCGCATATTTATATACCACATCCCGGGAAGGAATCACAGAGCTTCGCAGAGAAGCAGAGGCTGCAAAGAATCTGGGAATAGAGGCACGTTTTGTGAAGGGCAGCCGGGTGACCGGACTGCCCTTTGAAGTGGAAGCGGCGGTACGTTTTGCAAATCAGGCGCAGTTCCACCCGTTAGAGTTTGTGAAAGCCTTGAGCGAAAAACTGACAATATATGAGGATACAAAGGTTTTGGAGGTGAGAGAGCATACGGTCATTACCAATCGTGGAACGATTATCGCAGACAACATTATATTTGCCACGCATTATCCGATTACGAATGTGCCCGGATTTTACTTTGCCCGCCAGCATCAGGAAAGAAGCTATGTACTGGCACTGAAGAAACGCGAGGATGTGGGGAAGACATGTGATAAAGCGGAGCTTATGCAGGGGATGTATTATAGTGTGGATACAGAGGGATTGTCCTTGCGTACGTATGAGCATCTGATTCTTTTGGGCGGAGGCTCTCATCGTACCGGTAAGGGTGTGGATATACATGGAACTGCTTGTCGGAATCAAGGCAAGGGATATGATTATTTACGGGAAATGGCGAAGAAGTATTTTCCACAGTATGAAGAAGTTACTGCCTGGGCGGCGCAGGATTGTATGCCCCATGATGAAGTGCCTTTTATCGGGAAATATTCGGTATTCAGACCTTATTGGTATGTTGCAACCGGCTTTCATAAGTGGGGCATGACATCTTCGATGATTGCGGCTATGATTATTTGTGGCAAAATTTCCGGGAAGGAATCGGTATATGAGAAGGTATTTTCTCCACAGCGGTTTTATGTGCAGGCGGCAATTAGGAATTTAGTGGTTGATATTGGAGAAAGTGTGAAAGGACTGTGGAAAGGTTTTTTCAGTCCGGATGAGCACAGATGTCCGCATATGGGCTGTGAGCTGGAGTGGAACGAAGAAGAACAAAGTTGGGATTGTCCGTGCCACGGTTCCAGATTTAGTAAAGAGGGTGAACTTCTGGATAATCCGGCACAGGTTGATTTGTAAATAGATAGATTATTTGTGAAATTTTATTGACAAAAACTTGTCAATAAGCAGATATTTTGGTATAATATATAAAAATATTCTGTAAATTTGGAGGCAGAAGTTATGGCAAATGATAAAACATCTTTAGTATTTACAAATGAAAAGTGCATCGGATGTAACAAATGCATCAGTGTTTGCAGCAGTGTTGGTGCATGTGTTTCCAAGCAAGTAGACGGTAAGAATAGAATTGAAGTGGATCCTGCCAGATGTGTGGCTTGTGGTGCCTGCTTTGATGTGTGCGAGCATGGTGCCAGAGAGTATCAGGATGATACGGAAAGATTTTTTGCAGATTTAAAGAAGGGTGAGAAGATTTCTATTTTGCTGGCACCGGCATTTAAGGCTAATTATCCCAAGGAATACGAAGCAGTACTGGGAGGACTTAAGAAGCTTGGTGTGAATAGAATCATTAGTGTATCTTTTGGTGCGGATATTACTACATGGGCCTATTTGAATTACGTAAAGAAGAACAATTTCCTTGGTGGTATTTCTCAACCCTGTCCTGCAGTAGTAGGATATATAGAGAGAAATATTCCGGAGCTTCTTCCGAAGCTGTTCCCGGTACAGAGTCCTATGATGTGTACTGCAATCTATGCAAAGAAGGAAATGGGTATTACTGATAAGCTGGCGTTTATCAGTCCCTGTATTGCTAAGAAGATGGAGATTGATGACCCGGTAAATAAGGGTTATATTTCCTACAATGTGACCTTTGACCATTTAATGAAGTATGTGCGCGCAAACAAGATTAAAGGTAGTTTGCAGACGGATGAAATTGAATATGGTCTGGGTTCCGCATATCCTATGCCGGGCGGTTTGAAAGAAAATGTATACTGGTTCTTAGGAGAGAGTGTGTTTATTCGTCAGGTAGAAGGCGAGAAGCATATGTATCAGTATTTGGAGCATAATAAAGAGCGAATTGCCAATAATAAGACGCCATACTTATTTATTGATGCTCTGAATTGTTCTTCAGGATGTTTGTACGGAACCGCTTGTGAACAGTCAAAAGCCCATGATGATACGGTTCTTGAGACCTTGCTTCAAATTAAAGAGGATTCCAAGAAAAAGGGTAAGAGTACTGCATGGGGCAAGAAGCTGACACCGGCACAGCGACTGAAGAAATTGAACAGTCAGTTTAAGAAACTGGATTTGGAGGATTATCTTCGTACATATACGGACCGTTCAGCAGAATGTACCTACACAGAACCTACCGAGGAAGAAAGAAACGAAATCTTCAACAGCATGTTGAAGATTACAGACGAGGAGCGTTCTGTTAACTGTTCCTGTTGTGGTTATGATTCCTGTGTGCAGATGGCAAGCGCTATCCATAATGGATTCAACAGCAAGGATAACTGTATTTACTACATCAAGAAGGAAGTAGAAATGCAGAAGGAAATGGCAGAGGATTTAGCAACGCAGTCAGAAACAGATAAAGAAGTTATTGAGAACCAGAAGCAGTTGATTATGACAACACTTCAGGATATCAATAATGAGTTTGAAGTACTGTATCAGTCTGTGGACGACATGTTGAAAGGTAATGAAAACAATGCTTCCGAAAGCGTGGCAATTTCAGAAGATATTAAGAATGTAAGTGCATTCTGTGAAAACTTATCTAAGTCCATGGACGATATTGGTGAGTTCCTGCAGGATATGACACGTAACAATGACGAGGTTGTAAGTATTGCCGCACAGACCAATTTGTTAGCATTAAATGCAAGTATTGAAGCTGCCCGTGCCGGTGAAGCAGGAAGAGGCTTTGCAGTAGTTGCAGATGAAATTAACAAGCTGGCTTCTGAATCCAGAGAGACTGCTACCAGAAGTAATGACAGTCAGGAGAAGATTATGAGCTCTGTAGGCGTGATTATGGAGGATACTCAGAAGCTGAATACTATCATTGAGCAGGTAGATGATAAGACCCAGACGCTGGCTACGGCTACGCAGGAGATTGCAGCATCTGTTTCAACGATTCTGGATACGGTGAACGAGATTAAGAAGAAGTTGGAAGTGTTAGGAAATCAATAGAAACAATGAGTAAAGTGGCCGCACTGAAAATCAGTTCAGTGCGGCTATTCCTAAATTCAGATATCCGGCAAAGGTAACCCAGAGCAGATAAGGAACCAGTAAGTATGCAGCGGTATTTGAGATTGGGTAAAATAGGCGAATGGTATAGAAAATCAGTATCCATAAGAGTACCAGCCAAAAGAAAGAGAAAATATACCATTCAAAATTAAAAAAGAAGATGGACCAGAAGAAGTTAACCGCTAATTGAAGAAAGTAAACTAGCAGGGCATTATTGATGTCTTCCTTAGGTGCGTCGGCTGTGTACACCAGATAAGAGGCAATGCCCATCAGAGTGTAAAGAATGGTCCACACAATAGGGAACAGTATGCCGGGAGGAGAAAGAGGCGGTTGATTTAACCGGGAAAAGGTTTCCATGCTTCCGCGTGTTAATAAACCGGCGATAATTCCCACAAGTAACGGTATAGCGGTAAAAATGATAAATGTTTTTATTTTGGATTGCATAATAACACCTCCTATTTATTTGTATGCGGCAGGAAAGAGAAGTATGCATTACTTGACAAATGAGGAGCGGTTTGTGTATACTGAATTTAGTTTTGAAGAGAGGGGTGAAAGGATGAGAAGATAATCGACTTTTGATAACATGTAATGTAAGAACCTGTATGCTTTCAGAGGTAAGGATACTTCTTTATCATGTTGCCAAAGGTGGATTATGTTCTCATATCCTCTCTTTTTTGGTGTAAATTTTTACATAGTCTTATTTAGTAAGTGCATGCAGGACGGAAGTTCTGCGTGAAATCCGGGCAGAGGTTAGAGTACAGAATCATTTGGTAGCAGATGGTTCTTTTTTTGCGATTGGAGGATTATATGGCACAAATAAATGTAACGGATTTAACCTTCTGCTATGAAGGTAGTTTTGACAATATTTTTGAAAAGGTATCGTTTTCCATAGATACTAATTGGAAGTTAGGGTTTATCGGCAGAAACGGCAAGGGTAAGACTACGTTTTTAAATTTATTGCTGGGTAAATACGAATATCAGGGCAGTATCAGTACTTCAGTGGTGTTCGATTATTTTCCTTATCAGCTGAGCGAAGCACAAATGGGACAGCTGGCGGTTGAGTTTTGTGAGGAAATAAAGACGGGTTGTGAGCAATGGCGCATTATCCGGGAGTTAGAAAAGCTGCAGTTGGATGCGGAGGTGCTTTACCGGCCGTTTAGTACTTTAAGTCATGGTGAACGTACCAAGGTAATGCTGGCGATTTTGTTTTCCGGAGAGAATGACTTTTTACTGATTGATGAGCCTACGAATCATTTGGATAAGGAATCCAGGGAACAGGTAAAGAATTATTTGAATACCAAGAAGGGTTTTATACTGGTATCCCATGACAGAGACTTGCTGGATGCCTGTATTGACCATGTGCTGGTGCTCAATCGATGCACCATAGAAGTGCAGAGTGGCAATTTCTCCAGCTGGTGGGACAATAAAGCAAAGAAGGATGCTTTTTCACAGGCGGAGAATGAAAAGCATAAAAAGGAGATACGGAAATTAAATGAAGCTGCCGGCAGAGTAAGGGATTGGGCAGATAAGAATGAGAGTACCAAGATAGGCTTTGACCCGATAAAGGAGCATGACCGATTCTTAAATACCAGGTCTTATATTGGTGCCAAAACCAAGAAAATGCAGTCCAGAGTGAAGCAAATGGAGCAGAGAATTGAGAGGGAGATTGAAGAGAAAGAAGGACTGCTTCAGGATATTGAAACTATGGTGGATTTAAAGATTATGCCGATGAAGCATTATAAGGAAGTGCTGGTGCGGACGGAAGACTATGGAATTTCGTATGGTGAAAAACAGGTGTTTGAAGGTTTGCGTTTTGAATTGCGACAGGGGGAACGGGTATTTCTGCATGGTAATAACGGTTGCGGTAAGTCCAGTTTGATTAAAGCGATTTTAAGGCAATCGGTTAGCAATATGCAGGAAACCGGTACCTTATACACAGCCTCGGGCCTGGTGATTTCTTACATTAATCAGGACACCTCTTTTCTGAAGGGAAGCTTGAAGAATTTTTGCAGAGAACGTGGTCTGGAAGAAAGTCTTCTGTTTGCCATCTTACGTCAATTGGATTTTGAGCGGATTCAGTTTGAGAAGAACATGGAGGACTATTCCGAGGGGCAGAAGAAAAAGGTGTTGATTGCGGCGAGTTTGCTAACTAGTGCGCACTTGTATATCTGGGATGAACCGCTGAATTATATTGATGTGTTCTCACGTATGCAGATTGAGAAGCTGCTTTTGAAATACCAGCCAACCATGTTGATTGTGGACCATGATGTGAGATTTCGGAAAAAGATTGCCACCAGGGTGGTGGAGATGTAAAATTAAAATGTAAAGGAGGAAGAAGAACAATGCAAATCGTAAGTTATTTTGAAAGTGACAATAAAGAGAAGTTAGTGGAGATGTTGGGAACAAGTGATTGGGGAGCTGCAAAGTTTTTGGTGAAACTTTTGCAGGAAGGCAGCTTCACGAATACGCTGGGAGGAGAAGGTTCTTTGTATATAATGTTGGACGGGGATAAGCCGGTGGCCTTCGTGACTTTGACAAAGCAAGATTGTATTGCGGATGAAAGTATGTTTCCGTGGGCGGGATTTTTATTTACCTATCCGGAATATCGCGGGAATCGTTATAGTGAGCAGATAATTCAGCATGCTTTGAAAGAGGCGAAAAAGCAGGGACATACAAAAGTGTATTTAGCCACGGACCATGTAGGGCTGTATGAGAAATATGGATTTGTTTATCTGGAGAATCGTGTGGATGTCTGGGGCGATGACAGCAGGATTTATTATATTAACTGTAAGTGAAAAATTATGAAAAAATCTTAAGAATTGTAATATTGACAAATATGGTCTACTGTGTGTAGAATGAAAATGGGTCTACACACAGTAGAATTTTTGTTTTTAGGAGATGAAAAGATATGATAGAATATCGGCTTGGCGAAGTGGAGATGAAGTTTGCAGATATTATATGGAGTAACGAACCATTGAGTTCGGGAGAGCTGGCGAAGCTTTGTGAAAAGGAGCTTAATTGGAAGAAGTCTACCACGTACACGATTTTAAAAAGAGTATGTGAGCGGGGACTATTTCAGAATGAAGGCAGAGTGGTAACATCTCTGGTGTCAAAGCAGGAGTTTTTGTCCAAGCAAAGCACTATGTTTGTGGAGGAAACATTCGGTGGATCTTTGCCGGGGTTTGTGGCTGCTTTTACGGCGGGCAGGAAACTGAGTGAGGAAGAGGTAGCACAGCTACAGAAGATCATCGAGCAAAGCAGGTAAGAAGGGAAGATTTTCGGATAGGAGGCGCGTATGGAAGGTTTTTTGTTGCAACTTGGAAGTATGAGTATACAGGCAGTGATAGTGATTTTGGCGGTGCTTTTAGTGCGCGTGGCTTTTGCAGGGGCAAGGGTGTCGAAAAAGTATGTAACGTGGCTGTGGATAGTGCCTTATGTTATTATGATTTGTCCGTGGAAGATAAGTAGTGCGTTTAGTTTTTGGCGAATGCCGAAGCAGTATCAGGTGGATAGGATACAGGCAGGCACGGAAAAGGTGCAGCAGACGGTGACGCATATGGTTACCGGAGCGTTATCAGGTGGTGGAATAAGTGGTAATGGCGAAGTAGGAAGTGAACTTATCCCAAATGTTGCAAATGGTAGTGATTTAGTGACGAATACATGGGGCATAGCAGAATTTTTAGGATTGGTATGGCTACTTGGTGTTGTGTCAATTATGGTTTATAGTGTAATTTCTTACATAAAACTGCGACGCAAGGTACTTTGCAGTATGCAAGTGGAGAATAACATCTATCGTGCAGACGATATTTCTACGGCATTTGTAGTAGGAGTGATTCGCCCGAAGATTTACATTCCTTCTGCTTTACAGGGGGACAATCTGCCTTACGTATTGGAGCATGAGAAAACACATATCAAACAGTGGGACCCGCTGAAGAAAATTTTAGCGTACACTATCACAACGATACATTGGTTCAATCCTTTTGCATGGGTAGCTTTTAACTTCTTCTGCAAGGACATGGAGATGGCCTGTGATGAGGAAACTATTGCAAGAATCGGCATGGAAAAGAAGCAGGAGTATGCCATGGCACTGCTACAATTATCTACCTCAAAACGGATGCTTTCGGGGGCACCTTTGGCATTTGGTGAAGATAATGTAAAGGATAGAGTGCGCAACATCGCCAAGTTCAAAAAAGCATGGGTGTTTGTTTCGGTGGTAGCAGTCATCGTGGTAATTGTATTGGCAGCAGGATTTTTGAGTAAGAATGACGATGTGGAAAAACAAGAAGATATGGTAGTAAATAATCAGGAAACGTCTGTGACGCAAGCCCCGGAGCCGACTAAAGCACCAGAAGGAGAAACTGCCGGTGCGCAGGAAACGCCGGAACCTACACCGACACCTACTGAGGAAATCACCGACGAATGGAGCCAAACATATCCATGGGCGGATTTGGATGGAGACGGTACTGAGGAGTATATTCTGGTGGAACGTGGTGATTTCCAAGGACTGAATTCGGTGAACGGCAGGCTTACGGTATTTGTAAATGATGAGCCGGTGTATCAGTATACAGAGGAGCTGTGGATTGTGGGCGTGGATTCCATGGAGTATCTGGACTTGGATGGAGACGGACAGGAGGAAATTTTTGTCAGCTTTATGCCTGCGGTAAATTCCATGCCTTTGGAAGAGTGGTTTGTACTGAAAAAGGTGGATGATAGCTGGGAGCGGTTGGAGATGTACCATTATCAGGATGATATGCGGGATAATTCATTTCCGATTACTGTGGTACTTAAGGAAAAAGAATTTGATTTTGTCATTCGGTGTGAAGGCTGGGAAGGTGAAATTGCTTTTGATGCTACAGAGCATTATGAACGTAGAAAAGCTGAGCAGGACGAAGGAAATGGTGCCTATGAAGCATTTATGGAAGGACCTTATGTGGCAGGCAGTGTGGTAGGCAGTCCGCTGGCCTGGGGTGTTTGGCATATTCAAACAGGAACTTATGAAGGTAATAACTGTCTGATTGCAGAACATGGTCTGGGCGGTCCTTGGGGAAAGTATGATTATTACGGCAATGCATATGTGTATTTTAATTATGATGAAAATGGTAAAATCAGAATTTTTCATATGGAGTTTGTTCCGACGGATTTCTAAGAATTTTACACTAACTTAAGAATAAATTTAGTTCATTTTTCTTGCGTATATTATCTAAAAATATTATAATATATTCAGAATTGTTTCGCAGGAAGAAAGAGTTCGAGTATTATGGGAGAGAGCCACTTGTGTGGCAGAAAGAGGTATTATATGGCAAATAAATATGCAGGAACGAAAACTGAGAAAAACTTATGGGAAGCATTTGCCGGTGAATCACAGGCAAGAAACAAATATACTTACTTTGCATCCGTAGCAAAGAAGGCTGGTTATGAGCAGATTGCAGAACTGTTCTTAAAGACCGCTGATAATGAAAAGGAGCATGCAAAGCTTTGGTTCAAGGAGCTTGGTGAGCTGGGTGATACCGCAACCAATTTACTTCACGCAGCAGAGGGTGAAAACGCAGAGTGGACCGATATGTATGAAAGAATGGCCCGTGAAGCGGAAGAAGAAGGTTTCGTAGAGCTGGCTGCGAAGTTCCGTGGTGTAGCTGCAATCGAAAAGACTCACGAGGAAAGATATCGTGCCCTTCTTAATAATGTGGAGACCAAGCAGGTATTTGAGAAGGCCGGCGTACAGATTTGGGAATGTCGCAACTGTGGTCATATCGTAGTTGGTTTGGCAGCACCGGAGGTTTGCCCGGTATGTAATCATCCACAGGCTTACTTTGAGGTAAGAAAAGAGAATTATTAATTATATTTGCTGACTTAAAAAGTAAGGAGCGTATGTCCGGGTTAAGACATACGCTCTCTGTATTTTGAGGGAGACATTTTCTCATGTTGTTTGAAAACGGTGCTAAAGTATCTGGGATCCGGAAAACCGCATCGGATGCCGATTTCAGCAATGGGGATATCGCTGTGCAGGAGCAGATGCTTGGCTTCGCTGAGGCGGCGATTGGTGAGGTACTCTGTCGGTCGTATGTGAAGGGTGTTTTGAAAAATACGACACAGATGTTGTGGGGAAATATTTGCCAGCTTTGCTAAAGAGGCTATGGAAAAATCCTCTGCAAAATGGTCATCAATATAATTTAATATGGGCATTAGTTGTTCACTTTTGTCTGTTTTCCCGAAAATACCTTTGTTTGCGGCCTGGCGGTAAAATTCCAAAAGATAGTCGTAAATCAGCCCGGAACAGGTGTAGTCGCAGAATACCTTATCGGTTTTTTGGGACACAAACATTTTGTTATAGATTTTTTCTAAAGTACTGCGGTTGGTGGGTTTTAGACAAATGGGCTGCGTGAACCCTAACTCTTTTACAATTTGCGGTAAAGCATAACCATCGAAAACAACCCAGCGTACTTCCCAGGTTTCGGAGAGTGGATAGTATTCGTGGGGAATATGATTGGGAAGGAAAAAAAAGTACCCTTCCGTTAAAGTAATCGTATCGCCATTGACTTTTAAACAGCCCTGACCCTTAACGCTATATAAAAGCTGGTTCCAGTAATAACCCTCCGGCCGATATACATGTCCCTGATATTCACTGCCACCGATTCCCACAAGGTAAATAGGTAAGTGGCGAACCTGGGGATTGTTATTATAGATGCTTTGATTAACCGGCATGAAAATTCTCCTTTTAACATATGCATATTTAGAATTTAAGTATAGCACAAAAATTATAATTATTGAACATCAAAATAAGTTATAAAACATGCGAAAAACGCAAGTTTGTGTAAATACACTTTAGAAATTTTAATATTATAACGAAAAGATGTTCATAATTTGAAGTTGATGGGAACGCATAAAAATGGTAGGCTTATTTTAATGATATTTGTGAGATTATATGGAGTATTCATAAATAGGAGGTAGTGATGAAAAATAGGATAGTACTTGCTGTCGCAATTAGTTTATTCGGACTGATGGTGGGATGTGGAACAAAGGCGGATGACAGTGGTTTGGAAAAGGATGAGATGACAATGAACACGACAGAAGCACCGGTTGATATGCCGGAAGTGACTGCGGAACCCACGGCAGAACCTACTGCGGCACCTACGGAAAGTGTTGCGGATGTTTGGGTGATGGAGCCTGCTCCGGTAATTAGAAATTCTATTTCAGAAGAGGAAAAAGCAACCAAACAGATGGAGATTTTGGGAAAAGGAACGGAATTATTTGCCGGAAAGACAAATGAAGGGTATTATCCGGGCGATATTTCGTGGCTTAAGGATGCCGGAAAGCAGGACTGCGTAGCACTTATTTTTGCCTGTGATGATGAGACTCATGGCGGATGGGGTGTATTGGGCCTGACAGTGAAGTCTGCAGATGGAGTGGGAGAACAAAAGGATATTGCTGCATATTCCGATCAGCCTGCAAAAGAACGCTTGCTGGTATATTCCATGGAAGAGCTTTTGGGAATGGCCGGTGTGGAGAATATGTCTGATATCGGAACCTTCAGTCTGGGAGCATGGAATGGAGGAAGGATTGCAGGACTTTATTATTTGCCGGAAGAGGTGGCAGAGGAATTAAATTTGTTTTTGGCAGAAGTAGAAAAAGCAGAACAGATTATTCATACCTATAATGGGGAACTTTCTAATGAAAATGCTATAGAAAATGCAAAAATAGTGTATGATTACCTGCAGGAAGTATATGGAGATGTTTGCCTGACCGGACAGATGGAATCTACATGGATGGGTTCTCCGGACTATGAGATGAATTATATTGAGAAGAATACAGGAAAGCTTCCTGCGATTCGCGGATTAGATTTTATGCACAATGATTTTGCAGGAGTAACCAAGCGCGCACAGGAGTGGTGGGAAAAGGGCGGTATTCCAACCATTTGTTGGCATACCGGTTCAGATTTTGCCAGTGGTTATGAAGAGAGCAAGGCTCATAATTTAAATTGGGAAGAGGCTTTTGTACCGGGGACGGATACATATAATAAGCTGTTGGAAGATATGGACAGAGCAGTTCCCTATCTGCAGCAATTGGAGGATGCAGCGGTTCCTGTACTATGGCGTCCTTTCCATGAATTAGATGGCGGATGGTTTTGGTGGAGCAAAGGCGGTGCCGAAAACTTCGTAAAACTGTGGCAGTTAATGTACAGCAGATATACGGATTACTGGGGACTGGATAATTTAATCTGGGTACTTGGTTATTCCGGTAACGGAGGTAATATGGCGGCCTGGTATCCGGGAGATGCTTATGTGGATTTGCTTGGTGCGGACAGCTATAGTCCCGGAGCGAATGTGCATTTATATGAAGAGTGTAATATTTTGGCACCTGAAGGAATGCCTATTGTATTCCATGAGTGCGGTACGATTCCTACAGAAGAGCAAATGAAGGAAGGCGCACCGTGGTCCTTCTTTATGGTATGGCATACGGATTACATTACAAATGAAGGAAATAATACCAAGGAATCCTTGGAGGAAATTTATAACAGCGAATATTTTATCACCTTAGATGAGTTGCCGTTTTTAGAGAATGTCATGCTTACGGAGGAATAAATTGATTACTTATGACAGGGGTACCGAAATTAGGATAAGGTACCCCTGTTTTGCGTACTGTTTTACGAAAAAATTGTTTGCAGTAGAACTGTATATATATTATACTTTTTAATGGATGAGAATGTATAAAACAGGATGGAATAACTATGAAAATATATTTAATTCGTCATGGAGAAACAGACCAGAATAAGTGTAAATGTCTGCAGGGACGCAGTGATATAGAGTTAAATGAGTATGGAAGGGAATTGGCACGAAAAACAGCGGAAGGCTTAAAGGATATTCCTTTTGATATTATATTTACTTCTCCTTTAAAGAGAGCGAGAGAAACAGCCGAAATAATCAGAGGGAAGAGGGAGATTCCGCTTGTTTTGGAAGAAAGGATTCAGGAAATTAGTTTCGGTGAGTATGAAGGACTTTGTTACGGGAAGGAGAATTATTCCATACCGGATAAGGATTTTATGAATTTCTTTAATGAACCGCAAGATTATAAAACCCCGCCCGGTGGAGAGTCTTTAGAAGAAGTTATTACCCGAACAGGGGAGTTTTTGCAAGAAATCTTGCAAAAAGAAATGTATAAGGATAAAAACATCTTATTATCTACCCATGGATGTGCATTAAAAGCATGTCTGGCGAATATAAATGGCAGTTTACTTGCAGAGTTTTGGGGAGAAGGCGTGCATAAAAACTGTGCGGTATCATTGATAGAAGTAAAAGAAGGTAAAGTAGTGGTAACTGAGGACGGCAAATTGTATTATTGATTGTTTGCAAGGGGGAACATATGGAAGCCTTAGTAGAGAAGCTGGAAAAAATATGTATGGAGTATAATAATCAATTGTCTAAATATGAGGCATTGATTTTCCATACGCAGCAGACCAATGAGAAACTGGATAAGTATACGGAAACAAACCGGGAGAAGGTAGACCGGTTATATTTGCGTGTAGAAAATCGTCTGGAGAAGCTGGACGAACGCATGGATGCCCTGAAGGAAGAGTACATGGCTCTGTTTGCCCAGTATTCAGAAGAAGTAGGAGCTTTGAATGAAACGCAGAGGGATGCGTTCTTAAAGCTTTTGCTGGATGGTCTGGAACAATATAAGGTGGATTTTTCCAGAGAAGTAATGCGGGATTATCGGACCATGCTGCAGGCTTTTGTGGCGCAGATTCAGGAAGAATCTCAGGCGATTGGTAAGGGACGGGCGGATTTGGAAAAGCTGGTCCGTGATAATGATGTAATGAATGTGGGTTTAAGTAATCGTGTGCAGGATTTGTGTATTATTGTAGATTCAGCAACGGAAAGAATGAACCAGACACTTGCCGGTATGAACGACAGGTATATGGAGATTTTTGGAGAGTTTTCTGCACGGGTAAACACACTGAATGAAGAGGACAGAGGTCGTTTTATTGAGGAATTGCAAGCGACTTTAGAGAAGTATAAAGAAAATTACGGTACCTACGATGCCCTCTTAAAAGAGGGATATCAGTTACATACTGCTATGGCGGAAGAAGTACAGACTAATGTGGAAAGTATACGTCGTCTGGAAACGTTGGTAAATAAAAAGCTACAGCAGACGCAAGTGGTTTTGGATTATATTGCTCAGGCTTATGAAAAGGGATTCCAACATTTTGAAAAAGATGTTTCTGCGCTGAATGCACAAGAACGTGACAATTTGTGTATTACTATCAGAACACTTTTAGAGGAATACCGATTTTCCTTCGGCAAAGAAATAGAAGGTAAATCCAAGGAAATGAATGTGTTGTTCCAAAACACGTTATTGGGTATTTGTAATAATGTGGGAAGCCATTATAAGGAATATGAGCGCATGCTGGAGGCAACAAAGGCCAGCAATGTGGAATTAGGAAGGAAACTGGATGAGAAGACGGAAAAGATTGAAAGTCTTACATCTGAGCTGATTCACAGAGAAGAGGGAATTGAAAACGCACTTGATTTTCTGCAGGAAGGGTATAAAGAAACCGTACAGCAGTATATCCGTAACATGCAGAGCACCAATGAGAGGGCGCAGATTCTTATGCAGGAAACTATGCAGAAGAATATTAATGGTATGCTGGAGCGCTTTATACATCAGTTAGATTTATTTAAATCGGAACGTGCTGTGTATCTGGAACAGATGGAGAATCTGGTGCAACAGGAGAGAATCGGCAGGGAGCAGATTTTGGAAAGTCACGAACTGCAGATGAAACAGCTGGGTAAAAAGCAGATTCAGCTGGAAAGTAAAATGGAGCAGAACCAGAAGATGATTCTGCGTAGCGTGACCGGTATGGGTATCACCATTATTATACTTTTAAGCATTTGCATATTGCTGCTTATTCCTTGGGGAAGCAGTCCGGTTTGGTCGGTAGTTATGCTGGTGGTGTTTATTATTCTGGGAATTCTGGGTACGGTGTTTCGGAAGAAGATTATTCGTTGGTTAAAGTATATATTTACCTTGTCTTTGGTATGCGGTGTGTTTCTGACAGGATGTGGCTCGCAGGCGGAAGTGGATAAGGAAGTAGAACTACAGACACAGACTACCAGGGATGTGAAATACGAATTGACACAGGTACACCGGGGAGATGTGCAGCAGGTAATGTACTTAAAGTGTACCTACAAGCAGACGCAAGAAACGGAAATCAGCTTTGCCATTGATCAGGAACTGATTACGGAAGTGCTGGTGGCAAAGGGAGATTCGGTGACCAAGGGGGAGTTGCTTGCCAGTGTAGATGTGGAGGATACAGTAAAGAAGCTGGAAGAATTGGAACATCAGCTGGCAATGAATGAGCTATATTTGAAGCAGACAAAGGAGAAGATGGATTTTCAGATAAAAGAAGCAGAGCTTTGGTATTCTTCCTATACATCCAAAACCAAGGATGATGAAGAAAATATGAAGGCGGAAATCGAATCCATTCATAAGTCTTTTGACAAACAAATTCAGAGTTATGAGGATACCATTTATTTCCAGAAGAAGCGGTTGCAGGAGTACAAGGATTATATAAAAAATGGTCAGCTGTTTGCGCCCATGGACGGTATCGTTAGTTTTGTAAGAAGTGATCTGGAAGGAAGCCTAAGCGTAAAGGATTCCTGTATTATGCGTATGTATGATCCTGCAACAAAGTTTTATACCTCCGAAAATGTGGAGGCGATTCCTTATCTGGAGGAAGGCAAGGAATATACTATTGCCTGCGGTCTGGGAAAAGGCTTACGTGAATATACGGTAATGCCGGATAATATGGAGCAGTGGGGGGAGCAGATATATTTTAAATTACTGGATGAGGATTATGATCCGAATAATGTAGTCAGCGGTAAGATTACTTTGGTAATAGACCAGAAGGAAAACGCATTGTATCTGGATGATAATGCGGTACATTCTTCCGGTGAGGATTATTATGTATATACTCTGGATGATCAGGGCGTTCGTCGCATGCAGTTTATTGAGGTGGGCATGTGGGGCGATGGCATTGTAGAGATAGCAGGCGGTCTGAAGGAAGGCGACAGGGTAATTTTGAAGTAGGAGAAACAGCGAAGTGAAAAGTGCAAAAAAGAGCTGTAAATTTTATATATTGTTAAGCACCATCTTACTTTTGGCTGTAAGTCAGACTGCTTGTGGTAGTGAACAAAACGCTGAAGAAGCGGTGGTAATAAAGCAGGTCGAGGTAAGTAGCGGAAATCCCTTGGTGGAAGAACAGTTTTCCAAGGCAGTATACGGAGATGTGGTAAAGAGGGATTTATATTCCGGTACTATTACGCCCTATATTGAGGAATTATTTTTTCCGGCGGATGGGTTGTTTTTGGAATATTGTGTGAGCATCGGAGATACGGTGGAGGAAGGCCAGGTGCTTGCTACAACGGATACGGAAGCAGTTGAGGATAGTATAGAGAAGCTACAGGAAACCATAGCATCTTTAAAAAATAATTATGAATACCGGATGGCCACCATACAGAATAATCTGGCAATTCTCCAGATAGAGATGGATATCAATTATGATGCTCTGGAAAATATGGAGTACATGGCAAACGGATATACGGCACTATGTCAGGCTTTGGGACGTCAGGACAAGACTATGAGAAGTTATGAGCTGGAAATGAAGCAGTTGACGGAAGTCTATGAGTTGGAACTGCCATACTATCAAAAGAAGTTGAAAGAAACTAAGAAGCTTCTGGACAGTAATGTGATTACAGCTCCTTTTGCGGGTGTTGTAGTAGAGCTCCGTTCCGTGGCAGGCGGGGACCGGGTAAGTGCAGACCAGCCTTACGTGGCTATTGCAGACACCGGAAAGTATCTGGCACAGGGTACTTATGTGTCAGGCAGTGTGATAGATAAGGCGCAGAGAGTATATGTTTTTACCGATGGTAAGGAATATAACGCGCAGTATATGCCGTTGGACAGCAAGGTATACGCAGAAATGATTGCGAAAAATAATGTAGCGTATTGCACGTACGAAATAGAAGATTTAGGAGAGCTTACGTTCGGACAGACGGTGTTGATTGTGGTACAGCATGATTCCAGGGAAAATGTACTGACTATACCCTATACATGTGTAAAGAATGAAGGCAGCAGTCGATACTGCTATGTGAAACGTGGCGAGGAACGGGAAAAGGTATATCTGGAAACGGGGCTGTTTGACGGGATGAATTATGAAGTGTTAAGTGGGGTGAAGGAAGGAGATGAAGTAATCATTGAGTAGAGCAGGAAGAAAGAAATCGTGGATAATTGCTTTGCAGTCGATGATTCTTTTATTTTCCTTGGGAGGCTGTAAGGGGGAAGAGTCTGTTTTTACGGATGCGGGAACGGATTTAGTAGTAGAAACGGATACTTCAGCATATTTAGACTTGTCATTATTGGATGTGAAACCGGAAGAATCCGGAACATGGAACGGTTATGAAGTGGTGACTTTGGAGTATGGTACTTTTGCGACCAATATTATAGAAACCAGGGCCGGGATTAACATGGTGGAAAGTATACAGGTAAAGCCTCAGATGCCGGATGGAAGTATGATTTTGACAGAACTTCTGGTGACAAAATATGCGTATGTGACGGAAGGGGATATCCTTGCCAGAGTGGACGTGGAAACCAGTGCTTTGGATTTGGAAGAAATGGAGCTTAAGTTAAAACGTCTGGAAGAGGAATATGCTCAGGTGGCAGCAGATTATGAAGAACGTCATAAGGAAGCTGTGGAAGGAATCAGTGTATATGAGGCACTTGGTAAAATAGACCGGATAGAGATTGCCCAGATGGAGCTGGATTTTGCCCAACGTAAGTCAAATTACGAAAAGCGGATCGGAGATTATAAAAAGCAAATTAAGGAAATGAAAACTTTGGCAGCCACAAAAGAAATTGTTGCACCGGAGTCGGGATTTGTTCTTTCGGTATCCAGATTGCAGGTGGGACAGGAGTTGACGAGTTCCAGCGTAATTTGTACCATAGCTCCGTCAGATAAAATTGTGTTGGAATTTCCGGATGAGAATTTCCATTATGGATATGGTACACAGCTGGTAGTGGGTGAAGGAGCTGCGTCTAAAGTGGGACGCAAGGAATATAACGTGTCTGTAAGCAGTGCCAGCGGAAAAGGATTGAAGGAAGACTGGGGCAAAACCACTACACGGATAATAGGTGATTTCGATATAATGGAAGCGTTGCAAAGAGGCGCTTTGATGGTGGGTGGTCAGACCAATGTTATGGAAAATGTACTTTTGGTACCGGCAGATGCGGTAACTGTGGAAAAGGATAAGTACTACGTAACGGTTCTTCATGAAGATACGAGAATGGAGAAGAGGCAGTTTATTCCGGGAGGCAATAACCAGGAGTATTATTGGGTGTTTGACGGTTTGGAACCGGGAACCAGAATTATTGTAGAAAACTAGGTGGGGGAAAAGATGCTCACATTAATTTTACAGAAAATAGTACATAAAAAGTGGATGGTTTTGTGCCTCCTCATAGGTAATATATTATTGTTGGCAGTAGCGGTTAGTTACCCTTTTTACCGGACATCTTCTTTTCAGCGTATGCTGACAGATGAGTTTGAAGCCTATATGGATGAAACCGGTAACTGGCCTGCGGTAGTATCTGCAAGTCATTACAGGAATATGGGGAAAGAGGGCGTCAGTTATGAAAAGCTGATGAGCTACATGAACTATATTAACACCGAGCTGGGAGTCCCCATTGCAAGGGAAATACAGTTCTTAAATACTTCTATTATGAATGCTTATCCGGTAGTGCTGCGTGCGGAGCATGTGACAAGACAGGTACGTATCTCTGCCATGAGCGGAATCGAGGAACAGGTGACCTTGTTTGCAGGAAGACTTCCGGAAAATGGACTGGTTGCCGGAGAATACCTGGAAGTAATGGTTAGTGAAGATGTGGCAGATTCCATGAATATACTGTTGGATGAAGTGTATGAGCTGGAAGAAACCTATTTTCTGAACGGAGAGCCCTTGCGGGTCAAGGTAGTCGGTATGTTCTATGCAACTAATGCGGACGATGCGTATTGGGTGGATAATCCTTCAAATCTGAACAGGGATTTCTTTGTGTCTATGGATACTTTTATGGAATTTTTTACCGGTGAAGAGGCAGAAATGACCTACGGTTTGAAGAAGTCCATATATGAGTTCTGGGATTATGAAAAGATTGCACCGTCTCAGATTGCAGGAATTGTAGAAACGACTCACAGATTAGTGGATGAGGCCACCAACGGAAGTATTCTCGGTGACAATGTGTACGAGGGAATTATTGAAAACTACAGTGCGAAAGCAAAGCGCGTAGAGGCGTCCCTGCTGATATTGCAGATGCCGGTTCTTGCTTTGTTGCTGGCGTTTATTTATATGATTTCATCCCAGATGCTCTCTATGGAGCAAAGTGAGATTTCAGTAATGAAGAGTCGTGGTGCCAAGGGTGGTCAGATTGTTGGAATGTACTTTATTCAGAATCTGATTCTTTGCGGTATTGCGGTAGTGATTGGTGTGCCTTTGGGTAGATTCTTCTGTTCCATGATGGGTCTGGCAACAGATTTTATGGAATTTGCAGGGGGAAGACCGCTGGAGGTACATTATTCGGCAGATATTATCGTATATATTCTGGGTGCAGTAGTGATGACTATGGTTATGACTATTTTGCCGGTATTACAGTACAGTCGTGTAAGTATTGTACATTTAAAACGGTCGATTGCCGGTAAAAAGGCATCTCTTTGGAAGAAAATCGGACTGGATATTATTTGTATTGCAGTGGCATTATACGGCTGGTGGGATTTTTCTAAAAACCAGGAAATGATGATGGAACAGGTGTTGACCGGGGAGGCTTTGAATCCCTTCCTGTACTTGTGTTCTTCCCTGTTTTTGTTTGGTTGCGGATTGTTTGCCCTGCGTATACAGCCTTTCATTCTGAAGTTATTCTTCATGATAGGAAAAAAACATTTTTCGCCGGCTCCTTATGTATCTTTTGTGGAAGGAATCCGTGGAGGAAAGCGTCAGGAGTTTATTATGCTGTTTATGGTGTTGACGGTGGCTTTGGGAATACACAATACCACAGTGGCACGAACCATAGTGGCAAATGCAGAGCACAATGCCTCTTACGTAAATGGTGCGGATGTGGTGTTAAGAGAAATTTGGGCGGACAACGCTTATACAAAAACGGCGGATGAACCTTTGGAGTATATTGAGCCGGATTATGGTAAGTATACGATTATAGAAGGTATTGATAAGGCAACTAAGGTAATGCGTCGCAGGATGGAGCTGTTACGGTCGGATATTAATGCTACTTTCCTGGGAATCCAGCCGGCAGAATTTTATGAAATTTCACAGATGCCGGAGGATATTCTGCCGTTTGCATTTCACGAGTATCTGAATGTAATGGCATCTTCAGAGTATGCAGTACTGGTATCGGAAAACTTTATGACGAATAAAGGCTATAAGCTGGGGGATACTATTGAAATCGAGGATGATAACGAAGACGGCAAGATTCGTATGACCATCGTGGGATTCTTCCCATATTGGCCTTCTTACAAACCAGTATCGTACAGTTTGACAAATGACGGCTCTTTAGTAGAGACACCGCAATACATGGTGGTGGCAAGTCTGAATATGTTACAGAGAGAATTGACCTCTTACCCTTATGAAGTGTGGATGTCGGTGGAAACGGATACCAATGGATTGTATCAGTTTGTAAAAGATCATCCCAAGGTGGTGTTCGGCAAGTTTAATGACCTGGAAGTAATCAAGGAAGAACTGCGTAGTGACACACTGTTTCAGGGAACCAATGGTATTCTGACCATGAGTTTTGTGGTGGTACTGATTTTGTGTGGTGTGGGATACCTGATTTACTTTATTTTGTCCATTCGTTCCAGAGAGCTTTTGTTCGGTGTGCTTAGAGCAATGGGTATGCGCAAGAGTGAAATAACAACCATGCTTTTGCTGGAGCAGATTTTCTGTGGATTGTATGCGATTGCAGCCGGAGCGGGTATCGGTTTGTTGGGCTCCAGAATGTTTGTACCTATGATCCAGAATGCTTATGCGGCATCGGATCAGGTGCTTCCGTTAACTTTGATTACCAGCAGACAGGATTTATTGCAGTTGTTTGCTATTATTGGTATTGTGATGATTGTGTGTCTGTTTGTTTTAACCAGGATTGTGGCACATTTGAATATTACAAAGGCGTTAAAATTAGGGGAGGATTAAGCGGTATGAGTGAAATTATGATTAAGGCAGAACAAATCGTAAGAAGCTTTCCTTTGCCGGGGACATCCAAGCTTGAAAATAAGGAATTTATGGCATTAAAGAATATTTCCTTCGAAATTCCGGAAAAAACACTTACCATACTTCGTGGCAGGTCCGGTTCCGGTAAAACGACACTTTTAAATATTTTAAGTGCTTTGGATAAGCCAACCAGTGGTAAAGTATGGGTACAGGGAAAAGATATTACTACTATGTCGGAAGGAAAGCGGGAGATGCTTCGCAGAAAAGAGACCGGTTATATTTTTCAGTCCGTATCCCTGATTCCTTTAATGACGGCTTTTGAAAATGTGGAATTTGCGCTACGTATGGCGGGAATTAAGACAGGAAGAAAAGAACGTGCAGAAGAGTGCCTGCATATGGTAGGCTTAGGAAGCCGTATGCATCATATGCCTCAGGAGCTTTCCGGTGGTGAACAGCAGCGTGTGGCTATTGCAAGAGCAGTGGCGCATCATCCCAAGATTATTTTTGCGGATGAGCCTACAGGAGAACTGGATAGTGCAACAGCAGTTTCTGTGGTAAATTTGTTTAAGCAGATGGTAGAACGGGAGGGAGTAACCATTATTATGACCACCCATGATGCCAGCTTGATGGATGCAGGTGATTTAGTACTGGCGTTGGAAGCCGGAGAACTTGTAGAATAATATATTTTTACATAAAGATATTTTTATGGTACAAACTATAATTTTAGATAAAGATAGATTATAAAAGGAGTGCAGTAATATGATTAATTATCGTAAGGCAGTAATGATTGGGTGTGGATTTGTAGGTTCTGCTTCTGTATTTAGTTTGATGCAGAGTGGATTGTTTTCGGAAATTGCCATGATAGATGTGGATAAGGAAAAGGCGGAAGGCGAGGCCATGGACATTAGTCACGGAATTCCTTTTGCCAGCCATATGCGTATTTTTGCAGGCGATTATGAAGAAGTAAGAGATGCGGGCGTTGTGATTATTACCGCAGGTGCCAACCAGAAGCCGGGAGAAACCCGTTTGGACCTGGTGCATAAAAACGTAGGTATTTTTAAGAAAATCATTCCTGCGATTATGGAGCATGGATTTGACGGTATTATTTTGGTGGTGGCTAATCCGGTGGATATTTTGACCTATGTGGCACAGAAGCTGTCGGGACTGCCGGAAAATCGTGTAATTGGTTCCGGTACGGTGCTGGATACCGCCAGATTGAAAAATCGTTTAAGTGAGCATCTGGAAGTGGACAGCAGGAGTGTACATGCATTTATTATTGGGGAGCATGGAGACAGTGAAATTGCGGCATGGAGCAGTGCCAATGTTTCCGGTATTCCTATTAATGATTTCTGCGAAATGCGAGGACATTATCAGCATGAGAAGTCTACCAAGGAGATTGCAGAAGCGGTAAAGAACAGTGCTTATGATATTATTCAGAGAAAGCAGGCCACCTATTTTGGTGTGGCTATGGCGGTGAAAAGAATCTGTGAAGTGATTGTCAGAGATGAAAAGTCCATCCTGCCGGTTTCCACCATGATGCATGGAGAACATGGTGTGGACGGTGTGGTTTTAAGTATGCCCTGTATCGTTGGTAAAGACGGTATCGAAACACAGGTGCCTTTCCTGCTGAATAAGGAAGAGACGCTGAAATTACAGGAATCGGCGAAGATGTTAAAAGAGATTATTGATAGCTTGGATGTGTAGGGATAGAAGAACCCCAACCATTGGTATTTTGGTACTTATGGTTGGGGTTTGTCAATTATAATAATTCTGTATATTGCGCACGTTCTTCGGGGGGAATTTCCAGTACATCCATGGCTTCTGTGGCAGTCAGATGCAGATTTTTTATGAGGCTTTGCAGATTGGTAAGGCGAGCTTGAGAGATGCCCTGAGAGATGCCTTGGGAAATACCCTGAGAAATACCTTCTGCCAGTCCATCCTCATAGCCTTCCTTGCGTACATGTTTCATATGGGCTTCCTGATTATACTCAAATATACTCATAGCTATAGCCTCCGCTTTGTTTTGTAAGAGAAAGTCGGCCAGA
>JBGVKL010000131.1:0-4554 GCA_045123675.1 Acetatifactor sp. | reverse complement strand
AGTTTGCAGCAAGTGCTCCAGCCTTTGTAAGTGAATTAAATAAAGTTGATTTTCCTACATTTGGAAGTCCAACGATTCCTAATTTCATTTTTCTATCTCCTTTGCTTGAAAACCTTGATTTTACTGGCTTTTTGCGATTTCAAATTTTGGTTACGTACCAATTTACGTACCAATTTTTGCGTACTACCTTTTTTAGCCTTCAAAACATTTGGTTAGCGTACCAATTACGTACCAATTTTTTAGGGCAAAAAAATATAGTTAAACCACTTTTAAAGCCTCTGCAATCCGGTCGATTTCTTTATGTTTTTGTTCCTCTGTAGTATGAACATACAAATTCATTGTGATGCCAATATTGGAATGTCCAAGTATCGTCTGCAATGTCTTAGGTATCATACCAGCTTCGATACATCTGGTAGCAAAGGTATGTCTAAGAACATGCATCGAAAACTTCGGGATCCCAGCTTTCTCACATAGTTTAAATAGCATCGTGTCATATGTACTGTTCTTTACCGGAGTACCTTTTCTACAAAGAAAAATAAACTCTCTCCATTCTAGTGATATGATATCGATGGATTGATTCTTTTTCTTTTGCAACCTTAGAATCTCGATTGCTTCCTCTGTCAAAGGTATCGTACGATATCCAGATTTGCTCTTTGGTTCTCCAATTCTCCACTCTTTTGTAGAATGTCGAAACTCCATAGAACGACCAATTGTAAGTGTACGATTCTCCCAGTCTACATCAGACCACTTTAATCCAACAAGCTCTCCTGTACGAAGTCCTGTTTGTAATAAAAAGCGATACTGATACTCATATGCGTTTCCTTTTGCTATCTGGCAAAAAGTTCTCTGCACATCTCTGGTCAGTGCTTCCTTCTTCCTAGAACTCTTTCCTATATCGGACTTAACTACCTTTGAACAAGGATTCTTCATAATCACATCATTGAGATACGCATATTCAAGCATATTATATAATGTGATTCGTGTCTGATATATCGTGGTTGTTCGATATCCCTCATCTGCCATACGATTCATAATCGTTTGACAATGAATCGAATTTACTGCACCTAGCATTTTGTTTCCTATGACTGGTTCAATATTACGATGGTATCTTTCCGTATAATTACGAATTGTATTTGGTCGCACCGTTCTTTTCTTGATACTGACCCAATACTCAAACCATGCATTTACTGTCATAGAAGCCGGAAGGTCTATATTGCTATGCTCATCCTGATACTGAGCTTCTGCCAACCACTGCCTAAGTTCCTGAAGTTTTGGCAACACCTTCTGAACACGATTTCCATATTTATTTGTATATCTTCCTACATATAAGCCATCTTCACGTTGGCTTAATCCTACTCCAAGTTCTTTTCCTCGAAGATCTTTTCCCATGTTGCTCACCTCTTTCCAAAAAATGAGCCTCCACGAGCAGTATCTACTATACCACGAAGAGGCTCAAAAGTAAATTTATAAAATCACTATATTTCAACATTTTCTGTTAAAAATGCCTCAAACTCTCTCCTTTTTATGAGTTTCTTCTTACCTACATACAAAACGAATGGACAATTAGGGACTTTGAGCAACTCTTCTAACTTATTTATTCCTATGTGGCTATATGCAGCTGCTTCTTCTTTTGTCAGCATTACCTTTTGCCAGATAGGTATTTCATATCTAATCTCTGTCATCCAAGCTCCCTTCTTTTCGTTCTACATTAAAATATCCTCTAAATTTATCCATCATCTTACCTCTACCTGCTTTTCTCTGACTCTCGCCTTTGACTTGCACCGGCTGACAGACTGCACGTATTCTGTCATAGACTCTTGCCTCATTCAAATCCTGTGTTTCATCCATTTCTTTCATAGTTAGGTTCGTAGTAATAATCATTGGCTTACCGGAACGGACTCTTCTATCGATTACGTTAAATAATCCTTCCATTCGATACTCTGAATGGCTCTCTATCCCCAGATCATCAATGATGAGTAAGTCATAGCTACAAATTGCATTTACATAATCATTTTTATCTATGGCTGAAAATATCCCATTAATGATGGTCGCAAAGTTCGTCATCAGAACGCGTTCCTCTTGCTCTAAAAGTGCATTAGCAATACAGGCAGCCATGTAACTCTTGCCACTACCAACACCACCCCAAAGAATAAGTCCATGACCTTCCCTTTTTAATTCACGCCAATTCTCTACATATCTCTTGGCAAAATCCATATACGGATTCAAACCATTGTCATTCTCAAAATTCCATTCTCTCATGACCTTCTCTTCAAAACACACCGAAATGTTGCTCTCAACTGTCTGCTTATGCTCACGCTCTTTTCGCTCTTTCTCTTCACGCTCGTTACGCTCACGGATGCATGCGCACTGGCGTGGATGCGTCTTCATGTTTAGGTATGCCTGCACCTTCTGTGGCAACTGTACCTCTATCGCCTCCTTACATGTAGCACAATAATTTAATCCATCTTCACCTATATAAAATTCTTTATTCATCTTAAAAACTCTCCTCTTCTTCGTAGTCGTAATCTCTTAATAGATTATTTCTCTTGTTACTTATATATTTACTAGTGGTCAGTTTTCCGCCATGGTTTTGGACAGTTTTCTGACCTACTCCAGTCGAATATCCGCCGTCGGATTTCTGCCCTACTTCTTCATCCAGAAATAACAGATACAACCGATTTGGTCGTCCTCTGCCTTCCGGTATTTTCTCTAATAACTGAGCTGCAACCAAATCTCTTAACGCATCTTTAATAGTTGTAACACTCTTATCCATATCCACTGCCATCTGATGGATAGGATAGATGAAATACACCCTTCCTTGGGTATCCAGCCAACCATTCTTCTGTGATAATTGCGCCTTACCCAAAAGCTGCGTATATAGTAGCTTCGCAGTACTGCTGATAGGAACATTCATAAGGAATCGTGGCATCGGTAAATACGATGGGAGTTTTGTATGCTGATACATATACTTACTCATCTATCTTGATGCCCTCCTCTTCCAATCTGTTCCTCAATTTCTTTAACTCGCGTTCAGCCTCTGCTAGTCTCTTATAAGCCTCTCGTGTCATCCAATGGACATCCTTCTTGTAAAACTCTAGAAAATAATCGATTAGATATTCTATCGTTCTTTGACTCATGCGATACTTATCATTTTCTTTCAGCACGATTCCATGCTCTTCTGCTAATGCAACTTCTATTTGAACTCTTGCCGTCGCTTCTGACATTCCAAGTCGTTGCATCAGATACTTCTTAATCTCTCCTTTCGTTTTCTCCCCTTTTCCAATAAGCACATATATGTGCGGGTACTTTGAAAAACAATGCAATCTTTTCTTTATCATCTCTTCTACCTCCTGTAAAAATATCTAGGGCTTAAATCAGCTGATGGCAAAAAATCTCAAAACTTTTTAGGCCCACTCCTTGCTTTGTCACTAAGTACTTAGGGTTCGAAATCGCTATTTGCAAAAAATCATGCACTTGTTCACAAAAAGTTTACAATTTCAGATGAACAATCTAGATTGATTTTTTGTCCAATCGCACTGGAAATCTGGTCAAACTACTTTGACACTCTGTTTAATCACATTGGACGCATCCAATGGCACTGGACGCAAGAAATGCAGTAAAATCAAGGGTTTAACCACTATTTACAAAAAGTCAAACCACTTTGACTTTTTATGCGCAAACTGTTTACGCTAGTTAACAGGATACGCCTAAAGTTGCATGAACAACCTAGTCTGTTCAGCCAAATTCCCATGTCATTTGCTTTAGGGTATCCCCTATAACCCACGATGTATCAACTTCTGGTCCCGGTGACCAAAAGTTAGCTGCAACATCTCCCATATGTTGACAGCATGAACCGACTGATGCGCTGATAGGCAAATAGAAAAGGCTCTGATTCCTACCTTTCAATAGAAACCAGAGCCTATCGCTCTTGGAACAGCCTAGCACATCAGTACCTGCTGTAAACATATTTAACATCATCTTCTGTCCAAACTACACTTTAAGTTATAGAATCAGGAATTACAAAACCGATAAAATTTGAACGGCAAAAAATAACGGGCAAAAAGCCTACATAACATAATAGAATTTTCATTTTAGAAAATCATCTAAGTTACATAGGCTATTATCTTTTTTCTTAATCTTATAATCTATAATATTTTCTTCTAATATAATTCCTCATAATCGTTGTACATAATTCGAACGGGACCTTCTTGACACTCTACATGATAGTGCCCAGCATACCTCCTACAAAATACATCCTATTTTTTATTGTCTATCTCCGATGTACAAAAATCGTGTTCAAACACCATATCTAATGTCTTAAGTAATTCCTCCTCAAATAATTTATCCTCAGAAAATGTGGTATTAGTCATTAATGCACTATTCTTCGCATGTTCAAAATACATTCTTCTTTGTTCGATTAATTCATCATCCGGATAAAGGCTTAATCTATATCCCGTCAGTCCTCTTTGACATTTCAAATACGCTTCATGAGAAATTTCTTCTTTAAACTGAAAGGCACTATCATAAAACAATAAATTAGGGTTTAATTGCTTC
>JBGVKL010000130.1:0-208594 GCA_045123675.1 Acetatifactor sp. | reverse complement strand
TAGAGGTCAGTGGAATCTAGGTAAACTGACCCCAAACGAGTTTTACAATTACATAACAACCGGAATAAATCCACTCTCAACAAACGGATAGTGTGGGTATATAATTTTTATTAAAGTGTCCTTGACATGGGGTACACTTTATATCTTAAAACGAAAAGCTCATTTTTCTTGTGTAAATCCCCGAAACATGATAAACTAAACTAGTATAATTGTGTTCAAATATGTTGTTGTATTGAGGTTTCACATGAGTAAAAAACAGACAGAGTTCTTTACATTGATGACAGAATCCGGAGAACGGATAGTAAATACAGAAGAGATTTGGAAGGAATATCCCAGGCCACAGTTAAAGCGAGATAATTGGCAGAGTTTGAATGGTGTGTGGGAGTTGGATGGTATTCCGATAAAGGTGCCTTTTGTTCCGGAATCGGTACTGTCGGGTTACAAAGGGCAGATAAAAACTACAATGACATATACGAAAAGCTTTGTGTTTGAAACTTCTTCGGAAAAAAGAGTATTACTCCATTTTGGTGCGGTAGACCAGATGGCAGAGGTGTTTTTAAATGATAAGCGTTTGGGAGAGCATGCAGGAGGATATGCACCATTTACGTTTGATGTTACTGAAGTAATCTGTAAGGGAGAAAACTGTTTAAAGGTTAAGGTAACGGATGAGTTAAATAAGGATTATCCTTATGGTAAGCAATGCATAGAGAGGGGCGGCATGTGGTATACGCCTATTAGTGGTATCTGGCAGAGCGTATGGCTGGAGCAGGTGCCGGAAACGTATATTGAAAGTGTCCGAATGACGCCGGATTTGAAGGGGGTACATGTACAGGTTTGTGTTACAGGTAAGTTCGAGGAAAAAGAATGTGAATCGCAGCTGAATAATACAAAGCCGGAAAAGAACATGACAATGCCTATAGATGCAGAGATTACACTTCATACAGGAGAAATATATAAAACAACGCTCGTATCTACAGACAATTATATTGATTTGAGCAAAGTATTAACGAAAACGGGAGAATCCTATGAACCTCAAGTTTGGGAGCCTGTTGCCCCGTATTTATACCATATGACCCTTCGTGTCGGGGAAGATGAAATTCAGACTTATTTTGCCCTAAGAACCATAGAAATTAAAAGTGTGGGAGATGTAAACAGAGTTTGTTTAAACGGGAAGCCTATTTTCATGCATGGGGTGTTGGATCAGGGATACTATCCGGATGGTATTATGACACCGGCAGAGGAAAAGGAATACGAAAGAGATATTCTGCGAATGAAGGAATTAGGCATTAATCTGATTCGTAAGCATATTAAGATTGAGCCGGAGTGTTTTTATTATTATTGTGACGTACATGGTATGCTGGTAATGCAGGATATGGTAAGTAATGGTTATTATTCTTTCTTACGGGATACCGCTTTACCTACCGTAGGATTGCTTCGAAAGAAAGACCATGGAAAAGGGATGAACAGTGAACAAAAGCGTTTGTTTGAGGAACATATGCTGGAAACACAAGCACTTTTATATAATTATCCCTGCATTGTAGCGTATACCATTTTTAATGAGGGATGGGGGCAGTTTGAAAGTGACAGAATGTATGCGCTCGCCAAGAAAACAGACCCCACCAGACTTTATGATGCTACATCCGGATGGTTTGCGCAGTTGGACAATGATTTTGACAGTATTCACATTTATTTTGGCCCGCGAAAACCGAAAATAAAGAAACGACCGGTATTTTTGTCGGAGTTTGGCGGGTATTCATATCTGGTGCAGAATCATGTATATACAAACAAAAGCTACGGTTATGGAACCTGTAAGAGCTCGGAAGAACTGTTTAAACGGATAGAGGCCAGATATGAGGAATTAGTCCTGCCCTATATCAGGAGCGGATTGTGCGGAAGTATATATACGCAGGTAAGTGATGTGGAAGATGAAATCAATGGTTTGTATACCTATGACCGCAAGGTGTGTAAGGTGAATAAGGCGGATATGAGAACTTTGGCTGACAGAATATACAGTGAAATTGATAAGATAGAGTAATAGCTACAGGCTCATTTGTTGGACAAAAAAGTGGAAAGAATATAGGAGAAACAGGGGATTATGAGTAAAATTAATCGCGTAAAAAGCATAAATAAACAGACGGATAACCGTTTTTTGAATTTGTATGAATTTGAAGCAGAAAGACGAAACGGAAAGGTGGCTCCTTATTTTGTGGCATCACGAATATCCAATCCGGAGGAATTAAAGGCAGTAACTCACAGCAAACGTAGTGATGGTGTTATTATTTATGCGGTTTACGGAGAGAATAAGGACAAGGTTGTTTTAATTAAGCAATTCCGCTATCCCATCAATGATTATGTCTATGAATTTCCGGCAGGATTGGTAGAGCAGGGTGAGGATATGTTTGAAGCCGGGATACGTGAAATTTATGAAGAAACCGGTTTAAAATTTGAACCTAAGAAGGTAAATGATGCATACGCTAAGCCCTTTTTTACTACAGTGGGTATGACGGATGAGTGTTGTGGTACGGTTTATGGATATTGTTCGGGAACACCCAGTAATAGTCATCAGGAAGATTCGGAAGATATTGAAATTGTGCTGGCGGACAGAGAAGAATGCAAGCGTATTCTCAGGGAAGAGAATGTGGCGATTATGTGTGCGTATATGTTGATGCATTTTATTCACAGCACAGAGAAGGACCCGTTAGGATTTTTAGATGAAATGTAACTTTGGAAGGATTAACATATGACTGATAAGAAAAAAGATGTATCATCCCATATAAGACAACTTGCGGTGCATAAGGATTGGTATAAGCTGGATTTGTCTGCGATTGTATACCCGACACTTCAGCGAAAGGATTTTTCCTCTGTATATCGTATGTCAGTACTGCTGAAGGAGGATGTGAAGCCGGAAGTATTACAGGAAGCGATAGATAAGACCTTACCAAGATTTCCTACCTATAAAGTGGCAATGCGAAGAGGTTTATTCTGGCGTTATCTGGAGCCGAATCATCGTCCGGGACCATTTGTGCAGGCAGACGTAAAAAATCCTTGCCAGCCTATGTATTACAAAGCTGAGAACCGATATATGATTCGTTTTTATTATTACAATAATCGAATTTCCTTTGAGGCACATCATAGTTTAGGCGACGGTAGTGGTGGAATGTGTGTCTTTTTGACAGTAGTGTCTACTTACTTGCAGCTTTTAGGTCATGAAATTATTCCGGGTGGAATGGTACTTGATATTAATGAACAGCCGGATCCGGGAGAATTGGAAGATTCTTATATGAAATATGCCAAGGCAAAAGTTTGTCCGCCCAGACCGGCAGAAAAAACTTACCGTGTCAGAGGCACCAAGGAACCGTTTTATACATTGAATATTATTGACGGTATCATGTCTACGCCGGAGGTTATTAAAGTGGCAAAAAGCTATAATGCCACTATTACGGAATATTTGAACGCAGTGCTTTTGTATGCTTTGATGCAGAAGCAGGAAAGTGAATGGCATCTGTCACTCAAACCGGTAAGAATTGCAATGCCGGTAAATCTTAGAAGAATTTTCCCTTCGAAAACATTGCGTAATTTTATTACTATGATTTATCCGGGAATCGACCCCAGACTGGGAGAGTATACCTTTGAGGAAATCGTAAAGCATGTGCATAATTACATGCAGTATTATGTGAATAAGCATCTTTTGAGAGGTGATATTACAACGAATGCTTCCACTACGACAAATTTATTCATTCGAATTGTACCTCTGTTTATTAAGGACTTAGTTGTAAGGCAGTTTTACTCCAAAGTGCAGGATAGAAATTCTTCAGCAGGCCTTACCAATATGGGCGTTTTGCCGGTGCCGGACAGTATGAAACCTCACATTGAACGTGTGGATATTTGTTTGGGACAACCTTTTTCCACCAGAACGAATTGTGCTATTATCAGTTACAATGATATCCTGACCATTAATTTTGCCAGCAGTATTGTGGAGGCAGATGTGGAACGTTATTTCTTTCGAAAGCTGGTACAGGATGGAATACATGTAAAAATAGAAAGTAACAGGGAGGTAATGTAGTATGTCATATTGTGTAAATTGCGGTGTGGAGTTGGATGGCTCTTTGCAAGCGTGTCCGCTTTGCAATACACAGGTCATTAATCCAAAGGGAGTACCTCATACGCAGAAGACATCACCTTTTTCTAAGGAAAAAGAAAAGGTAGAGGCGGTAAAGAGAAAGGATGTAGGTATTTTGGTATCTATTATCCTCTTGTCTACTGCAGTTACCTGCGGATGTTTAAATTATTTTGTGTTTAACAGTAATATGTGGTCGGTAACGATTATCGGGGCATGTATTTTGTTATGGGTGATTTTATTTCCGATTATTATTTATGAAAGACTGAACGTTCATTTTGCTATATTGTTTGACGGAGCAGCAATGATAGGGTATTTATATTTGATTACATGGCTGACAAGTACCAATAACTGGTTCTCAGGATTGGGAATTCCTTTGGTAGTATTTATAACGATTCTTTTGGAGGTTTATGTTTTTTGTACAAGAAATCTACCAAAATCTATTTTGACAAATGCGCTGTATGCAATTACTGCGTTGGGAATTTTGTGTGTAGGAATAGAATTGATGGTGGATTGGTATTTGTACGAAATGATTATTTTTAAATGGTCAGCTATTGTGGCAACTGTTTGTATTATTATTGATATAGCTCTTATTTCGCTATTATCCATGCGTAGATTTCGTAATGTTATCCGTAAAAGGTTTCATTTTTAGTGAGGAACTGTAGAAGAGAAATTTTTGTTTATGTAATAAAGGAGAAAATTTGTGACAAAAAGGGAACAAAAGAGAATTGAATTAGTAAGAAGAGTGCATGGTCTGGTGGGAAGCGATGATATCGAGAAAACCAGACAGTCACAAGAATATATCGGAACTATTCTGGGAAGTACCAAAGACATTGAATACAGGGAATTTGTGTTGGAAGATATGGAGGCAGAATGGATATCCGTAAAGCGTCCGCACATGCGAAAATATATTATTATGTATTGTCACGGCGGAGGATATTCTACAGGCAGTACCAAGTATGCCAGAACCATTACCTCTAAGCTTGCCGTGAGTACTTCCATGGATGTATTGGCATTTGATTACAGGCTGGCCCCGGAAAATCCATATCCGGCAGCACTTCAGGATGCCATGAAGGTGTGGAATTATCTGATGCTTTTAGGATACGGTGCCAGAGATATTATTATTGCCGGAGATTCAGCGGGAGGAAATCTGGCTTTGGCCCTTACCTTAAAGTTAAAAGAAGAAAAAAGACTTTTACCAAGAGGCTTGGTATTAATGTCTCCGTGGACGGATTTGACGTGCTCCGGCCAGTCCTTTATTAAAAGGGCGGATATGGATCCGGTACTGGATGGAGACTATTTGTATAAGACTATTAAGAACTATGCAGAAGGCCAGAATTTAACAAATCCTTTCATATCCCCGTTGTTTGGAGACTTTACCGGATTTCCGCCTACATATATTCAGGTGGGAGAAAATGAAATTCTGTATAGTGATTCCGTGCGGTTGCACAAAAAAATGGTGGAAAGCAATGTTTCTGTTAAGCTAGATAAGTTTGACGGAATGGTGCATGTGTTTCAGATGATACCGTTTAAAAAGGCATATGAAGCTATGGAAAAGAGTGCAGAGTTTATTTACGAGATTTGTCGATAATTCTCTTTTTTTGAGAGTGATTTTTTGAAAAAGGAAAAGGAATTATGGGGACAATACCGAATATTAAAGGTAGAGGGTGATTTGAAGCATGGAACCGTAATATATACGGTAGGGAGGCTTGATTGACATGACGATACGCGAAACCTTGGAAAAATGGGAAGCTGAATATTTAAGTCCGTATGCAATGCATAGTATAGATTCAAAGGGACGCTTACGTGAAGAAGAACAGTGTGATATCAGAACAGTATTTCAGAGAGACAGAGACCGTATTATTCACTGCAAGGCATTCCGCCGATTGAAGGATAAGACGCAGGTATTTCTGACTCCGGAAGGGGATCATTACCGTACCCGCTTGACACATACACTGGAGGTTTCTCAGAATGCCCGTACGATTGCCAGGGCGTTGCGTATGAATGAGGAATTGGTAGAGGCTATAGCTCTTGGGCATGACCTGGGACATACTCCTTTTGGACATGCAGGCGAAAGAGCGTTGAATCGTGTTTGTCCCTTGGGCTTTGAGCATAGTGAACAGAGTGTTCGAACGGTAGACAGATTGGAAAAGCAGGGAAAAGGTTTAAATCTGACCCATGAGGTAAGGGATGGTATATTAAATCATCAGACCAAGGGAAAACCGCATACTCTGGAAGGTAAGATTGTACGTTTTTCAGATAAGATTGCGTACATACATCATGATATGGATGATGCTATACGTGGCGGCATATTAACAGAAGCAGATGTACCAAAGGAAATTGGGGACGTAATCGGATATACCACAGGAGAGCGTCTGGACCATTTCATCCATGATATAGTAACGACCAGCTTTGGCAAGAATGATATTATAATGTCAGAGCCGGTAGCAGATGCGATGATGAAATTGCGCAAGTTTATGTTTGAAAGAGTTTATCAAAATCCCGAAGCAAAGAGTGAAGAAGGTAAGGCAGAGGTTTTAATGGAGACCTTGTACAAATATTACCTGAAAAATATCGACGATTTGCCGGAGGAATTCCTGACATTGCTTTCAGAGGGAGAACCAAGAGAGCGGGTAGTGTGCGATTATGTAGGTGCCATGAGTGACAGATTTGCAATTGCCCAGTATGAGGAAATATACATACCGAAGTCATGGCATATTTAGTAAAGGAAGGATTTTATGTATTATCCGGAGGAACTGATAGAAGAAGTCAGAATGAAAAATGATATAGTGGATGTGGTTGCCGGATATGTAAGATTACAGAAGAAGGGAGCCAATTATTGGGCATGTTGCCCTTTCCACAATGAAGATACACCTTCTTTTTCCGTAAACGGTCCAAAACAGATGTATCATTGTTTTGGATGCGGAGCAGGGGGAAATGTGTTTACCTTTGTAATGAATTATGAAAATTACAGCTTCCCGGAAGCTATTAAGATGTTGGCAGACAGAGCCGGTGTGAACTTGCCTCAGATGGAGTATGACGAAGAGGTAAAAGCAAAGGAAAGCAAAAGAGCCAGGCTATTGGAGGTTAATAAGGAAGCTGCGAAGTTTTTTTATTATCAGTTGCGGACACCGCATGGAGAAATAGGCTATAACTATCTGAAAAAGCGTGAATTGTCAGAAGAGACCATGCAAAAATTCGGATTGGGATATTCCGGCAAAAGCGGTGCATCTTTAGTACAATATTTAAAACAAAAAGGCTTTGAGGATGCTTTAATAAAGGAAGCCGGGTTAGCCACCTATTCGGAGAAATATGGACTGACCAGTCAGTTTTATAATCGTGTAATGTATCCGATTTCAGATATTCACGGCAAGGTAATCGGTTTTGGCGGTCGTGTTATGGGAGATGCAGAACCGAAATACTTAAATTCGCCGGAAACACCTGTTTTTGATAAGAGAAGGAATTTATATGGTTTACAGTTTGCAAGGATGGCAAAAAGCGGAAACATTATTTTATGTGAAGGTTATATGGATGTGATTGCCATGCATCAGGCAGGTTTTACACAGGCTGTGGCATCTTTGGGAACGGCATTTACACCGGAACAGGCGAATCTGCTGAGACGATACACAGATAATGTATTATTGGCATATGACAGTGACGGGGCAGGTACGAAAGCAGCGCTCCGTGCAATCGGTATCCTAAAAGATGCCGGATTGTCCGGTAAAGTGATTAATATGAAGCCTTATAAAGACCCGGATGAATTCATGAAAGCTCTTGGTAAGGAGGCATTTCAGGAGAGAATTCAGCAGGCAGAGAACAGTTTCTTTTTTGAAATCCGTATTTTGGAACAAGGGTTTGATTTAAAGGATCCGGAAGCGAAAACGAAATTCCATAAAGAAATAGCCAAAAAGCTATGTGGATTTACGGAAGAAGTAGAGAGAGAAAATTATATAGAGGCGATTGCAGAAAAGTATAATATCGGTTTCGAGAATTTGCGGAAGCTGGTGAATAGTTATGCACAGCAAACCGGGCTGGCAAAGCCGGTGGAGAGACCGAAATCAGGTGTGCAACAAAAGAATTCGCCGGAAGAAAATGCAAAGAAATCGCAGCGTTTATTAATTACCTGGTTAACGGATGAGCCAAATGTTTATTCGAAGATTACCAAGTATATTTCTGCAGAAGATTTTACGGATGATTTATATCGTAGGGTAGCTGAGCGCCTGTTTCAGGATTTGTCTCAGGGAACATACAATCCTGCGGCGATTATCAGTATGTTTTCCGACGAGGAAGAGCAGCGGAAAGCAGCGGAGCTGTTTAATACGAATTTACCGCAGCTAACCACGAAACAGGAGAAAGAAAAAGCATTTCATGATATTGTATATGCAGTAAAGAAAAACAGTTATGAATATTTTACCGGTCAGTTAGGCGTGGATGTGACTGCGCTAAATAAAGTAATTGCAGGGAAGAAAGCTTTGGAAGAGCTGGCAAAAACGCATATTTCCTTAGATTAGCGTTAATACTGATTCGTAAAAGTAATGAATACATTAGGAAGGATGGAACCATAGAATGGACGAAAACACACAGGCACGATTAGAGGAGAAAATTAAGGAACTCTTAGGATTTGCCAAGAAAAAGAAAAATGTATTGGAATATCAGGAGGTTGTAGATTTTTTTGCTGATTTGCCAATGGAAGAAGATCAGTTTGAGAGAGTAATTGACGGATTGGAGCAGCAGAATATAGACGTTCTTCGTATTACAGATACCGATGATGTGGATGAAGACAGTATCATTTTGACGGAAGAAGATGAAGTGGATGTAGAGAACATTGACTTGTCAGTTCCGGATGGTATCAGTATAGAAGACCCGGTACGTATGTATTTAAAGGAAATCGGTAAGGTACCTCTGTTGAGTGCAGAAGAAGAAATTGAGTTGGCACAGAGAATGGAGCAAGGGGACCAGGATGCCAAGAAACGTCTGGCAGAAGCAAATCTTCGACTGGTTGTTAGTATTGCAAAAAGATATGTAGGCCGTGGTATGCTTTTCCTTGACTTGATTCAGGAAGGAAACTTAGGTCTTATTAAAGCTGTAGAAAAGTTTGATTATCGTAAAGGATATAAGTTTTCTACCTACGCTACATGGTGGATTCGTCAGGCAATTACCAGAGCGATTGCGGATCAGGCAAGAACCATTCGTATTCCCGTGCATATGGTGGAAACCATCAATAAATTAATCAGAGTCAGCCGTCAGCTGTTACAGGAATTAGGAAGAGAGCCTTCTCCTGAAGAAATTGCAGAGGAAATGAATATGCCGGTAGAGCGTGTTAGTGAAATTTTGAAAATCAGTCAGGAACCGGTTTCTTTAGAGACTCCTATCGGTGAAGAGGAAGACAGCCATCTGGGTGATTTTATTCAGGATGATAATGTTCCGGTGCCTGCCGATGCAGCTGCCTATACATTGTTGAAAGAGCAGTTGGTAGAGGTGCTTAGTACTCTGACTGACAGAGAACAGAAAGTACTGCGCCTGCGTTTTGGTCTGGATGACGGTCGTGGTCGTACCTTGGAAGAAGTTGGTAAGGAATTTAATGTTACCCGTGAGCGTATTCGTCAGATTGAGGCGAAAGCGCTTAGAAAGTTACGTCACCCCAGTCGCAGTAAGAAATTAAAGGACTTTTTGGATTAATGAAACAGGTAGAATTATCAGCACGTATGCAGGCACTTACAGATATGGTTTCTAAGCATAGTGTGGTATGTGACGTGGGATGTGACCATGGATTTGTGTCCATATATCTGGTTCAGCAGGGAATTGCTCCCAAGGTTTATGCCATGGATGTGGGAAAGGGACCGCTTGAGCGTGCGAAAGAGCATATTAAAGAATATGAGTTGGAAGCCTACATAGAAACCAGATTATCGGATGGCTTGAATGCGCTACAGGTTGGCGAAGCAGATTGTATGATTTGTGCAGGCATGGGGGGAAAACTCATGATGCGGATTCTCAAAGAAGGTAGTGAGAAGGCCCGTGCCATGAAGGAACTGATATTGCAGCCCCAGTCTGAAATCGTTTTGTTTCGAGCCTTTTTGAGAAAAGAAGGATATAAAGTGGTCAGGGAGAATATGATTTATGAGGATGGAAAATATTATCCCATGATGAAAGTAGTCCCTGAGAATAAAAACGAAGAGCTTGTGCCGGAGTACGTATTGTGGGATAAGTTCGGAGAACTTCTGCTAAAAGAAAAACATCCGGTGCTGTGTCAGTATCTGGCACAGTCAAAGGAGTATCTGGCAGAGTTACTGTCGCACGTGAATGCGCAAGGGGGAGAACGTGCGCAGGGGCGTGTAGAAGAAATACAAGAGGAATTACGCATGATTAACGAAGCTCAGGCGTATATGATGAAGTAATAATGTAATATACAGCCTGCAGAGGAATCTGTGGGCTGTTTTGCAAATAAGAGAATGGGAGGTATTTCTATGATTAAGGTATTGGTCAATGGGGTAAGTAAAGAATATGCAGAGGGAACCACTTATGAACAGATTGCCAAAGAATATCAGGAACAGTATGATGGGCTAATCGGTTTGGTGGCCGTAAATGGCAAAATCCGAGAATTATTTAAGACATTGAAAAAGGATTGCGAGCTTTCTTTTTTTACTTTAAAGGATGATGTGGGATATAAAACTTATGTGAGAACGGCTACCATGCTTTTTTTGAAAGCTGTATATGATTTGTTTGGAAATGAAACAGCTCAGAAGGCAAGAGTCGAGTTTGCAGTAGGAAATGGTTCATATATTACAACCGGTGGCAGAGTGGAGGCTACGGATGAGGTGGCGCAGAAGATAAAAAAGCGCATGCAGGAGCTTCGTGATGCCGGAACACCTTTCATGAAGAGTTCTTATCCTTTGGATGACGCCATGGAATTATTTAAAGAGAAAGGGATGGAGGATAAAGAGCGCCTGTTTCGTTATCGCCGCAGTTCTCTTGTAAATATTTATGAAATAGACGGTTACTACGATTACTATTATGGATACATGCTTCCGAATGCAAGCTATGTGAAGTGGTTTGATGTGATTGCCTATGATGAGGGATTCATGCTGTTATTGCCCGGAAAAAAGGAGCCTACGGTAGTGAAGCCTTTTGAAGATAGAAGAAAGCTGTTTGAAACATTGAAAGTTTCAGAAAAATGGGCGGCGGAAGTAGGGCTTGATACAGTAGGACGTTTAAATGAGCGTATCTGTAATGGGTCGCTTAGTGATTTGATATTGGTTCAGGAAGCCAAGCAGGAGAGAAGAATCGGTGAGATTGCCAGGAATATTGTAGAGAGAGGAAATGTGAAGTTTATTATGATTGCAGGTCCATCTTCTTCCGGCAAGACCAGCTTTTCTCACAGATTATCCATTCAGCTTAGAACCATGGGAAAGGTCCCCCATCCCATTGCCTTAGATGATTATTTTGTAGACAGAGAACTGACGCCAAGGGATGAAAACGGAGATTATAATTTTGAATGTCTGGAAGCAATAGATATTGAGGCATTTAATCGTGATATGAGTAAGCTTTTGGCAGGAGAAAGAGTAGAACTGCCTACGTTCAATTTTAAGATCGGAAAGCGTGAATATCATGGTAACTATAAGCAGTTGGGACCGGATGATATTTTGGTAATTGAAGGAATCCACGGACTGAATCCGAAGACGTCCAGTATGTTGCCGGATGATAGCAAATATAAGATATATATTAGTGCGTTAACCAGTATGAATTTGGATGGTCATAATCGTATTCCTACCACGGACGGAAGATTGCTTCGCCGTATGGTAAGAGATGCAAGAACCCGTGGCGCCGATGCAAAGAGAACCATTGGTATGTGGCCTTCTGTTCGAAGAGGAGAAGAAGAAAATATTTTCCCTTTCCAGGAGCAGGCAGATGCTATGTTTAATTCAGCACTGATCTATGAATTGGCAGTAATAAAGCAGTTCGCAGAGCCCTTATTGTTTAACATTACAAAAGAAGAACCTGAATATTATGAGGCAAAGAGACTGCTCAAGTTCTTGGAATACTTTTTAGGAGTCAGCAGCGAGAGCTTGCCTAACAATTCTATATGCAGAGAGTTTGTAGGTGGCAGTTGTTTTAAGGTATAATCTTCAGAATATCTTTAGAATTATTTGGAAGCCGTTAATAAAATTTTGAAATCCTTTGTGCTAAAATCAGAGTAAGAAATGATAAAGGCGGACAAATATAATGAGGATATTCCAAAGAATAAAATGGAATATAATATTGCGAATGATTTTAGTGGCAGTGGGAGTTTGCGCGCTGCCACTCTTCGTTGTTCCATTGTCACTTACGGTGGGACTGGGAATTGGTAATCTGACCGGTATTATAGTGTCATTGTTATTGATTCTTTATGGACTTTTCTATAATAAGATAAATGTTTTACGAAAAAAGTGGAAGAAAAAGAAGGGCCTTAAGTTTATAGTTTACAGTATAGAAGGATTGATAATACTGGGAATTGTACTGGTTGTAATTATGACTTCACTGATGGTACATGCTGCAAATAAGTCACCAAAACGGAATGAAACTTTGATAGTGCTTGGTTGCAGAGTATATGGTGAGAATGCCAGTTTATCATTAAGAGAGCGGTTGGATGCGGCTTTGGAATATCTGGAGGCGAATCCGGATGCTTATTGTGTGGTTTCCGGTGGACAAGGACCGGGAGAAAATATTTCAGAAGCGGAATGTATGTACCGGTATCTGGTCAATAAAGGAATTGACGAAAAGCGTATTTTTAAAGAAGAGGAATCTACATCCACAAGAGAAAATTTGGAGTTTAGTTTACAAGTAATAAAAGAGAATCAGTTGCCGGGAGAGGTGGCTGTTGCTACCAGTGAATACCACCAGTATAGAGTAAGCTTGGTGGCAAAGGAGCTGGGGATAGAGAACGCAGCTGTTTGTGGAAAGACGGCTCCCTGGCTGTTTCCAACCTTTTATGTGAGGGAATTGTATGGGATATTGTACGAATGGATATTTTAAAATAACAATAATGTGTGGAATACTGGCAATGTTTTTGTCTGCTTGTGGTTCCGGGGAGGAGCCGTCCGAGAGCGTTTTGGTAACGCAACAGCCTACATTAGCTCCGGTAGTTCAAACGACACCGGCTCCGACACTGAAACCAACTAGCAGTCCAACACCGCAACCAACCAGCATTCCAACACCGACGCCGCTACCGGAAATAAATCTTGTGATGGTAGGCGACATGCTTATGCATGAACGTGTGGTGGAGTCCGGATTGCAGGAGGATGGCAGTTATAATTTCGACCACTTATTTACACATGTGCAGGAAAAGATAGAATCGGCCGACTTGGCGCTAGTGAATCAGGAAACCATACTGGGTGGTACGGAGTTGGGACTATCAGGATACCCCTGTTTTAATTCGCCTTATGAGCTGGGAGTGGCAGAGGTAGAAGCCGGCTTTGATGTAATTTTACACGGAACAAATCATGCCTTGGATAAGGGAAAGAAGGGGACTGCTAATTGCATGAATTTCTGGGAAGAAACTTATCCGGAAATTGCTTATTTGGGCATAAATGAAAGCCAGGATGCACAAGATGATTATATTTACATATATGAGAAGGATGGAATCAAAATTGCTATATTAAATTACACTTATGGGACCAATGGTATTGCAACACCGAAGGACATGCCGTATCTGGTAAACTACATGGAAGAAGAGAAAGTGATATCGGATATTCAAAAAGCAGAAGAATTGGCGGATTTTACGGTAGTATGTCCACATTGGGGGAATGAATATTATCTGGATATATCGAGCAACCAGAAATACTGGACCAATATTTTCTTGGAGCAGGGAGTAGATTTGGTGTTAGGAACTCATCCGCATGTAATTGAGCCGGTAGAGTGGGTGTTTGATGATGCAGGTCATGAGATGTTAGTATATTATTCTCTTGGAAACTTTGTGAACGGAACTTCAGGTACAGGTGCAGGTGTAATGAATCGTTGTGTGGGAGCACTGGCAGATGTAACCATTGGTAAGAACGAAGCCGGAGAAGTGGTAGTGTTAGAGTATGATGCTATTCCTCTGGTATGTCATATTGCAGAGGGAGAGGAATATACTGTCTGGTACTTGGAGGATTATACTGAGGAGCTGGCGAAGAAGAACTTAATTTGTAGCCAGGATGGAGATTTTTCCCTTGAGAACTGTAAGGCGTTGGTGGAACAAGTGTGGGGAGAAGAATAGAAATGTCATTATGCGGAACAAGTTGAGTTCTGTTTTGATAACAATCTTTAAAATCATGAATGTTGAAAAAAGAAAAGGACTATGCTAAAATAGAAACTCAAGTAAGTAAAATAAATGATCGCGGCTGCAGTAATGCAGGTGAGGAAAGTCCGGGCTTCATAGGGCAGGATGCCGGATAACGTCCGGTGGAGGTGACTCCAAGGCCAGTGCAACAGAAATAAACCGCCATACATGGAAACATGGTGAAGAAGCCGCTTGCGGGTTCTTCGGGAGACTGCTTGCAGTCTCATGGTAAGGGTGGAAAGGCAGTGTAAGAGACTACCGTCCGGCTGGTAACAGTCGGAGCCATGTAAACCCCATCCGAAGCAAGTCCAAATAGAAAGCTATAGATTTGCCCGATCTGCTTTCAGGTGGGACGCTTGAAGCGTTTGGTAACAAACGTTCTAGATAGATGATCATTCACGACATAACCCGGCTTATCGTTTTACTTACGTTAAAAAACCTCGTAAACAGGCATTAAAGCTTGATTTTACGAGGTTTTTTAGTGCGATTTTCCTTTGTAATATTCGTGCACAAGACTTAGGTAGCCCCATTCTTTCAGCTGTTCGTATCGTATGCGGTAGTTACCTTTATAATGTCTGCCGGTTACCGTGTAGCGGATGTAGTCCTGTAAATAATTATCAATAATTTTTAATCCTTTATCCGTAGTCAGATGGGGATAAAACCAACGACTCCAGGTGAAATCTCCAAAATCTGTTTCATTTTCTTCGTCATCATCCAGTCTGGAATATCCGTAAAATTTCCGATTCATTGCCCGAATCAGTCCTATAGCGGCTTTTTCGTAGGAAAGCTCTTTGCTTCGACTCCATCGCCTTAAGGCATCGGCTTTTCGCTTTATTTTTGCCTTTGTTTTTCTAAGCGTTGATTCGGAAAGGTCAATTTCACCTTTTTGGCAACGAAAACCCAGGAATTCAAAAGATTCACCCGGGGAAGAAATCGTAACCTTGTCGGGATTGATTTGCAGTCCCAGCTGAGAAATAAACGAATAAAGTGTTTCCCGATGATGCTCCAGTTCTTCCATACTATTTGCAAATAGCAGAATGTCATCTGAGTAACGGAAGTAGGGGATGTTTTGCTCTTTAAAATAAAAATCTACGTCTCGCAGGTATACATTAGCAAAAAAGGGAGAGATAGGAGTGCCGGCCATGGCACCGTGTTTCTCCAAAAAGATTTTAGTGTTTTCACATACACGGTCTTCTTTTAATATTTTATGGAACAGCTGATATAGAGGCAAATCGGTCTCACGGATGAAGGACAGCTTTTCCAATAGTTTATCCACATCAATAGAATTGAAATAATTGCTGATATCTACTTTGAGACAGTGCATATTGCTCAGAGAAGGTGTGGACCGTATGCGGTGCATTGCCTCCCAGACACCAAAATTTCTGCGGAAAGCATAGCAATTATCACAAAAGTACCAGTCGTAACGGTACAGATGAAAAGCAATAAACTTAAGCATAATACCTTCTTCGCCGGGAAAGGAGTAGACAATACGCTTCTTTTGCGAACCTTGTTTGTTGATGGTTCTTTTTTGGGGATATTGTGTGGGGTATTTTCCCTGTTTCCATAATTGGCAAAGAGAGAGATAACGTTCTTTTTCGATAAATTCTCGTAGCTCGGCTTCCTCTTTGTGATTTAAATGTTGCTTATTCAGTTTATATTCCAGGAAATCCAGCCAGGCTTGTTGGTCCCCGGCTGTTTGTAATATTGTTTTTTCCAAAATGTACCTCACAGCAAATTTTAGGTATGTAGATAGTAGCAGAAGCAATAAAAAAAGAAAGAGAAACAGCTTTGAAGCAATTAAGCCGTGCTAATTGCCACCGGACGGAACATACTCCCATTGCCCGCAAAATGTTTTTTACGGAGTATGCTTTGCCCACCGCGGGCGCAACGAAGTTGCATTTCTCTTTCTTTTTGTGCGAATTCAGTTATTTTACATTTGTGCGAAGGCGTTCAGATATGTAAGAACGACGGTTCGGCAAATGTAACATCAGGTTCATGCAGAATACACCTTTGACCTGACACGCTTCATGTGCCAGAAGGGTATCCTTCCTACGATAGTGAGAGGGGTCTTCCAAAATGATAATCATGGCCTTGGGCTCACCGTCCAGATATAAACCATATGTATAATCTCTGGCACCAACTTCGGCACCTAAGTCATATGCCGGAATATTCATGCGAAGTTCATAGCCCGGCCATTCTGTAGCGACGATATCTTCAATACGTGCGCACACGATACTTTTGTTATAACGACAATCTTTTTCGTCAGCGTTTGCAACGGATGAAGAAGTCTGAGGGTCCTTGCTTTTAAATAATCTGTCGAAGAATCCCATAATATTCCCTCCTTGAAAGTTGATTGATAAAATAGTACCACAAATTCTTGTGCTTGGCAATATTTGTGGCAGATTTACGGATTATTGAGAAATATTTTATTTCTTATCCATTGACAAGAGCACGAATTTGGTAGACAATAAAACACAGTGAGTTATTTGATTTGTGAGCGTGTCGGTAGCACAAATCGGTGAATAGAACGACACAGAAAAGAGGAAGATATGACAAAAATAGATGTATTTTCAGGATTTTTGGGAGCAGGAAAAACAACATTGATTAAGAAGCTTTTGAAGGAAGCATTACAGGATACCAAGGTAGTACTTATTGAAAATGAGTTTGGTGAAATTGGTATTGACGGTGGTTTTTTGAAGGAGGCAGGAATTGAAATAAAGGAAATGAATTCCGGCTGTATCTGCTGTTCTTTAGTGGGTGATTTTGGTGCTTCATTGAAGGAAGTTTTAACTACGTATACCCCGGAAAGAGTATTGATTGAGCCATCCGGTGTAGGTAAGCTTTCTGATGTGGTAAAGGCTGTGGAAGATGTGGCCGGTGACTTGGATGTGCAGATTAACAGTGCAGTAGCTGTTGTAGATGCTACCAAATGTAAGATGTACATTAAGAACTTCGGAGAGTTCTTTGTAAATCAGATTGAACATGCAGGTACTATTATTTTGAGTAGAACCGGTAAGATTTCGCAGGAAAAATTAGATACCTGTATTGAAATGATTCGTGAGTATAATAAAGAAGCAACCATTATTACGACTCCTTGGGAGCAGTTGGATGGTAAAGATATTTTAGAGACAATTGAAGGTCAGGATAAGCTGGCTGATATGATGCAGGAGTTGTTAGAACATACTCATCATGAGCATGACGAGCATTGTACTTGTGGATGTCATGGACATCATCACGACCACGACCATGAGCATCATCACGACCATGAACATTGCCACCATGACCACGAAGAGCACGACCATCATCACCACGAGCATGATGAAAACTGTACCTGTGGCTGTCATGACCATGAACACCATCATGAGCATCATCACGACCACGAGGAGCACGAACACCATCATCATGACCATCACGGACACCATCATGCAGATGAGGTATTTACCAGCTGGGGTATGGAAACAGCGAAGTCTTACAGTAAAGAAGAAATTGAAAATATCCTGACTGCTTTGGATAGTGGTGAATACGGTATGATTTTACGCTCTAAGGGGATGATTGCCGGCGCAGAAGGTACATGGATTTATTTTGATTATGTACCGCAGGAGCATGATGTACGTGAAGGTAAGCCGGAAGTAACCGGTAAGCTTTGTGTAATCGGTTCTGAACTGAAAGAAGAAAAAATCGCAGAATTGTTTGGCGTAAAGTAGATTTAACAATACGGGAGAAATATTATGAAACCGGTTTATATGATTAATGGTTTTTTGGAAAGTGGTAAGACAGAATTTATTACTTATACTTTGGCACAACCATATTTCCGCATTAAAGGTAAAACTTTAATTATCGCCTGTGAAGAGGGTGAAGTAGAATATGAAAGCGATTTGCTGAAGAAAGCAAATGCAGTAGTGGAGTGGATTGAAGAGGAAGAAGATTTCAATACCAATTATTTGGTGGAGCTTGAGAAAAAGCACAAACCGGATCGCATTATTATTGAATATAACGGTATGTGGAATTTTAAGAACATGCGTCTGCCTTGGCATTGGAAGATTGAGCAGCAGATAACTACCATTGATGGTGCTACCTTCCCTATGTATTTTACCAATATGCGTTCTTTGCTTGCAGAGATGGTGAGAAAGTCAGAGATGATTATCTTTAACCGCTGTGATGGCATTGAAGAATTGAATGTATATAAGAGAAATATAAAGGCAGTTAACCCAAATGCGGATGTTATTTTTGAAGATGCAAATGGTGAAATCGACACAATCTTTGAGGAAGATTTGCCTTTTGACTTAAATGCTCCGGTTATTGAGTTGGATAATACAGGCTATGGTATTTGGTATTTGGACTCTTTGGACCATCTGGAAAGATACATTGGAAAGACTATTAAATTTAAGGCTATGGTCTTAATTCCGGAAGGTTTCCAAAAGAACTACTTTGTACCGGGACGTATGGCAATGACTTGTTGTGCGGACGATATGGCATTCTTGGGATTTGCTTGTGAATATGAAGGTGCTTCTGCACTTAAGCAGAAGGAATGGGTAGAAGTAACAGCGTCTATTACCAAGGAGTATTGGGAAGATTATAAGGGCGAAGGTCCCATTTTACATGCAATTTCTGTAGTGAAGACGAAAGCACCCAAGGATGAAATTATTAATTTTGCGTAAGGGATAGCCCTGTTTGCGTGAAGAATTCTTTACGTAAGCAGGGTTTTTAACACACAGGAAGATGTAGTGACATATAATAATTATGATGAAGGAGAAGGAAGATGAATATTATTTTAGGCATATTAATACCGTTTCTGGGAACCTCTCTCGGTGCGGCTTGCGTATTCTTTCTGAAGGGAGCGATAAGTGGTAAATTGCAGAAGGTATTGTTAGGGTTTGCGGCGGGAGTCATGGTAGCGGCTTCCGTGTGGTCACTTTTGATTCCGGCTATGGATATGAGTGCAGATATGGGAAAACTATCTTTTGTTCCGGCATTAATAGGATTTTTACTTGGCATGGGCTTTTTGCTTGTTATGGATAGTGTTATTCCGCATTTGCATATCGGAAGTGAGGAACCGGAGGGCAAAAAGAGTAGTAAACTGAAACGGACTACCATGCTTTTATTTGCGGTGGCTATTCACAATTTTCCGGAAGGAGCGGCTTGTGGAGCGATTTTTGCAGGGGTACTTACCGGGGAAACAAATGTAACTATGGCAGGTGCGATTGCCTTATCCATAGGTATTGCAATTCAAAATATTCCGGAAGGAGCTATTATATCCCTGCCTCTTAGAAGTGAAGGTGTGAAAAAAGGAAAAGCATTTACCTATGGAGTATTGTCAGGTGTGGTAGAGCCATTGGGAGCGATACTTGCGATAATGCTGGCATCACTGGTAACACCGGTGCTTCCTTATATGCTGGCATTTGCGGCAGGTGCAATGATTTATGTGGTTGTGGAGGAATTGATTCCGGAAACCAGTGAGGGTGACCATTCAAATCTGGGAACCATTGCCTTTGCTATTGGATTTGCACTAATGATGGTGCTGGATGTAGCACTTGGATAGGGGGAAGTATGGCACTGGAATCATCGAAGGGCGAACAGCAGTTAAGAAACAGAATAAAGGATTTGGCGGATAAATCCTTCCGCCAAAATACATATACATTTACAGGATTCTTAGGGTTAAGCGAGCAGGATACCTTTTGGAAGTTGGAAAGTGGCAGAGAATTGGCACACATTGGATACAAATTATGGGGTGGTTATGATGGGGCAGAACGAAAGGTGGTTCGGTTTGGCTCCGAGGATGAGTTTGGTTACGAAGAAGAGTATCCCATTGTTTGTGTACATGTAAAGCCGCTGGTGGCTAAGTTCGCGGACAAGTTGACTCATCGGGACTTCCTGGGAGCTTTAATGAATCTGGGAATTGAACGCAGTACCATTGGTGATATTCGTGTGGCAGACAAAGAAGCGTATTTGTTCTGCTTAAGCAGTATTGCGGAGTATATCTGTGATACCTTGGATAAGGTAAAGCACACTAATGTGAAATGTCAGGTAGTGACGGAAGCGCAGGATATACCAATGGATGAGCCGGAGCAAATGGAGGTATTGTTACCCTCTTTGCGCATCGATGCCTGTCTGGCAAAGGTTTATAATGAATCGCGAGGCAGCATATTGGACATGTTCCGTGCCGGTAAGGTATATGTAAACGGCAGACTGTGTGAGAACAATTCCAAGATGTTGAAGGAAGGTGAGGTCATCAATCTGCGAGGTTATGGTAAGTTTATTTTTGATGGCGTGCAGTATGAGACGAAGAAGGGTAAGCTGAGTGTAAATATACGGATTTATAAGTAGGAGAGTATACAAATTGGAGGAAATCGATATTAATCGATTTCCTCCAATTTGTATAATTTACTTTCTTCGCTCATCCCAATATTCACACTCGGTTCCAATCACTTCCGACGTAAATCTTGTACCATCATCTTTTTTATAATGTTTGGTAGCTTTAAATACATACCTGGCGCCAAGATATAAAAGCGGAATATTGGCAAATACAATCAGGATGTTGCCCAAATCAGAGATGGCCCACAAGTTGCCTAAATCCAATCCTGCCATAGAGCAGAGGATACCGAAGGTGGTAATAAACAGACCTAGTATGCGGATACCGTTTAAAAAGCTTTTTTTCTGACTGATGCGGTTGGCGGCTATCTCAGAGAAGCTAATCATACCCACCAGACAGGTGTAAGCAAATAAACAGAAGCACAGGGTGATTAAAAACATAACCACTGCATTCAGTGCAGTGCCGGGAGTTAACTCTGCGGCAGAAGCAAGGAATTTGGGTAAACGGTCCATGGCAAACCAGGCTTCCGATTCGCTTCCGGTCCATAAATGTGCCATAACCACTACAAAACCGGTTAAGGTACAGATGACCATAGTGTCCAGAAATACGCCGATGGACTGTACAATACCTTGCTCACAGGGATGTTCGCAGGAGGCAGCACCGGCAGCCATAGTAATGGTACCCTGACCGGCTTCGTTGCTCATTAGGCCTCGCTTCACGCCTTGGGCGAGAGCAACACCAAACACACCGCCAAAGACAGCTTCGGGAGTGAAGGCTCCTTTAAACACGGCACCAAAGAAGTAGGGCAACTGGTTCAAATTCATGAGAATGAGAAGTAGTACAGTCAGCACATAAACCACTGCCATAACCGGTACCATTTTGTCGGTAACCCTAGTAAGTTTCTTTATACCGCTGAAAACCACGATGGCGGTCAGTACAATGATAATGACAGCCACTATGTAGTAAAAGACAGAGGTAGTGGAAATGGTCTTACCGGTAAGTATTTCAGCCATTTGTCCAATGGAGCTGACTACATTGAAACCCTGGGCGGGTAAGCAACACATGGCGTAAATAATATACATCACGGAGAGGGCAATGCCTGCCCAAAGTTTGTTACCCAATAAACGTTTGCCATAGAAGGGGAGTCCGCCTACGAATTCATCCTTCTTTTTTTCTTTGAAAATCTGGGCAAGTACCGCTTCTACATAGGCAGTAGCCATACCGAAGAAAGCAGATATCCACATCCAGAACAATGCGCCGGCACCGCCTACGGAGATAGCGCCGGTCACGCCTAAAATATTTCCCGGACCTACCCGCATGGCAGAGCTTAGGAAAAAAGCTGCCAGAGAGGAGATACCGGTTTCTTCCTGTTTCCGTTTGGTCAGCAATTTAATACCCTTGCCAAAGTGGGTGATTTGGATAAAACCGGTTTTCAGTGTAAAGAAAATGCCGGAACCCACCAAAAGGATAATGGCTAAGGAAAAGTTGCCTAAAATCGGAATGTTTGCATACCAGTCAAAATTGGTGGGAAAGTCCCACAAAAAGTCAGAGACCGGTGTGACAAAGCGAAATACATTATTAATGGATTCAAAAAGTTGTTCCATGAAAACCTCCTGTTATCAGTATAGAAAACAGTATACGGGTTTAGAACTTAGCTCGCTCGTTATATTTCTCTTCACAGTACTTGCAACGGTATACTTCTTTTTCTTCATCGGCCAAAAAGAAGATATGGGGAAGCTCCTGCTCGATAGAGGTAATACAACGGGGATTGTGGCATTTAATTACATTCTTAATCATTTTTGGAAGTACAAGTGCCTTTTTCGCTACGATCTCCCCGTCTTTGATAACGTTAACGGTAATATTGTGGTCGATAAATGCCAGAACATCTAAATCCAGTTTATCAATGTCACATTCTACCTTTAAAATATCCTTTTTGCCCATTTTCTCGCTGCGGGCATTTTTGATAATTGCTACAGTACAGTCTAATTTATCTAAGCCAAGATGCTCATAAATGGATAAGCTTTTACCGGCCTGAATATGGTCCAGTACAAAGCCTTCTTCGATTTTTCCTACATTTAACATATTATTTACCTCCTATGCTAACTCAAGTAATGTCAAAATCAATGCCATACGTACATAGACACCGTATTGAGCCTGTTTAAAGTATGCAGCTCTGGTATCGTTGTCTACTTCCACGGAGATTTCGTTGACGCGGGGAAGTGGATGGAGTACCAGCATGTCCGGCTTAGCCAGTTCCATTTTTGCAGTATCCAGTATGTAGAAGTCTTTTAAACGAATGTAATCTTCCTCGTTGAAGAAACGTTCTTTCTGTACACGTGTCATATAGAGGAAATCCAACTGAGGCATTACGGTTTCTAAATTGGTTACTTCTTCGTATGGAATGTTGTGTGATTTTAATTCCTCAATAATGTAGTCAGGTACTCTTAATTCCTCCGGAGAAATGAAGATAAAGTTAATACCTTCGTAACGTACCAGTGCGTGGATTAAGGAGTGAACGGTACGACCGAATTTCAAGTCACCGCACAGACCAATGGTAAAGTTGTTCAATGTTCCTTTCAGGCTGCGGATGGTTAATAAGTCGGTCAAAGTCTGGGTGGGATGCTGGTGACCGCCGTCACCTGCGTTGATTACCGGGATAGTGGATTTCTCAGCTGCTACCATAGGGGCACCTTCTTTGGGATGACGCATTGCACAAATGTCAGCGTAGCAGGAAATAACACGGATGGTATCGGATACACTTTCGCCTTTGGCAGCAGAAGAGGAGCCGGCATCGGAGAAACCGATAACCTGTCCACCCAAACGTGTCATGGCAGATTCAAAGCTTAAACGGGTTCTGGTACTGGGCTCATAAAAGCAGGTAGCCAGAATTTTGCCATCGCAGGCGTGTGCGTATTTTTCCTTGTTGTTTTCAATGTCAGTGGCTAAATCAAACAGCTTGTCTAATTCTTCAACTGTAAAATCCAGCGGACTCATCAGATGTCTCATAAAAATGCCTCCTTTTTCCGAAAGAAAAGCCGAAGAAAAATCTTCGACTTTTGTAATTTAAATTATTGGAATGTTAATAATTCCTCTACAGGTTTTCTGCGAGGAGCGTTGGGTTCTTCTGCCGGATAACCGATAGGAATCAATGCAATAACGTCACGTTCTTCGGGTACATTTAAAAGCTCTGCAACGGGTGCGTCATCAAAAATACCCATGATAACGGTACCCAGTCCCTTTTCGTATGCAGCCAGACAAAAAGCTTCGCTGGCAACACCGGCATCATACATCTGCCAGCCTTCGCCACGATGGGTGCTGAAAGAACCGTCTCTCTCAAAACCGCTACGTCCCTTAATGACGGTAACAACAATTACCATAGGAGCTGCTGCAATGATTTCGCCATTGTGAGGATATGCAGAAGTGCATGCTGCAACTTTATCCTTTAACTCACCCTCTACTGCAATATAGCGTGTAATCTGTGTATGCTTCCAGCTGGGAGCATAGGATGCTGTTTCGACGATTTCAGAAATCAAATCGTGGGAAACAGGGGTGTCCTTAAATGCACGAATACTTCTACGGCCCATAATACATTCTTTTGCGGTCATATTGTTACCTCCTTAAGTACATGGATGCAGTAATGAAAGTCATTCATTACGCTTGGATATATGATACCATAATATTACTTCGGATGCAAAGAATTTTTAGGCTTTTTCAAAAGAAAAAGGATTGCATAAACTATGGTTTTGAAGTATAGTTTATATATAAATTGCTTTTATGTTTAGGAGGAGTGCATATGAGTATTGAATTTCAGGAGAGAAAACGTTGGTTATTTTTCGGTTTGCCGTTTACATTTACAAAATATTATGTTAAAGAAGATATGTTGACCATTCGCAGCGGTTTGTTTAAAGTTGTGGAAAATGATTGTTATATGTACAAGATTCAGGATGTTCAGTTGTCCAACAGCCTGATTGAGAGATTATTTAAACTGGGTACTGTCAGCTGTTTTACGGGCGATAACACGCATCCTCAGTTGATTTTGTTACACATTCGCAATGCCAGAGCAATTAAGGACTTTATTTTAAAAACATCAGAGGAATCCAGATTGAAGAGACGTACCGTAAATATGCTGGATATCGGTTCCGGTGAAATGGCGGATGTGGATGATATTATGTAATTGTACTTGTATCTGTAGACAGGACTTTCTGAAAAGAAGGCCCTGTCTTTTTGGTATATGAAGCGTTATGGTTGCAACTTGCAGGAATCTTTTTTTGTAGTGACTGTGTGGGAAAGGGTCAATGTCTGTTCAAAAAAAAGTCCGGCCAGAAACCAAAGAGGTGCGTAATCTAAGCGGATGACTTTACCGATGTTCCATTTGGAACGACTGTAATTCCAGGGACAGAGACTTTTTTTGCGTAGCAGGGTTCCGCTAAAAAATTCCATAATGAAAATAAGACCGGTATACACCAGACCTCGTATCCAGATTGCTTTAGAATGAAGTAAGCGAAATAGGGGGGCCAGGAAAGACGCACAACCATAAATAGGAAACATCCAAAGAGAGGTATTCCCTTTTAGGGTGTAGTCCCGACGTCTTAAGGCACCGGCGGCAGTAAAAAGAATCTCCATGCACCAGCCGATCAGACCACATTTTAGAAAGTTTTTAATAAAATTAGGCGTTTTCATTTCTATTCCTCGCATATTTGTGATACAATATAGTTTGGATGTATTTTTTTAAATTATTCAAAGGTGGAATAACATGAAATATGCAGAAGCATTGGAATATATAGATTCCTTAAGCGGTTACGGTATTGTACCGGGGCTGGAGAATATCAGAGAGCTTTGCGAGAGATTAGGGAATCCGCAGAAGGACCTAAAATTTGTACATATTGCAGGAACCAACGGTAAGGGTTCAACACTTTCGTATATTTCCACGATTTTGAAATGTGCAGGTTTCAAAGTGGGCAGATATGTTTCGCCTACCATTTCGGACTACAGAGAGCGTATTCAGGTAAACGGCCGACTTATTACTCAGAAGGCTTTGTGTAATCTGGTAGAGCGCATGAAAGAGATTTGCGACAGTATGTATATCCAAAACGGAAAGCATCCTACTCCTTTTGAAGTAGAGACTGCGATGGCATTTGTTTATTTTAAGGAACAGGGCTGTGATATTGTGGTGTTGGAGACCGGTATGGGAGGCAGGCTGGATGCTACCAATATCATAGAGAATACATTGGTAGCAGTACTTGCTTCCATCAGCATGGACCACATGGGTTATCTGGGAAAAACCTTAGAGGCTATTGCTACAGAGAAAGCCGGTATTATTAAGGACGGTTGTCAGGTAGTAACCATGCAGCAGGAAGAATGTGTAATGTCCGTAATTCATAAGAAAGCATCTGAGGTAAATGCAAAGGTAACGGTTGCCGATATGGCAGAATTAAAAAAAGTCCGTTACGGTCTGGAAAAGCAACGCTTTGATTATAAAGTGTGGAAGAATCTGGAGATTACATTGGCCGGACAGTACCAGATAAATAATGCTTTGCTGGCACTTAAGGTAGTAGAAGCGTTGGCTGATAAAGGCTTTGCAGTGTCGGAGAAGGCATTGCGTCAGGGACTAAAGGAAACCAAATGGCCGGGACGCTTTATGGTAGTGGGAAAGAAACCCTATTTTGTGGTGGATGGAGCACATAATACAGGTGCGGCAAAGAAATTGGCAGAAAGTATCGAATTTTATTTTACAAACAAGAGAATTATCTTTATAATGGGAATCCTAAGGGATAAAGAGTATGAAAAGATTATAGAGCAGACACACCATTTTGCAGACCAGATTATTACAGTGACAACACCGAACAGTGCCAGGTCATTAACGGCCTACGAGCTTGCCACAGAGGTGGCCAAGGTACATCCGAATGTAACAGCGGTGGATAGTCTGGAGGAGGCAGTAGAAATCAGCTATCTGCTGGCCGGTAAGGAGGATGTGATATTAGCATTCGGCTCATTGTCCTTTATGGGAAAGATGCTTGGCATTTTGGAAAAAAGAAAGGCTTAGGAAATACAGAATGGATCAGGAAAAGATTAAAGCAGGCGTGAAACTTCTGTTGGAGGGAATCGGCGAAGATATAAACAGAGAAGGATTAAAGGATACTCCGGATCGTATTGCACGTATGTATACGGAAGTATTTGGCGGTATGTATGAGGATGCTTCAGAGCATTTACACAAAGTATTTACCGTAGATAATAATGAAATGGTGCTGGAGAAGGATATTGTTTTTTATTCTATGTGTGAGCATCATCTACTTCCATTTTACGGTAAAGCGCATGTGGCATATATTCCGGATGGTAAGGTGGTGGGCTTAAGTAAGCTTGCCCGAACGGTGGAAGTTTATGCCCGCAGACCCCAGATACAGGAACAGATGACCGGACAGATTGCAGATGCTATTATGGAACATCTGGCACCGAAGGGAGCTATGGTGGTGATTGAAGCAGAGCATATGTGTATGACTATGCGTGGTGTGAAAAAACCGGGCAGTAAGACTGTTACAGTAGCCTGCAGAGGAGAATTTGCCGACAATGAAAGTCTGCAGAATCGTTTTTATCAAATGTTGGCGGTAAACTAAAGAATCGTCTTTGAGACGGAAAAGAGGTTTGTGCCGGTAAGGTGACGGAGACAAATATGGAACGGCTGAATCATATTTTAAATCATACAAAATATAAAGAGTATTTACGTAAAAATCAGGCAGCAGAAGAGGGAAGAATCTTCTGCTGTCATTCTATGGAGCATTTTTTGGATGTGGCACGAATCGCTTATATTATGAATTTAGAAGAATCGTTGGAGATTGACAGGGAACTGATATATGCGACAGCTCTTTTGCATGATATCGGCAGACATGTGCAGTATGAGGATGGTACGCCTCATGAAGAGGCCAGCGCTATTTTAGCGGAAGATATTCTGAAAGAGTGTGGTTTCCGCAAAACAGAGCGTACTCTGATTTTACAGGCTATCCGAGAGCATCGGAATACAGATATGGTCACGCATAAGGATTTGGCAGGTCTTCTTTATAGGGCGGACAAGGCAAGCAGGGCGTGTTTTGCATGTGAAGCCGAAGGCTTATGCAACTGGAAAAAAGAGAAGAAGAACATGCAAATTAAGTATTAGTGAAAAGTTTATGGAAATAGAAGAATTAGGGAGAGAAACATGAACGAGGAATCAAAGAATACATCCAAGGTAGTATTAATGGAATGTAAATCCTGTGGGGCACATTTTGACGAAATGCTCCCGGCATGTCCGTATTGCGGCACAATGAGCATCAAGGGTGCACAGGCAGAATATATGGATAAGCTGGAAAATATCCGTGAGGATATGCAGGAGCTAAATGCAGTTCCTATGGAAGAAACCAAGAAAGCAATGAAAAAGCAGACCAAGTTTGTCTTAATTGTGATTGGCATATTTTTGGGAGTGTTTGCAGTATTTGTTGCAGTGGAGTTGTTGTTCGGATATAGGCCGCCCAAAAGAGATGCGCAGGCAGATTTTCTCTGGCAGCAGGAGAATTTCCCCATACTTGATGAACTGTATGAGCAGGGAAAAGACCAGGAACTTTTGGATAAATATTATGAGGTATTAGCAGAGGATGCCCCCATATATTCCTGGGAGCACTATGAATATGTATCAGCATTGTCGTTATTGGCCGATTTTAATTATATTTTAGATATGGAGGCGGAGGGAGTACCGCTGGATGAATATGATTATACGTCCTTGTTATACGCAGGTTTTAGGGTAGAAACCTATGAGGAAAGTACTGTATATACGACAGAAGAGCTGGAACGTTTGCGTCCTTACATAGAAATTGTGCGTGAAGACTTTAATACCCGTTGGAATTTTACGGAAGAGGAAAAGGACTTTTTTGAAGAAGCTGCGGAGAAAAATTATGGTGTAGTACCTTATAAGGTGATTGAAGACTTTGTAGAAGACTGGATGAAGGAGGAGGGAAAATAATGAAGTGTAAAAACTGTGGAGGTAATCTGACACTGGAAGATGTGGTATGTCCTTATTGCGAGGCGGTCAACGAGCATGCCATAGAGCATATCCGTCAGATGAACCGTTATAAAACAGATTATGAAGGAACCAAGAAAGAGGTAATTGCAACCACACAGAATTATGCAGGTATTACCGTGCGTATTATTATTCTGGCAGTGCTGATTGTATTAATGATTGTTTGCGGAATACTCAGCGGGAGAGCTTTTTCCATAGATAGAGATATTACCGAAGCTACCAGAAGTGATGATAAGTGTAAGAAGCAGATAGAGGAATATCTGGAAAGCAGAGATTACTATGCGTTAGCAATATTTTTGGAAGAGAAAAGTATCAGCACAAATTCGGAAGGTTATGAGAGCTTTCGATGTGCGATTTATGCATCTTCTCAGTATGCGTATTTTTATGATTATGTCATGAAAGTTGTAAAGCCCAGAGAGGGCGCTGACGTACAGGGATATTACGAGTGGATTAGTGAAGAAGTTAAGAGCTTTTACAGAGTTTTGGATGACACGGACTTCTATTGCTATGTGGAGCCGAACCATGAGCTTTATGAATATATTCTGGAAATGGAAGAACAAATGCATGCCCTTTTGATTACATACTGTAACCTGACACAGGAACAGGTAGAGAATCTTCGTAATATGTCCAAAGCGGAAATTACTTTATTGATTCAGGAGGAAGTAGAAAATGAATAATAAGGCAAAGAACAGCAAAGTAAAGGTTGTAAACTGGATACTTAATATATTAATCGTTATTGCTGCTTTTTTCTTCCTAATAACGGCAGGAGTAATGATAGAAGAATTCTCCTATGTAACAAAGGCTACCCACAGTGAGAGCAGTTTTTATAATGCCCTGCAGGCGGAGAATTATAGTACGATGGTAGGAAATCAGTATCGTAATATATTGGGAGGTCATGAAGGAGACAAGACCATGCAGGAGTATTACGGCGTGGGAAGATATTACGAAGCGGCGTCTTTGTATAATGCATATATGGTAGTCGGTAATGAGGAACAGGCAGCAGTCTTTTTGGAAAAAATGAAACAGGCAGAGAAAGATATGGGTGGTTTGTCCGTAGTAAAGGACGCTATTCATAAACAGTTAGGAGTTGAGTAAATAAAGATGTATAGTCGTGGTAAAATTCTAAAAATCGGAAATAGAGAATTTGATATTGAGAAGCACACTTATGTCTGTGGCATATTGAATGTAACCCCGGATTCTTTTTCGGACGGAGGTAAATGGACCGGTAAGGACCAGGCTCTTAAGCATGTGGAGACTATGTTGTCAGAAGGAATGGACCTTTTGGATATCGGAGGAGAGTCTACCCGTCCCGGATATACCAAGATTTCGGACGAAGAAGAAATAGAAAGGGTAGTTCCTGTTATTGAAGCGGTGAAAGCTAATTTTGATGTGCCGATTTCTTTGGATACCTATAAATCGACAGTGGCACGTGCCGGTATTATGGCAGGTGTAAGTTTGATAAATGATATCTGGGGATTAAAATATGACAAACAAATGGCAGATGTTATTGCCCAAAGTGGCGTGGCATGTTGCCTGATGCACAATCGTAAAGAACCGGAATATAAGGATTTCTTACAAGAAGTGAAAAGCGACTTGGCAGAGTGCGTGGCTATTGCGAAACGGGCCGGAATATCCGACGATAAAATTATTTTGGACCCGGGTATCGGATTTGGAAAATCCTATGATAATAATCTGGAGATTATCGGTGCTATGGAAGGTTTAAAAGAACTGGGATATCCGCTTTTGTTAGGGGCCAGCCGTAAATCCGTGATAGGACTTGCACTGGATCTGCCGGTGGAAGAACGTTTGGAAGGAACTTTGGTTACTACGGTATTTGCTGTATTACAAGGATGTTCTTTTGTGCGTGTGCATGATATCAAAGAAAATGTTAGGGCAATTCGCATGGCGGAGGCAATTTTGCAGGGAGGCATTGCTTTATATGGACGAGATTCGTATTGATAACTTAGAGGTATATGCTTACCATGGAGTGTACCCGGAGGAAAATGAAAAAGGACAGCCTTTTTTTGTAAATATGGTTTTATACTGTGATACAAGAAATGCCGGAATGCAGGATGAATTAACCTTGTCTACGCATTATGGTGAGGTATGTCATCTGGTAAATCAGTGGATGAAAGAGCATACCTGTAAATTAATAGAGACTGTAGCAGAAAATATAGCGAGAGAAGTTTTATTACAGTTTCCGTTGGTGCAGGAAATAGATGTAGAGATTCGTAAACCACATGCTCCCATAGGATTACCCTTTGAAAGTGTCAGTGTGAAAATACACAGAGGATGGCATATAGCATATGTGGCCTTAGGCTCGAACATGGGAGATAAGGAAAAATATATTCGGGATGCCTTGAAGGGATTTGAGGAGATGTCGGATACAGTGGTTTTGCAGGTGTCAGACCTGATAACTACCATGCCTTATGGTGGTGTGGAGCAGGATTGCTTTTTGAATGGTGTGGTTAAAATTAAAACATTAATGTCACCGGGAGAATTACTGGATGAACTGCATAAGTTGGAAAATGCGGCAGACAGAAAGCGAACCATTCACTGGGGGCCACGCACTTTAGATTTGGATATTATCTTTTATGATAAACAGATATATGAGGATGAGGTATTAATTATTCCTCATGTGGATATGGAGAACAGGGATTTTGTGTTGAAACCTATGGTACAGCTGGCGCCGAACTTCAGACATCCGATACTGCAAAAGACTATGAAGCAGTTATTGGAAGCGCTGTCTGCGAAGTAAGCCGGCCAGGTGTTTACCGGCAAAAGTGGCGCAAAGTCCTGTAAAGAGTCCGGTAAGACAACTTGTAATAACGAAAAAAGGGATGTAACTTAAAACCGCGGTAGAAGAGGTTAAAAGCATAGCTACTATAAGCTGGCCTGCATTGTGTGCCAGAGCACCAAAGATGCTGGTCAGGAATAATAAATGTCCCTGTAACAGTCGATTGATAAGAAAAATAACAAGCAGGCAGGCAATTCCACCTGCCAAGCTATAGAGAAGACTCATGGCCTGACCAAACATAAAAGTGGCAATCAGGATACGCATGAGAAGTACCAGGAAGGCATCCTTGGCAGAAAGGTAGCGTAGTACCAACAGAGTGATGATGTTTGCAAGTCCCGGTTTCACTCCCGGTATGGGAAGTAAGGTGGGGAGTGCGGCTTCTATGGAGTATATGGCAAGTGCCATTGTAGTGAATAATGCCAGTAAGGTCAAATGACCGGTACGTAGTGGTTTGGAAGCTTTCATAATAGCCCTTTCTAGTAGGTAATAGTATCGATGTTATCAAGGTTTGCTTTTAACTCAATGACCAGACCGTGGGGTAAGCAGGTAATAGGAAGCAGGGAGTTACGGATGGTGCCCTGATGGACGCATACTTTGTCAGGACAGTTGGCAGAAACAACCGCTATACTGCCCGGTTCCACCAATATGTGATTTTCACCACCATCATTGGTACGGTAGATTAAAGTATAACTTGATGTGACCATAGACAAGTCAATGGTCTCGGTAAGGATACCGTTTTGGTAAATATAGGCAGTGTATGGCTTTGATACATCGCGAAAACGATATATCAGAAAGCCGCCACTGATAATAAACAATACAAGCAGAGCAATACTGAGAAAAATTGCTCTTTTACGAAGTGTAGGATTCATAAGCATACTACCTTTCCAAGAATAAATACAGTATAGCAGAAAGGACGGGGAAAATGAAGAGTTGTGTCAGAAAAATCAATATGCTTCTGGGAATTCTTTGTCTGTCCGTATGCTTTACGGGTTGTGGAAACCGGCAGTTAAAAATATCTGCTTCCGATGTGGCGATGGGAACGGTGGTCCAAAAGACATTATATGTGGAGGATGAGCAGCTGGGAAAGACTGCCATGGAGGAAATCAATGCCTGTATTGAAAGGTATGAAACGGAAGTTTTGTCCTGGAGGGAAGATGGTTCCCAAGTGGCACGAATTAATGCAGATGCCGGTAAGGAAGAGGGGAGTCCGTTAGAACCGGACTTGGAGACAGAACTTCAAAAAATCCGGGAGATATCACAGAAGAGTGATGGTGCGCTGGATGTTACCATAGGACAGGTAACCCGTTTGTGGAATTTGGACAAGTGGTCCATGGGTTCCGAAGAAGAACAAAATTTTGCACCTCCGTCACAAGAAGATATAAATGCTTTGTTGGAAGTTGCCGGATACGAAAAAGTAGAAATTAATAACGGTCGGATTTATTTACCTACATCAATGCAACTGGATCTTGGAGCTGTAGGAAAAGGGATTGTTTGTGATAAAATCGGAGAATACCTAAGAGAACAGACCGGCATAACAGGTGCGGTCATTACTTTGGGTGGTAGCGTGGTGACCTACGGAACTAAGCCGGACGGAAACAGTTGGCAGGTTGCGGTGGCTCATCCCCGGGAAGATGGCGCATATTTAGGAACCCTATCTTTGCAAGGAGAATATTATGTGGCAACCTCCGGAGATTATGAACGTTATGTGGAACTCAATGGGACGCGATACCATCACATAATGGACCCGTCCACCGGATATCCGGCAGATACAAATGTGTGCAGTGTAACAATTATTAGCGAAAGCGGACTGGTAAGTGATGCATTGTCAACGGCATGCTTTGTATTGGGAGTAGAAGAAGGTATGGCTTTAGCGGAAGAATATGGGGCGCAAGCTCTGTTTGTAACAAAGGACATGGAAATTATTATGACGCAAGGAATGGATGCGTTGTTCAACGAAAGTAGAAAGGACTAAAGCAATGGAGGAAAATATGTTTTTGCACATTGGTGAGGAAATGGTTCGTAAGGTAGAGGAAACCATGCCGCCGGAAGAAGAAATGCAGGATTTGGCAGAGTTCTTTAAAGTGTTCGGAGATGCTACACGTTTGAAAATTCTTTATGTGCTTAAGTGTTCGGAAATGTGTGTGTATGATATTGCAGGACTTATCGGGATGAGTCAGTCAGCGGTTTCGCATCAGCTTCGTATACTAAAGCAGATGGATTTGGTAAAAAACAGAAGAGACGGCAAAACGATTTATTATTCGCTTGCCGACTCTCATATTGTCACAATTTTAAATCAGGGACTGGATCACATAGAAGAATAAGTGGCAGAGCCTATTTCCGTGTGGTACAGGGAAGTAGGCTTTCCAAATTCCTGAAAATATACAAATTTTGAGGTCATATTGATATTGGTGTAATTTCCTTCTGCAATGGTAGTCAGACCACTACCATCATTGCGCATCATCTTAAGAGCGGGAACGGTAGAGGAATTACACTGATAATAAATGTAACCATTACCTACGTTATAACATTCTATACGGTCTTCTGTCAGAATATCTACTGTTTTCTGCGAAATACAATATCTGCACAAGCGATAATTATTTTCAGCGTCTATATAGTATACATAATCTCCAGCGGCTATAGGAAACCAAATATTACCCTGCAACAATTCGGAAGAAACCTCAGTAAGGGTATTAAGAGAATAGAGGAAGTGATTGCCCACAGTACCGTTATAATATATATGCCCACCCTGTGCACTGGCAGGATATACGGCATAGTCGGCAAGGATTTCCTTCTCTGATTTATCAATTTTCATTTTATAAAAAAGAGGATTATTGTTCTGGGCTGTTAACAAATAAAGGTAATTGTCCACTAACTGACCCAGAACAACCGTGTCACTGGTTAAAGAGGTGGCATGGCTGCCGTCCAAATCACAGCGGAAAAAGGCTCTGGAAATACGTACATTTCCCATGCTGTCATCATGGGAATCCTTTTGGAAATAATATATGTATTTTCCGCCTGCCAGAATGTTGCAAACTTCAGAATCGGTCATTTTGGTCACATTCTGTTCGTCTGCTGTCATGGAATACAGGGAATATCTGTCCTTGGGGTTGGCAAAATACACTGTATTGTTATATTCGCAGAACAGGCCGGAATTGTATAGGTTTCCACCTGTATTTCCGACGGTGCCGGTGGGATTTGGTGTAACTTGTCTGCCACGATATCCCAAGAATGCCAGTACACCGGCAATAGCGATTAATATAATAAGGATTAGAAATACTTTTAAATTTTGCTTCATACGCACCTCGTATTATATAATAATAGGACAAAGAAATTTTTATATTACATACTTAGTATAACTTTTCTTTGGCTTGCTATCAAGTGAGTTTTGGTATAAGATATATTTTGGTAGAGAATATTTTGGAGGAAAAGGCCATGGATTTGTTGGATTTACGAAATCAGTTAGATGTCATTGATGCAAAAATTGTTGAATTATATGAAAATAGAATGGATATCTGTAAGCAGGTTGCAGAATATAAAATCAGTACCGGAAAGAAGGTATTTGACAAGCAGCGTGAAGCTGAGAAGCTGGCAGCAGTAAAGGGAATGACCCATAATGATTTTAATGCACATGGTATTCAGGAATTGTTTGAACAGATTATGTCCATGAGCCGTAAGCTGCAATATCAGCTGTTGGGGGAGCATGGAAGCTTGGGCAGACTTCCTTTTATCGGTGTGGATGATTTGGGAACACAAAAGGCAAGAGTAGTGTTTCAGGGAGCAGAGGGGGCTTATTCCCAGGCTGCAATGATGAAATATTTTGGTGATAAGGTAAACAGCTTTCATGTGGATACTTTCCGGGATGCCATGAGTGCCATAGATGACGGAAGTGCAGATTTTGCGGTGTTACCCATTGAAAATTCTACAGCGGGTATTGTAAACGAAATTTATGATTTGTTAGTTGAGTTTGAAAATTACATAGTCGGAGAGCAGATTATCAAAATAGAACATTGTGTGCTGGGAGTACCGGGCAGCAAGCTGGAAGATATAAAAACAGTATGTTCCCACCCACAGTCTCTGATGCAGAGTGCAAAGTATCTGGAAACAAAGGATTGGAAACAGATGAGTATGCAGAACAATGCTTTTGCTGCAAAGAAGGTAGCGGATGAACAGGACAAAACGCAGGCTGCTATCGCAGGAGAACATGCTGCAGAAGTGTACGGTTTGGAGGTGTTGGAAAAAGGAGTAAACCAGTCTGACACCAATTGTACCCGTTTTATTATTGTAACCAATCAGAAAATTTTTAAGAAAGATGCAAATAAAATTAGTATATGTTTTGAATTACCTCATAAGAGCGGTTCGTTGTATCATATGTTGTCACACTTTATTTATAATAATTTGAATATGACTAAAATTGAAAGCCGTCCTATTGAGGACCAAAACTGGGAATACCGCTTCTTTATTGATTTTGAAGGAAATCTGGCGGACAGCGCCGTAAAGAATGCTCTCAGGGGATTGAGGGATGAAGCTAAGAACATGAAAATACTGGGAAATTATTAAACTAGAATATTATGCTGCCCACAGAGTGCGCCGGACAGCATAAGCGGAGGAACTATGAGAGAACAGGAATTAATTGTATACAGAGAATTTGAAGATGGTGAGCTTTTGTACGATATGGCATGGCTTATGGAGCATTATAATGATGAGTATTATAATGCGGAGGATTTGGCGGCGCTTTTGTATGAGTGTATTCATAAGCTGATTGAACTGGCAGGAAACTATGGTTTTCACGGCAATTTGTGGCATTGTTATCTGGCGAACCTGTTGGTAAATAATGAAAACAGTTACAGCTGTGGCTGTGAAATCCGAGGCGCTATTGAGGGAAGCATTAATCAGGCAGCACTTCATGATATAGTGATTTTTAAGGAGTTTTACGACTTTGACTTTGCATCTATGATGGAAGTATTGCAGGTGGCAGAATGGGGAATAATTGAAAATTATGCCAGCAGTAAGCAGGAGAGTAAAGTATATAATACCAGAATCTGCGCCCGTATTTGTGAATTGGCAGAGCATTTTAAAGCGGACAATACACCGGAGGAAATGAAAGCTACTTTAACAAATTTTTACAAGGAATACGGTGTGGGTAAATTTGGTTTACACAAATCTTTCCGCATTGTTCATGACGAGCAGGGAGTTCACATTGAGCCGATTTTAAATATTGCCCATGTATATATGAATGATTTGGTAGGATATGAAATTCCCAAGAAAAAGCTGATTGATAACACAGAAGCATTTGTGGCAGGGAAAAAAGCAAACAATTGTCTGCTTTTTGGTGATGCCGGTACCGGTAAATCGTCCAGTATCAAAGCCATAGCAAATGAATATTATGATAAAGGACTTCGAATTATTGAAGTATATAAGCATCAGTTCCAGGACTTGCATGCTTGTATCAGTCAGATTAAAAATAGAAATTATAAGTTCATCATTTATATGGATGATTTAAGTTTCGAAGATACGGAAACAGAGTACAAATATTTAAAGGCTGTCATTGAAGGCGGTTTGGAGAAAAAGCCACAAAATGTACTAATCTATGCGACTTCCAACAGAAGACATCTGATTCGTGAAAATTACAGCGATAAAGAAGAAATCCGTCAGGATATGCATACCAGTGATACGGTACAGGAAAAATTATCATTAGCATATCGTTTTGGTGTGACTATTTATTTTGGCTCACCGAATAAGAAAGAGTTCCAAAATATTGTATCTGTTCTGGCAAAACGTTACGGTATTACTATGGACGAGGAGAAGTTGTTCTTAGAAGCAAATAAATGGGAGCTGGCCCATGGTGGTTTGTCCGGCAGAACAGCACAGCAGTTTATTGATTATCTCTTGGGTATGGAGGATTTATGAGTGTAAAAACATTTGCCGCCATAGATGTGGGAAGTTTTGAGATTTCGTTAAAAATCGTTGAGTTTTCAGGAAAAAACTCGAGTAAAGTACTGGAACATATTCGTAGAAGAATTGCACTGGGTGGAGATACTTACGTTGACGGAAAGATAAGTAGTGAACGTTTGGACGAGCTTTGTCGCACCCTGAAGGAATTTTCTGCAATTATGAAGACCTATAAGGTTTCTGCGTACAAAGCCTACGGTACCAGTGCCATTCGAGAGGCCGGTAATACCAGAATTATTCTGGATCAGATTGAGCAACGTACCGGAATTAAAATAGATGTGCTAAGTAATTCAGAACAACGCTTTTTGCATTATAAAGCTATAGCTTTTACCGGTGAAAGTTTCAAGAATGTGATTAAAGAGGGAACTGCAATTGTGGACATCGGAGGCGGTAGTATTCAGATATCTTTATTTGATAAGGATGTACTGGTGTCTACCCAGAATATTAAGCTGGGTGTGCTCCGTATGCAGGAATGGCTGAACCAAATGAATATTAAGAGCGGTCAGATGGAAAGTTTGGTAGATGAGATTGCTTCTTCCCAGTTGAATACTTTCAAAAAGCTGTATTTAAAGGATAGTAATATCAAAACATTGATTGTTGTAGATGATTATCTTTCCTTATGGATTGCCAGAGAAACCAAGACTTCCGGTGTAGAGCCGGTGGTAAATACACAAGAATACGAAAGCTTTTTGAATCTGCTGCGTAATGCGCCCATGCAGGAGGTGGCCAGACGTTTAGGAATCTCTGAAGAAGCGGCGAAGCTTACAGCGGTCAGTGCCTATATGGTAAATCGCTTGATGAAGCTGATGGGAGCTGAAAAAATTTGGGCTCCGGGTGTAAGTCTTTGTGATGGTATTGCTTATGAATATGCAGAGAAGAACAAAATCATGTTGTGCGATCATGATTTTGAAAAGGATATTGTTGCATGTGCATTAAATATCAGTAAAAGATATATGGGAAGCCGAAAGCGCGCGGAAACACTGGAAAGTATTACCATGACTATTTTTGATAGTATGAAAAAGGTACATGGTCTGGGTAGCCGTGAAAGATTTTATTTACGTATAGCTGCGATTTTACATGATTGCGGAAAATATATCAGTATGATGGATATTGGGGAAACGTCCTATCACATTATTATGGCTACGGAGATTATCGGGTTGTCACATATGGAGAGAGAGATTGTTGCAAATGTAGTACGATATAACCATAGTCCCTTTGTGTACTATAACAATATGCAAAGTAAAAGTATGTCCAATGAAGCATACCTGATTATTGCCAAGTTAACGGCCATTTTGAAGGTGGCAAACGGTCTGGACAGAAGTCATAAGCAAAAGCTGAAAGGCGTGAAGGCAACATTAAGAGACGAAGAATTGATTCTTACATTGGATTCCCAGGAGGACATTGCTTTGGAAAAAGGCATGTTTGCAAAAAGGGCAAACTTCTTTAAGGAAGTGTTTAATGTTCAACCGGTAATTCGTCAAAAGAGAGTAATATAGGGGAGAAGTATGGCAGATATTAATTTAAAAGATGCAAAATTATATACAAACCGGGAGTTGAGCTGGTTACAGTTTAATTACAGAATTTTATCTGAGGCAAAAGATAAGAATATTCCTTTGTTTGAAAGACTGAAGTTTCTAAGTATTACTGCGTCCAATCTGGATGAATTTTTCATGGTCAGAGTAGCGTCCCTGAAGGACATGGTTAATGCAGAATATGAAAAGCCGGATATCGCCGGGATGACGCCAACAGCCCAGTTAAAAGCATTGGACGAAGAAATACATCAGATGGTAAGTCAGCAGTATAGCACATATAATCGTTCACTGCTTCCTCTTTTGGAGCAGAACGGATTACATGTAATTAAGCAGCATGAGAAGCTGACGGAGGAAGAAGCGGTTTATATTGACAAGTATTTTGAAGATAATGTATATCCCGTACTGACACCTATGGCAGTAGATTCCTCCAGACCATTTCCGTTGATTCGTAATAAATCCCTTAATATTGCAGCGTTGGTGCAAAAGAAGGATGAAAAGGAAGAAATAGAATTTGCTACGGTACAGGTGCCCAGTGTTCTGTCCAGAATCGTTTTATTGCCGAAAACGGAAGAGGACGGTCCGCAGAAGGTAATACTGTTAGAAGAGATTATAGAAAGAAATATTCAGAAATTATTTTTGAATTATAATATTGTCTGCGCACATCCTTTCCGTATTATGAGAAATGCGGATTTAACCATTGAAGAGGATGAGGCAGAGGATTTGCTGAAGGAAATTGAAAAGCAGTTGAAAAAGCGTCAATGGGGCGAAGTAATCCGTCTGGAAGTAGAGGCGGATACGGACAAGAAGCTTTTAAAACACTTAAAGAAGGAATTAAATATATCTAACCAGAGTATATATCCTATTGACGGACCTTTAGATTTGACATTTTTGATGAAAATGTATGGCTTGGCCGGTTTTGATGATTTGAAGGAACCGAAATATGAGCCACAGCAACATCCCGCACTGCCGGCAGGGTGCAATGTGTTTGAAGAAATTCGCAAAGGGGATATTCTATTACATCATCCGTACCAGACTTTTGCACCGGTGGTGGATTTTATTCGTCAGGCAGCAAAAGATCCGGAAGTACTGGCAATTAAGCAGACATTGTACCGTGTCAGCGGTAATTCGCCGATTATTGCGGCTCTTGCAGAAGCGGCGGAAAATGGTAAGCAGGTATCTGTTTTGGTAGAACTTAAGGCACGTTTTGACGAAGAAAATAATATTGTCTGGGCAAGAAAGTTAGAGCAGGCCGGCTGTCATGTAATCTATGGATTAGTCGGATTGAAAACGCACAGCAAGATTACATTAGTAGTGCGAAGAGAAGAGGACGGAATACGTCGCTATGTACATTTGGGTACGGGAAATTATAACGATGCAACGGCTAAGTTATACACGGACATCGGATTATTTACCTGTTCTGAATTGATTGGAGAGGATGCAACGGCCGTATTTAATATGTTGAGCGGATATTCAGAGCCTTTGTTCTGGAACAAGTTGGCATTGGCACCTCTTTGGCTGAAGGATAAATTTTTATATTTGATTCATAGAGAACAGAAGCTTGCAGAAGAGGGAAAGCCTGCCCGTATTATTGCAAAAATGAATTCTTTATGCGACAAAGATGTGATTGAAGCATTGTACGGAGCCAGTGCAGCAGGTGTTAAAATTGATTTGATTGTCAGAGGTATCTGTTGTCTGAAGGTCGGTATTGCAGGCGTTAGTGAAAATATAACGGTTCGTTCCATTGTTGGCAATTTTTTGGAACACAGTCGCATATTCTATTTTGAGAACGATGGACATTATGAGGTGTATTGTGCCAGCGCGGACTGGATGCCAAGAAATCTGGAGCGTCGTGTAGAAATATTATTCCCTATCGAGGAACCTGACTTAAAAGAGCAGGTGGTAAAGATTTTAGATTGTCAGCTGAAAGACAATTTAAAGGCACATATTTTACAGCCGGATGGCAAGTATGAAAAGATAGATAAGAGGGGTAAAGTGTTGTTCGGTTCTCAGGCGGCTTTCTGTGAAGAAGCAGTGGCTCTTGCAGAGGCAGCGCGGGAGGACGATATACAGGACAGCAGAATTTTTATTCCGGAAAGGCAGTTAAAATGAGAATCGTATTAGCATCCGCATCGCCGAGAAGATCTGAGCTTTTAAAGCAGATCGGACTGGCGTTTGAAGTGATAGTTAGTGACGTGGAGGAAGTAATTACCCAGTCTTTGCCTCATTGTGTGGTGGAGGAACTTTCTGTGCAAAAAGCAGAGGATGTTTTTTCGCGCATGGAGGGTGATACCATAGTTATTGGTGCAGATACGGTAGTGGCAATGGATGGAAATATATTGGGCAAACCCCGAAACAGGGAGCATGCGGTAGAAATGTTGAGTATGTTGCAGAACAAAGAGCATTGTGTGTATACCGGAGTGACGGTACTGGGCAGAAAAGGAGAGGAAGTATTTCGAAGAACCTTTTCAGAGTGTACAAAAGTATATTTTTATCCAATGACTACGGAAGAAGTGAATTGGTATGTGGATACGAAGGAACCCATGGATAAAGCCGGTGCCTACGGTATTCAAGGCCTGGGAGCACGCTTTGTAAAGCGAATCACCGGAGATTACAATAATGTGGTGGGATTACCCATTGCACGGCTTTATCAAGAGATAAAGGATATTTTATAAAATTTTTGTGAAGTGCTTGACTATGGTGCTTAAAGAAATTATGATTAAATCATAAAAGCAATGGATTTAAGGAGGTACGCATATGCATGAGTATGATGATGCTGTATTACAGTGCTTTTTAAAAAATCAGCTGCAGCTTTTCCCGGAGGAAGTGGCAGAAACCATGGAGGAAGCAGAGAACTTTCTGGAAGAGTGTATGGCAGTGGTGGTAGATTCTGTCGAAGAAGTAATTGAATTTTTCGAAGAAGAAGGTGTGGACATGGACGGTGCAGTAGGTGAAGAGATATTAGAAGCATCGGAAGTGTTTGACGTAGGTGACGGACGTTATTTGATTGTAGAAGGATAAAGTGTATTAACAGGAGGATGAGATTATGGATTATATTAATAAGGCTTTAGATGCGATTACCAAAACCGGTAATGAGGTAGGACAGAAGGCAAAGGGAACTGCTGAAATCGTAAAATTAAAAAATAAGATTATGGCCAAGGAAAATGCAATAAAGGCAATTTACAGCGAAATTGGTAAGTATGTATATGAAAATCTGAAAGAAGATGCGCCGGAAGAAATCGCAGCTAAAATGGAGCAGATTGACGCTGATCTTGCAGAAATAGCGAAATGTAAGGAAGAGATTTACAAACTTAAAGGTGTAAATAAGTGTGAAAACTGTGGAAAAGAAGTAAATTCAACATTTGCTTTTTGTCCCGGATGCGGTAACAAAATGCCGGAACCTGTTGTAGAACCTGTCTTCGAAGATGAAGTAACAGAGATTACAGACGAAGAAGTGTGCAATGAATGTGAAACCATGGAAGATTTTGGTGAAACATGTGCAGAAGCCGTAGAAGATGTAAAAGAAGAAATTGCAGAAGCAGTAAAAGATGTTTGCGAAGCATGTGAAGGAAAGGTAGATGCATTTACCGAATAATTATAAAAGATAATGAAAACCTCCGTTTGGAATGGGTGTTAACAGCACCGGTACCGGACGGAGGATTTTGTTTTATCTTTGTTTGTTTTTTAGCTTAAGCAGTACTTCGTAAGGTACATACAGGGAACCATAACCGGTACCCAAATCTAACTTGGGTTTGTTGCTTCCGTGGAAATCAGAACCGCCACTGATAGCTAAGTCATATTTGGCTGCCAAAGCACGCATTTCTCTCTCTTCACCGGCGGTGTAAGTACAGTAAATTGCTTCCAGACCCATAAGACCGGCGTCTTTTAATTCAGATACTAATTTTTCCAGACGATTGCGACTCATACCATAAAGCAGAGGATGGGCAAGAACCGGAATACCTCCGGCATTTAAAATCAGTTCCACGGCTTGTGCGGGTGTTACCTTTTCGCGGGGAATAAAGTAAGGACAGTTATCTCCGATGTAGCGTTCAAAAGCTTCATTCATACTCTTGGTGTAACCGTGATTTAACATGTACTTGGCGTAATGGGCTCTGGTAATAACACTATCCGGAAAAGCTTCCAGTAATTTATCGTAAGTAATATCCATGCCGGTACCTTCTCGAAGCATATCGCACATTTTTATGTTGCGTGCAGTACGAGAGTCTACGAAATCTGTCAAATGCTTCTGAAATTCAGCAGATTTGTAATCGATGTATAGTCCCACTATATGAACGTCGCGTTTTGCATACTCGGTGGAAAACTCAATACCGGGAATGACTTCGGGCACGTTAGGATTTGTTTTGCGCAGATGGTCTGCGTAAGAGATTGCTTCTTCCAGACCATTAATGGAATCGTGGTCGGTTAAAGCAAATGCAGCCAGCCCTTTCTTTGTGGCATAATCTACCAGCTCTGTGGGAGAGTAGGTACCGTCAGACCGGGTGGAATGTACATGTAAATCAATAGGGGATGTATTCATAGAAGTCTCCTTTAATTACAATAGAGCTGTAGCACGATAAACGTGTACAGCTCTTTATGATTAGTTTTCGTCTTCTTCCTTGCGAGCGGTATATACAGTTCTCTTACGAGCCATATCATCGCTTGCCAGGTATTCATCGTATGTGGTAATCTTATCGATCATCTTGCCGTTTGGCAGAATTTCGATAATACGGTTTGCACTTGTCTGCACAAACTGGTGATCGTGGCAGGAGAAGAGTACTACACCCTTGAACTTAATTACACCATTGTTCAAAGCAGTGATGGACTCCATGTCCAAATGGTTGGTAGGTTCGTCGAAGATTAAGCAGTTTGCACCACTAATCATCATCTTGGAAAGTAAACAGCGAACCTTTTCACCACCGGAGAGAACCTTAACCTTTTTAACACCGTCTTCACCGGCAAAGAGCATACGTCCCAGGAAGCCACGTACATAAGTAACATCTTTTACGGGAGAGTAGCCGGTCAACCAGTCTACGATGGTTAAGTCGTTATCGAATTCATCGGTATTATCCTTGGGGAAATAAGCCTGTGAAGTAGTAACGCCCCACTTGTAAGTTCCCTCATCCGGTTCCATTTCACCAGCTAAAATCTGGAACAGTGTGGTCTTTGCAATTTCGTTGCTTCCTACAAAAGCAATCTTATCATCATGACCAACGATAAAGGAAATGTCATCCAATACTTTTTCACCATTGATGGTTTTGCTGATATGCTCAACGGAAAGAACCTCATTACCGATTTCGCGGTCAGGGCGGAAATCGATATAGGGATATTTTCTGCTGGAAGGCTTAATTTCATCCAACTCAATCTTTTCCAAAGCACGCTTACGGGAAGTAGCCTGCTTGGACTTAGAAGCGTTTGCAGAGAAGCGGGAAATGAATTCCTGTAATTCCTTAATCTTTTCTTCCTTCTTCTTGTTAGCTTCCTTCATCTGCTTGATTAACAGCTGGCTGGATTCATACCAGAAGTCATAGTTACCTGCATAAAGCTGAATCTTACCATAGTCAATATCTGCAGTATGTGTACAAACCTTATTTAAGAAATAACGGTCATGGGATACTACGATTACGGTATTTTCAAAGTTGATTAAGAATTCCTCTAACCATGCGATAGCATCCAAATCCAAGTGGTTGGTAGGCTCGTCCAAAAGCAGGATGTCCGGATTACCGAACAGTGCCTTTGCAAGGAGAACCTTAACCTTAATATTACTTTCCAATTCGCCCATAACAGAGTAGTGGAACTCTGTACCGATGCCCAGACCATTTAAAAGCATAGCAGCGTTGGATTCTGCTTCCCAGCCATCCATTTCTGCAAATTCAGCCTCTAACTCGCTGGCACGGATACCGTCTTCATCAGAGAAGTCTTCTTTTGCGTAGATAGCATCTTTTTCCTTCATGATTTCAAAGAGGCGGGCATTACCCATGATAACAGTGTCCATAACGACACAGTCATCGTATTTAAAGTGATCCTGCTCCAGTACGGAAAGTCTCTGACCGGGAGTGATAACAATATCACCATTGGTAGTTTCCAGTGCGCCGGAAAGAATCTTTAAGAAGGTAGACTTACCGGCACCGTTTGCACCGATTAAGCCGTAACAGTTACCTTCGGTAAACTTAATGTTAACATCTTCGAACAGAGCTTTTTTGCCAACTCTGTAGGTTACGTTGTTTGCACTAATCATTTTTCTATACCTTTCTTTGTTTCTCTGTTTATAATACGCATATATTTCCTTATACTATTTTACAGATAAAAAAAGTTTTTGCAAGTGTATTCTTGAAAATATGGAAAAAGTCTGGGACAATAGAGAACATGTAGTGTATAATAGGTTATAATTTGAATTATTTACATAAGAAAGGAAACTATAATGAATCAGAAGCTTAATTATGGCAGAACTTTTTTGATTGGTATGGCGTTTATGTCCATTAGTGCCTTTTGGCAGGTATACGATAATATAATTCCGTTAATACTGAAACATACCTTTGGCATGGGGGAAACGGTGACCGGTGTGGTAATGGCACTGGATAATGTGCTGGCGTTGGTACTTTTGCCAGTGTTTGGAAGTATCTCGGATAAGGTGGATACTAAATTCGGAAAGAGAACGCCCTTTATTATTGTTGGTACTGCATTGGCGGTTACTTTTATGATGCTATTGCCTCTTGCAGATAGGGCAGAAAATCTTCCGTTATTTGTGGGTGCCTTGTTTGGTGCGTTAGTATCTATGGGATTATATCGTTCACCGGCAGTAGCACTGATGCCGGATTTGACACCGAATAAATTACGTAGTAAGGCCAATGCGGTGATTAACCTTTTGGGAGCCGTAGGTGGTGTTTATTCACTTCTTATGATTAAGTTTTTGGTGGGTGATGGTGACAGACCAAGCTATCTGCCACTCTTTACAAGTATTGCAGTATTTATGGTTGCAGCAATTATTGTGCTTGTAGCCACTATCCGTGAGAAGAAGCTTGCTATGCAGATGAAGGCTTTAGAAGTAGAAGAGGCAGCGAAACTTCAAACATTGGATGCCGGGAATGACGAAGCAAAGAATACGGAAAAGCGTGCAGAAGAAATTCCGGCGAAAACAGTACTTTCTAAAGAAGTAAAGCGCAGTATGATATTTATGTTAGCTTCTATTTTCTTCTGGTTTACGGCGTATAATGCGGTAACAACTGCTTTTTCCAGATATACTACCGTAGTCTGGAAGCTGGAGGGCGGCGGATTCGCAGATTGCCTGATGGTAGCAACCGTAGCGGCAATTATCAGCTACATACCCATCGGTATCATTGCCAGCAAAATAGGCCGTAAAAAAACCATCATGGGTGGTATTGTACTTATGGCAGTCAGCTTCCTTGCAGGTTCCTTTTTCAAGGAATATCATCCGGTCATCAATATACCCTTTGCGGTAATTGGTATGGGATGGGCAGCCATCGGTGTTAATTCTTATCCTATGATTGTGGCAATGAGCAAAGGCGCTGACATTGGTAAATTTACCGGAACTTATTATACTTTCTCTATGGCGGCGCAGATTATCACACCGATTTTGTCCGGTGCATTGTTAGAGCATGTGTCATATACAACACTGTTCCCTTATGCTGTAGTGTTCTCTGTGCTGGCATTTATTACCATGACACAGGTAAAGCATGGAGATGTAAAGGCAGAGAAGAAGGAAAGTATGCTGGAGCATTTTGATGTGGATGATTAATTTGTGAAAGAAGAGTAATTGAATGATAGCAGTAGTAATAATATTAGGCAGTGTTGCAACAATTGTGATTTTATATTTACTTATGATTATGCCGCGTATCCTACATAAGTCGGATATGTCAGCGTTTTACGGAAGGCTTTATGCACACAGAGGATTGCATGATAATACTTCAGATGCACCGGAGAATTCTTTGGCGGCTTTTGGTAAGGCGGTAGAGGATGGATACGGTATTGAGTTAGACATTCAGCTGACAAAGGATGGACAAGTAGTGGTGTTTCACGATGATACGCTGAAAAGGGTGTGCGGTATAGAGGGCAAGGTCTGTGACTATACTTATGAACAATTGCAGGAGTTTAGATTGTGCGATTCGGATGAAAGGATACCTCTTTTTACGGATGTACTAAGCCTGGTGAATGGTAAGGTGCCTCTGATTGTGGAATTTAAGGGAAACAGTACGGATATGAGTTTGTGTCCGGTGGCCGATGCTATTTTGCAAAATTATAAAGGTGTGTACTGTATGGAGTCCTTCAATCCACTGATAGTAGCGTGGTATCGTAAGAATCGGCCTGCAGTAGTGAGAGGGCAACTGTCAGAGCGCTTTTTTAGTGAAGGAAAGAAGACAGTGTTAAATTTTGTGCTTCAGAATTTATTGTTGAACTTTTATGCGAAACCGGACTTTATTGCCTACAAATGGTCAGACCATAAGACATTGGCACGCAGGATTTGCAGGAAATTTTACGGTACGGTTGCTGTAACATGGACCATACAAAGTGGGGAAGCTTATGAGGCGTCCAAGGAACATTTTGACCTGTTTATTTTCGACAGTTTTATACCAAAATGATTTAGTGTGATAGCACAAACAAGCCTGTAAACGCTTACAAAATGGGCGTTTTGCACAATTATGAATGACAAATTTGTCAAAAAACAATAAAAGTAGAGATTATTGTATACAAGGGGAAAATCGCTTGAGAGTTTGTTCACAAGCTTGTATAATATTAAGGTATAAAAGTGCGTAATTCTTAGAAATAGCGCATGAGACAATGATTACAATTTTGTCAAAGAATAAAAAAATAAGGAGACAAAAAAGTATGAAAAAATGGGTGTATAAGTTTAAAGAAGGTAATGCAGATATGCGTAATCTGCTTGGTGGCAAAGGTGCTAACTTAGCAGAAATGACCAATCTGGATTTACCGATTCCGCAGGGCTTTACTGTAACTACAGAGGCTTGTACGGATTACTACGCTAACGGCGAGCAGATTTCAGATGAAATCAAAGAACAGATTTTGGCAAACATCAAGGATTTGGAAGACTTAATGGGCAAGAAATTCGGCGATATGGAAGATCCTCTTTTGGTATCCGTTCGTTCCGGTTCCAGAGCATCTATGCCCGGTATGATGGACACTATCCTGAACTTAGGTTTGAATGATGTGGCAGTAGAGGGTTTTGCAAAGAAAACCGGCAACCCCAGATTTGCTTATGATTCTTACCGTCGTTTCATTCAGATGTATTCTGACGTGGTTATGGAAGTTCCGAAGTCCTTTTTCGAAAAGATTATTGATGAAATGAAGGAAGAAAAGGGTGTTAAGTATGACACCGAGCTTACTGCAGAAGATTTGAAGGAATTAGCAAACAAGTTCAAGGCTGTATACAAGGAAGCTATGAACGGTGCAGAATTCCCTCAGGATCCTGTAGAGCAGTTAATGGGTGCTGTAAAGGCAGTATTCCGCTCTTGGGACAACCCTCGTGCTATCGTATACAGACGTATGAACGATATTCCGGGCGACTGGGGTACCGCTGTAAACGTACAGTGTATGGTATTCGGTAATAAGGGTGACACATCAGGTACCGGTGTTGCGTTTACACGTAATCCTTCTACCGGTGAAAAGGGTATCTATGGTGAGTACTTAATCAATGCACAGGGTGAAGACGTTGTTGCAGGTGTTCGTACACCGCAGCCTATCAGCAAGCTGGCAGAAGATTTGCCTGAGTGTTTTGAAGAGTTTACAAAGATTGCAAACAGATTGGAAGAACATTATCGCGATATGCAGGATATGGAGTTTACCATTGAGGAAGGTAAGTTATACTTCTTACAGACCAGAAACGGTAAGAGAACCGCACCTGCAGCAATTCAGATTGCATGTGACTTAGTAGATGAAGGAAAGATTACTCCGGAAGAAGCAGTTCTTCGTATTGAAGCTAAGTCTTTAGATCAGTTATTACATCCTACCTTCGACCCTGCAGCATTAAAGGCAGGCGAGGTAATCGGTTCCGCACTTCCTGCATCTCCGGGTGCAGCTGCCGGTAAGGTATACTTTAGTGCAGAAGAAGCTAAGGAAGCAGGCATGGGTGGCCGTGGCGAAAGAGTTATCTTAGTTCGTTTGGAGACCTCTCCCGAAGATATCGAAGGTATGCATGCAGCACAGGGAATACTTACCGTTCGTGGTGGTATGACCTCACACGCAGCTGTAGTTGCACGTGGTATGGGAACCTGTTGTGTATCCGGATGCGGAGATATTCAGATTGATGAAGAAGCAAAGGTATTCTCTTTAGGCGGATATGAATTCCATGAAGGAGATTACATTTCCTTAGATGGTTCTACCGGTAAGATTTATAAGGGAGATATCAAGACTGTAGAAGCTTCCGTAGGCGGTAACTTCGGACGTATCATGGAGTGGGCTGACAGCTTCAGAACCTTAAAGGTACGTACCAATGCAGATACTCCTGCAGATACTGCAAACGCTGTAAAGCTTGGCGCAGAAGGTATCGGTCTTTGCCGTACAGAGCATATGTTCTTCGGTGAGGATAGAATTCCTAAGTTCCGTAGAATGATTCTTTCTGACTCTGTAGAAGCAAGAGAAGAAGCATTAAAGGCTATCGGCGAATTCCAGAAGGCAGACTTCAAGGCTATGTACGAAGTGCTGGAAGGCAAGCCAATGACCGTTCGTTATTTAGATCCACCTCTTCACGAGTTCGTTCCGACTTTGGAAGAAGACATTAAAGCATTGGCAGACGATATGGGGCTGACCGTAGCTGAAGTAAAGGCAAAATGTGACGCTCTTCACGAGTTTAACCCTATGATGGGTCACAGAGGATGCCGTCTGGCAGTTACTTATCCTGAAATTGCTAAGATGCAGACCAGAGCCGTTATGGAAGCTGCTATTGAAGTGAAGAATGAGAAGGGTTACGATATCGTACCTGAAATCATGATTCCTCTTGTAGGCGAAAAGAAAGAGTTAAAATATGTTAAGGATATCGTGGTAGAAACTGCAGAAGCTGTAAAGGCTGAGATGAATTCTGATATCAAGTACCAGATCGGTACCATGATTGAAATTCCTCGTGCAGCACTTACCGCAGACGCTATCGCAGAAGAAGCTGAATTCTTCTCCTTCGGTACCAACGACTTAACCCAGATGACTTTCGGCTTCTCACGTGATGATGCCGGCAAGTTCTTAGATTCTTACTATCAGACCAAGATTTACGAGTCCGATCCGTTTGCAAGATTAGACCAGACCGGCGTAGGTCAGTTAGTACAGATGGCGGCTGAAAAGGGTCGTGCAACTCGTCCTAACATCAAGCTCGGTATCTGCGGTGAGCACGGTGGAGATCCTTCGAGCGTAGAATTCTGCCACAAGGTAGGTTTGAACTACGTATCATGTTCACCTTTCCGTGTGCCGATCGCAAGACTGGCTGCAGCACAGGCTGCGTTGAATAATAAGTAATATTTTCTAATAAAATCTTTATCTACCCCACTTTTCAGTGGGGTAGATGTTTTTAAAAATCTATATTTCTGAATGGTGTTCCTGGTTTTCTACTAGGGATACTAGTCAAGTTCTTACCATGGAGAGGTGTAGACCTGTATATGGGAAGAAAAATCCAAAGTTTATATGTAGGTTGTAGTGTTGAATACAAGAGGTATCTACCCATAAGGCACGGCGGAATATTTGTGGGTAGAAAAAAGCAAGAAAAAGCAAGTAAAGTTGAGTAGGATTTCTGCCCAAAGAGAGTTGCTGAAGTGTTTATGGGTAGAAAAATATAAGGAAAAGTAAGGAAAAATGAGCAGATTCTCTGCCCATAAGGGTGCAACTGTTGTTGATGGGCAGAAAAGAGCATGAAACTGTATGGAAAATGGTTGTAAAAGACTACCCATAAAGAGGTAGAATATTGCAATGGTAAGAAAACGGAGGGAACTGAATGAATGTTATTTTAAGCGAAGTGAAAAGGGAATTGGAAAGACTAGAGAAAATCTTAAAGAGCATTGATAGGTTCAAGCAACATGAACCGAATGGATGTCTCAAGTATCAGAAGAGAGGTAAGAAGTTTCATTACTATCAGCAGTACAAGAATGAAAGTACAGGGGAGTGGGAGCGCAAGTATATTAAAAGAGATAACTGTTCATTAGTGCGAGAATTGGCGCAGAAGCATTATTTTACAGAATTAGAACCGGTACTGAAGAGGCAGGTTAAAGTATTAAGAGAGTTATTAAATAGTTTTCGTTCCGAAGAATTAGCACAGGTATATGAAGATTTAAGTGACGTACGTAAGGCATTGGTGGTGCCTTGTGTTGTATCGAAAAAGGAGCTTGTTCATAACTGGTTGGAGGAAACATACGAAGGAAATCCTGTCCATCCGGAGAATCTTAAATATAGGACGGAGCAGGGAGAAATGGTAAGAAGCAAATCGGAGATGATTATTGCAAATATTTTATATCAACATAGAGAAAATATCCGTTATAAATATGAGTGCCCTTTACAATTGATGGCAGATGGGACAGAGAAGACTATCTATCCGGATTTTACGATTATGAATCTTCATACAGGTAAAATCTGTTATTTTGAACATGCCGGCAGGATGGATGATCCATATTATGCAAGTGAGTTTGTGAAGAAAATGAATTTATATATTGCGAATGATTTGTTACCGGGAAGGGATGTGGTAATGACTTTTGAGACGTTGGCAAGTCCACTGGATGTGTTAGTGATAAGAAAGGTGGTACAGGGGATTGTGGGAGATGAAAGATGAATGTATATTTGGGGGCAGGAGTTGAGAGATGTATATAATAATTAATATTTCGATAATTTCATCACAACTCATGTAAAGAAATTCTATTTGAGAATGTGTTAAGATACCTTTAGAAGGGAGGTTGATTGCATTGAAGGAAGCAATTTTAGCAATGCAGCGTTTGATTGACTGGATTGATGAGCATGCCATTGAAAATCCCGGTCTAATAGAAATGTCGAAACAAATAGGTTACTCGCCATACTACTGTTTTTATGGAAGGAGAGTTAAAAATGAGTAATTTAGTATTACCTTCTTACAGAATGGAGTATATTCCAAAACACAAATATCTAGGTGCTTACAAGGCAAGCGAAACAGCTAATGGACCCGTATGGCCGGGGCATGATTGCGACTTGCTTTGTGGCATGATAGCCAGCATGTCAGATACACATCCTATTGTTACTGCCTATACTGCCGGTTGGACATGGGAAGGACGTGAAAGGAATTATTTCTTTGGCACCGGAGTAGACTGTGACTATACAGGAGAAGTTCCGGAAGGCTTTGAACTGCGTGAAATTCCGGAAAGTTACTATCTTGTATTTTCTCATCCTCCATTTGACTATTTAAGCGAAAATACAGAAGTTATGAAACGTGTTGAAGAGTTGGCATGGCACTTTGATCCTACATCAATAGGTTATGAATGGAATGAGGATGTTTGTCAGGATTATCAGAGACATTATCCGGAAGGATTGGGGTATCAGGTGCTACGTCCGGTAAGGAAAATGAAATAAGCTATAGGCAGGGTGAAGTACAAAATGTACTTCACTCTTTTTAGCACCAGACGATGCCAAAAATAAAATTGACACAAACCGAATGACATGATACAATAGTGCCACAAATAAAATGAGGCACGAGGGAAGTATATGATAAAAACATTAGAAGAAGCATTAAAATACATAGAAGAATTGGAAGCAGAGAATCAAGCATTGCGTGAGGAGGTAGAACATTATCGTTCCAGGAATCGTGCCGGTCGCAAGAAACATGATAAGGCTTGGCAGGCTTCTTATAACGATTTTGTGCTGAAATACGAGGGTGGTATGAGCATTATGGAGATTGTGAATCATGGAGAGATTAGCAGGAGAACGGCATATAGGTATAAGGCGTATTATGATGAAATAAAAAAAGCGGAGGGGTAGTGTTATGAACTCTATAATGGTGTTTCTCAGTTATAGATATCTGTGCTATTTTGACAGAACAAGAGAGTGTCAGAGGTGCGAGTACTTATTGGGCAGTTTTGAAAAAGAGACTCAAGGATGAAGGCGCAGATGAACTGCTTACAAATTGTAAGCAGTTGAAAATGCCGGCAACTGACGGTAAGATGCGAAAGACGGACTGTGCAAACATAGAGCAAATTTTACGAATTATTCAATCCATTCCTTCAAAAAAAGCAGAACCATTTAAAGAATGGTTAGCCTTAGTAGGAAAGGATCGTTTGGATGAAATCGCAGATCCGGAAAAGGCGATGGAGAGAGCGGTTGCAACATATAAGGCAAAAGGTTATTCAGATAAATGGATTTCACAAAGATTACGCTCTATTGAGATTCGTAAGAAATTAACAGATGAGTGGCAACATGTAGGAATAAGTAAACCGAAAGAATATGCAGCTCTTACAAATATATTAACATTTGCATGGTCGGGGGAAATCAGTACAAGCATATAAGGAATTAAAAGGATTAAAGAAAGAGAATTTGCGAGATAACATGACTAATACGGAGCTTGCATTAAATCTTTTAGCAGAAGTGTCTACAACAGAGCTGTCTCGGATGCAAAAACCAAAAGGGTATGCAGAAACACAGGAGGTTACAATGTCCGGCGGAGAAATCGCAGGTAATGCGAGAAAGGAGTTAGAGAAGAAACTGGGTAGAACGGTTATTTCAAGTTCTAATGCAACTACACCGGAAATGTTGGATGATATGAAGAAATAGTAAGTAGGGCGATTGCTACATTAACAATTACTGAAAATAATAAAAACAAGCATTCTCCTCCTCAAACCATAATGGTTAGAGGAGGAGAATTTTTGTAGAATTAATCAAAACTTAGCAATAAATAAATAGCATATGCCATTATTTTCTGTTACTGTTAATTTAGGTTGTAGGGATATGGAAGGAAATATAAAAAGCCTAAACAATAAAGGAGGAACCTATGGAAAACAGCAGAGTAGATTTTTGTACCAATCCAATCATCAAAGATATTTATACGGCGGATCCTGCACCTATGGTGTATGGGGATACTTTGTATCTTTATGTGACTCATGATGAGGATGAGCTTATTAATGATTTTTATACTATGATTGACTGGAGATGTTATTCAACCAAAGATATGGTTAATTGGACGGATCATGGTAAGATTTTCTCGCTGGATGATATTACATGGGCAGATGACAGAGCATGGGCTCCTCAGGCGGTAGAGCGTAACGGTAAGTTTTATTTGTATTGTCCGGTACATAAGAAAGATGGCGGTATGGCCATTGCAGTAGGAGTATCCGATAGCCCCACCGGTCCGTTTAAAGATTTGGGTTATCCTTTGGTGGATGAGGGGGATTGGAACGATATTGATCCGACAGTCTTTATTGATGATGATGGGCAGGCGTATCTTTACTTCGGTAATCCGGAGCTTCGCTACGTGCTTTTAAATGAAGACATGATTTCCTACGATGAGTCTGTGGGTGTGGTAAAGATTCCCATGACAGAGGAATCCTTTGCAAAGGGCAGTCATATGACAGGTACCTCCTATGGAGAAGGCCCTTGGTTTTATAAGAGAAATGGTCTTTATTACATGGTTTACGCAGCATTTGCAGTGAACCAGAAAGATGAACACTTGGCATATTCTACTTCTGCATCCCCTACCGGTCCATGGGTGTACGGAGGCGTACTTATGACAGAGGAGGGCGGTGTATTTACCAACCATCCCGGAGTGGCAGATTTCAAGGGACATTCGTACCTGTTTTACCATACGGGAGAATTACCCGGAGGAAGTCTGTTCCACAGGAGCGTATGTGTAGCAGAATTTAGCTATAATGAGGACGGAAGCATTAATACCATCCCTAAATGTGAGGGCGTTTCAAAAATAAATTAAAAAAATTCAAAAAAATTTAATTTTATAAAACCTACAAGTCATTTGGTGTATCTATCCATCAGAAAGAAACACAAAAAGTGATTTGGAGGATAAAAAAATGAGTAAAGTACTTAAAGGATTAGTTGTTATTATTACATTAGGTTTGCTGGTGCAGTGCATGAGCGGTATGGAGACAAGCTATGCGTCAGAGCCTACCAGACCTTATGCACAGTCAACATCTACCTACCAGACAACAAATAAGTCTACAAGTACTACAAACAAGTCTACAACGACAAATACAACAAATAAATCAACAAGTAGCACAAATAAGTCGACCACGACAAAAGCAACAACTTCTACAAATACTACTGTAACAACGGAAAAAGTGGACCCACGTGTACCAAATTACAATGCAACCAATCCGGATTATCAGGTAGTTCAGTACTCATGGAAGACACGAGATGGAGGAAATGCATATTTTTCACTGTGCATAGATGTAAATGCTTATAAGTATTATAGTTCGTTGGACAGATACTATTTATTTAGTGAATATGACCACTATTTAAATGACAAACTAAATCGTGAATATGTGAAAGAAATTGCAAGATGCTTGAGAGAGATTCAGAAGCAGGCTGGATATACTGATTATGATATTGTATGTGAAGCGGTTAATTTTGTACAGACTGCTATTGAATATGAGTATGATTCGGTTGCAAAAGGTCAGTCTGATTATCCTAAATATGCTATTGAAACTTTATGGGATAGAGAAGGTGATTGTGAAGATTCTGCAATGTTACTTGCAGCACTGATCCGTGAGTTGGGTTATGGAAGTCTGTTAATGCACTACGAAGGACATGTAGCAGCAAGTGTATTGGGTAACGACAATATGACAGGTACTTTTCTGAATGTAAATGGCGGAAAGTACTTTTACATAGTATCGACCGGAACGGGTTGGGATATTGGCGTATGTCCGGACACTATGACAAGTGATAAGTATAAAGGATATTTGATGGTTGATTAAAAACAAGACCTGAGTTGGAGTACATTTTCAACTCAGGTCATTCTTTTATTGCTTCTTTTTTATGAGGAAAACGACAAGTGTTACAGTAGCGATTAGTACAATTCCGCTAATGACATATATTAGGGTATTGTTTACGCTAGAAACGTTGTGTGTGTTTGTAGTAGTGATTGGCTGCTCAGTATTTGTTGCTACGTCGGAGGAGGGAATTTCCGTAGCAGGTGCAGCGGTTGGAGCTTCTGTAGGCGCCGGAGTTTCTGCCGGCTTTGGATTCAGCTCCTGACCTGTATATTCTACGTCGGTGATAGCCAGGACGTAATCCGATGCGTGGGTGAAAGTAAAGGTAGCCATGCCGTTTTCATCTACAACCGGTCCTGCAACGTATTCAAAGGTACCATCGCCTACGACGTAGAACAGATTAGCGTACTTTCCGATGTATTCCGTTCCGATTTTATAATCTAAAAGGGCTTTGAAGCCAAATTCTCCATCGTATTCTATATTTATTTTTTCAAACAATGTTTCTCCAAAGAAATCATCCACACCTTTGTTACAGAAAGAATCCGGATTGGCAGTGATTTTCAAAGAAAAATTGGCATCCGGAACACGTTCAATATCTTTTCCGTGGATGGTCCAGGTGTAGTCAGGTTCTTCGATTTTGATGGTCTTATCTTTTCCCTTAATCTGATTCATATCGTAGATTTCAACCGTAGTATTCGGAAGCCCCGGTCCCCAGTTGGTGCTTTCGTCTTTCTTATGCAAGGTAATGTCGATGGTGGTCTTGGGACCACTTTCCTCTACCGGAGTGCCGGTGGCATCTATGTATCTGGCGGTCACATAAGCGGTAAACTTGTAAGCGCCGGAACAGGGCAGCAGAAACTCCGCGTCAGCCCAATTAAATATATAAGCCATCTTGGAAGGCTCATCATAAGCTCTCACATGCGGGGCGTAGCAAAAGGTATCACAACGCTCCTTCCCATAATTCAAATATCCCTCCAGCTGATATTCAACAGAACCGTCCGCGCTGTAAGCCGGTATACCATCTACAATAACCGATTCATCGGTAGAGTCGAAGGTGACGTTGATGCTTGGAAAAGTTACCGCGTAGGCCTCCAGTTTACTATATGTGAAAGTGGCTAGTATCAGAGCGAAGGTCAAAAAGGTGTAGGTTAGGTTCTTAAGAGTAGTGTGCTTAAACATAGTGAGTCTCCTTGTGTGTTGATAGGGATATTATAGCATGGTGAGGGGAGATGGGGCAATGAGAAGAAGGTGGTTGACTGCACGTTGCGGGCAATTTAAGGCTAAAAGGTAGTAATGAATGTGGAACGGTAAAATATTGGTGGCACATTTCCTTGCGGGATTTGGCGCTATCCCTTATAATATAAATGGTTACAAGGTATGTTAGAAACACATTATGAGGAATTATACATGAAGGTAAAGTGTGACTATTGTGGCAGTATGATTGAAGAAAATGCCTCTGCCTGTCCTAATTGCGGGGCTGCACTAAATGGTGTGAATCGTTTTGCAGATAAGCAACCGCGCACCATTGAGGAATTGAAAGAATGGTACATAAGTCGTAAGCTTCCCCCGGAGGAAGTGACCAGATTCTTTATTGGTAAAGATATTCGGGAAGCCCGGGCGTTTGGTATTTATCAAAATGCGCTGGGTGATTTTGTAGTATATAAAAATAAGTCAAACGGGCAGAGAGCAATACGCTATCAGGGCTCTGATGAGGCTTATGCAGTCAATGAGTTGTATCAGAGGCTGCGTGCGGAGATTGCAGAACAGAAGAACCGAAATGGCATGGTGAGTGAGAACTCCAGACAGAGTGGTGCGTCATATACAAGTTTCCGGCAGAATGACGGGGTAAAAGCGGGCGCAGAGAGATTAATGAAAACCGGTCTTAAGATGGTGCTCTTTATGGGGATATTCTGGACGGTTTTGGTGGTTTTTATTGCTTTTTGCATAATGCGCTCCATATATAATAGTGAACCTACGGAAGGATATTATCGATACAGTGGGGACACTTATTATTATCAGGATGATTACTGGTATTATTATAATGATTTGCAGGATGATTGGAGTCATGTGGATTCTTCGCAGGTGCCGGATATTACCTTCCGTACGCAGGGTGAGTATAAGACTTACGATCATGAAGGAATGCAGTTTGAGGATTCTTCGTGGTATGTGGAAGAACCGGTACGAAGCTATGATTCCTATGATGATTATGACGATGACTGGGATGACGATTGGGACAGTGACTATGACTGGGACAGCGGAGATTCCTGGGATTCCGGCAGTTCGGACTGGGATTCGGACTGGTAAACTTCTATGAAATTTGAAGGAGAAACAGCTCATGACCGAAAAAGAAAAATTACATTCCGGTGACCTTTATCTGCCGGGAGATGAAGAGATTATGAAGGAGCAATTCCAATGTATGGAGCGTTTGTATGATTTTAATGCTACACGTCCCCATGAATATGAGAAGCGTATGGAATTGCTGAAGGAGATGTTTGCTGAGATTGGAGAGGGATGCTATATTGAACCGCCTTTTCATGCAAACTGGGGTGGTGCAAATTGTCATTTCGGTAAGAATGTGTACGCAAATTTTAATTTAACAGTAGTGGATGATACCCATGTGTATGTGGGGGATTATACCATGTTTGGCCCAAATGTAATAATAGCTACCGGCGGACATCCCATAGAACCGACGCTTCGTGAACAAGGCTATCAATATAATATGCCGGTTCGCATCGGAAGGAATTGCTGGATCGGTGCAGGCAGTGTGATTGTTCCGGGCGTGACCATAGGAGATAACGTGGTCATTGGTGCGGGAAGTGTGGTAACAAAGGATATTCCCTCCAATGTGGTGGCATTCGGCAACCCTTGCCGGGTACAGAGAGAGATAAATGCACATGATAAGGAGTATTATTTCAAGGATAGAAAGGTTTCTTTGAAATTAATTTAAAAATTTCAGAAAATATAGTGCAAAATCCTAAATTATCTGATATAATAAATATAACATCAAAGATGATGTGGAATTTATGTACGGAAAGAAGGGATTGGAATGACATATGAAGAATTGGTGGAACGTGTAAGAAAGGCAACCAAGAATACGCAGGTGAGCAAAGGCCTGGGGCATGTGGCGTTTCAATTCAATGTAGAAGGCGAAGCAGAAGGCGCCTTCTACGTAGAAATATCCGGTGGCAAGATAAATGTAGAGCCCTATGAGTACTATGACAGGGATGTGATTATTGTAACCAGTGCATATGTAATTGTACAGATGTTGGAAGGTAAATTGAAGTCCCGAGCAGCGTATTCTGACGGACAGTTAAGATTGTATGGCGCAGTGGAAGCGCTGGAGTATTTACCATTTGGTGGTAGGTAGTAATATTTTGAAGTCCCTCCTGGAGGTGCAGGAGGGACTTTTCAAGGGAATAAATGCGGAGGAGTTAAGAAATGAGTAAGGCAAAAGACAAACGAATCAAAAAGTTGAAAAAGATACGTATATGGCCTTCGGTACTAGGTCTTTTTTTATTGAGTTTAATTTTTGCGATATTGGTGAGTATAGTTGTGGCAATTGCAGGTTTGGAGATTATTCAGCGCAAGATAATGGTTTGTAGTGAACGTTCTGCACAGATGGCTGCTTTATATCAGGAATATGATGAAACATCTGTGCAAAATATAGATGTAGCAGTTCGGACTTATCTTCAGTTTGATGATGAGATGGAAGTAGTTGGCGCAGTGGCTGAAAATGGAGTAGTACACTGGGTAGGTGAAACTTCTGTTCCCAAGAAAGACTCGGCTTTGGATATTTCTCTTATGTACGGGGATGAGATAGTAGAGGCCAAAGTCATTGTAGAAGAGGATTCCCAAGGCTTATTGACGGTGGAAGATGATACGCTGGTAGTGGGAGATGATTTCATCGGTGCGCTTAACTTTGAGAATCTGGAAAAAGGGGAAGATTTATTCTCGTCGGATGCGGAAGATGCAGTGTTAGAATTTAAAATATGGTATGTGATTCCGGTAGATAACTTAGAGGTATATATTCTGAATAGCATATATGTGTTTGCGCATGATTTGTTGTTTATGATAGTATGCCTTGGAACAGTGGGAATATTAATAGCAGTTTTCGTAAATTATTATTTGATTTCCTTTATTAGCGTAATATTTACTGTGCGTAAAACCTCCAAAATTATTTATACGGATGTGGTGACCGGCGGTAATAACTGGCTTCATTTTGAAAAAAGAGGCAATGCGATGTTAAAGCATAAGTGGAGCGAAAAGAATAAATATGCAATGGTTCATCTGAATATGCGCAAATACAGGAGTTTTTGCACTTGCTTCGGAGCGCAGGTGGGAGAAGAACTGATAGAGAAGCTCTACTGGATTTTGAAAAAGCAGATAAAGCGCAACGAAGTAATGGCGCATCATGAGAATGCAGAGTTTGGTCTGTTGCTTGCTTATGGAAGTAAAGAAGCGTTGATAAAGCGTATTGAAGAAATGGAATCTGCTTTGAACACAGCGATGCCGAATATGAAAATATATTTCGGTGTGGGTGTGTATGAAATCGGAAAAGAAGAGAGAGATATAAACCAGCTTTACATTAATGCGATGGTAGCATGTGAGAAGCTGGGAGAAGAAGCAGATAACCAAATAGCCTTTTTCGACATCGAAATGAGCAAGGAGAAGCTGTGGGAACGTAAAGTAGAAGATGATATGGAGAGGGCATTAGCAGGTAAAGAATTTCAGGTATATCTGCAACCGAAGATTAGTACTTTGGAAGAACAATTGGCCGGTGCAGAGGCTTTGGTCAGATGGATTCACCCGACAGAAGGTTTTATTCCTCCTAATAAATTTATTCCAATATTTGAAAAGAATGGTTTTATATTGAAGCTGGATGACTATATGTTGGAAGAAGTGGCGAGACAGCAGGCAGAGTGGATTGCTCAAGGCCGCAGAATCGTACCCATATCAGTTAATGTATCCAGAGCACATTTTACCAGAGAAGATTTAACAGAGCATATCTGTAGTATTGTAGACAAATACAATATTCCCCATAACGTAATTGAGCTGGAGTTAACAGAAAGTGCATTTTTTGATGATAAGAAAGTGCTGATAAATACGGTTAAGAAGTTACGTGATGCAGGATTTATTGTATCTATGGATGATTTTGGTGCAGGTTATTCTTCATTGAACTCTTTGAAAGAATTACATATTGATGTGTTGAAAATCGATGCGGATTTCTTTAGAGGTGCAGAGTTTGAAGAGAGAGGCGTGTGGATAGTAACTAAGGTAATTGATTTGGCTAAGAAGTTAAATATGAAGATTGTAGCAGAAGGTATTGAAAGTAGGGAACAGGTAGATTTCCTGATTGATCAGAAATGTGATTTGATTCAGGGATATTTCTTTGCAAAACCCATGCCAATCAATGAGTTCGTAGAAAAGTATAATGCATAATACAGAACCCCTTCGTTTGGACTATGAGAGTCCTGCGAAGGGGTTTATTTTAGTTTGTTACATAAGGAATGTTTTTCTCCAAAGCGTATGCTTCGGCAGCAGAGCCAACGGATACGCGTAAGGTAAGGTTGGGGCATTCTGCAAATGATTCTTCTTCAATTGTAGTAACACTGTTCGGAATAGTGACGTCCGTAAGGGCGGTGCATTCATAGAAAGCATCTGCGCCAATGGAAGTAACAGTGTCCGGTATGTCAACAGAAGTAATGGTAGAACAACGGCTCAAAGCATAGGCGGGAATAAAAGTAATTCCCTGTTCAAAGCTTATGTTCTGAATATTAGCGTAAGTAAGTGAAGGGTACGTGTGGCTTTGAGCACAATTAAAGGTATCGCTGATGATTACGTCCTTAATAGTTACATCTTGAAAAGCAAAGGTGCCGATGGTGCGTCCTGAGGTGTTTAACACATCAAGAATTAAGTTGGAGCATCCACGAAATGCATTACTTTCAATCGTAGTAACGTTATCCGGAAGCGTGATGTCGGTAAGGGCGGTGCATTCATAGAAAGCATCTGCGCCAATGGAAGTAACAGTGTCCGGTATGTCAACAGAAGTAATGGTAGAACAACGGCTCAAAGCATAGGCGGGAATAAAAGTAATTCCCTGTTCGAAGCTTATGTTCTGAATATTGGCCAAAGCCAGTGAGGGATACATGTGGCTTTGAGCACAATTAAAGGTATCGCTGATGATAACGTCCTTAATAGTTACTTCTCGAAAAGCAAAGGTACCGATAGTGCGTCCTGAGGTGCTCAGACTATCAATAATTAAGTTGGAGCATCCACGAAATGCGTCACTTTCAATCGTAGTAACGTTATCCGGAATGGTGATGTCCGTAAGGGCGGTGCATTCGTTGAAAGCTTCTGTGCCAATGGAAGTAACAGTGTCCGGTATGTCAACAGAAGTAATGGTAGAACAACGGCTCAAAGCATAGGCGGGAATGAAGGTAATTCCCTGTTCGAAGCTTATGTTCTGAATATTGGCCAAAGCCAGTGAAGGATACATGTGGTCTTGAACGCAATTAAAAGTATCACTGATGATAACGTCCTTAATAGTTACATCTTGAAAAGCAAAGGTGCCGATGGTGCGTCCTGAGGTATCCAGAGTATCAATTACCAGATTTTTACATTCGCTAAATACTTTATCGCCGATGACAGTGACACTGTCCGGTATGGACACATTTACCAGAGTGGAGCGATTGCTGAAAGCTTCAGCAGCAATCTCCGTATACCCATCTTCAATAATTACAGCAAAATTTTCAGATAAATCGTACTTTTTAAGTTCATTTTCTACAGCTTCCTTAGTCAGTATACCACTTCCGGAAAAAACAATAGTCTGTGCCGCAAGAAGCGGCTCCTGGGGTGCCGGAGTAGCAGTGGTAGAAACCAGTTGGTCCAAAACATTTTCAAAATTAGTAATGAGAGACTGATCTTCTGAAGGCGTAGCAACCTGGGCAAGGGATACGACTGTAACAGCAGAAGCGACAGCGTAAACCATTTTGCGCACTACTTTTTTGTGAAGGTCTTTGGAATGTTGCTTTTGGGGGGCGGTGGAAGCAGAAGGAGTTTCTTTTTGTAACGATTCTGTATATTCCACAGGGGCACACCAGTATTCATCGCGACCTTCATTTATTTCCGGAGCAATATGATTCAGTGGGTCATGGGGTTCGTGTAATTCCCTGCCATTTGAATATTCGCTTCCGGTATATCCAAATTCATTGTTCATAAGTGTTCATCCTTGCTTATTTGTTATGTACATCCAACTGTGGGTAAGGAATGGAAATGCCGGCTTTATCAAAAGCAATTTTTAATTCTTTATTCAGAATTCTTTTGCCTTTGAAAATATTTTCTTCATTCACATCGGCAATAATGCGTAACACTACGCAGGAGTTTGCCAGAGATTCCACACCGACACACTCTACACGATCTATAAAAATATCGTGTTTGCTTTTAATGTCTGCTAATATTTTGTCTAATACTTTGTCAAATTTTTCTAAATCAACATTATAGGAAATGCCTACATCGCATACCGCAACAGAGCGCTGATTAGAACGGTTAATTATATTTTTTAAATCAGAGTTGTTGATAATTTTGATATTTCCGCCGGTATCCTCCAAGCTCAAGGTGCGGATACCGATTTCCTTTACTTTACCGCGGAAACCGTCGATTTCAATGATATCGCCCACGTTATACTGATTTTCAAAAAGAATAAATACGCCGGTTACTAAGTCGGCTACCAGACTTTCGGCACCAAAACCAAGGATTAATGCCAGAATTCCTACACTGGCAAAGATAGTGCTGACGTTTACACCGATAATGGACAATATCCAACAGAAAGCAATAATTACAGCTGCATATTTTACAAGGCTGGAGAACACAGTTGCCAGTGTGCCTGTACGACCTTTTTTGTTTCTGAAAAGATTTAATATAAATAAGATTACGTTACTTGCCAGAATAGTAATGGCAAGGGCCAGAACGGATTCTAATACGATTTGACCGCTGAGTGTGATTTTCTCTTCCATATCATCCAGAGAATCAAATAGGTCGGTATTCTGTGCAACAAGTATGATTACTACCAATAGAACACCGGCAATCAGAATGCTGAGTAAATTTTTTAAGGCTTCTTTTTTCATTCGTAAAACTCCTTTACGTTTTTTTTTAATGATAGCACGGGAAAGAAGCTTTTTCAACTCCCGGGAGGGGATGTTTTTATTGTTATTTCACAGCGATACTGGTATAATGAATAGCATGGGAAATTATGTATATTCAACTGACCAAGACCAGCCTTTCTGCCGTTAAAAGGCAGAGAGAGTTAATTTGGAAAGGAATATTATATGTGGAGAAAATTAAATGAAGAAGAGAAACGTAATTTGGCGGCAAATTATTTAGTCGGTACGTATTTGTTGCGTTTTTTGTTGGGAATCTGGATGCTGTTTGTGACGATTGGGTTTTTCTTTGGCATCAAATCAGCATTGGAAGCCATGTCACAGGGAGACTATTTTGCGGGTGTGGGTAGTCTGATAGCCGGAGCGATAGGGGGAATTGTATTTTATGGAATTCCCATTGTATTACTTCGAAAAATCGGCACAGAGGAGATACAGGCTTTGCGAGAAGATGAAGTGTATCTGGGAGAGGCCTTGTTTGTATCCGGACACTATTCACACAGAAGTAAGCAGCCGGGAAGAGTAATTCGTTATTATGCAAAGATTCAGCTGTTGGATGCTTATGGAAAAGTGGTACAAGAGGTGGAGTGTCGCTCCATTGGTAATCTGAGAAGTACTTGCCGGGTGGGAGAAAAGATTACTGTTTTAAAGGTGGCTAAGACATCGGGTGATGAGCTGATTGCTATGAAACAGAAAATAATTTAACAAATGATTAATGAGATATCGGGGAGAATGCTATGAATGTACTCTTACAAATCGGACTGGGACTGAGTGTGTCCTTTATCGCAGTATGGATAATTATAATAAAGCGCAGAGTCTGGCAGTTAAAGCCACTTTTTGGAGCGCTTCTGCTTACCGCTGCCTGTGGTGGTGCTGTTACCATGGGAGTAAAGGAGCAGTTGGGAGCAGAGGAAGAGAATGAAGTGATGTCTGCAGAACAAATGATGACATACGCGAATGCACTTCTGGCGGCGGGCGAATATGAAGAAGTCATGGAAGCATTGCAGGAATATAGTGAAACGTACGGTTATGATAATGAGTGTAGCTATGTGGTAGCCAAGACGAAAGCTTTGCAGGGAAATTATGAGGAAGCAAAAGGCATTTATGCGCGTCTGGCAAAGTCAGAGGATTATGAGGACAGAGTTGAAGATGAGTATGAGCTGATTTTGGTGAAGGCAGGAGCGGATTCTTCTTATCTGGCAATGATGGATTTTTTGGTTGCAAACGGAAAGAACCCGGAAGAGTATGGTTATACGGATGATTATGTTGCGTCCATGGAGAAAGCGTTAAATATAACGGATGCAGAGATAGCGGATGAAATATTGGATAATTTGGAGGATTCCTACGATATTGATGAGTATGAGGATGGCTTAGAGGTAGTAAGTACGATTCGAGAGTTGTATGATAAGTGTTTGGGCAGAGGATATTTTCGCCTGGAGGAAGAGGAACATGTAGCATTGGAAGAATGCTTTGATGACCTGGAGGATTTGGCGGAAGAACATCCTGCTCTGGCACAGTCCGTTATGGTACAGGATGCTAAGCTGAAGGCGACTTTATTACGCGGAGATTTTGAAGAGTTAATACAGAATATCGGTACAGAATCAGACTATCGGGAGCTTTTGATTGCATCCGAGCTTTATATGAACGGAACCGTGGAAGAAAAAGATTTCGCGGATGATTATGTGGCAGATTATGGTGAGCGTTTTGAAAAGGTGGCGAAACAGCTGGATAAGGTTTTGGACAAGCTGGAAGATGAGCTGACCGGTCAGGAAACTGAGACGCTGGAAACCATGGTGGAAACATTGGAAAAGGCGGAAGAAGATCCGGTACTGTATGTAATGCGGGAACAGTTAAACGAAGAAGCAGTGAAGGATAACGGGGCCGTATCTGAGATTGATATGGGTATTTCAAAGATAGAGTACTTCTATGAAAATGATTCTCTGGCGACAGATTATTTTTATGATGCTGTGGTTACCGGTAAAGATAGTGAAGATACTGAGTACGCACAGGCTATGACCAAGATAGAAGCTATTGTGACAGGAGCGGATTCTTCGGAGATTGTTCATTTAAGTGAGTTTGTAGAGCAGGCAGTGGAGAATTACCTGCCTATGGATAGCTATGAAATTATTTCTGCTAATGGTACTTACGATTATGAAGTAGAGGAAGAGGATAAAGATACTTATACAGAATTGGTGACAAATTATGTCAGTGAAATAAAGAGTAGTATTGCTATCGGTCAGATTGATACTTCGGAGTTTGATACGGTAAAGGTAGGACTTACTATTTCCAGCAAATATGCAGGAAACAGTGAAGAACTAAAAGAACGGTTGAAGGTGTATGACTGTGGTGCAGAAATTACTGAGTTTGAAATTGAAAAGATTGAGTTTGATTCTTTAAAAACCATGCTGATTTGTGATGTTTCCGGAAGTATGGATATTTGTATTGATGACCTGAGAAGTGCAGTGAACAATTATGTAAGTAATATGCATTTGGAAGAATATGTATCAATTGTAACTTTTTCAAATGGTATTGAAGGAACTACGGAATTTTTGAAGGACAAGGACCGTCTGGCAGAGTTCGCGAATTCCATGCATGCCAGCGGTGGCACGGAGATTTATAATACTTTGTATAGCTGTCTGAGTACTTTTGATGCAGAAATCATTTCAAATGATACAATTATTCTGATGACGGACGGTCAGGACAATAACGGAAGAGATGCGGCAACGATTATGCAGGAAATTGGTGGACTGGCAAGGGAAAAGGGCGTGACAGTGTATACCATCGGATTGGGAGATGTTGATGCCTCTTACCTTAGTACCTTGGCTTCCAGCGGTAACGGTAAACTGGTATATGTATCAGACAGTGAAAGTCTGACGGATTTCTATGAATTATTGCAAAGTCAGGTAGATAATCAGTATATGATTACCTATACGGCAAAAGACACCCTGCTTACCAAAAATCGAACTGTAGAAGTAAGAATTGATGAGGAAAATATTTACGATTCTAAAGAATATAGCTTGTATGATGATAGTGAAACAGGAAATGTACAGGACGGTGAAGGATTTATTCCGGCAGGTACATTATCGGTAATTGGTCTGGATATTCGCAGTGCACAAAAAAGTAAGGAAGATATAGTGGTTCATCTAATAGGAAGTGGCTTTACGGATGGAGCTTCTTCCAAAATGAAGCTATTGGGAAATATGGATTATGAAGTCGCTATGGAATATGTGGATTCCGGTCGTTATAAAGTAGTGATTCCTTCCAGTGTGGCTGTAGGTACTTATGATTTGCAGATTACTATCAATGAAAGAACTGCATACATAGAAAATGGTTTCTCTTTGTATGAGGCAGGAGATACGAAGGTGACAAAGTTTGGTCCGTACGTATTTACTTCCATGGGTAAGAGTTCAGATTATGATGAAACGGTACTTTCCGGCAATGTTACTTTAAACGGCTGGCTGGTATTTAACGGAGATGTTACCCTAAAAGGAAATTTGTCAGAAGATACACAGGTGTGGATGACGGAGAATGACGGTGCCTACGTTACTTTTGATCCGGATACGGCGACCGGTGTAGGTACTTATTTTGCAGAAAAAGGTATCTCTTTCAGTGTGCCGAAATTAGGAAGCTTTAGCTTATATAATGACCCCAGTCATATATTTGATTATGAAAATTATCAGGTAGACTCTATACGTACGACCGGCTTGAGAGTGTTCCAGGTAGTGTATTTGGAGGCGCCTGCCATTAAGTTGTACCCCGATAGTATAAAACTGGAATACACTCAGGGAAGTACCGTGCTGCCTTTCCAGGACGATATTTTTGAAGCAGTCGGTGTGGATAGCCCGTTTTCTTTTGATATAAAGAGCTCCGCAGTACTTACCAGTCAGAATATAGGTATTTTGATTGATTTTAAGGGTGAGGATGAAAGAGAAAGTCTGAAAGACTTTAAGGTTATGAATGTGCCTGTTGCATTGGACAAGAGTGCCTTAAGAATCATGATTAATACGATAGACCATAAATATACTTTTGGTGGTCTGATTAAGTTAAATGTTTTAGGCTTAGGTTTGGGAGCAGAGGTTAGTTTGAACGGTTTCCAATTAGACAGCTTCCTGCTTACCATAGATAAAGATTTGTCTGTAATGTTGGGAGAAGTACCTCTTACCTTTAGTAATTTCCGTGTAGGGGCAGAGGATATTTCTACTGCAGTTGCAAATAAACAGTTTGGTAACGTAATCTTTGTGGGACAGATGGATTTGGCTGTGGCAAAGGTAAGTGCTTATTTCCCGCAACTTGAAAAGTATGTGGATGATATGAGTCTGGTGTCCCTGTCGGATGCAACTATCAGGTTCCGTTGGAATCCGTTTATGATAAGTACTGCATCAGAGCTAAAGATATTTGATGAATTCACTATAGCTAAGACGAACTTTTCTGTAGGAAATTATTCTTATACCAACGCATTGCTTGGTTTGGAAAACAGGGAAGTGCAGGGCTTTAACAGTTCTATAACCAAAGGATTTATATGGGATATTGATAACTGTCATGTTAATATTTCCGGTACCGGTAGTTTGAGCGGTAATAGTCGATTTATCGGTGTTCAGTATGAAGGTGTGGCAGAGCTGAATATTGAATGGTGGCTGCTAGCCATGAATTTCGACCAGTCAGGTACGGCACTTGTGGGTGTTTATTATACGGAATATGGTGAACCGCAGTTTACGGTAGCATTGGCTTATCAGAATATGTGGGGAACCAATAAGAAGCTATATTATTATATTGACAGTAATGGAAAGACCGGAAATAAGAACGGAACTTTGTAGAGGAGGAATAAGGCATGAGACAATTTAAGAATTTATTAGTTAGAGTTTTGCTTGCTGTATTTGTGCTTTTCATGGCTTTCCCAAATACAATGATGGTGCAGGCTGAGGAAGTGGAAGCGGAACTGATTACTTTGGAGGAGACAGAAGATTTCACGGTAATGTTTACCTATGAAGGAGACAGACCGGTAATAACCTTTCTTTCTCCCTCCGGTGTAGAATATGCAGAAGGTGTTTCGCCGGAGACGGTATTTGCGTCTGCACATGGAGATGGCTGGAGTACATATAAGGTAATCGGCGCAGAGGCAGGTACCTGGCGGGTACGTTGTGATAAAAAGAATAATGAATATGTAGATTACAGTTTTGTGGAAGAAATCGATGGTTTATGTATTCAGAACTTTAATGTAGTAAGTATGGAAGGTGAGGATGCAGTACTTTCCTTCCTGGTTACTATGGGTGAGGATGAGAGAGCGTGGTACAGCTATACGATTACTGCCATTGCCGGTGAAGATGAAAGTGCCGGAAAACAGCTGAAAAGTGGCAGTGCCTTAACAGGGGAAACAGAGGAAGTGAAGGTAAAACTGGAGCTGTCCAGCTATGATAATTATCGTTTCCTTTTAAATGTTGTGGCGCAGGATGGTCTGGAAATGTTTGATTCCATGATGAGTGAGCCGTTTAGCTATGTTAATGCCGAGACTCCTGAAGCTATGGAAAACTTTTATGCTACGATTGATATGAGTAATCATTCCGTGGAACTGGACTGGGATGAGTATCGTATGGGTTGGGGAAAAGAGTATACGGTATTGGCCATTGCAAATGGAGATACAGACAATCCCATATATATGAATGAACCGAAGAATAATCAGGACAGCTTTTTCTATCCGGTGGGAACCGAGCAGTTAACCATTCAATTATTCTATAAGGATGATGGTGTGTTATCGGAGCCGGTAACTAAGGAAATTGATTTGGTAAATGGTGAGAAGTTACAGGTTGTAACAGAAGAAGTTACGTCCGGAACCCAGTTAGAGCTTGCATATAAGGCCATGGCACCTTCTTTGTTAGAGGTATGGCTGAATGAAGAATATGGGCAAAGTAATATAGAGGGGGAGAATACTGTATATTATCCGCTGAGTGCGGGTGTGAATACCATTCAGGCATCTTTTGGGGGAGATAATAATATCACTTACCGTGTCAGAGCTGAAATATTCAGGGATGCCACACCTCCGGTTTTAACATTATATGAAAACTTGGATGGAATGACTTTCAAAAATGCAGAGGCTGTGATTTCGGGAGCCGTGAAGAATGCGGCCAAGCTTACCATTAATGATGTGGAAGTTAGTGTGGATGAAAATGGGGTGTTTGAATATTGTCTGCCATTAACGGAAGGTGTTAACAATATTACTATTGTAGCTACCAGTGCGTCCGGTATCGGTACCTCCAGAAATATGCAGATTACCAAAGCGGGAGGTGTGCTGGCGGTTGGTTCGCGGAAGGATTATTTACCACTGCTTATTGCCTTGGGAGTAAGTGTTGTACTTATCCTTTATACCTTGATATTTGTACGTAAAAAAGATAAAGTGTCAGGAAAACCCAAAAGAGCCATGACATATAAGAGATTTGCGCTTAAGCTGGGATTTTGGACACTTGTGTTAGATGCATTTAGTGTGGCCGGATATGTATATTTCTATCGCTTTAACAATAGCAGACAGTACATGGAGCTGGTGAAGGAATCCGTGTCCAAGGCAGCAAGATACATTGATTATCAGCAGTATTGTTTCGACGCTTTGCTTATTTTGTCGGGAGTACTGGTATTAAATCTGGTAATTGGTTTGGTAGTCCGCACAATACATAAGAAGAAAGTAGAAAAGGCAGAAAAAAGCCAAACGGAAACCACAAATGCTGTAAGCGATTTGAAAAAATAGATGTAGGAGTGAAGCGTAATGGAAATTAAAGGTTTTACATATGGTTATGATGGAAAAAGAGGAGATTACAGAACAGAAGGTGCTATTAAATCCCAGAAGCTTTTGTTTGAGACAGGAGTGAATTGGGTGTGTCTGGCATTTTCCTGTTGTCAGGAAACGGCACATAGTACCAAAATTGATTTTGATTTTGCCAGAAGTTGTTCGGACAGAGATATTATGGCGGCAGTGGAGCATGCACATGCAAACAATGTAAAGGTCTGCCTGAAGCCTATGGTCAATTGTAAGGATGGTGTATGGAGAGCTTATATTAATTTTGCGGATTCTGATTTTGCGGGCAAGGATATTTATTGGGATAAGTGGTTCCAAAGCTATGGAGATTACATGAAGTATTATGCTCAGCTGGCAGAAGAGACCGGCTGTGAAATGCTTTGTATTGGTTGTGAAATGTGCGGTACGGAGCGTAAGGAGAAGCATTGGAGAAAGTTGATTGGAGAAATCCGTGAGATATATTCCGGTAAATTGATTTACAATACCAATCATGGTCACGAGGATGATGTGAAGTGGTTTGACGCAGTGGATTATATCGGAACCAGTGCATATTTCCCGGTGGCTTCAGCAGGTGGAGCATCTTTGGAGGAAATGAAGGCAAACTGGGAACGTGTGTCAAAGGAATTGTACCCGGTGTATGAAAAGTGGCAGAAAAAGTTTGTATTTATTGAAATCGGGTGTCGCAGTGCCAGAGGTTGCGCGACTATGCCATGGGATTTCCAACACAAAGAATTTCCGCATGATGAGGAAGAACAGGCAAACTTTTATGAGTCATGTCTGGCAACCTTTGCAGATAAAGAATGGTTTGGCGGTATTTTCTGGTGGGATTGGAGCACCTATATATACGATACTGTAGAAGAAGCAGCACAGGAAAATGGATTTAATATTCATTTAAAGAAGGCGGAAGACGTGCTTAAGAAATGGTATGCAAAATAGGAGAGACAGAGCATGATTAAGGTGGATTTACAGGGAACTTGGGATTTATATTTAGATGCGGAAAAGGTATGCGTGGAACCGCCGAAAGCGAATGATACCATTGTTCTTCCGGACAGTACGGGCCATGCCGGGAAGGGCGTGGAAGATACACAGCCCAACGTAGGGTATATGACGGATCGTTTTTATTTTGAAGGTTATGCATGGTTTAGCAGAACAATTGTAATTAAGCCGGAGTGGGTGGATAAAAGGGTTACTCTATTTCTAGAGCGCACCAGAATATCCACGGTATATATTGATGGTCAGGAAATCAATACCTTAGATAGTTTGTGTGGTTTTCACGAGCATGATTTGACAGGTAAATTGTCTGCGGGAGAACATGTTTTAACCATTCGTGTGAATAATACGGATTATCCTACCAAGGGAGGTCATATGACTTCCCCGGATACCCAGACCAATTGGAATGGTATTGTGGGTCGCATGGAGCTTCAGATTCGTGAGAAGGTGTACCCTGAGAATTTGCAGGTATATGCGAAGACGCCGGAGTGTGTGAAGGTGACAGCGGATATTTGCGGAGAGTTGAGCGATAAGCTGTCCGGCAAGTTGGCAGATGGTGGTAGCAGTATGGCTACGATAGTTATTCGCAGAAGCACGGGTGAACTTTTGCATGAAGGAGTTTATCCTTATGAGAATGGACATTTGGAAGTAGAGATTGCTCTTTCCGGTGAAGATTTACTTTGGGACGAATATCATACGAATTTATTACAGGCCATTGTTTTGGTTGAGGCAGAAAGTGCTGAGACTTCCTTTGGTATTCGTAATCTTTCTACTGACGGCAGAAGACTTCTGGTAAATGATAAGCAGGTATTCTGGCGAGGAAAACACGACGGATTGGTGTTCCCTCGTACCGGTTATGCACCTATGACCGTGGAAGAGTGGAAGCAGGTGTTTGCGACCATGAAGGAGTATGGTATCAACCATTATCGTTTTCATACCTGTTGTCCGCCGGATGCGGCCTTTGCAGCAGCGGATGAAATGGGTATATATATGGAGCCGGAGTTACCTTTCTGGGGAACTATCGCAGCACCGGGTGAGGAAGGCTATAACGAGACAGAGCAGGCATACCTGATAGAAGAAGGTTTCCGCATTTTGAAGAACTTCGGTAATCATCCTTCCTTTGTCATGCTCTCCATGGGCAACGAATTGTGGGGAAGTATGAAGCGCATTAATAGTTTTCTGCATGATTACAAGCAGGTGGATGACAGACACTTCTATACCCAGGGATCCAATAATTTCCAGTTCTGTCCTGCGGTACTGGAAGACGAGGATGTATTCTGTGGTGTACGTCTGGCTGGGGACAGATTGTTTAGAGGTTCCTATGCTATGTGTGACGCGCCTCAGGGGCATATCCAGACAGATTTGCCTAATTCTGCCCATAATTATGATGATATTATTGCACCCGTGCAGGTGGACGAAGCAGAAGTGGGTGATGGTTATATAGAGATTCAGTACGGTACGGGAACCAAGAAGGTAAAGGCCGTCAGCGGCGAAGGTGCTTTGATACCTCAGGTGCCGGTTATTTCTCATGAAATCGGTCAGTATGATTTCTTTCCGGATTTTACAGAGCTTGGTCGTTACGAGGGTTCGCAACAGCCTTTGTATCTGAATGTATATATGGAACGTATGGAAAAAAGCGGTATCCTGGAGCAGTGGAAAGATTTCTATCAGTCCACAGGTACATTTGCGGTGGATTGTTACCGCAGGGAAATTGAAGCAGCGCTACGTTCCAAGGAATTGAGTGGTTTCCAACTTTTAGACATGCAGGATTTTCCGGGACAGAATGTGGCACTGGTAGGTGTCCTGAATGCATGGCTGGAGTCTAAGGGATTGGTTGCTCCGGCGGATTGGCGAAAGTTCTGTAATGATACAGTAATTTTAGGTGAGTTGGAAAGTTTTGTAGTAAGTGAGAAACAGTTAGTTGCCATGCCCGTGAAGTTGTCCGTATGTAACTGGGAGCAGTTTGAAGGGAAAGAGCTGACATATCAGGTAAGTGTAGGCGGCGAAGAATTGGCAATGGGTTGGTTTGCTATAGAAAAGGGTGTTGAGCGTTTGCAAGAGGTTGGCGTGATATCTTTTGAAGTTCCGGTATTGCAGAAACCCGAAAATATAGAGATACGTTTACAGATTACAGATACGGAGTATGCAAACGAATACACGCTTTGGGCATACCCACAGACCGAAGTGGAGATTACGGAAGAGAGTATTACTTATGCCGGAAAGTCGATAAAAATTGTAAAGACACTGGAAGAAGCTGTTGCTTGTAAACAGGTCGGACAGCCGGTGCTATGCGTTCCTGAGATGACAGAGGAAGATGTGGAAGGTACGTATTGTACAGATTTCTGGAACTATCCTATGTTCCGTTCTATTTCCGAGAGTATGAATCGTAAAGTGCCCATTGGTACATTGGGATTGTTAATTCATGAGGACGAGAAGCTTATGCAGAGCTTCCCTTATGAAAACTATTCCACACCTCAGTGGTATCAGTTAGTGATGCACAGTCATTGTGCGGTATTGGAAGGCAAGGATGATGTAGAGCTGTTGGTACAGCCTATCGATAATGTGGAAAGAGCACACAAATTAGGTATGTTATATTATGAAAAGGGCGTGCTGGTTTGTACATCACGTTTGTGGGAGATTAAGGAATATCCTGAGGTCAGGGCATTTGCTAAGGCATTGTCGGAGTTAATAAATTAAATATTTATGAGAAAAATTTCGGTGTTTTTTAAAGCACCGAAATTTTTTTATAACGTGTATTGACAAAATAAAATTATAATGATATCATTTTGATATCAAACAAAACAAACATATGCGAGCTACTTAATGCTTGAGAGAGGTGGAGATTATGGAAGAAAAAATTTATAAGGGTAAGAAAAATGGTATGTCTGTATTGCTGTTAACCATTTTCTTGTATTTGGTTGCTATTGCGGGAGTGATTTTCAGTGCCGTTACATTGGAAAGCAGTAAGCTGCCGACCATGTTTATGGTTGCAGTGATTGTTCTTTTGGTAGTTTGTATCGTGTATTTGGTGCTTGGATGGATTCCTTGGTGCGGTCTCAAGGTGGTTCGTCCGCAGGAAGCATTGGTATTAACTTTGTTTGGTAATTATGTGGGTACCTTGAAGGAAGAAGGCTTTTACTATGTGAATCCCTTCTGTAGCGCAGTGAACCCCGCTTCCAGAACGAAATTAAATCAAAGCGGCGATGTAAAGAGTGCATTTATTGCAGGTTCAGCAGCAAATGGGCAAGCTGCACTTACTGCAGAAGATTTGAGCAAGAAGATTTCTTTAAAGCTTATGACTTTAAGTAACAGCCGTCAGAAGATTAATGATTGTTTGGGTAATCCTATTGAAATTGCTATTGCAGTTACCTGGAGAGTAGTAGATACAGCAAAAGCGGTGTTTAATGTAGATAATTATAAGGAATATCTGTCATTACAGTGTGACAGTGCATTAAGAGATATTGTAAGAATTTATCCTTATGATGTGGCACAGAATGTAGATACTACCGGTGATGGTGTGGCAGATGAAGGAAGCCTTCGTGGTTCCAGTGAGGTGGTTGCAAACCGTATTAAGGATGAGATTCAGAAGAGAGTATCAGATGCAGGTATTGTCATTGAAGAAGCCAGAATTACCTATTTGGCATATGCTACAGAAATTGCTGCAGTTATGTTACAGCGTCAGCAGGCATCTGCTATTATTGATGCCCGTAAGATGATTGTGGACGGTGCAGTTGGTATGGTGGAAATGGCTCTGGAAAGACTGAATGAGAATAACGTAGTAGAACTGGATGAAGAAAGAAAAGCTGCGATGGTATCCAATCTGTTAGTTGTTCTTTGTGGTAATCATGATGCTCAGCCCATCGTAAATTCAGGAAGCTTGTACTAATATGGCAGAGAAGAAACAAGTCCCTTTGCGACTTTCTGAAAAATTATATAATGACATTGCAGCATGGGCGGAGGATGATTTTCGCTCAGTAAACGGACAAATTGAATATTTGTTAACGGAATGTGTCAGACAGCGTAAAAAGAACGGTAAATATGTATCTGATCAGATAGATATTCCTCCGGAACTTGACATTTCGTAAATTTTTATGCTCATGGAGCTACCAAGGCTATTGTTTTTTCTCATAATGTGATACAATAGAAAAAGGAGGTAGTCCCATGAGCAATTTTTTTGGAAGTGAAGAAATAAAAGAATTTTTAGAAGTTGTACAAAAGCCTGTACGCTCCAGTGAGGAGTTGCTTATAAATGTTAAGCGTGCCATTATGTATATTGCTAACGATATGCATATGGGAAAGGTGGTAATCAGTTTATCGGTACCACAATCTAAATTGCGGGCACAGATTGAGAATTTAACAAGTATTCTGTATCAAAGTGATGTAAGATATAGCTTTGAACCTATAAACTTAAGTTATCGTACCGGTGATGGTGGTACTGTATTGATTACTTTTTATCCGCAGACGGATTATAAGTGGAATGAAGAAGAACAGAGGGAAATACGTATTGTAGGTAATCACATATATGGTGCCTTTCGGCAACAATCCATGGAAGGGCTGTTAAAGAAAGCTATGACTACGGATTTGGCAGTGGGCCTTCCTAATGTTTCCGGTTTTATGAGTTTTGCTACACAGCTGTTTGCACAGGGAATATTAAAGGAGTACGTTGCCTTCTTCTTTAATATCCATAATTTTAAGTATGTGAATAAAGTGTTGCAGCATATGCAGGCAGATGAGGTTATGCGGATTTATGCAGGCATGCTGGCCAATATGGTAGAAAGTGATGAAATCGCAGCAAGACTTGGCGGAGATAATTTTGTAGCACTGATTCGGGAAGAGAATGTGAATCGGTTTGTGAGTCTTATCAGTTGTATGGATATTACATACCAGTATGAAAATGAGGTGAAGAAATTCAGTTTCGGGGCAACTATAGGTGCATCGAAACTGAATGACATCCAGAATCCCGGTGATATTTTGCTTCGTACCAGTATTTCTTATCAGATGGCCAGACAGCAGGATAGTGGTGAAGTAGTATACTACAATGAGGAGTATTACAAAATCATAATGCGTCAGAAGGAAATTATTGCCGGTTTCCAAAAAGCATTGGAAACACAGGAATTTGTAGTATATTATCAGCCTAAGGTAAGTACAGAGGACAAAAGTATAAACGGTGCAGAAGCACTGGTCCGTTGGAAGACTGCAGAGGGTCAATTGATTCAACCGGCAGAGTTTATTCCTATTTTGGAAAAGAACGGAAGTATTTGCAAATTGGACTTCTATGTATTAGATAAGGTGTGCGAGTTATTAAAGAAATGCAGTGATCAAGGAATACCTATGACACGCATTTCCATAAACTTTTCCAGAAAACATGTGGGAAATCCGGATTTGGTCAGAGAAATTGTTTCTACAATTGATCGTCACAGTGTACCTCACGAGTATGTTGAAATTGAATTGACAGAAAGTGAAGATTTCAGAGATTATATCGTAATGGCCAAGTTAATTGATGATTTGAAGAAGGAAGGAATTTGTACCTCTATTGATGATTTCGGTACCGGTTATTCTTCTTTGAATATGTTAAAGATGACCAGTATAGATATCTTAAAGATTGACAAATCCTTCATTCCCCTGGAAGAGGATTATCCGGATAAGAAGAAAGACTGTATCATGTTTGAGAATATCGCCCATCTGGCAAAAGCATTGGGCTATCTGGTAATCGCTGAAGGGGTGGAAACACAGAAACAGTACGAATATCTGGCGTCGGTAGGATGTGATATTATTCAGGGATTTTATTTTGATAAACCATTGCCGGAAGAGAAGTTCTTAGACAAGATTGTGATAGGACATTATTAAAAACAAGGAGTATGCTTTCGTTTGAATGAATGCATACTCCTTACTATTTAAATATCAAAAAGGGTAATTAATTGCTGTATCTGCGCTTCTGATAAGGCTTCTTCACCAATGATTGTTGGTTTGGTATCAGGAATGACATAAAGTCTATAGTCATACATGCGGAAGTAGGATTCTAATACACATTCTTTGCCGTTTTCCTGATTTTCTATCTGAAAAAGCACCTTGTAAATCCAATAACCGCTTTCTGCATCGAAGGTATCGACAGAGAACAACACATCCGTAAAGTAGATATTTGTATCATATAATGCGGTAATCTTCTTTTCCAGTGCGGTCTGGTAGTGAGCAGCTTTCTCTGTTTCCTTTTCCACATTATAGTATCGAATGTGCGTAGCAAAGTAACGTGCAGGATTTGCATCTGAATCTCCGGATATTTGTGCGGCATAAGTATCTTTTGCAGGGTAGGAAAGTAATACATTGGTTATCAATTCTTCCGTGGGTAAAAGGTAATCGGTAATTTCTTCGTTGAAAATATTTTTCTCACTATAAGAAGAGTAATCTGATAAACAATATTTATTGGGACCTAATTTGCTAAAGTCTATGGAAAACAATACATTGTAATCCTGGTCATAAAATCGATAGCAGTAGGTGCTTGTGGGTGTATCAATAGAATACATTTCTTCATAAGGATCGTTGTAGGTTGAGTTCAAGTCTATGGTAATTTTCTTGCCTTCTAACTCTTTTTCATAAAAAGCATCTAATCTCTCTTTTAAGAAAATCTTGTATTCATCAAAGGATTCTGAATCGGTAGTTTTTTCAAAAGCATATATTTCATCAAAGGTGAAAGACAGAATATCTACCAAGGGCTGGGAATCGCCGGCAGCATAAGCTTTTGTTACCTGATTCAGTTTATAAATATCGGCCAGAGAGGAGAAGTTCATACAACGATTGGTAATCTGACCATAACTTAATACACCGATGATGCACAATACAACAAGCAAAATCAAGGCCAGACCAATGGCAAGCCATTTGCGCAAGGTTAATTTTCTGCGTATCTTTTTCAAAGGCTTAATCTCGTTTGAGGTATCTGAATCAGGTGATGATATGGCAGAGAGTTTTTCAGCAATGTTGCTTTTATATTCTGTCAGTTTCTTTGCACAGGATTCGCAGGTGGCCAGATGAGCTTCCAGCTCCGTGGCAGTTTCCGGTGAACAAAGGTCTTCTGCATACAAAGTAAGTAAATCATGAGCTATTTCACATTTCATATTATTTATCCTCCAAACGCTTCAGTATCATTTCTTTGGCTCTTAAAAAGGTGACGCGTCCCCAAACTTCCGTTTTTTGAAACATCTGTCCGATTTCAGAAAAGGGTAATTCTGCATATACACGTAACAGAAAAACTTCTTTGTAGGGTTCCGGCAGCATGTGAACAGTCATACGGATGTTTCGCGCCAGCTCCTTGTCTGCGAGCATGTCTTCCAGAGGGATCTGTGAATTCGGCAGGTCAAAATCAGGCAGAGGTTCCAAGTTGTGTCTTTTCGTTCTGCGTAAATAATCATAGTAATCATTTTTCGCTATCTGGCAAAGCCATGAGGTCAGCTTACAACGATTATCAAAGGTATCAATCTTTTCTATGGCTTTTAGAAAAGTGTTTTGTAGCAAATCCTCTGCCAGATGAGCATCTGAGCACAGACGTAAGAGAAAGTGGTAAACTTCTTCTGCATGTTGTGCATATACAAGATTCATATCCATTTTGGCCATTTCTTTATCCCTCCTTTCACTATGTTAGACGTAGCGTTTCCGGAAACGTTACAAAAATTTACATATTTTTTTCAGTTTAACATGAAATAAAATAATTTACTACATTAGAGTGATAAAATAGTTGCGAAAATCATAATGTTTTTGTATACTGCTAAATAGAGTATGCCATGATATGGAGGGGCAAGTATGTATTACAATAATATTTTGGAATTAATAGGAAATACACCATTATTAAGTTTGAAGGAAAGTACCGGATGTGATATATATGCAAAAGCAGAATTTTTAAATCCGGGCGGAAGTATAAAGGACAGAATAGCTTTGAATATGTTGGAAGAGGCAGAGAAGAGCGGTAAATTAAGGCCGGGCATGACTATTATTGAACCAACCAGCGGTAATACCGGTATCGGTTTGGCTCTTTGCGGTGTGCGCAAAGGTTACAAGGTAATTATTGTAATGCCGGAAAATATGAGTGACGAACGTAAGAAAATTATCAGGGCTTTGGGAGCGGAATTGGTTTTAACACCGCCTGAGTTAAGTATTGATGGTTCTGTGCAAAAGGCATTGGAGCTGGCCGGTTCTTCCGAGGAATATTTTGTACCCCAGCAGTTTGAAAATCCTGCGAATCCGGCAGCCCATTATAAGACTACGGCTGCAGAGATTGTAGCGCAGTTAGATAAAAAGATTGATGTGTTTGTATCCGGTATCGGAAGTGGCGGAACCTTGCAGGGAATAGCTTCGTTGCTTTTGGAAAAGAATCCGGATTGTAAGATTGTAGCGGTAGAACCTAAGAATGTATCTGCACTTTTAGGAGACGAACCGGGACTTCATCAGATTCAGGGCATCGGTGACGGATTCATTCCTGCGGTGTTGGATACCAAGATTATTACGGATATTGTTGAGGTGTCAGATGATGATGCCATTAATACCGCCAGAGAATTGGCAAGTATACAGGGACTTTTGGTAGGAACCTCTTCCGGAGCCAATGTATGGGCAGCTAAGAAAATGGCTGAAAAGTATGGCAAGGATAAGGTGATTGTAACGATTCTGGCAGATAGAGCGGAGAGATATTTCAGTACGGCGTTGATTTAAAAGGATGAATAGAGGACAATATGAAAAAGATTCTGGGAAAATGGACAGTATTGTTGTTGACAATAGGGATGATGCTTTGTTGTGCAGGTTGTGGAGGAGACACAAAGAACGTGGCAGATTATAATAGTCCCCAAAGTGCGATTGAAGCATATCAGAGCGGAACAGATATTGTGGGAAAAACCATGTCGGTAACAGCATCTATGGATTCTTCGGCGGGAGTAATATATTTCGAACCGGTAGTATCACTGAATGCTAATGTATATGTGGTCCTTATAACGGAAGATGCAGACGATTTAGAGAGTGAAACAGGTGACATATTAAAGGGCGATACTGTAACAGTGCAAATAGATAGTATCGATAATCATTTGAAAAATAGTATTTACCCCTTTGGTAAGCGTCAATAATACAGAGATCAATAAAAGACAGCCCATCCGGTTTGTAAGCGGATGGGCTGAATATGTTTTATTTCAGAATATTTTTTAAAAGACTGCCAAGCAATCCACCGGATTTGTCAGAGGTGGCTTTTTTCTTGGAAGATTTCTTCTTGCCGGAGGTTGTGGTAGAGGAAGAACTGCTATTGTCTGTTAACAGACCGGTTAACAGACTGCCTACATCAACATTATCAAGTAAGGCACCTACTAAACCTGCAGCACCGGTATCCTTGTCATCGTCTTCTTCGGTCTGCTGTCCTAAAAGACTTAAAAGCAAAGGTGCAATAGCAGAAACAATAGAGTTGGTGTCCTTCTTGGAAACACCGGTACTCTCTGCAATATTGCCGATAACATCATCTTTGTCGGAGCCTAAAAGGTGACCTAAAATCTTAGCACCGTCTTTTAAATCTACATTTCCAAGGAACTTAGATAAATCTTTGGTATCGTCTTTTGCATGGTCTGAAAGAGCAGTAGCAAAGCTTTCTGCGGTATCCTTGTCTTTTGCCTGGCTGTTTGCGCCGCTTAAGAGGGCAGGAAGTGCCTGCGCAAGAACATTAGATACATCTTTGTCAGATGTTCCGGTAAGGTTGCTTAAGCCACTGATACTATCGGAACTGATTAAGGTTGAGGCGAGTTTAGTTAAATCCATAGCATCTTCTCCTATTTGTATGATTTTTATTTGCTTTTATTATGAGACATGAAAAAACAGAAGTCAAGGAACTAAAATAAGAAATTTGACATTTTTTGTAGGAAAGACTTGCCTAACATACAAAATATAGTATAATAGAAGTGGTTTAATAGATTTTCAAATAAGAAAAGGAGATAGAATTATGGCAGAGAAAAAGAAGAAAAAAGTAGTTGCTTCTACCGCAGAAAAAGGTAAGCGTAAAGAAGCGGCTCCGGTAGGTAACGCTACAGGACTTCGTATTGGTGCGATTGTTCTTTGGGTAGTGGCACTTGCTTTGGAAGTAGTTGCATTTTTAGTACTCAATGGTACCATTAATTTAACATTCATGCCCAGCTTATGGCAGATTATTATTGCACTTGTTTTGGATTTGGTATGTGTTATCATTGGTTCCCGGCTTTGGAAGAAGGCAAATCATATTAAACCGGCCAGCGAAAAGAATAAATTCTTATTCTGGTTATGGAATAACATGGGACTTATCGTTTGTGCAGTAGCATTTATTCCTTTTGTTATCCTTGCACTGACCAACAAAGAAGCTGATAAGAAGACAAAAGCGATTGCTACAGTAGTAGCAGTGATTGCTTTGTTAATCGGTGGTGTGGCAAGTTACGATTTCAATCCTGTTTCTGAAGAACAGCAGCAGGCAGCTATTTCAGCAATTAATGAAGATGTATTCTGGAGTCCTTTCGGTAAGGTATATCATACCAGCGAAGACTGTCAGGCTTTGAACCAGAGTGATACTCTTACATATGGTACTGTAGAACAGGCGATTGCAGAAGGTCGTACCCGTTTGTGTGCATTCTGTGCAAAGCGTGATGATATCTCAGGCGTTGTAACAGACCAGAGTGTGGACGAAGTGGAAGTAGAAGAATAAAGATTACATGCAAAGAGGGCGAATCGCATGGGATGTGCGGTTCGCCTTTTGATTTTAAACCGAGGAGAGCCTATGGAAAAAATGCAGATTAAAATGGATGATGGTTTCTTAGTTTCAGTGGCCTTATATGAAGCGGAAAACCCAAAAGCTTTGGTACAGATAATTCACGGAGCGGTGGAATATAAGGGGCGTTACGAGAAAATTGCCCGCTTTTTACAAAAAAACGGCTACAATGTGCTTGTTTCAGACAATCGCGGACATGGGGAATCTGTGAATGATAAATATCCGTTAGGATACATGAATAATGTATATCGAATGGTACAGGACCAGGTGGGAATTTCGCGATGGCTGAAGGAAAGATATTCTGAAATGCCATTGTATCTGATAGGTCATTCGCTGGGTTCGATTTTTGCCCGATTATACTTACAGGAGCATGATAAGGATATTAAGAGATTGGTATTAAGCGGAACCGTTCCATTCATTCCTGCTTCCGGTGCAGGTGCGTTATTTGGCAAATTGGTAGTAAAGCTGGATGGAGAAATGGGACATAATAAGTTATTGCTTAAATTAAGCGGAATCGGCGGTGAGGATGATTCCTGGCTGGTTTCCAACAAGGAATCTTTGGAAGCTTATCGTAAGGATCCGTATTGCGGGTATGAGTACCCTAATGTTTCCACACTGACAATGATACAGTCTGTTTATGAGCTGCATAATTTCAAGGCATTTAAGGTACAAAATCCCACCTTGCCGATTTTATGTATATCAGGTAGTAAAGACCCTATTACCGGTGGTGAAAAAGGTTTGAAGAGAACAGAAGATGATTTCAGAAAACTTGGATATCTCGGAATGGTAAATAAGGTGTATGAAGGAATGTGCCATGAAGTATTAAATGAAGTGGAACGGGAAAAGGTTTATGCTGATATTTTAGAATTTTTTGAGCGATAAAATTTCTTAAAACTCTTAGAATTATCTCTTTATTTCTTGCAGGAGATGATGTAAAATAAAATGGATTTCATTGTTTAATGATGAAAAATCCAGTGAGGAGTGAGCTATTATGAAAACTAGAATTGGTATTTTAGGCTATGGTAATTTGGGAAGAGGAATCGAATGTGCACTGAAACAGAACGATGATATGGAGCTGGTAGCGGTTTTTACCCGTAGAGCACCGGAAACAGTGAAGATTCTTTCTGAAAATGTGAAGGTGTATTCCGTAGAGGAACTTCTTACCCAGAAAGATAATATTGATGTGTTGATTTTATGTGGCGGCAGTGCGACAGATTTACCCAAGCAGACACCGGAATATGCAAAATATTTTAATGTGGTAGATAGTTTTGATACTCATGCCAGAATTCCGGAACATTTTGCAAATGTGGATGCTGCAGCAAAGGAAAACGGCAACGTGGCATTAATTTCCGCAGGTTGGGATCCGGGAATGTTTTCATTAAACCGTTTATATGCAAGTGCAGTTTTACCGGAAGGTAAGGACTATACTTTCTGGGGTAAAGGTGTCAGCCAGGGACATTCTGATGCAATCCGCAGAGTGGAAGGCGTGGCAAACGGTAAACAGTATACCGTGCCGGTAGAAAGTGCGTTGGAAGCAGTCAGAAGCGGTGTTTGTCCTGAACTCAGTACCCGTGAAAAGCACACAAGAGAATGTTATGTGGTAGCGAAAGAAGGTGCTGATTTGGCAAAGATTGAGCAGGAGATTAAGACCATGCCCAATTATTTTGCAGATTACGACACAACCGTAAACTTTATCAGCGAAGAAGAATTACAGAAGAATCATAGCGGTATTCCTCATGGCGGATTTGTAATTCGCAGTGGTAAGACAGGTTGGAATGGTGAGAACAACCATATTATTGAATACAGCTTGAAGTTGGACTCCAATCCGGAATTTACTGCATCGGTAATAGTAGCTTATGCAAGAGCTGTTGCACGCATGAAAAAAGAAGGTATGACAGGTTGTAAGACAGTGTTTGATGTGGCACCTGCGTACTTAAGTCCCCTGAGCGGAGAAGAGTTAAGAGCACATATGTTATAAACTATTAATACACCAATACGATGGAGCATTTATGAAGATTACGTTGAATTGTCTGAAGGCAGATTTTGCGGTATGTCCGTCTTGCGGCAGCCGTCATATTGTAGGCATGGAAAAGGAAAGCTGTCATTGTGGCCAGTGCGGACAAAGCCTGGAGGTTATTTTTGTAAATAAGGTTATGAACAATGAGGAGCCGGACCCGGAAGATGTTTTTATGCAAATGTCCCTGTTTGGCGAAGCTGATTAATTTGTATAAGTGAGGAAAATCATTGAAAACAGTAAAAAAAGTTTTTTATGGAATAAGTTTTTTAATATTGCTCATTTGTATTCTGATTTTAGCAGTGGCGATGAATCCTAATTTGTCAGATAAGCTGTCGAAGCTTTTGTATGGTGAAGACGGGTACGTGGCAGAAGCTACTCCCGCACCTACGCCGGAAACAAGTGAAGCACCTGAGCAGGAGTCTGCAGAAGAAGTAACTCCCTATCCTCAGATGACTCCGTTAACTGCGCCGACCAAAGAGCCTTCTGCTGTAGTAGAAGGAAGCGGTGATGAGGAGACGAAAAAAGAAGAGCCGGTGTTAAATTCCATTACGATTAAAACCGTATGCCCGGCTTCGCAGGTAACGAGCTATAAAGAACCTGTTTATGTATCTTTGACAGTTCCGGAAAATGTAGCTTCTTTAATTGGCTATGTGCCTGTGACGTCTCAAATGTCAGAGATTACCGGTGAAGAAGCAGAGAAGCTTAGGAATGAACTGACAGAAGGTGAAACCGGTGAAATGCTGGTTTTTGACCAGAATTTCTATCCCTATTATCACATGTTGGAAGGTCAGGAAAGAGAATTATATCGCCAGATTTATGCCAATGCTTTTTCACTGGTAGATAAGTTTAAACCCTGTGAGGATATTTATTCTACACAGATTAACCGTGTTATGGAAGCTGTGTTTCATGATAATCCGGTGCTTTTCTGGGTGGATACGGCATATACCTGCAAGTACGATCCTAGTGGGAAATGTGTAGAAATCAATCTTCAGTTTAACAGTACTTCAAAGAAATTAGAACAGTCCAAGACCACCTTTTTTGAAAAGGCAGAAGAAATTCTGAAGGTGGCACGTACTTTGGACAACGAGTATGAAAAAGAAAAGTATGTACATGATAAGCTGTTAGCCAAGGTAACATATGATGCAAAGGCAGACAATAATCAAAGTGCATATAGCGCGCTTGTAAGCGGAAAGACAGTGTGCGCCGGATATGCCAGAGCATTTCAATATTTGATGCAACAGTTAGAAATTCCTTGCTTTTATTGTGGTGGATATAGCGGTGAAAATCATGCATGGAATATAGTAAAGCTGTATGGTGACTATTATAATGTGGACACCACATGGGATGATACGGCGCCCAATACATACGATTATTTCAATCGCTCTGATGCGGAATTTTCAGATACACATGTGCGTAAAAGTATGTCGATTTATCTTCCGGCATGTAATGGCACTTTATACAGTGGCCTGGAGGATAAGGAGGACGAGTCCACAGAGGGCGTAGGAGATAACACTACCGTGGAAGGCGAACAAAGCGCATATGAGGAGGCTGTCAATAAGTATTGCGACACCATGATAGCCCGAATTGAGGTTATGGGAAGGGGAACAGCTTCTTACACAGACCTTTTATCAGCAGATGTATGGAAAGGTTTGGAGGAAGCGTACTCCAATGGTAATACGAATTTCAAGAATGATGAGCTTATAAGGGCATTACAACGGGCCGGTGCGGATTATTGTATTATTACACTTTCGCCGGAAGTAGTGACGGAGAATGCTTACAATATTACTTGTACGTTAACAGTAAAATAACAATAGAGAGACAGAGAGGTTTTTATAACTTCTCTGTTTTTTCAGGCAGGTGAAGCTATGAATAGTGAATGGAAAGATAAAATGCAGAGATTGAAGATTAATACTGTTGTGGGAGAAGAAAACTTCGGAGAACAGTATTTGGCGCAATTGAGACAATTTATTAATGGATATGATTTTATGCGTCTGGGTCAGGCTGTGCAAAACGGGCGATGGGAAAGTGCTATGATGAGTATCCGACGAATGTCAATGCAGGCACAGAAGCTGGGGTTAGAATGTTTTGAAAGGCAGTTTACCGGGCTTCGTCAGAATATTGCCCGTAAGGATATGCAGGAAACAAAAAACATCCTTAGTCTGGTCATCGTAAAGAGAATACAGATTCAGGATGTTTTAAAAACTATTTCCTAGTATTTTTTCCAACATGCCGGATGGAAGAGGATGAGCATGGGGAACAGCTCCAAACGTCCGGCCAGCATATCAAACATCAGGACATATTTAGAAAAGTTGGAGAAGATGGAGAAGTTCTGTGTAGGACCAACCATTTCCAAACCCGGTCCGATATTATTCAATGTAGCAGCTACTGCAGTAAAATTAGTGGTGAAACTAAATTCATCGATACTAATCAGCAGTAAGGAAATAAAGTAAATAACAAAATATACAGCAATAAACACATTTGTAGAGCGGAGGACCTCGTGAGGAATCAGGCGGTCATCCAGCTTTATTTTTTTTATCATGCGCGGATGAATCAACATGGATAATTCTTTGCCGATGGTTTTAAAAAGAATTAATACACGCGATACCTTGATTCCGCCACCGGTACTGCCGGCACAGGCACCAATAAACATAAGCAGAACTAAGATGTTTTTGGATAATTCCGGCCATAAATCAAAATCCGTAGTTGCAAATCCGGTAGTAGTGATGATGGAACCCACCTGGAATGCCGCATGGCGTAAGGATTCACCAATACTGCCATACAAATGAACTGTGTTAAAACAAATAATAATTACCGCACCCAGTATAATCAACAGATAAGCGCGTACTTCTTCTAACTTTAGAAGGTCTTTAAACTGTTTGCTGAGAATACAGAAGTAGGCAGTATAATTAATTCCGCTTAATATCATAAAAACAGTTATAACAATCTGAATGGAAGGGGAATAGTCGGCGATGGAAGAGTTTTTGATTCCGAATCCTCCGGTTCCCACTGTACCAAAAGTTGTTGTGATTGCATCAAAAAGAGGCATTTTACAAATTAATAAAGCAATAATCTGACAAAGGGTTATGGCAATGTATATGGAGTACAGAATTTTGGCAGTATCCTTTACCTTGGGCACCAGTTTTCCAACGGAGGGACCGGGGCTTTCTGCCTTCATTAAGTTCATAGTGGAACCGCCCATCATGGGTAGTATGGCCATAACAAGTACAAATACACCCATTCCGCCTACCCAGTGAGTGAAGCTTCTCCAAAATAAATTGGTGTAGGATAAACCTTCTACATTGGTCAAAATACTTGCACCGGTAGTGGTGAGCCCGGAAATGGTTTCAAACAGAGCATCAGTGAAGCTGGGAATATCCCCGGTAAACACAAAAGGTAGTGCACCGAAAATACTCATTACAACCCAACCAAGGGAAACGGATACAAATCCTTCCCGAACATAAAGCTGCCGGTTCTTGCCACCACACGAAGTGAGAATGTGGCCAATAAGCAAACAAGCCACGGCAACAGAGACATAAATCAAGCTGTCTTTAAATTCTTTGTAAAACAGTCCTGTTAGTGCAGGTAGTAACAAAAAAACAAATTCAAATTTCAGAATCCATCCAATAATAAAGCTAATGGTTTTATAATTCATAACAATCTCTCTCCGCTATTAATTCCACAGAATATCTGTAATATCGTGAATGCTTTCTCCTGTTAGTACAACAACAACGGAATCTCCCGGCATAATAACATCCTGTCCGCCGGGGATAATTATTTTGTTTTGTCGGCTGATACAGCAAATCAGTATATTTTTCTTAATAGGTAATTTGAGAAGAGGAATATTTGTAAGCTTCGGATTTTCTTCCTTGATATAAAATTCCAGTGCTTCCACTTTGCCATCTTGTAATTTATATAAATTTTCCACATTACTGTTCAAAGATTCGTTCATGGAGCGGGCATATTTAATAATAGAGTCCGCTGTCAACAAGCGGGGGTAGGTGATACTGTCAAGTTCCAAATCGCCCAATACACTGTTGAAGGAAATACGATTGATTTTTGTAACGACCTTAGCCTTGGAAATTTTTTTGGCATGGAGAGAAAGCAGAATGTTTTCTTCATCCAGTCCGGTCAGTGCTGCAAATCCATGCACATGATTAAGACCTTCCTCAATAAGCAGGTTTTGGTCAATACCGTTTCCGCAGATAATGGTAGCCTTAGGAAGTAATTCACTCAATACTTCACAACGCTTCGGATCCATTTCAATAATTTTTACTTCGGTGCCTACTGCCAACAATCGCTTGGCAAGATAGAATGCAATGGTTCCGCCGCCTACCAGCATGGCAGTGTGGATACGTCCTATATTAATACCTATTTTTCGAAAGAAATCGTTGGCATTGGACGGAGTGGCAACAATAGCTACCATGTCTCCTTCTTTAAATATAAAATCGCCACGGGGAATAATTACTCTGTCTCCACGTGTAACAGTACATACCAGAACCTCGCATTTCAGCGTGGTACGGATATGGATCAGACCATAATTGTTCAACTTACAGTCTTCCGTTATTTTAAAATGCAACATTTCAATACGTCCTTTGGCGAAGGTGTCGATTTTAATGGCGGAAGGGAACTGGAAAATACGTGCAATTTCAGAAGCAGAAGCAAGCTCAGGATTGATAATCATGGCAAGTCCCAGCTCTTTGCGTAAGAATTCCAGCTCTGTATTATAAATTGGATTACGGACTCTGGCGATGGTTTTACAGTTTCCGGCCTTTTTGGCAATGACACAGCACAATAGATTTTGTTCATCGGAGTTCGTAACGGCAATTAACAAATCTGCATGTTTGATTCCGGCCTCTAACAAGGTTTGAAAACTTGTTCCGTTACCGATAACTCCCATGGCATCTAACTCGTCCGTAATAGAGCGGACGCGATCTTCTTTGATGTCTACCACTACAATATTATGAGCTTCTCCGCTCAACTGCTCCACAAGGGTATAACCAACTTTTCCGCATCCTACAATAATAATCTGCATAATATTACCTCACACAATACGAATATTGTAATAAACAAATGATGTTCTATTATACCACAAAGACAGAGACAATAAAAGAGGAATGTTTTTTGTCAGGGGTTCATATATTGAGTTAAAGAGAAGGAGGGGACAAAGTGTATAACAGTATTTTGCAGATTTTTCCCAAGGAATATAGAAAGTTTTTTGAAAGCATGGCAATGAGGGGAGAACATGTCAGTGAAATAAGACTCCGTGTCGGTAAACCGGTTGTTGTATGGGAAAATGTCGGGGAACGGTTTTTAAGTAGTGAAGGGAAATATACGGAAGAAGTAGATAGGGCTTTATTTCCGGATAAGGAAATGCTTGATAAGATTGTACAGCATATTTGTCATTATTCTCTATACGCATATGAGGACGAACTGAAGCAGGGATATGTTACCGTGGCCGGAGGTCATAGAATCGGAATGGTAGGGCATGTGGTAACCGACGGAACGGACAAGATTAAAACCTTGAAATATATAAATGGTCTTAATATTCGTATTTCACATCAAGTGAAAGGCGTTGCAAAACCGTTGCTGCCATGGATGTACAGAGACGGCCACCCGGTAGGTGCTTTGATCGTTTCACCGCCCGGCTGCGGGAAAACAACAATGTTAAGGGACTTGGTCAGACTTATGTCGGATGGCAATGTTTGTGGAAAAGGAGTTACGGTAGGGGTGGTGGATGAAAGAAGTGAAATCAGTGGGTCATATTTGGGACAACCGCAAAATGATGTGGGCATGCGAACCGATGTATTGGATGCCTGTCCTAAGGTGCAGGGAATGATGATGCTTTTAAGAGCCATGTCCCCGGGAATTATAGCCATAGACGAGCTGGGGAGTGAAGAAGAAATGCGGGCGGTACGATTGGCCGCTTCCTGCGGAAGCAGAGTGATTGCCACGATACATGGTGAGGGACCGGAAGATATTCTGCGTCGTGACAAAATGCGGGAGTGTTTAGGAGAAGGACTTTTTGAAACAGTGGTTTTGTTGGGAAAAGAAAATAATAAATGTATTATTCGTCAAATTTACCGGGTAACAGAGGATGGTGAGTGGACATGCAGAAAGTAGCCGGCGTATTAATGATATTTGCGGGATGTACAGGTTTGGGAGTATGGTATGGAGCTCAGTTTCGCGAGCAACTTAGGCTTTTAAAAGAGCTTCGCCATGTATTGGAGTTGTTTTTAAGTGAGATACGATTTGCAAAATCCACATTGCCGGAAGGATGTTTAAGAGTGGCCGGACGTGTGACAGAGCCCTTTGCGTCGTTATTTTTTGAGATATACAATCAGAGCTTAGAGAATACGGGGGAAGGTTTTGCAGAGGTATGCAATAAGGTTTTGCAGGAAGGTATGAAAGAGATGAATATCGGTGAAGAAGAGAAAAAAATATTTGAGGAATGTTTCATAAATACCGGCTACGAGGAAGAGAGGATGCAGTTGAAAGTGATGGAGCAGGCAAAAACAGAGTTAGAAAAGAAGATTGCTCTATTGGAAGAGGGGATTGTAACCAGATGCAGGCTGGCTTTCAGCTTGGGGACCATGAGTGGTCTTCTGATTATAATTCTATTATGGTAAAGCTGTAGAAAGGGATAGAAACAGGAGATGAGTGTAAGTCTGATTTTTAAAATTGCTGCGGTGGGAATATTGGTTACGATTTTATGTCAGGTGTTAAAGCACAGCGGAAGAGAAGAACATGCTTTTCTTTTAAGTCTGGCAGGATTGATACTGGTGTTAACATGGATAATTCCTTATATTTATGAGCTGTTTACAACCATACAGTCTTTATTTGCGTTGTAAGAAGGAGGAATCGGGATGGAAGAGCTGATAAAGGTAAGTGTTGTGGCATTGCTGGGGGTATTGGTAGCAATTCAATTTAAAGGAAGTAAGCCGGAATACGCTACCTATATTGGATTGGCATTGGGGTTATTGGTATTTGGCTATGCGATAAATGAACTTCAGATCATGCTAAGGACATTTTCCTGGATGAGTAAGCTGTTTGAAGGAGCGGATAGTTACCTTTCTATTCTGTTAAAGGTGATAGGGATTACATATTTATGTGAATTTACTGCGTCGGTATGTAAAGATGCCGGATACGGAACTGTGGCAGATCAAATTGAAGTACTGGGAAAGCTTTCGGTTATGTTTGCAGGACTTCCTATTTTGCTGACCGTTGTGGAACAAATACAAAGCTATATGGGATAGGAGGCGTTATGGAACCGGAATTGGATGATATATGGCAGGAGTATGGTCTGCAGGAGTTACAAAAGGGACTGGACGGACTTTTTCCGGAGTATGGTATATCTGTAAAAGATATGATGGAAAAGTTGTTTGAAGGTGATTTTACGGGAATTTTCGGAGATGTGCTTTTATTGGGAAGTCATGGCTTTTTTGAGCGTTTGGAAGGTCTAAAGAATATTTTTATATGGTTGCTGTTATTAGGGATTGCGGCAGGTGTTATGACACATTTTGTGGAAGTGTTTCATAAACATCAAATTGCAGATTTGAGTTACTACTTAATGTATCTGATGTTCGTTGCAGTTTTGTTTCGATGCTTTGTGCGGGTATCCGCAATCGTTGGACAGGTTTTGGAAAATATTGTGCTGTTTATTCAGTTAATGGTTCCAACCTATTTGTTAGCCGTTGGAGTGACCACCGGAGTAACAACGGTAAATGCCTATTCACAACTTTTGGTATTAGTTATCTATGGGGTGGAACAGTTTTTGGGAAACAGTGTTGTTCAGTTAACGTCCATGTATATGGTGTTGTCCATGTTGAATGGTGTCTGGATAGAAGAACGATTAAATTTACTGACCGAATTTATTAAAAAAGTGATAACACTTCTTTTAAAGGCGGCGTTAGGAGTGGTAACAGGAATCAGTATTTTCCAAACGTTGATTACTCCGGTGATTGATTCTGCCAAATCGTCTTTGTTGCAAAAATCCATATCTGCCATTCCGGGGATAGGTAATATCAGCGAAGGAGTGGTGGAATTGGTGATAGGTTCGGCAGTTATTATAAAAAATAGTATAGGGGTGGTTATTCTGCTTCTATTAATTGTTATTTGTGCTGCACCCTTATTGGAGATATTCACTATAGGGATGCTTCTTCGGCTGGCAGCAGCGGTGTTGGGGATGATTAGTGATAAACGCCTGGTAGAGTGTACCAACCGGACCGGAGAGGGGTGCCTGTTATTAGGAAAAATAGCAGGAACAGCCATGGTACTTTTTATGATTATTATTGCTGTACTGGCAATGGCCACAAATAGGGGGGTATAAGATTGGATTTATTGTTAAAAGAAATCGGTCAGATAGCCGTTTTTTTAATATGTGCCCAAACACTTTTACATTTTCGTGCAAAAGACTCTTATGAAAAATACATTAAATTGTTAATCAGCATGATGCTTTTACTATTGTTAACAGAGCCGGTATTAAACCTGTTTCATTCCGGAGAAGGAAGAAGCTTGTGGAACGGAATGGACGCTTACGGACAGGTTATGGAAGAAGTAATGGGGAAAGGGTTAGTTGAGGAAGAAGACATTGAACAGATATTGCAGCGCATTACCCGGGAAAAGGTGGAAGAGGGGGTGGAATATGTACAGGAGCTGGAGGAAAGTATGACACAGGAAAATGCTGAGCCAAACGAACCGGGAAATACGCAGATTGTTATAGAAAAAATAGAAATCGGAGGAAGCCATGGGGAGTTTTAATAAGATTTTGGAAAAATATCGTCTGGAGAAATGGTTTCGGAGGGATAATCTGATTGTATTGGTGCTTGCAGGGATTTTGCTGATAGTAATCACTTTGCCGACGAAAGATACAAAAGATATACAGAAGTCAGAAGAGCCGGGACAGACAGAAGTGAAAGAAGCGGCCGGTAGTGAAAATGCAGAGGGAGTCGATTATTTAGATATATATGAATATACTGCCTATCTGGAAAAGAAGCTTGAACAGATGTTGGTAAAGATAGATGGGGCAGGAAATGTTTCGGTAATGATTACTTTAGAAGCATCGGCGAAACAGATTGTGGAAAAGGAGGAAACACTGTCCAGAAATAATACCTTAGAAAGTGATAGTGAGGGAGGAAATCGTAGCATATATGAAATAGATACCGGGCAGCAGACGGTGTATTATAAGTCGGACAATGCGCAGACACCCTACGTTAGTCAAACGATTCTGCCTGAAATTTCCGGAGTGTTAATTGTAGCACAGGGAGCGGGGGCTACTTCGGTGAAAAAGAGTATGGTAGAGATTGCGCAGGCTTTGTTTGGTATTGAAGCACATAAAATCAGTGTAGTGTCCATGAGGGAAAACTGAGCAGATATGTCATATATGAAAGAGAGACATCATAGAATGAAATAGTAAAAACGAAGCTTAGGGAGTGAGAAACGTGAAAAACTTAATCAAGAAAAATCAACTAATGATTACCGCTTTGGCAATTATGCTGGCAATTGCAGGTTATTTGCAGTTTGCAGGAAATAATCTGGAGGAGGAGTATCTGGCCGTAGATAATGTAGAAGTGGAAAATATAACGGATGAGTTAAAATATACGGAAATTGAAAGTCTGGATTCAGAAGTGGATATTGTAATGGAAGACTATCTGGAGGATACTATGACCGTGGCAGAAGCGACACCGGAGGACGGAGAAATTCCGGGAGAAGCGGTATTTACTTCAGCGAACGGAGTGGCAATTTTATCTGAGGCAAAGCTTCTAAAGGAGCAGGTGCGTGCGAAAAATAAGGAAACACTTCTGGAAATCATTAATAGCGAAAGCTTGTCAGATGCACAGAAGGCAGAAGCGGTTTCTACTATGGTGGCAATGACGGATATTGCAGAAAAGGAAGTGGCAGCAGAGGTACTATTACAGGCAAAAGGCTTTACGGATGTGGTAGTAAGCATTAACGGAAATGCAGTAGATGTGGTGGTAAATGCTACAGAGCTTACCGATGCACAGCGTGCTCAGATTGAGGATATTGTAAAACGCAAAACAGAAATCGGAGCGGAAAACATTATTATCAGTACGGTATCTAAGCAATAAATTTTTAGCGTGTACAATACATAAAAATGTGGTATACTAGTAGCTATAGTGGGTTTGTATGCCCATATGTTGCAATTGATTTTCTTGAAATACAGGAGAAGCGAGAATGGGACAGAAAAGAATTTTTTTAATTGTATTGGATAGTTTTGGTATAGGCGCCATGGAGGATGCACCTGCCTATGGTGATTTTGATGTAAATACACTTGGCAGTGTATCCCGAAGTGCCTATTTTGAGGTGCCGAATTTACAAAAGTTAGGATTGTTTAATATAGATGGAGTGACTGTGGAGCAGAAGGTCGAGAAGCCTTTGGCTGCAATTGCCCGGATGGCAGAACGTTCTAACGGAAAAGATACTACAACCGGTCACTGGGAGATCGCGGGAATTTATTCTCCGAATCCTATGCCTACCTATCCGGATGGTTTTCCGAAAGAGATTCTGGATGAGTTTAGCAGACGAACCGGCAGAGGCGTTTTATGCAATAAGCCTTATTCCGGAACGGTGGTTATCCAGGAGTACGGTGAAGAACATATGAATACCGGTGACTTGATTGTGTATACTTCTGCAGACAGTGTGTTCCAGATTGCAGCACATGAGGAAGTGGTTCCGTTGGATGTTTTGTATGATTATTGTCGCATAGCCAGAGAGATTTTGCAGGGTGAGCATGGTGTGGGAAGAGTCATTGCAAGACCTTTTGTGGGACCGTGCAGCGGACATTTCGCCAGAACGTCTAACCGACATGATTTCTCCCTGGAACCGCCGGCGATTACCATGTTAGATCAGTTAAAGGCAGCAGGCAAGGATGTTATCGGCGTGGGAAAGATTCATGATATATTTGCAGGCAAGGGACTTACGGAATATGTATATACTGCCGGAAATGAGGAAGGTATCGAAAGAACCTTGGAGTATCTGGATAAGGATTTTGAAGGACTTTGTTTTGTGAATCTGGTGGATTTCGATTCTATGTACGGACATCGAAATGACGTGGATGGATATGCCAAGGCGATTACGTATTTCGACGGCAGACTGGCAGAAATTTTGGATAAGCTGAAAGAAGACGATATCTTAATGATTACGGCAGACCACGGCTGTGATCCCGGATATACACAAACTACGGACCATACCAGAGAGTATGTACCATGGATTATTTTCGGACAGAAGATAGAGTCGGAAAATTACGGAACAAGAAATACTTTTGCGGACATAGGAGCGTCTGTATTGAAGTATTTTGATATAGAGCCTGAATTTACGGGAGAAAGTATTCTGTAAAGAGGAGCTTAGGCGACAGGCTTACGAAATGAGAGAATTACAATAGGAATGACATAACGGAGGAACGAGAAAGATATGGGCAATTACGATAAAGAGATAAACAGACGAAGAACGTTTGCAATTATATCCCACCCGGACGCGGGTAAAACAACGTTGACAGAGAAATTTCTTTTATATGGAGGCGCTATTAATCTGGCCGGAAGTGTAAAAGGAAAAGCAACAGCAAGACATGCGGTTTCTGACTGGATGGAAATCGAAAAGGAAAGAGGTATTTCAGTTACATCTTCTGTATTACAGTTTGAATATGACGGTTATTGTATTAATATTCTGGACACTCCCGGACATCAGGATTTCTCAGAGGATACCTATCGTACCTTGATGGCTGCGGATTCTGCAGTAATGGTTATTGATGCATCCAAGGGTGTGGAGGCGCAGACCAGAAAGCTGTTTAAAGTATGTGTTATGCGTCATATTCCTATTTTTACCTTTATTAACAAGATGGATAGAGATGCAAGAGATACCTTTGAGCTGTTAGATGAAATTGAAAAAGAACTGGGAATTGCCACCTGTCCGGTAAACTGGCCGATTGGTTCAGGTAAGGGATTTAAAGGTGTATATGACAGAGAAAGTAAGTGTGTGATTACTTATTCAGATACTGAGAAAGGTACAAAGGAAGGGCATACAGAGCGTATTCCGGTACAGGATGAAGCACATCTTCGGGAGATTTTGGGAGATGAAGCGGCTGAGAAGCTGTTAGAAGAAGTAGAGCTTTTGGATGGCGCAAGTGCGGAGTTTGATTTAGCAGAGGTACAGAAGGGAGATTTGACACCTGTTTGTTTTGGTTCGGCATTGACTAACTTTGGTGTAGAAATTTTCTTAAAGCACTTTTTGGAAATGACCACAACGCCTCTTCCCAGAAAGGCGGATTGTGGTATTGTTGAACCTACGGAAAATGAATTTTCAGCATTTGTATTTAAAATTCAGGCAAACATGAATAAAGCACACCGTGACAGAATTGCTTTCATGCGTATTTGTTCCGGCAGATTCGATGCTACGCAGGAAGTACGTCATGTACAGGGAAATAAAGTAATGCGTTTATCCCAGCCACAGCAGATTATGGCAGATGAAAGAAAGATATTAGAGGAAGCATATGCCGGTGATATTATCGGTGTATTTGATCCGGGTGTTTTCTCTATTGGCGATACCGTATGTATGCCGAAGCAGAAGTTTGCATATGAAGGGATACCCACCTTCGCACCGGAACATTTTGCTAGAGTGCGTCAGGTGGATACCATGAAGAGAAAGCAGTTTGTAAAAGGAATTGAGCAGATTGCCCAGGAAGGTGCCATTCAGATTTTCCAGGAGTTTAATACCGGTATGGAAGAAATTATTGTCGGTGTGGTAGGTGTACTGCAGTTTGAAGTATTAAAGTACCGTTTGGAAAATGAGTATAACGTAGAAATCCGTCTGGAAAATCTGCCTTATGAACATATTCGCTGGATTGAAAATCATAAAGATATTGATATTGCCAAGATTATCGGTACATCTGATATGAAGCGTGTAAAAGATATGAAGGGCAATCCGTTACTTTTGTTTGTAAATTCATGGAGTATCGGAATGACATTGGATAGAAACAAAGATTTGGTACTGTCTGAATTCGGACGGGAATAAATCCAAAGGAGGGACAGGCTTCACTTGAAAATAAGAGGGATAATATGGGTAGTGGCCATTGTTCTGTCAGCATGCTTAACCGGCTGTATGCAGAATGTGGATTACGGAAAAACTACGATGGAAGGCCCGGTGACAGATGTTGCATTTCAGGAAACCATTTCTTTAAGTGATGTGATTTGTTATGAAGATCCGGAGCACAGTACGTATGCATATGATTGTCTGAGTGAAGCACAAAAGATTTGGTATCAGGATATAAATACTGTTTTGGCAGGAAGAAGTGATGAACCGGCAGTGTTATCCCCGGAAGGATTTGAAATGGGACTGGGGGAAGAGGATATTGCCCTTGTTTTTCAAAGTGTTCTATTGGACCATCCGGAGTATTTCTTTGTAGAGGGATATGAGTATACAATTTATAGTTCTATCGGAGAAATAACAGGAATTGAATTAAAAGGAACGTATGGACTTTCTGCACAAATGTGTCTGGAAAGAAAAGCATTGATTGACGAAGCCGTGGTGCAAATTGTGGACAAACTTCCGGAGAATGCGGACGATTATGAAAAGATAAAGTTGGTGTATGAAACTATAATATACCATACACAGTATTCTCTGGATGCTTCAGATAATCAGAATATTTATTCTGTATTTGTGGGACAGGAATCGGTTTGTCAGGGATATGCCAAAGCAACCCAATATTTGCTGAATCGTCTCGGGGTAGAATGTACTACCGTGTTTGGCTCTGTTAACACAAATGAAGGTCATGCATGGAATCTTGTAAAGGCTGACGGGAAGTATTATTATTTGGATACGACTTGGGGAGATGCGTCTTATTTGGCAGAAAGGCCGGAGCAGATAAAGTGGACTCTTCCGGATATAAATTACGATTATTTATGCATTACAACGGCGCAGCTTCAAAAAACGCATACAATTGACCATCCCTTTGTATTACCCGTATGCGATGCATGGGAGAATAATTATTATGTCAGAGAAGGCAGATTGTTTACCTCTTATGATGAAGAGAAGTTGGACAAGGTGTTTGCAGATACCAGACAGAATGGTAATTTATATGTGACACTTAAATGCAGCGAAGAAGCGGTTTATAGTACTATGCAACAGGAATTGATACAAAATCAGAAGATTTTTCAGTATTTAAATGAATCCTGTGAGACAATTGCGTATATTGAAAATGAACAACAGCTATCCTTGACATTTTGGATGACAAATTAGTCATACATATGCTATAATGTGTTAAAACATAATGTATGGGTAGCGGCATTGTGAATAAAAATACAAAAACATGTAAACGGAGGGTAAAAACATGGAAAAAGAAATAGATAAGAAGAATCTTGTATTAAAGGCAGACGAGGAGAAGGGACAGATTCAGATTGCAGATGATGTGGTAGCAATGATTGCCAGTCTGGCTGCAACAGAAGTAGATGGTGTATCTGCATTGTCAGGAAATATTACCAATGAGCTCATGAGCAAGGTTGGTGTGAAGAAACTGACCAAGGGTGTAAAGGTAGATGTTCTGGAAGGTAATGTTACCATTGATTTGGCGGTTACTATGGCGTATGGCTTTAATATTCCGACTACATGTGCAAAGGTACAGGATAAGGTAAAAGCTGCGATTGAGAATATGACAGGTTTAAGCTGTAGTGATGTAAATATTCGTATCGTCGGAATTAAATAGACTAAGGAGCAATTATGGGAAGACATGAACAAAGAGAACAGCTTTTCAAATTATTATTCCGCGTAGAGTTTAATTCTATGGATGATATGCCGGAGCAGGTAAAGCTGTTTTTTGAGGATGATGAAATCGAATATACAGAAAAAGCTATGGATGCAATCCGTGCAAAATACGAAGTGATTCAGGGGAAGCTTGCAGAGATTGATAAGCTTTTGGATGAAAAAGCAGAAGGATGGAACACTGCCAGAATGGGCAGGGTGGAATTGACAGTCTTAAGAATTGCTGTATATGAAATCCTTTTTGATGAAGAAGTACCGAGTACCGTGGCTATTAATGAAGCAATTGAAATTGCGAAGAAATATGGTCAGGAGGCTTCCGGTGGTTTTGTTAATGCCATTTTGGCAAAGTTTGTGAATTAACAGGTAGAGAGAATGGCTCGAAGTGTTTATACAGTTACACAAGTGAATTCATATATAAAAAATATGTTCACGCAGGATTATATGTTGCAGTTACTCTATGTGAAAGGTGAAGTGAGTAACTGCAAGTATCATTCCTCTGGACATATTTATTTTACGTTAAAGGACCAAAAGGGTACCATGAATTGTGTCATGTTTGCCGGGAATCGTAACGGACTTAACTTTCGTATGTCGGAGGGGCAACAGGTAATCGTTTTGGGAACCATAGACGTATATGAGCGGGATGGAAAGTACCAGCTGTATGCAAAGCAAATCATGCTGGATGGAGCCGGACTTTTGTATGAAAAGTTTGAGCAGTTAAAGCGGGAATTGCAGGAGCTTGGCATGTTTGCTCAGGAATACAAGCGACCGATTCCCAGATTTATTAAAACATTAGGTGTGGTAACTGCAGATACAGGAGCAGCGGTAAGAGATATTATTCAGATTGTTACCCGCAGAAACCCATATGTGCAGATTATTTTGTATCCGGCTATTGTGCAGGGAGAACAGGCGGCAGAAAGTATCGTGAAAGGTATCCGGGCCTTGGAGCATTATGGCGTGGATGTAATGATTGTAGGACGTGGCGGCGGTTCCATTGAAGATTTATGGGCGTTTAATGAGCGCGCGGTGGCACAGGCAGTATTTGATTGTACAGTACCTATTATTTCTGCGGTAGGACATGAGACAGACACTACAATTATTGATTATGTGGCAGATTTACGTGCCCCTACTCCTTCAGCTGCAGCAGAGCTGGCAGTATATGATATCCGTCAGTTGACAGAAATCCTTTACGGTTTGGAAAGTGAACTGTATCGCAATATGATGCGATGTATCAGTGCAAAACAGGATAGACTAAAGCAGTATGAATTACAGCTTAAATATGTTAGTCCCGGTAACCGTATCCGGGAGAAACGCACCTATCTTTTAAAGCTGGAGGAAAAGATGGAAGAGCTGATGCAGAAGGCTATACGTGAGCGTCGTCATGCCATGGCTCTATACATTGAAAGAATGAAGGGTTTGTCTCCGTTACAAAAACTGAATAGCGGATATTCGTATGTAATGAATGAAGAAGGAAAGAATATTCGTTCCGTACATTCAGTAAAATCGGGAGATATTTTAAATATACATGTTACAGACGGTACTGTTTCAGCACAAGTACAGGGGATTATAGAATCTTAAGGTGACAGATGAGTGTAAATGGAGAGGGTTTATGACATTAGAAGAGAATTTTTCAAAAATAGAAGAAGTAATTGAAAAGCTGGAGGCAGAGGATATTTCTCTGGAGGAAGCTTTCGCTGCATATAGTGAAGGAATGAAGCTATTAAAAACCTGCAACGAGGAAATCGATAAAGTGGAAAAGAAGGTATTGAAGCTGACAGAAGCAGGCGACTTAACAGAGATGCTGTAGGCAGGAGAGATGATATGGAAGATTTTAGAGAACAGTTAGAGCAGAGAGTAAAAGAGATAGAGAAAATCATTACCTCTTTTTTGCCAATAGAAGAAGGTTATGCGAAAACGGTGGCAGAGGCAATGAATTATAGTGTGCTGGCAGGAGGAAAGCGCCTGCGTCCCATGTTGATGCAGGAAACCTACCGATTGTTTGGCGGCACCGGGAAAGTAATAGAACCTTTTATGGCTGCTATTGAAATGATACATACTTATTCTCTGGTGCATGATGATTTACCGGCCATGGATAACGATGAATACCGCAGAGGTCGTAAGACCACACATGTTGTGTATGGAGAAGCCTTTGCAATATTAGCCGGAGATGCCCTTTTAAATATGGCATTTGAAACTGCTGTGAAAGCATTCTCATGTGAGGATGCAGATTCTGTAAAGAAGTCGAAAGAATTGGTTCAAATAGCTAAGGCGTTGGAAGTATTGGCGCATAAGGCCGGGCTTTATGGAATGATTGGCGGCCAGACTGCGGATATAGCGGCAGAAGAAAAGGAACAGATTGCATCGGAGGAATTACTGTATATCCATGAAAATAAAACGGCAGCACTGATTCAGTCATCCATGATGATAGGTGCAATCCTTGCAGGAGCTGAGGATAAACAGGTAAAGGATATTGAAAAGTGTGCTTATAATATAGGAATCGCATTTCAGATTCAGGATGATATTTTGGATGTAGTGGGTACACAGGAAGAACTGGGAAAACCGATTGGCAGTGATGAAAAGAATCATAAGCAGACCTATGTAAGTATGAATGGCATGGAACAGTCTGTGAAGCAGGTAGAGAAAATGTCCCGGGAGGCAATGGAAATTATTGATTCCGTGGGCGGAGAAAATGAATTCTTGAAAGAATTGATTGTATCATTGATACATCGTACCAAGTAGAGTAATGTTTTTTGTTTATGGAGATACTGGGAATACATTAGTATGACAGAATGGGGTAGTGTACATGTTTTTAGAGCAGATAAATGAAGCGAATGACATAAAGAAAATTGATGCTTCGGATTATGGAAAGCTGGCAGAAGAAATCAGAAATTTTTTGATTGAAAGTATTAGTGTAACCGGTGGACATCTGGGATCTAATCTGGGAGCAGTGGAGCTTACAATGGCATTGCATTTGGCGTTGAACCTGCCGGAGGATAAGATTATCTGGGATGTGGGACACCAGTCTTATACACATAAACTTTTGACCGGACGTAAAGAGGGATTTACCAGTTTGCGTCAGTACCATGGCATGAGTGGGTTCCCGAAAAGAAAAGAAAGTAACTGCGATGCATTTGACACAGGACATAGCTCGACCTCCATTTCTGCAGGACTTGGACTGGTTAAGGCAAGAGATATCCGAAAGGAATCACATACAATAGTGTCTGTCATCGGTGACGGTTCTCTGACCGGCGGTATGGCTTATGAAGCTATGAATAATGCGGCAAAGCTGGAAACAAACTTTATCATAGTATTAAATGATAATAACATGTCTATTTCTGAAAATGTAGGCGGCGTATCGAAGTATTTGAACAATATCCGTACTACCAACAGCTATTTGGGATTAAAGAAGGGCGTAACGGATGCTCTTTTGGGAACAAAACATGGAGATAATGTAGTATCAGGTATCCGTAAGGCGAAGAATAGTTTGAAGCAGCTGGTAATACCGGGAATGCTTTTTGAAGATATGGGTATCACCTATTTAGGGCCGGTGGATGGTCACGATATTGAGGCAATGGTTCGGGTAATCAATGAGGCCAAGCGTGTAAATGGTCCGGTGATGATTCATGTAAATACGATGAAAGGAAAAGGATTTACACCGGCAGAGAGACATCCTGCCAGATTCCATGGTGCAGAGCCTTTTGATATTGAAACAGGACTTCCTAAGAAGGCCAAGGCAAAATCCAATTATACGGATGTGTTTGCTACGATTATGTGCAAGCTCGGACAAAGGGATGAATCTGTAGTAGCTATTACAGCTGCCATGCCGGACGGAACCGGACTGAAGCGGTTTCGGAATATGTATCCGGACAGATTTTTTGATGTAGGTATTGCAGAGGAGCACGCAGTAACTTTTGCTGCCGGTCTGGCGGCAGGAGGACTTAAGCCGGTGGTAGCAATTTATTCTTCTTTCCTGCAAAGGGCATATGATCAAATTGTACATGACGTATGTATACAGAATTTGCCGGTGGTTTTTGCTATAGACAGAGCCGGACTGGTTGGAAGCGATGGAGAAACCCATCAGGGTATTTTTGATTTATCCTATCTTTCCAGTGTACCGAATATGCAGATTATGGCACCCAAGAATAAGTGGGAACTTTCAGATATGATGAAGTTTGCGGTAGATTTTGGTGCGCCCATTGCAGTCAGATATCCCCGCGGAGAGGCGTATGATGGTTTAGAGGAATATCGTCAGCCTATTCAGTACGGCAAAGCGGAATGGATATATAAAGAAAAGGACATTGCGTTATTTGCTGTAGGCAGCATGGTGAAAACGGCGGAGGCAGTGTATGCAAAATTAAAAGAAGCAGGAAAAAATGTCAGTCTGATTAATGGGCGTTTTGTGAAACCTATTGATGAAGAAGCAGTGTTGGAAGCTTGTAAAGATCATAGTTTAATTGTAGCCATGGAAGAAAATGTGGCAAGCGGAGGCTATGGAGAAAAGATTTTGACTTGCATGCATCGAAACAATATGGAAAGTGATTTTATGAACGTATCTATACCGGATGCTTATGTAGAGCATGGTAGTGTTGATTTGCTGAAGAAGGAAATCGGATTGGATGCGGATAGTATTACGAAACGAATTTTGGAGAAATTAAATTAAAACATGAAAGAACGTTTAGATGTAATTCTTGTGAATCAGGGACATGCCCCTTCCAGAGAAAAAGCGAAAGCAATTATTATGTCCGGGAATGTGTATGTAAACGGACAAAAGGAAGATAAGGCCGGTTCACAGTTTGATGAAAGTAAAATACAGCTGGAAGTCAGAGGCTCTCAGCTAAAATATGTAAGTCGTGGCGGTCTTAAGCTGGAAAAGGCTATGGACAGCTGGGATATTAGTCTGGAAGGTAAGGTGTGCATGGATATTGGTGCATCCACCGGCGGATTCACAGATTGTATGCTGCAAAACGGTGCGGTTAAGGTATATTCCGTGGATGTGGGACATGGTCAGCTGGCATGGAAATTACGTAATGATGAACGTGTAGTGTGCATGGAAAAAACAAATTTCCGTTATATGGTGCCTGCAGATATTGAGGATGCATTGGACTTTGCAAGTGTGGATGTTTCCTTTATTTCGCTGACTAAAATATTGATTCCTGCCAGAAATCTGTTAAAGGATGATGGTGAGATGGTATGTCTGATTAAGCCCCAGTTTGAAGCCGGAAGGGATAAAGTCGGCAAAAAAGGTGTAGTCAGAGAACGTAGTGTTCACGAAGAAGTAGTCCGTAAGATTTTAGATTATGCAGACGGTATAGGCTTTGACTTGTTACATTTGGAGTTTTCACCCATAAAGGGACCGGAAGGGAATATAGAGTATTTAATGCATATTTGTAAGAATTCTGCCAGAGCACAGGAAAGAAAAGAGCTTACAGAAAAGGATGCAGAAATATATTTGGATACTTTGATAGAAGAAAAGAGCGGAATCAGTTACAGTGAAGAGTGGAATACACAAATAAAAGAAATCGTAGACAGAGCACATGAAAATCTGGATAAACAGGAATAGGAGAAGTGATGAAGCATTTTCTGATTTATACCAATCATCATAAGGACACGGATGGTAAGACTACCGGTCGAATTATGGATTATCTGAAATTAAAAGGGCAAAAGGTCACTTTGATTACAGATGAGGACGGTTGTCGATTCCGGGAAGAAGAAATACCGCAAGACGCAGATTGTATGTTGGTGCTGGGAGGGGACGGAACGGTACTGCAGGCAGCAAGAGACAATAAAGTGGCGAAATTACCCCTTATTGGTGTCGACATGGGAACTTTGGGGTATTTGACGGAGATAGAGCCAACTTCTGTGGAAGAGGCACTCGATAAGCTGATAGCCGGGGATTTTCAAATAGAAAGTCGAATGATGTTAACAGGACAGGTCTATCGGAACGGGGAGAAAATATTGGAAGATCAGGCGTTGAATGATATTGTAATATCCAGATGCGGATCTTTAAAAATCGTAAAGCTGAAGGTGTATGTTAACGGACAGTTTTTATGTGAATATAGCGCAGATGGTGTAATTGTAACGACGCCTACCGGTTCTACGGGATATAATTTATCCGCAGGTGGTCCGATAGTGGAACCCAAGGCAAGATTATTAGTGCTCACCCCTATTTGTCCGCATACCTTAAGTGCCAGAAGTATTATTCTTTCGTCAGAGGATGTAGTGGAAATCGAAATTCCGGAAGGAAAAGAAGGACAGAAGCAGGAAATCGGTGCCAATTTTGATGGTACAGGTATGGTAGCCATTTATGCAGGAGACAGAATCCGTATTGTAAAATCTGAGAAAACCACAGAGATTATTCAGATCAATAAAGTCAGCTTTTTAGATGTGTTACATAAGAAGCTTAGTGAGAATTAAGAATACAGGGAGAAATGTATGAAGAAAACCAGACATCGACAAATTGTGGATATTATAAATAAGTATGATATTGAAACACAGGAAGAACTGGCCAGTTATTTGAAAGAAGCCGGTTTTCATGTGACGCAGGCTACAGTTTCCAGAGATATTAGGGAATTGAAGCTGTCGAAGGTGTCAGGTAAAAACGGAAAGCAACGTTATGCTATATTTCATCAGGAAGAAACCCATATGGAGGACAAATTCATTCGTGTTTTGCGGGATGGATTTGTATCTATGGATATGGCGCAGAATATTCTGGTGGTAAAAACGGTAGCGGGTATGGCTATGGCTGTAGCTGCGGCAATAGATGCTTTAAAATTTAGCGAAGTGGTAGGCTGTATTGCAGGGGATGATACCATAATGGTAGCGGTACGAACCACGGAAGATACCTATGTACTTATGGATAAGATTCATAAGATGATAGAAAAGTAGGGATGATTAAATGAGTGGAGAAGGCAGATCATATACAGCGGCGTTAGCGCGGAAAGGTAAGGGTAATTAAAATGTTACATAGCTTGCATGTAAAGAATCTGGCTTTAATTGAAGAAACGGAAGTGGAGTTTGGGGAAGGACTGAATATACTGACCGGTGAAACAGGTGCCGGTAAATCAGTATTGATAGGTTCTGTGAATCTGGCTTTGGGAGGAAAGTTTGATAAGGATATGCTTCGTACGGGAGCGGAGAGTGCCTTGGTAGAACTTGTTTTTTCCTGTGAAGATAATCCGGAGTTATTAAAAAAATTAGAGGATATGGAGATTCCTATAGAGGAAGCTGTTACCATAAGCCGCAGATTACAGTCCGGAAGAAGTGTAAGTAAGATAAATGGCGAGGCAGTTAACAACAAACAATTGAAAGAGATTGCGGAATTGTTAATAGATATTCATGGCCAGCACGAGCACCAGTCATTGCTTCATAAGAAGAAGCATTTAGAGATTTTGGATGCTTATGGCGGGACAGAAATTTCGGAAGCATTAGAACTGGTGGAAGGACTGTATCGCAAGGTTTGTGATTTAAAATCTCAAATAGAAAAAGAGGCTATGGATGAACCTGCAAAGCTTCGGGAACAGGCTCTTTTAGAATTTGAATGTGAGGAGATTGAAGGTGCCGGGTTAGTAGTTGGCGAAGACGAAGCACTGGAAGCCTCTTACCGAAGACTGGTAAATGGTAAGAAGATTGCGGAGGCTTTAACGGAAAGCTATCATTATACTGGTAATGATGCCGCAGAAGGAGCCGGAAGCAGTTTGGGAAGAGCTCTAAGATGCTTGAACAGTGTGTGTGAATATGACACCGGGCTGGAGGAGCTTGCACAGCAACTTGCGAAGATAGAAGATTTGTTATCAGGATATAATCGTGATGTGTCTGCTTATTTATCCGATATGGAGTTTGACGGGGCTGATTTTTATCAGATAGAAGAGCGCCTGAATCAAATCAATCGTTTGAAAGATAAGTACGGAATTACAATTGAAGAAGTATTAGCAGCCTGTGAAATGCGTAAGGAACGCTTAGAAAAGTTGGCTGATTATGATTCTTATATGAATGCTTTGCAGGCGCAGCTTACTATGCAAATGATGCAGCTTCAGAAGGCATGCGCTAAACTTACAGAACTTAGAACGGTCAATGCAAAGAAGTTGACCGGTGAGTTGTTGGAAGCATTAGAGAATTTAAATTTCTTATCAGTACAATTTGACATTGCAGTACGTGGTAAAGAAATTTCATCCAATGGCGCAGATGATGTAGAGTTTTTGATTTCTACAAATCCCGGAGAAGTTTTAAAGCCATTGGCGCAAGTGGCCAGTGGCGGTGAATTATCCAGAGTAATGTTGGCAATCAAAACAGTGCTTGCGTCCAAGGATGCTATTGATACGCTGATTTTTGATGAAATAGATGCAGGCATTAGCGGAAAAACAGCATGGAAAGTGTCTGGTCAGCTAAATGTAGTAGCGGGAGAACATCAAGTCATCTGCATTACGCACTTACCTCAAATCGCGGTAATGGCAGACAAACATTTTCTGATTGAAAAAAGTGCAGAAAACGGAACTACTGTTACGCAGATAAGGAGCCTTAAGGAGGAAGAAGAACTGAAAGAACTGGCCAGACTTTTAGGCGGAGATGATATTACGGAAACGACCATTGCCAATGCAAAAGAAATGCGTGAGCAGGCGTTAACCATAAAGAAAAATAAAAAAAGTTAAATAGCGTAAGTAAAATTAAAAAAGACTCACATACTATCTTTGAATTAAAACCATTAACAGGTTAAATGTTTCAGAAAGTGTGTGGGTCTTTTTATGCATGAAAATGAATTGATAGAATCAGAATTAGTTGTTTTCCTGGAAGAGTGGAAAAGGAGAAAGAAACGTTTAAAGATATATAGATACTGTTTATGCGGGGGGATGTTTTGTTGTAGTTTGCTGTTAGGCGGCACGGGATACTTTTACCTGTATAATCAGTTGCCCTCTGTACTGAGGGTGAAAGCGGGAAATGAACAGGTGCTGGATTTAGGATTGCCTATGACCGGTGAAGTAGTTGCTGTAAGTGACAGTGGAGAATCCAATATACCAAAAGACGCTGTAACCATAGATTTGGGTGAACCTGTAACATTAAATATGGACGAAGCAAATGATTATCTGATGAATGTTAAATTATTTGGAGTTATACCATTCAAGCAGGTTGGAATCCAAGTGATAGGAGATGAAGAGTTGACGCCGGTTGGTGTTCCTATCGGTCTGTATGTAGAAACAGAAGGATTGCTGGTAATTGGCGTGGGTGATTTTGAAGGAAAAGACGGTATCAGTTATTCACCGTCAAAGTATATACTTAAGAGTGGTGATTATATTTTAGAATGTAACGGAAAGCAGGTTACGGACAAAGAAGCATTTATTAAGGATATAGAGAGAAGTGCGGGTAAAACTGTGATTCTAAAAATAAAGCGAAACGGAGAAACACAGGAGGTTTCTGTTTTGCCCAAACAAAATAGTGAGGGTTCATATAAAATCGGCATCTGGGTACGTGATAATGCACAGGGAGTGGGAACCATGACTTATATTGATAGTGACGGAAATTTCGGAGCATTGGGACATGGTGTGACGGATGTAGATACATCAACACTTATGACGGTAGAGGATGGTTCCTTATATCGTACAGAAATTATTTCTGTCAAAAAAGGACAAGTAGGAGAACCCGGAGAAATGACGGGGATGATTGTATATAGTGATAATTACATCTTGGGAGACATTGATTATAACGGCACGGAAGGAATATTTGGGGTTTGCAATGAAAGTGCACTTAAATTGTGTTCTGAAAAAGCATTGCCAATTGGATTAAAGCAGGAAATTAAGAAAGGTCCGGCGCAAATCTATTGTTGTGTGGGGAAGGAACCAAAGTATTATCAAGTGGAAATTACGAATGTACAGTTGGACCATGACAATATTAACCGGGGAATAGAGCTGCGGGTAACAGATTTAGAATTATTGGAATTAACAGGAGGAATTGTACAAGGAATGAGCGGCAGTCCCATTATCCAGGATGGGAAGTTTATCGGAGCAGTAACGCATGTCTTGGTAAATGACCCGACGAGGGGGTATGGGATATTTATTGAAAACATGCTGGAGCATTGAGTCCGTGCGGTGGGACGAGAAAAAGACTTCTGGAAAGCTTGCTTGCCATGAAGTCTTTTTCGATGTACCAACATACGGCGAAAGCCGTACATGAGCAAGAAGCGAAGCGGATTGCGAATGCCGCACGGTTATGACTGGACTATATGGCGATAGCTGTATACATTTACATATTTTAATATTCAGTTAATGTTAATCAATTTTTCCTGTAAGATTTTGGGGATATTATATGCCTAGAAAATCAAAAAGGAGAATTTAAAATTTAAAATGAAAAAATCACTTGCAATGTTTATCGTTATTTTGATACTGGTTATGACAATACCTAAAAATGTGTATGCATCAGGACAAACCACACCTTCTGGAATAGCTTATGATGACATAGGTACAGAGATAGATGCTTATGTAGAAGAATACAAGGCAGGACTGGCATCTGTTGGTACTTGTGTTTTTGATGAATCTGGAATCATCTATGAAGGTTACTATGGTTATTCTGATATGGAAGCCGGGATTCTTGCCGACGAAGAGACTGTATATGAATGGGGAAGTACTTCAAAGCTTCTTGTGTGGGTTTCTGTGATGCAATTGAAGGAGCAGGGGAAGCTTGATTTGGAAACAGATATCAGGGAATATCTGCCGGATGGTTTTCTTACCAAACTTCAATACGAAGATGAAACGATTACAATGCTAAATTTGATGAATCATGATGCAGGCTTTCAGGAGTCTATGTATGAAAATCAGCTGGCAACGGAAGATGAGCTTTATGATAGTCTGGAGGAAGCGGTAAAGGCATGTGAGTGTTATCAGGCTTATCATGTGGGTGAGCATACAGCATATTCCAACTGGGGGACAGCACTTGCAGCATTTATTGTGGAACGTGTTAGTGGAATGTCCTATGTGGATTATGTGAATGAGAATATTTTTAAGCCGTTAGACATGGAACATACATCCATCGGTATGCATAGGGAAGACAATGACTGGGTAAGAGGGCAGAGAGAGATGCTTAAATGCTACGGACGATACGCGCAGGAAGAATATAATGAAGATTATGGCGTGTGTCATTCTTGGGTACAGCTTTATCCAGCAGGTGCAGCCATAGGAACTACAAGTGATTTGGCTAAGTTTGCACAAGGCTTTGTAGCATCGGATTGTCCGTTCTTCCAAAATAGTGATACAAGAGAGGAAATGCTTACGGCGACTTCTTTTTATGGGGACAGTGACATTGCTGAGAATTGCCATGGATTATGGGTGGAACAGTTTAAGATTCCTACATTGGGACATAGCGGTAATACAGGTGGATGTACAGCGAATCTTCAGTTTGATCCGGAAAGTGGACTTGGAATTGTAGTACTTACAAATGAACCTGGTGAAACTATGTTTTCTACAGGTTTTGTAAGCTTGTTGTTTGGTGATGTAAGAGATAGTGAACTGGTAAGAAATAATCCGATACAAGAACATTATGACATAAGTGGGACTTATGTACCCAGAAGAACTATTGTAAGCGGATACGGAAGTGCTTTACAATATTCATATGGATGTTTCTTTGCAACCAAGACTGATGATCCTGATGTATTTGATATGCCTCTTACCGGTGGAATGCAAATGATCCATATTGGTGATCAAATGTGGCTTCAAACATCAGAAAGCGGTGCAAATTATTTCACCTATGAAAGTGTTGATTCAGATGGTAATCGGCAATTTGAAATGATGAGTACGGATATGGTTCAGAATAATCATCATATTTATGGAATTATTGCGTATTTTGGTTTTGCTGTATTTGGAATTGCTTGTTTACTTATTTTACTGATCAAAGGATTAACTTTACTGATACGTAAAATTAGAAAAAAGAAAAAAACATTGACTAAGGCTGACAAACAAATTACCTTACAGCAGGTAATACAGGGTGTATCCGGTGTGATTCTGTTCTGTTTGATTAGCGTGTTAGGTGTCAAAGGATATGCATTTGCTGTATTTTCCTGTATCATGGTGGTCATTCTTGCGTTGGTAAGTTTGGTGAATGGAATAATTCTTTTTAAGAATACGTGGAGAGACAAAGAGATTGGAAAATGGAAAAAAACAAAGCAGTATATCTGGGGGACTCTTATGTTTGGATATGTGGCTGTGATTATGTGGTTTCAGTTATATGATTTTGTACATATTTAATGTTGAACTTTATGCATATATAGACATTGAAAGTGTAGTATTTTATAATGTTTATATAAGATAGAAAGCAGAGGTGTCCTATGGCAAATATATTGATTGCAGATGATGAAAAAGAAATTGTTCGATTGCTTCGTATGTATATTGAGGCAAATGATAATATTGTGTTTGAGGCAAATGACGGACAGGAAGCGTTGCGGATTTTAGATAAGGAAAATATTGATCTTGCCATTGTGGACATTATGATGCCTAAGAAAAATGGTTATGAAATTATTAAGGAAATCCGAAAGGAAAGGTACATTCCAATTCTTGTGATTTCTGCTAAAGTGGAGTTATCTGACCGAGTATTCGGCATGGATTTAGGAGCAGATGATTACATTACCAAACCTTTTGAACCTTTGGAAGTGGCTGCTAAGGTGAGAGCTCACCTGCGTAGAGCGGGAGCACAGGCCGCCGTTACAGAAGAAGTAGAAAACATTAAAGTGGGTAATATGCTTTTGAATTGTGATGAATGTGTAGTTATTAATAACGGAGTTACGCAGGAGCTTACAAAAGCTGAGTTTAAGGTGTTGGAACTTTTTATGAAGCATCCTAAAAGAGTTTTTACAAAGGAACAAATTTATGAGTATGCCTGGGGTGATGATTATGTGGTGGATGACAATACTATACGCGTAATCATTAGCCGTTTGCGTGACAAGGTTGGCAATGATACCATTAAAACCATTCGCGGGTTAGGGTATAGATTGGAGATTCATGAATAAAGTGAAAAAGAAAGTAGTGTTATATTTTATATTGTGTTTGATTGGTTGCTTGGTAGTGGAAGGTATCATTTTAGGTATTATGGATGCTTTGCTAATGTCATTAAGTTCGCCAAATGACAATATGGTGTTGATTATAATTGGCGTTTTTTTGATATTATCATTGATGAATATTGTGGCTGGTGCCTACCTTTTTTATCGTCTGACCGGTAAAACCTGGCAAAAAGAAAGTCAACGTCAAATGAATGAACGAAATATGCTATATTCCTGCATTGCTCATGATTTAAAAACACCTATGACTTCTGTGCAGGGCTTTGCAACAGCTTTAAAGGAAGGTAAGGTAAAACTGGAAGAACAAGCAGAAATATATGAGATTATTTATAACAAGAGTTGTTATATGAATGAATTGTTAGATACTATGTTTGCTTTTTCTAAGCTTAATACGGATGATTATAAATTATCCTTAAGGGAAGTGGATTTGTGTGCATTGGTGCGTGAATTGGTTGCCTTTCATTATGATGAATATGAGAAGATGGACATGGACTTGGATATAGATATTCCGGAAGAAGCGATTATCTGCAATGCGGATGAAAAGGAAATGAAGCGAGCTATCTGTAATCTGTTAGTTAATGCCTATAAGCACAATGAAAAGGGTGCTCATATTCTGGTGAGAGTATCTGCGCAAGGTGATATGGTAAGGATTATTGTTGCAGATAATGGAGATGTAATTAACAAGAAAGTAGCTACTACTATATTTGAACCATTTGCCAAGGGAGATGAAGCTCGTTCCGGAGGAAAGGGAACAGGATTAGGACTTGCTATATCAAATTTGGTTGTGGAAAAACATGGTGGTAAATTGTATATCGATGACTGCATAGAAGGATATACGAAAGGATTTGTAATTTGTATAAAAAGATTTTGAAATAGGACTGAGATAGTCTAAAAGAGCTTTGAGTGGTGAGAAAAAGTATTATTTGGCAGATACATCTTTCTATTTTGCTTTTAATACGGATAATCGTATCAACTACGGACCTGCACTGGAAAATATGGTGTATTTATATTCCAGAGGAATGAATTATTCCGTAAGTGTTGGAAGAATCGGTAAATTGGAGTGTGATTTTATCCTTAGAGATGCGGAGCAGAATTATTCTTATGTGCAGGTTGCATATACTATAAATTAGAGTAAGCAGACTGAGGATAGAGAATATAGACCATTAGAAATGATAAGGGATAATTTTACAAAATATGTTGTGACAACAGATTACTTGCTACAGAAGAGAAACGGGATAAAACATATCAATATTTTAGAATTTGTTAAAGCGGGAAAAAAATTCTGATATAATAGATTTGGCACCAATAGAGTATTCATTGTAAAACACTAGATTTGTATAATGTAATTATCAAAACCGTAACCGATATTATATTCAAAAACGCTTTTGGACTTGATATTCTTGCTTTGGAGGTGTTGTATATGAATTTTTCAGAAAAATTAAAATTGCTGAGAAAGAATAAAGGATTTACTCAGGAAGAGTTTGCAGAACAATTGCATGTTTCAAGAATAGCGGTAGCAAAGTGGGAGTCCGGTCAAACATATCCGGACATTGCAAATTTGATTCAAATCAGCAATATTATGAATGTTACCATCGACTATCTTGTAAGGGATCAGGAATGTGCTGTAGGCCCAACTTTTTTAGAACAGGATAGTGTGCAGGAAATAATCGCATTTAGGTTAGAAGCAAATGTAAATACATACGCTGCGTTTATGAATGAAACAGACCCTACGAGACTTGATTCACATGATTTCAGATATGAAAACGATGAGTATGTATATCATGACACTTATGTGGGTGGAGAGCAGTTTGCCGGAGAAGAGGCGATATGGAAAAAAGGTAAAGCAGTGTATGCAATGAATTACATGGGGAGGGTTCTTGGAGAAAATTTCAGCGGAAATTTTCTGAAGGAAGCACTTAGAAAAGCAGATGGGCTAATGCCTTATCGGGGGCCTGAATATTATCAGACAGGAGAGTATACGTATAAGTGTAAAGTTTCCGGGGACTTTAATTGGTTTCAGGGCCATGAGGAAATCTACTGTAAGAAGGAATTAATCTATGAGTGTTATTTTCATGGAGGATTATTGAAATAGTAACAAGGCTTCATATAGCCATTGCACGGATTAATCCCTGCAATGGCTATTTTAATATTGTGTATAAAGGACTTGTGAATTGGTTAAAGCACTAAGTAACATTGACTAACTCTCTAAAATGGAATATAATGTAAAGTACAGTAGTGAAAAAATTAACAAAGGAGAATACCATGCTGGATAAGAGCTATTATGACAAAACAGACGAAATTATAGCAGTATATGGAGCCACCCCCGCCTCTTTAATTCCGATTATTCAGGATATACAGAGCGAATACCGTTATTTGCCGGCAGAACTTCTGGTTTATGTTGCAAAGCAAATCGGTATTACGGAAAGTAAGGCGTACAGTGTTGCTACTTTTTATGAGAATTTCTCATTTGAACCTAAGGGAAAGTATGTGATTAAAGTGTGTGACGGTACAGCGTGTCACGTAAGAAAGTCAACTACCATTTTGGAACGTTTGTATAAGGATCTTGGCTTATCAAAGGATAAGGTGACCACCGATGATATGCTCTTTACATTGGAAACGGTATCCTGCCTTGGAGCTTGCGGACTTGCGCCGGTACTTACTGTAAATGATAAGGTATTTCCATCCATGACCCCGGATGCAGCTTCACAATTGATTTGTGATTTGCGCGAGGGTAAAGTAGAAATTTAATCACTGAATCGGAGGAACATATGCAGAAAATAGAGAATAAAGAAATGTTGGATCAGCTCCGGGATGTGAATAAGGAGCGAATTGATAATAGCAAGTGTAGAGTTTTGATTTGTGCAGGTACAGGATGTCTGGCCGGCGGTTCCGGAGAGATTTATGAAAGAATCAAAGAGTTGATTGGTGATAATCCGGAAGTAGAAGTGCATTTCGGACCGGAAATCGCTCATGGCGATGGCCCTATGGAAGTGAAGAAAAGCGGTTGCCATGGTTTCTGTGAAATGGGACCTTTGATGAGAATAGAGCCTTTGGGTGTTTTGTATACAAAGGTTAAATTAGAAGATTGTGAAGAAATTTTCGAAAAGACCATTAAAAATGGTGAAATCGTAGATCGTCTTATTTACAAGCAGAATGGCGTGGAATATCCGAAGCAGGAAGAGATTCCTTTTTATAAAAAGCAGACACGTCTGGTATTGGAGAATTGTGGACGCATTGATGCAGAACATATTGATGAGGCTTTTGCCCATGATGGTTATCAGGCTTTTGCCAAGGCATTATTTGAAATGACCCCGGCAGAAGTTATTGATGAAGTATTAGAATCTAATCTACGTGGTCGTGGAGGCGGTGGTTTCCAGACCGGTTATAAATGGAAGCAGGTAGCCAGACAGCAGGAAAAAATCCGTTATGTAGTATGTAATGGTGATGAGGGTGATCCGGGTGCGTTCATGGACAGAAGTATCATGGAAGGTGACCCTCATAAGATGATTGAAGGTATGATGATTGCTGCATACGCGGTAGGTGCGCAGGAAGGTTATATTTATGTGCGTGCAGAGTACCCGCTAGCAATCAGCCGTTTGAGAAAAGCCATTGAAGATGCAGAAAATGCAGGCTTGTTAGGTGATAATATTTTAGGAACAGATTTCAGTTTCCGTTTACATATTAACAGGGGTGCAGGTGCCTTTGTTTGTGGTGAAGGTAGTGCCCTTACAGCTTCTATTGAAGGTAATCGCGGTATGCCCCGTGTAAAGCCTCCACGTACTGTAGAAAAGGGTCTGTTTGAAAAACCTACTGTATTAAATAACGTGGAAACTTATGCAAATGTGCCGATGATTATTTTAAAGGGTGCCCAGTGGTATAAAGGAATTGGAGCGCCAAACAGTCCGGGTACAAAAGCATTTGCCATTACGGGAAGTGTAAAGAATACCGGTTTGATTGAAGTCCCCATGGGAACCACGCTCAGAGAAGTTATTTTCGATATTGGTGGTGGTATTAAGGGTGACGGCGAATTTAAGGCAGTCCAGATCGGAGGACCTTCCGGCGGATGTCTGATTACACCACATTTGGATGTGAGTCTGGATTTTGATTCCCTTAAGAAGATGGGAGCAATGATTGGTTCCGGTGGTCTGGTAGTTATGGACAATAATACCTGTATGGTAGAAGTGGCTCGTTTCTTTATGAATTTCACACAGAATGAAAGCTGTGGAAAGTGCGTGCCTTGTCGTGAAGGTACCAAACGAATGCTGGAGATTTTAGAGCGTATTGTTGCCGGTAAGGGCGTGGTAGAAGATTTGGATTTGTTAGAAGAATTGGCAACTACCATTACCGATACTGCGTTATGCGGATTGGGCAAGAGTGCAGCACTTCCGGTTATGAGTACTCTTAAATTATTCCGTGATGAATATTTGGAACATGTAGTAGATAAGAAGTGTAAGACCGGTACTTGTAGTGCTCTTCGTAAATATGTCATTGACCCTGAAAAGTGTAAAGGTTGTTCAAAGTGTGCCAGAAATTGTCCGGTTGGTGCTATTTCAGGCCAGATAAAAGAACCGTTTACCATTGACAGCTCTATATGTATTAAGTGTGGAGCTTGTGAAAGTGCGTGCCCGTTTGGTGCAATTCATACAGAAAGTTAGGGGGACAAAGATGAAGTATATTACAGTTAATAATAGAAAAGTACCTTTTGAGGACGAAAAAAATCTTTTGACCGTGATTCGTAAGGCAGGAATTGATTTGCCCACATTCTGTTATCATTCCGAGCTTTCTACCTATGGTGCATGCCGTATGTGTGTGGTAGAGGATGAAAGAGGCAGAATTTTCGCTTCCTGTTCTGAAGAACCAAGAGACGGAATGGTGATTTATACCAATACACCTAAATTACAGCATCACAGAAAAATGATTCTGGAATTATTATTGGCTTCTCATTGCAGAGATTGTACCACATGTCGAAAGAACGGAAGTTGTGAGTTACAGACATTGGCACAGCAGTTGGGTGTAAACTCTGTACGTTTCCAGAATACCAAGGAGCAGCAGCCGTTAGATGATTCTTCTAACTGTATCGTAATTGACCCGAATAAATGTATTCTTTGCGGTGACTGTGTACGTACCTGTGAAGAAATTCAGGGTATCGGTGTTTTGAATTTTGCTCATCGCGGTTCTGAAATGCGAGTAATGCCTGCGTTTAATAAAAAAATGGCAGAGACAGATTGTGTTGGCTGTGGTCAGTGTCGTGTGGTTTGTCCTACCGGTGCTATTACCATTAAGTCAAATGTACATGAAGTATGGAATGCTTTGGCAGATAAGAATAACAGAGTAGTAGTTCAGATTGCACCGGCAGTACGTGTGGCAATCGGTGATGAATTCGGTATTCCTAAGGGCGAGAATTCCTTGGGTAAATTAGTAGCAGCACTGCGCAGAATGGGCTTTGAAGAAATTTATGATACCAATTTCGCTGCAGACCTTACTGTCATTGAAGAGTCTAAGGAATTTTTAGAGAGATTGGAATCCGGCGAGAATTTGCCGTTATTCACTTCATGTTGTCCGGGCTGGGTAAAGTTCTGTGAGAACAAATATCCGGAATTTAGAAAGAATATCTCTACCTGCCGTTCACCTCAGCAGATGTTTGGTGCATTGCTTAAGGAAGACGGACGTATGCGTACAGAGGATAAAAGAAAAACAGTGGTTGTTTCTATTATGCCTTGTACTGCAAAGAAAAACGAAATCGTGCGTCCGGAGCATTTTACAGATGGCGAGCAGGATGTAGATTTCGTACTTACTACAGTAGAAGTAACACGTATGATTCGTGAAGCCGGTATTGACCTGACTCAGGTACCTTCTGAATCTTTGGATATGCCTTTTGGTCTGGCATCCGGTGCGGGAGCAATCTTTGGTGTAACCGGTGGTGTGACAGAAGCGGTTATTCGTAGAATTGTGAACAGTAGCCGTCCGGAAGATTTGGAAACCATCAGTTTCATGGGTATTCGTGGTGATGAGAGCATCAAAGAAACCACTGTTATGGTGGGTGAGCGTGAAGTAAAGATTGCTATTGTAAACGGTCTGGCTTCAGCAGATGAGTTATTAAAGAAAATAAAGGCCGGGGAAGCATATTATGACTTCGTAGAGGTAATGGCTTGTAAGCGTGGTTGTATCACCGGTGGTGGTCAGCCTACACCTATCGGACCTCGTACCAAGAAAGCACGTATGGAAGGTATCTACAATATTGATAAGGCTTCCCAGATTAAGCTTTCCAGCGAGAATCCGTTTATCACCATGTTATATGATGGCCTGTTAAAGGGCAAAGAACATAAATTGCTGCATAATCATGTGGAGTACGAATGTGGTGACTGCGGTGAATGTAGTGCCTGTAAACATGAATAAAGAATAATTTTTTTCTGCCAACAGTTTTGTGCTGTTGGCAGTTTTTTTGCCCATATCATAATTTATTCTTGCAAATACACAGGTCATTTCTTATGATAAAAGAAAAGATTGTAAAGTGAGATGTTAAGTTATGTTAGATATTTTAATTGTGGAAGACAATAAAGAAATCGGGACCTTGCTTTGTGATTTCCTGCGGAAAGAAAATTACACTGTGAGCGTGGCGGAAACCGGGGAGAAGGCATTGGCTCTATGGGAGAAGTATGGAGCCAAGTTAATCGTTTTGGATATTATGCTTCCGGGCATGGATGGTTTTGCACTTTGTTCTAAAATCAGAGAGACTTCCAATACTCATATTTTGATTGCCAGTGCCAAAGTGGAGAAGAGTGATAAGTTAAAAGGTCTGAACCTGGGGGCGGACGATTACATTGAGAAACCCTATGATATTGATATTTTAATTGCGAAAATCAAAGGAATATTTAAACGTAAATACGCCAGAGAAGAAATCGTAGAAGGGAGTCTTTGCATAAATACTGTACAGCAGGTAGTTTATGTGGACGGAGAGAAAAGAGATGTAACCGAGAAAGAATTTGAACTTTTAAAGTTATTGATAGAAAATAAAGGCGTTACCATGAAGAAGGAATATCTTTTTAATACTGTTTGGGGAAGTGACAGTGAATCGGAGCTGCAGACCTTGACGGTACATATTAAGTGGTTGCGTGAAAAAATAGAGGAAGACCCCAAGAAACCGATGCATATCATTACGGAATGGGGAGTGGGATACAGATTTGAGTAAGTTTAAGAGATTTGTCTGGTTCATAATAATTATAGAGATTTTACTGATAGTTGGCTGTAATATTATGTGTATTCGAGGCAGTAAAGAGGATGTGGGACGCTTATATCGTGTGGAAGCAAAGCGTCTTGTGAATGAAATTACAGAAGAAAATCTGACGTCGGAAGAAATAAGTCATCTGGATTTGTCAGGGTATGAAACTATAGTTGCTATTAAGGAATTCGTGCCGGGGGAGACTTGTAACGATGATTACATGGTGGAGAGTATTCAGGGAAAACTATATCGAATAGCTTATCGCACAACGCAGACGAATCAAATGATTTATTGGATGAATGTAGTGTTGCTTGTGATGTTACTTGTGACTGTGGCGGTTTTGGTATATGTTTATCAAAAGGTTTTGAAACCTTTTCACGATATGAGCAATTTGTCCTTCGAATTGGCAAAGGGTAATTTGTCTACTCCGATTAAGGAAGAGAAGAGCAAATTGTTCGGACGTTTCCTTTGGGGAATGGATATGTTGCGTGAGAAGTTAGAGGATAATAAGGAAAAGGAACTGGAATTCCAGAAGGACCGCAAAACTTTGATTCTATCCTTATCCCATGATATTAAAACGCCTTTGTCATCTATCGACTTGTATTCGAAGGCACTGGTTGCGGATTTATACGATACCAAAGAGAAGAAGGATGAGGCACTTCAGGGAATTTCTAAAAATGTAAAAGAAATCAAAGGTTATGTAGATGAGATTGTGAAAGCATCCAGAGAAGATTTCCTGCATCTGGAAGTGGAGCAGGGGGAAGTGTATCTTTCCAAAGTGATAGAGTCCATTCGGATTTATTACAAAGAGAAGCTTTCGGTGGTTCATACAGACTTTTCTGTGGAAGATTATTCGGAATGTCTGATAAAAGGTGATCAGAACCGTTTAATTGAAGTGTTACAGAATATTATGGAGAATGCCATAAAGTACGGAGATGGTAAGTCTATTAGTATTTCTTTTGAGGATGAAGAAGATTGTAAACTCATTCATATTGAAAACTCCGGAAAGGAATTAAAAGAGGAAGAGTTGACGAACTTGTTTGATTCCTTTTATAGAGGCAGTAACAGTCATGGGGTGAAAGGAAACGGATTGGGACTTTATATTTGTAAAACCTTGATGCGAAAAATGGATGGAGATGTTTATGCGAAAAATTTGGAGCAGGGTTTTGCGGTAACAGTAGTGGTGCGCAAGGCATAAAAAGGGCTATACGATAGTCCTTTTTTTACTTAAGGATTATTTAATAATTTCTCTTGTATGATGTGTTCATAGACAGGAGAAAGGAGTCTAAGAATATGTTTTTACGAATCTTAAAGAAAGATTTAATCAGAAAGAAAACCATGAACATTATTCTCTTTTTGTTCATTGTGCTGGCAACCATGTTTGTGGCCAGTGGTATCAATAATGTGGTAACGGTAATGAACGGTACCGATTATTATCTGGATAAGGCAGGTGTGGGGGATTATATTATCCTTACCCAAGGCGAAGGTGCCGTAGGCGCTCTGGATGAAATGCTGGAAACAGAGGAAGCCATAAAAGGGTATCGACTGGAGCAGATTGTGCTTGGTTCCCTAAACTATATGACGAAGGCCGATGGAGGAGAGCTGGATTCAAACAATCTTGCTATTTATCAATCGGTAGAAGGAGCGGCCATTACGTTTTTTGATAGGGAGAATGAACCTATTACAGAAATTGAGCCGGGGCATATGTATGCGACAGGCAATATCATGGAGAAAAACAACTTACAGCCGGGAGATGTCATGCGGCTAGATCATAATGGTGTGGAGTTGGAATTTGTATTGGATGGTATGGCTAAGGATGCGCTGCTTGGCTCGGATTTCATGGGAAATACCAGATTTTTAATGAGTGATGCAGATATGCAGAAGCTCCTGGCCAATGAGACAATTTCAGAACTGTATCGGGGAGAAATTTGCTATATTGATACCGATGATGTGACAGCCATTAAAATAGCCATGGCAGATGTAACCAATATTGGCTTTGATGGTACACGTTCTGTTATTAAGCTAACCTATGTAATGGATATGATTGTGGCATTTGTGGTGCTGATTTTAAGTGTGTGCCTGATTATCGTATCCTTTGTGGTGTTAAAGTTTACCATTACCTTTACCATTACAGAGGAATTTCGTGAAATTGGTGTTATGAAGGCTATCGGATTATCTAACAGAAAAATCAGAAGCCTCTATATTGTGAAGTATTTGCTTATGTCTATGCTGGGAGCTGCGGTAGGATTCTTTGCAAGCATTCCTTTTGGAAAGCTGTTACTAAATTCTGTGAGCAAGAAAATGGTGTTGGGGAATGACAACGCTCTGTTGATTAATTTCTTGGGTTCCGTATTGGTGGTATGTTTGATTCTGTTGTTTGCTTATTTGTGTACCGGCAAGGTAAAGAAGGCGACACCTGTGGATGCCATCCGTAGTGGTCAAACCGGAGAACGATATAAAAATAAAACTGCTTTGAGAATTCAGATATGTCCTACAGGGAATGCTTTGTTTATGGCAATGAATGATGTGTTAAGTAGTCCCAAGAGATTTTTAAGTATTATTATTTCCTTTGGTTTATGTACCCTGTTTGTACTTCTGTTGGTAAATACCACCGCTACGCTGAAAAGTGATAAGCTGGTTTATACCTTTGGAACAAAAAGCGATTTGTATCTTCAGGATAGTAAAGTGGCAGAAGATATTAATGAAAAAACCAAAGAAGAAATGCTTATGAACATGGACGAGATGGCAGAGGAACTTACAAAGGACGGAATGCCGGCGCAACTTGTTTTCGAGCTGATTTATAATTATCCTATTACCTTCCGGGAAAATGATTTTATGCTCACCTGTCAACAGGGATTGAATACAAAAACGTCTGAGTATGTGTATATAGAAGGTGTGGTGCCGGAGAGTGCGGATGAAATATCTATTACACCTCAGATTGCAGAAATGCTGGGAGCAAAAATCGGAGATGTTATCACCATTCATTTCGGCGAACAGGATGTGGACTGTATGGTAACTGCATATCATCAGACCATGAATCAGATGGGAGAAATTATTCGATTACATGAGGATGCACCTACGGATTCTAAGTTTGTAGTAGGTTCTTTGCATTATCAGATAAATTTTTTGGATGATCCTGATGCTGCGGAAATAGAACTTCGCAAGGAACGGGTTAAGGAATTATTTGACAATGATAAGGTAATGAATGCTGCAGAGTTTTGTATGGATAGTACCCAGGTGGCGGATACCATGGAAAGCGTACAATTCCTGCTTTTGGGAATCACGTTGGTGGTTGTAATATTGGTAACCATCCTGATGGAGAGAAGTTTTATTGCAGATGAAAAGAGTCAGATTGCTATACTAAAGGCAATCGGTTTTAAAGATAGTGCCATACTGAAGTGGCATGTATATCGGTTAGGATTGGTCGCTTTAGTGGCTGTGATTTTGGCGGCAGTGTGTTCCATCCCTATGACGAATCTTTGTATCGACCCTATCTTTGGTATGATGGGAGCAGTGGATGTGGAATATAATATTGATCCTTTGCAGATATTCCTTCTGTATCCGTGTGCAGTACTTGCCATGACAGTACTGGTAGCATGGTTGACTGCATTGTATACAAAGACCATTAAGAGCAGCGATACCGCAAACATTGAATAAAAATATATGGAGGATAATAAAATGTCAGTTTTGGAAGTAAAGGATTTGTGCAAAACTTATGTAGTAAATAAAAGACAGAATAATGTGTTGAAGAATGTAAATTTCGCAGTAGATGAGGGGGAAATGGTAGCGATTATGGGACCCTCCGGTTCCGGTAAATCTACACTTTTATATGCAGTGTCGGGAATGGATAACGCTACCAGCGGAAAGGTTTTGTTTGATGGTAAGGATATTACCAAGTTAAAAAGTAGTGAACTGGCGGCCTTACGTCTGGATGAGATGGGTTTCATTTTTCAGCAGATGTACATGATGAAAAATTTAACGATTTTGGATAATATTGTGTTGCCGGCTATGGAGAGTAAAAAGACTTCTGAGTCTAAGAAAGAGAAAACAACACGTGGCGAGGAATTGATGCGTAAGCTGGGGATTATTGAAGTGGCTGACAATGATATCAATGAGGTGTCCGGTGGTCAGTTACAAAGAGCCTGTATCTGCAGAAGTATGATTAACAAACCGAAGGTTTTGTTTGCGGATGAACCTACGGGTGCATTAAACAGAACTGCATCCAATGAGGTTATGGAAGAGCTGGTAAAGTTAAATGAAGAGGGCACTACCATTATGATGGTAACTCATGATGCCAAGGTGGCAGCAAAGTGTTCCAAAGTATTGTATATTGTGGATGGTAATATTAAGGGTGAGTATCATAGTCCGCAGGGAACAGAGGTACAGGAAAAAGAGAGGGAAAGATTGTTAAATAATTGGTTGATGGATTTGGGATGGTAGAAGATGCAAAGCAGTAGGCGAAAGCTTGCTGCTTTTTTGGGGGATAAAAATGAAACAATATTCATTTTTGTGTTGACAATAGATGATTGATGGATTAAAATGAATCCAGTTTCATTTTGGCGGAGCCTGCTACGACATATTACCATTGAGGGAGGTGCCTGCAATGCCTAAAGTAACAGAAGAATACATAAAAAACAAAAAGCAGATGATTGTGGAGACTGCTTACAAGTTATGCTTGCAAAAAACAGTTAGTACGGTAACCATGCAGGATGTGATTAATGCAAGCGGTTTGAGTCAGGGAGGAATATATCGATTTTATAAGGATATAGATGAGATATTTAAGGATATGATTACGGAGCTCCGTAGGAAAGCAAATATAAAATTACAGATTGATGATATTTTTTCTACTGCTGAAGAAGACGGTGCCAAGGTGATTATTCATAAGATTTTTGAGTTGCTGGGAGATTATATGACGAAAGAACTCATGGGGATCGTGAAGATTAATTTTGAGTTGTCTGTTTTGACCATGAATGCACCTGACCGTGTGGAAAAAATATTAGGTGATCAGAAAGAAGTGGGCAATTTTGAATATATTTTTTTGCGAACCACGCAGTATTTTAGAGAAGAGATTGCCCAGGGGCGAATGAAGATGCGTGTAAGTGAGGAGCAGTTGTTGTCGTATATAGCGTCTTCATACAATGGTATTGAAATGAGCTGTATTGTGAATCATTGCTATCGGAAGTTACCCTTGGGGGAAATGTATGTGCCGAAAACGCAGTTGAAAACTTTGGAGACGACGGTACTCTATTTGCTTGGGCTGGATGAGAAAATCGGAGAGTACATAAATGAAACAGATTTGTATAAATAAATGAGAGAGTGGAGAATGCAATTATGAGAATACATGAATTTGGCGAAAAAGGAAATCCGATAATGGTTTTAGTACATGGAGTGTTGACACCATGGCAGATTTGGATGCCGCAGGTGGAGGCTTTTCAGGAGAAATACAATGTGTATGTGGTGGCTTTGAATGCCCACACTCAGGAGGAAACAAGTGAATTTATATCTTTGGAGGCAGAGACTCAGGAGATAGAGAAGACATTTTCAGAACAAGGTGTGGAAAGAATAGATGTACTCTGCGGGCTGTCCTTGGGTGGTGTCATCTCTCATGAAATCTGGAAAAATGGTAGATTACCGGTGGAACATTTGGTAATGGACGGCGCACCATTAGTACCCTTTGGGAAATTGCTGGAAAGTATTATGACGAATAATTATTTAAGTATTATTCATAAGTCTAAAAGTAGGGATGCCAAAGTCATAGAATCCTTCAAAAAGCAGTTTTTACCGGAAAAGTATTTGGAAAGTTATTTGAAGATTGCAGATTTTATGAGTGATGCGTCTGTGAAAAATATTGTGCATGCGGCAAGTACGGGGAACTTGTGTAAGGACGTAGATAATAAGAGCAGGATTTTGTTCCTGCATGGTACGAAAGGAAACGAAATATTATCGAAAAAGGTAGGTAAGCTTTGGAAAAAGTATTATCCGGAAACAAGGGTGGTTTGCTTTAAGGGTGATGCCCATTGCTACAAGGCAATTTATGAGCCACAGAAATGGATTGATGTTGTGATGGATTTTTTAGAAAATAGGTAGGGAGTTCGGTCTATACAGCTTTTGAGCTGAAATGGTATCTGATTTGAGGTTGGAATAGATACCATTTCAGCTATTTTTTTCTATAGATACATGTTTGAGGGAAAATGGTAGTGATAATCGTCTGAATTGCGTAAAAATGGAAACCAAATTTACAAAAAATATGTATAGACCGAGGTCTATATGAAACATGAAGGTATGAAACATGGAGGTTTGAAATGCATGATGTATGAAATGCAGGTTACATAAAATAGTACTCAATATATTTTTCAATGATTTCAGGGTCAAGAGGCTTACTTCTAGTCTCGTAGGTAGCAATAAGCTGAATTCCGGGGGTGATTCCATGGGTTGCATAAAGGTTTAATTTCGATGTTGTTTTTTCTATATAGTCAGGATTATCCATCATACCAAAATGCTCCCAGTAATAATATTCGCCGGAATGGGGATGGCGAATGGTAAAGTCCGGATATAGGGCTGTTTTTCCTAATTGCAATACACACTCATAACGGAAGGGGATATTGTGGGAACGAAGAATCATGTCAATCATCACCTCGGACTTGGAGCGTAAATAGGTATCTGCCACACCTTTGTATATTAAATTTTCGGGATGGTTGGTGTTTTTTTCATAGGAGGAGTTCATCCAATTGGCCAGTTCCTGTGAAGCCGGAGTGAAGTAAGGTACTAGTAGTTTTCTGTATTCGGAGGGAGTTGTGAGAAGGTGTTCGGACTTGCCGGTGGGAGCGTGGTGTTGAAGATAATAGGCAAGAGCGTCTTTTTCATTTTCAAGATCATTTAACAAATAGGATAAGTATTTCTTTTTGGCGAGTTGTTCTGCGAATGGGCGATTGGATTTAGGAATATAGGTTCGTCGGTGCCCATCGCTTGTGTACCATTTTGCAGAGCCGGGCTGATGACTGCATATGAGTTTACCGGCTGGCAGCGTCTGTAGTTCTTTTTGAATACAACTTATGCGACGGTATAGCATGTCGTATTCGTGTTTGATTCGTTCATAAAGCATTAAAAAACTCCTTTCTAAATTATTGGTAATATTAGAACACAATTAGGAATGGTTTTCAAGATGATATTTATTAAATTATTATAAAATAGAAATTAGGGTGATGTTAAGTTATGGGGAGTGTATCTATAGAGAAAAATAGTCTTTTTGGTATCCCTCTACATGGTACCAAATTGATGATAATAATGCATAGACCGATGTTTGAGAAGGAAAAGAGGAACCAAAACGATAAAATGGCTGTATAGACCGAGACAAGGAAGGTCAAGGGAAAACAAAATGTTTAAAAGCTTGTATAGACCGAATCCGAAATAAGAAGGAAGACCAAATGGATAAAATTGCTCATAGACAGGAAGTGCTCGAGCTTTTTTGTGATATCAATAGAGAGAACATGGTTTGGGTGATACCAAGAGAACATAATTTAGACAATACCCACTTGCAAAAAAACAGACAAGTGGGTATTATAGCAAGTAAAGGTAAATTTAGCTTAGTAAATAAGTAACGTGTATAGTAAATAGTATGGTAACAGAAGGCAAGGAGAGCGCAGATGAAAGTAGTATTAGAGAATTTAACAAAAATATTTCCGAACCGTACCAAGGGAAAGCAGGATGTTGTTGCGGTAAATGATTTTAATTTTGAGATTCCGGACGGGAAGCTGATTGGATTGCTTGGACCTTCCGGTTGCGGAAAAAGTACCGCACTGAATTTGTTGTGCGGTCTGCAGAAGCCTACCAAGGGAAAGATTTTCTTTGGTGAGGATGATGTAACCAATTTGCCGGCAGAAAACAGAGGTGTAGGTATGGTATTTCAGAACTATGCGTTATATCCGCATTTGACGGTGCTTAAGAATATTACTTTCCCTTTGGAGAATTTAAAAGGCGAGGCTAAAATGACCAAAGAAGAAATGGTAAAAAAAGCATATGAGGTGGCGAAGTTAGTACAGATTGATGAATTGATGGAACGTAAGCCCAGCGAACTTTCCGGTGGTCAGCAGCAACGTGTGGCCATTGCCAGAGCTTTGGTAAAGATGCCTAAGATTCTTCTGATGGACGAGCCGTTGTCTAATCTGGACGCCAGACTTCGTTTGCAGACCAGAGAAGAAATCCGCAGAATTCAGAGAGAAACGAAAATTACTACTATATTTGTAACCCATGACCAGGAAGAAGCTATGAGTATTTCGGACTTAATCGTAGTAATGAAGGATGGTGTATTGCATCAGATGGGTAAACCTCAGGAGGTTTATAATGACCCGAAGAATTTGTTTGTGGCAAAGTTTTTGGGAACTCCGCCCATTAATGTTTTTAAAGGAGAAGTGAAGAATCAGAAGCTTTACATTGGAGAAGATTGTGTACTGGATGTAAAGGGCGTGGAAGATAAAGCCGTGTATGTGGGTATCCGCCCGGAAGGTTTTGTGTTAGAGGAGAATGGTCCTTTGGTATGCAAATTGGATGAAGTGGAAGTGATGGGACGTGATATTACTGTGGTTTCCAAGCATGCGTTTTGTGAAAATGTTGAGATTCGTTCCATTATCAGTTCGGAAAATATGAACGAAGTACAGGGAGAACAGGTGCGTTTTGCGCTGAAACCCGATAAGGTACATATTTTTGATACAGAAACAGAAGAAAGAATTTATTTTGAAAAGTAAGAAAGAGGAGAACAGGACATGGATAAAAAAGATACAAAAGCCTGGCTCTATCTCTTGCCGGCAATTCTTTTTCTGGGCGTTTTTATGGTGTATCCTTTGATTGATGTATTGATTTATTCCTTTGAGGAAGGCTATAATTCTGCGTCCCAGACGTATTTTGGTATTGGTACTTATAATTATTCCTATGTATTGCATGACCCGTATTTTCTGCAGGCATTGAAGAATACATTTATTCTGGTGGTAATTACGGTACCGCTATCTACCACCATAGCGCTTCTGATTTCGGTGGGTTTAAGCTCTATCAGTAAGCTTAGGGAATTGTTTCAGACCATTTATTTTCTGCCCTATGTAACCAATACTCTGGCAGTAGGTCTGGTGTTTATGATTTTGTTTAAAAAGACACCCTATACAGATGGTCTGGTGAATTTAATATTGAATGTATTTGGTATAGCACCGATTGATTTTATGGAAGGTTCCTATGCAGCCAAAATGTTCGTGTTATGCTTTTACACTATTTGGGTAGTATTGCCTTTTAAGATTTTGATTCTGACCAGTGCGCTGGCTTCGGTTAATCAGACGTATTACAATGCGGCAAAGGTAGACGGTACTTCAAGCTTTCGTATTTTTACGAAGATCACCATACCGATGATTTCTCCCACTTTGTTTTATCTGATTATTACCGGTTTTATCGGAGCGTTTAAGGCGTACAGTGATGCGGTGGCGCTGTTTGGTACGGACTTAAATACAGCGCAAATGAATACCATTGTAGGCTATGTGTATGATATGTTGTATGGTGACAGTGGCGGATATCCTTCCTATGCATCAGCGGCGGCGATTATTTTGTTTACGATAGTGTTAACGATTACCTGTATTAATTTATTGGTAAGTAAGAAACACGTACACTACGTGTAAAGGAGATATTATGAGTAATCAATTAGATTATGACAAAATAGAAAAGTCGGCGAAAAACCGTCAAAGAGTGAAGAATGTAGTGATTTATACGCTTTTGGCTTTTTGGGCAGTTGTAGTACTGTTTCCTTTTTATTGGATGTTACTTACTTCCGTAAAAAGCTATGGTTCTTATAACTCCGAGTACATACCGAAGTTTTTTACATTATCACCTACGTTTCAAAATTATGTGGATGCCTTTACCACGGTACCTCTGGCAGGTTATTTGCTGAATACATTGATTTTTACATTGGCAACAACAGCAATTATGTTAGTTGTAACGGTGCTTGCGGCTTTTGCATTTGCAAGACTGGATTTTAAGGGGAAAGATATTGCATTTACATTATTTCTGTCACTTATGATGATTCCCAGTGAACTGGTGGTAATTACTAATTTTGTGACCATTACGAATATGGATTTGCGAAATACTTTTATGGGACTTATCCTGCCGTCGGTAACGAGCGTATTTTATATTTATCTGTTAAAGGAAAATTTTGCGCAGATACCGGACCAGCTTTATTATGCGGCAAAGGTGGATGGTACCTCGGACTTAAAATATTTGTGTAAGGTAATGATACCTATTTGTAAACCCACTTTGGTAACCATTACGATTTTAAAAGTAATTGAGTGCTGGAATTCTTATGTATGGCCAAGACTTGTTACTGATGATCCGTCCTATTTCCTGGTATCCAACGGTATTCAGGAAATACGTGAAAATGGTTTCGGACGTGAAAATATTCCGGCCATGATGGCGGCAGTAGTGGTTATTTCCGTACCTTTGATTATTTTATTCTTAATCTTCCACAAGAAGATTATGGAGGGTGTTTCCAGAGGAGGTACCAAGGGATGATGAAATGGAGAAAAAAATGTGGACTTGCATTTGCTGTAATTGCGTGCACAGCTATGTTTACCGCATGTCACGGCTCTGTGGAAAAAAATGCTTTTGAAATTCCGCAGGAGTTTGATACCACAAAAGAGTATGAGATTACTTTTTGGGCGAAGAATGATACAAATAAGCTGCAAACTGATATTTATGCTCAGGCAATCGAGGATTTCGAGGCGCTGTATCCAAATGTTACAGTAAATTTACGCCTTTATACGGACTATGGAAAGATTTACAATGATGTAATTACCAATATAGCTACCAATACCACTCCTAATGTGTGTATTACTTATCCGGACCATATAGCAACTTATATGACAAATGATAATTGCGTGGTGGAACTGGATGAGCTGCTGACAGATAAAAGGTATGGTTTGGGAGGCAGTTCAGTAAATTTTGATGCACCTACGAAGAATGAAGTGATTCCTAAATTCCTGGAGGAATGTAAGATAGACAGTCATTATTACGCGCTGCCTTATATGCGTTCCACAGAAGCTTGTTATATCAACAAAACTTATGTAGAAAAGTTGGGCTATACCATTCCGGAGAAGCTTACCTGGGATTTTGTATGGGAAGTTTCGGAGGCAGCTACTGCTAAAGATGCGGAAGGAAACTTTTGGGTAAACGGACAGAAGGTAATGATTCCTTTTATTTACAAGTCCACAGACAATATGATGATTCAGATGCTGAAACAAAAGGAAGCCGGTTATTCTAACGGCAGAGGCGATATTCTGATTTTTAATGATACTACAGAGGACTTATTGTTTGAGGTATCTAAGCACGTGGAAACAGGTGCATTTTCTACCTTTAAAATATCCAGCTATCCGGCGAATTTTTTAAATGCAGGTCAATGTATATTTGCCATTGATTCTACTGCAGGAGCAACATGGATGGGAAGTCATGCACCGCTCTCGGATATCAGCGAAGATCAATTCGTGAAATTTGAGACCGTTGTAATGCCCATACCCCAGTTTGATACCGAAAATCCCCGGATGATATCCCAAGGTCCCAGTGTATGTGTGTTTAACAAAGAAGATCCGCAGGAGGTGTTGGCTTCCTGGTTGTTTACTCAATATCTGTTAACCAATGATGTACAAATTGCTTATGCAGGAACAGAAGGGTACATTCCGGTAACAAATAAAGCGCAGGAAAGTGCTGAATATCAGGAGTATCTGTCCAGAAGCGGAGAAGATAATGCAACCTATTATGATGTTAAGATTATGGCTTCACAGCTGATGCTTAACAATATTGAGAATACTTTCGTGACACCGGTGTTTAACGGTTCGGCATCGTTGCGTAATGCTGCAGGGCAGATGATAGAAGAGGTGGCAAAGTCTACTCGTAGAAAACAGACCGTAGACGAAGCTTATATGACGGAGCTGTATGCAGAGATGACGTCCCTTTATCGTTTGGACCAGTTGGAGGTGGCAAATTCCGGTAAAAAGGATTTGGGAGAGCTCCCGGGGGAAGCTGTGGCTTTAGTAGTAATCTTGGCAATTACTTGGGGCGGTATTATTTTATACGTGCTGAAAGAATTAATAAAAAAGAAAAAATGTTGATTTATTTGACATTTTATGTATAATGGATAGTTGTATTGTAATATTAATACGAAATTGGAGGAGAAAAAGATGAAAAAGTTTAAAGTACTGTTATTAACTTTGACACTTGCAGTAGCTATGTTTGGTTGTGCAAAGACTCCGGACGCAGGTCAGGAATCACAGGTTCAGCCTACTGAGGCTCCCGCAGAACCTACCGCAGAGCCTACTGCAGAACCGGTAGCAACAGAAGCACCGGTAGCAGATGATGTTAATGTAAAATCAGAAGGCGTTATGACCTACGATGAGTATGTTGCAGCTGCTTTGGACAGCGAAGTAGTTATTGAAGCATATGTACAGGCAAAGCAGGGCTGGTGGGAAAAGGACGGCCAGGGTGTTGTGACTGTATACGCACAGGATGCAGATGGCGCATACTTCCTTTATGAAATGAAGTGTTCTGCAGAGGACAATGAAAAGCTGGTTGAAGGTACTAAGATTAGAGTAACCGGTTATAAGGCAGAGTGGTCCGGTGAAGTGGAAATCATTGATTCTACTTTCGAGATTTTGGAAGGCAATTATGTAGCAGAAGCATTGGATGTAACTGCATTGCTCGGAACCGAGGAACTTGCTAAGCATCAGAATGAGAAGGTTGCTTTCAAGGGTATGACTGTAGAGCCTTCTAAGGATGCAGAGGGTAATGATGTGGCATTCCTTTACAACTGGGATGGTTCAGGCCAGGATGGTAACGATTTATACTTTAATGTTTCTTATAACGGACAGGTTTATAACTTTACTGTAGAGTCTTATTTATGTGATAATACAACAGATGTATATGCAGCAGTAAAGAACTTACAGATTGGTGATGTAATCGACATGGAAGGATTCCTGTACTGGTATAATGGTGCAAATCCTCATGTTACTTCAGTGACCGTAACTGATAATGTTGCAGCTAAATCAGAAGGTGTTATGACTTATGATGAATATGTTGCAGCCGCACTGGATAGTGAAGTAACTATCGAAGCATATGTACAGGCAAAGCAGGGCTGGTGGGAAAAGGATGGCCAGGGTGTTGTGACTGTATATACTCAGGATGCAGATGGAGCATACTTCCTTTATGAAATGCCGTGTACTGCTGAAGAGAATGAAAAGCTTGTAGCAGGTACAAAGATTAAAGTAACCGGATATAAGGCTGAATGGTCAGGTGAAGTAGAAATTATTGACGCTTCTTTTGAAATTCTGGACGGAAGCTACGTAGTACCTTCATTTGATGTGACAGAATTACTGGGTGCAGATGAATTAATTAATCATCAGAACAAGAAGGTTGCCTTCAAGGGTATGACCGTAGAAGCTTCTAAGGATGCAGAAGGTAATGATGTAGCATTCCTTTACAACTGGGATGGTTCCGGTCAGGATGGTAACGACTTGTATTTCAATGTATCTTACAATGGTGCTACATACACATTTACTGTGGAATCTTATCTGTGTGACAAGACAACAGATGTATATGCAGCAGTTAAGAACTTGCAGATTGGTGATGTTATCGATATGGAAGGTTTCTTATACTGGTATAACGGTGTAAATCCTCACATTACTGCTGTAACCGTAAAATAATTACTAAGATTAATTTGGGCTCCGCCTGATAGGGTGGAGCCCTTTTTAGATAACCGGAGGTATTATGAGTATGGGTAAAAAGATTTTAGCAATTATATTAACTGTATTGGGAAGTCTGGTATCATTAGCGGGAGCGCTTTTCCTTTTTGCATGGATTGATATGGCAATAGGCGACGGACTTCAGAAAAGCGATATGGAAGCATATCTGGTACTGGGAGCCATATTGATTGGAGGTACTGTTTTGGCAGGTATTCTACCCTTGGTGGCAGGTATTAAAATGGTGCGCAAACAATTTCCGCGAAAGAAAAGTAAGTAGCAAAATACTTTATTACATTAATGCATTAATTTGTTGACAAATAAGGGTGGAGAATTTATAATTATTTATTGAAAGATACTATTGCTTGAGGGGGACAAAAGGCGATAGTGCGGAAGGAGAGCAATTATGCCAAATTATTATCAACCGGAGATTGAATGTGCTTCCTTAGAAGAAATGAGAGCCATTCAGAATGAGAAACTTGTAAAACAGGTAAAGCATGTATATGACAATGTAGAGTATTATCGTAATTTGATGGATGAAAAGGGTGTAAAGCCTGAGGATATTAAGTCCATTGATGATTTACATAAATTGCCATTTTTAACAAAAGCAGATTTGCGAGATGCATATCCTTATGGACTTTTGGCTACGGATTTGAAGAATTGTGTACGTATTCAGTCCACCAGTGGTACAACAGGACGTAGAGTAGTTGCATTCTATACTCAGAACGATATTAATCTTTGGGAGGATTGCTGTGCAAGAGCCATTACTGCAGTAGGCGGTACCGATGGAGATGTATGTCAGGTTGCTTACGGTTATGGTCTGTTTACCGGTGGGCCCGGTTTAAATGGCGGTTCCCACAAGGTAGGATGCTTGACATTACCTATGTCATCCGGTAACACTGAACGTCAGATTCAGTTTATGCAGGATTTACATTCTACCATTCTTTGTTGTACACCTTCTTATGCAGCGTTTATTGGTGAGACATTAAAAGATATGGGACTGACCCCGGATGATATTGATTTAAAGGCAGGTATTTTCGGTGCAGAGCCTTGGACAGAGGAAATGCGTCGCGATATAGAGAAGTCTTTGGGTATCAAGGCTTATGATATTTATGGTTTAACTGAAACCAGTGGCCCGGGCGTATCTTTTGAATGTGAAGAGCAGTCCGGTATGCATATTAACGAGGACCACTTCCTGGCGGAGATTATTGACCCGGATACAGGAGAAGTGTTGCCGGAAGGAGCTAAGGGGGAATTGGTATTTACCAGTTTGGATAAGGAAGCATTCCCGCTTTTAAGATATCGTACCAGAGATATTTGTGTGCTTTCCAGAAAGAAATGTTCTTGTGGACGTACCTTGATTAAGATGACAAAACCCATGGGCAGAAGTGATGACATGATGATTATCCGTGGTGTCAATGTATTCCCTTCACAGATTGAAACCGTTCTTTTGAAGGAAGGTTATTCACCTAACTATCTGATTGAAGTAGACAGAGTAAATAATACCGATACTTTGGATGTATCTGTGGAGCTTACACCGGATCAGTTTACTGATACCATGAAGGATTTGGCGGCGAAGGAAAAATCTCTTGCGAATGCAATGAAGACTATGCTTGGTATTAATCCCAAGGTTCATCTGGTAGCGCCTAAAACCATTACCAGAAGTGAAGGTAAGGCGGTTCGTGTAATTGATAGAAGAAAACTTCATGATTAAGAAAAGGAGGAGTAGCAAATGAGTGTAAAGCAGATTTCCGTATTTATTGAAAACAAGAAGGGTAAGCTTGCAGAGGCGACCAGATACATTGCAGAGCATGATGTAAACTTAAGGGCACTTTCCATTGCAGATACTCAGGATTTCGGTATTCTTCGTATTATTTGTGAAAATCCGGACAAAGCGAATGAAGTGTTGCAGGCAGGCGGTTATATTACCACTATGACAGATGTTTTGGCTGCAGCTATTTCTGATACCCCGGGTAGTTTGGCAACCATTTTGGAGGTTTTGTCAGAAGCAAATATTGCAGTAGAATATACCTATGCATTCCTTTCTGCAAAAGCCGGAGCATACATGATTTTCAGAGTAGATGATAATCAGAGTGCTGCAGCTGCGTTGGCAGGAGCCGGTATTAAGACTGCAAATCAGGATGATTTGTTTTAAAAGTTTGAATTTACAGTAATTTAAATCAACCTGCAAATATCAAAGGTTTTGGTATTTGCGAGGTTGATTTTTTTGTGATAAATTTTTGAAAAATGTGTACATATGGGAGAAAAGTCTTGTGTGCCCACGGAAAAACGTGTTAAAATATTTTTTTGTGATATATTGGAAAGGATATGAGGAGTGTTATGGTAAGTATTAAGAAATTATTTGAGCCTACAGATATGACGGTGGGGACACCATGGAAGAGTATTGCCATGTTTTCACTGCCCATGTTAATCGGAAATATTGCGCAGCAGCTGTATAGTACGGTGGATAGTATTGTAGTAGGACATTATGTTGGTGATAATGCTTTGGCCGCGGTTGGTAGTGCGGGGCCATTATTTAATATGCTGTTGGTATTGTTTATTGGTATTTCTACCGGTGTGGGAATTATGGTGTCTCAGTACTTCGGGGCAAAGGACAGGGAACAGCTTTCTGCAACCATTGGTACCGGTATTACGGTAACGGCCATTGCATCTTTGTTTTTAATGTTGGCGGCACCTCCGTTTATTAAGGATTTTTTAGTTATGTTAAATACCCCGGATACTATATTGCAGGACTGTACGGATTATTTGGTTATTATGATGTACGGTGTGGCAGGTATGGCATACTACAATATTTTGAGCGGTATCCTGCGTGGTATGGGAGATTCCTTCTCGGCATTAATATACCTTTTAATTGCCACGGTTTTGAATATAGGTCTGGACATATATTTTGTGGCAGAATTAAATATGGGAGTGGCAGGAGTGTCTTTGGCAACAGTAATTGCACAGGGCGTATCGTCGGTGCTTTGTCTGTGGAAATTGATGAATATGCGTAGTACTTTCGATTTGGGACCGAAGCAGTTAAAGATGAGTGGAGCGCATGTGGGACAAATTGTGAAGCTTGGACTTCCTTCCGGTTTGACACAGATGATTTTTTCTTCTGCCATGATTTTGGTGCAGTCTTTGACGAATCAGTTTGGAGAGCTTTTTATTGCGGCAAATGTAATTGTTATGCGTGTGGATGGTTTTGCCATGATGCCGAACTTTTCGTTTGGTACAGCCATGACTACATATGCCGGTCAAAATGTAGGTGCCCGTAAGTATGACAGGGTTGCGGAAGGTGCGAAGCAGGGAACCATACTTGCAGTGGCATGTTCTGCAGTGATTACGGGAGTGATTTTACTGTTTGGTAAGGGGCTTATGTCTATTTTCACAGATACGGTGGAATTAGTAGATATGAGTTATTATATGATGTGCATTTTAGCAGTAGGATATATTGCCATGGCAGTTACCCAGAGCTTGTCGGGTGTAATGCGTGGTGCAGGTGACACATTGACTCCTATGTGGATTTCGCTCTGTACTACGGTATTGATTCGAGTGCCATTGGCATATGGTATTTCTTACCTGACCAGAACAGCTGATTTGCCTTATGGACGTAGTGAATGTATTCAGATTTCATTACTTACTTCATGGGTAATGGGTGCAGTATTGACAGCACTTTTTTATAAAGTTGGTAAATGGAAGAAAAAAGCGATTATGCTATAGGGCGTGCCTGCATAGAGTAAAAGAGAAAAGAATACTTTGGAGAAAAAGATGATACCATATACTGATATGCACTGTGACACGCTGATGAGAGCTTATGTAAGCAGAAAAGAAAATGTATATGAATTACCGGATTTAATGCTGGATGTAAAACGATTGCAGGCAGGCGGTGCGCTGGCTCAGTTTTTTGCCATATATATGTTGGCAGAGGATATGCGTGCGCAGTTAGGACCGGCATTTCCGAAGGATATGGATTATATAAAGGCATTACTACGGATTCATCGGGAAACCATGAAGCAGCATGGGGATAATATTGCTGAAGCGCGCAGTCTGGCAGAGTACACAGAGAATAAAGCGTCGGGAAGAATCAGCGGAATCCTTTCGTTGGAGGATGGCCGTGCAGTGGACGGTTCTATGGAAAAGCTTCATTGGTTATACAGGGAAGGGATACGAATGATTGCCCTGACCTGGAATTACGAAAATTGTTTTGGATATCCGAATTCCAAGGATACATTGGTAATGGAACAAGGATTAAAAGCTTTTGGAAAAGAAGCTATAGCGGTAATGAATGACCTTGGAATAATCATAGATGTGTCCCATTTAAGTGATGGCGGATTTTGGGATATTGTGAAGCTTAGTAAGAAGCCTTTTGTGGCCAGTCATTCCAATTGTCGTGCAATAGCACTGCATCCGAGAAACTTGACGGATGATATGATTCGTGCGCTGGCAGAAAAAGGCGGTGTTATGGGGCTGAATTTCTGCGGACCGTTTCTGAATGAGGATACGGCAGGCAGAGAGAGCCGTATTCCACAGATGATAAAGCATTTAAAACACATGATAAATGTGGGTGGTATTGATGTTGCGGCTATCGGTACGGATTTTGACGGGACTTACGGAGATTTTGATATACCGGATTGTTCTAAAATGCAGCGTTTGTTTGAGGCTATGGAAATGTCCGGTTTTACTTATGAACAGATAGAAAAGATTGCATATAAGAATGTAGAACGGGTTATAAAAGAAGTTTTTTGAGATAAACTACACATAGAAAAGAGGTGTGTTTTATGTGTACAGCAATTACGTATCGCACAAAAGAACATTATTTTGGCAGGAATCTGGATTTGGAGTATTCCTATGAGGAACAGGTAGTGATTACTCCCAGAAACTATGTGTTTGCATTTCGGAAAGCCGGAGTTCTGCACAGTCACTATGCTATGATTGGGATGGCTTATGTGCAGGATGACTATCCGCTATATTATGAGGCGACAAATGAAAAGGGCCTAAGTATGGCAGGGTTAAATTTCCCGGAGAACGCATATTATGGTGAAATTTTACCTGAAAAGGATAACGTGGCTCCGTTTGAGCTGATACCATGGATTTTGGGACAATGTGCCACGATTGCAGAAGTGAGATGTTTGCTGGAAAATATTCAGATTGCAGATGTGGCTTTTAGTGAGCAATTGCCGCCTTCACCCCTTCATTGGATGATTGCAGATAAAGAGGCTGCGATTACGGTGGAAGCAGTAAAGGAAGGCTTGAAGATATATGACAATACGATTGGAGTTTTGACGAATAATCCCACCTTTGACTATCATATGATGAACTTAAATAATTACATGAATTTGTCTAATCAGACGCCGTTGAATCGTTTCGCTAAGGATGTGCAGTTAAAGGAATATAGCAGGGGAATGGGAGCTATAGGACTTCCGGGAGATTTGTCTTCAGCGTCAAGATTTGTACGAATGGCATTTCATAAGTTGAATTCAGTGGCAGAGACCGGTCCCAAGGATGCAGGAGAATCGGCAGAAGAGATGGAGACTGCAAGCGTTGGTCAGTTTTTTCATCTGCTGGACAGTGTGGCAATGCCGACAGGGGCTTTGCAGATGCCAAACGGTTTGTATGATAAAACAATATATTCCAGCTGTTGTAATACAGACAGAGGAATTTATTACTATACCACATATGAAAATCGACAAATTTGTGCGGTGAAAATGTGGGAAGAAGATTTAGATGGCAGGGGACTTTTGGTATATCCTTTACAGAAGAAGCAGAATATTATGTGGTGTAAGAGGTTACATGATTAATGACGCCGTAAATCTTAATTTTTAATAAAATAGATATGTAAAATTTATGTAAAAAAATGCAATTCGTGCTTTGCGAGTTGCTTTTTTTGTGGTATACTACTGTGGACAATGAAAATGGGGAGGAATGGGTGTTCTTTCCCAAAACTAATTTGTTAGTACATATTTATTATAAATGGAGGGCTGAAAACATGAGTACTACTTCAAAAGCGAGTCAAAGAATCGAAGCTTTACTCGATGCAAACAGTTTCGTTGAAATCGGCGCATTGGTTACTGCCAGAGCAACAGATTTTAATCTGAAACAGAATGAAACTCCTTCTGACGGTGTTGTAACCGGCTACGGAGTGATTGATGGTAATCTTGTTTATGTGTATAGCCAGGATGCATCCGTATTAAACGGTTCTGTTGGCGAAATGCACGCAAAGAAGATTGCGAAAATCTACGATCTGGCTATGAAAACAGGCGCGCCTGTTATCGGATTGATTGATTCTGCCGGACTTAGATTACAGGAGGCAACCGATGCATTAAATGCATTTGGTGAAATCTACTTAAAGCAGACACTTGCTTCAGGTGTGATTCCTCAGATTACTGCAATCTTTGGAACCTGTGGCGGCGGTTTGGGATTATTCCCTACACTTACCGACTTTACATTTATGGAAGAGAAGAATGCGAAATTATTCGTAAACTCCCCTAACGCATTGGATGGAAACAATATTTCTAAGTGTGATTCTTCATCTGCAAAGTTCCAGTCAGAGGAAAGTGGTATTGTAGATGTAGTTGCTGACGAAGCTACTGTAATTGCACAGATTAGAGAACTTGTTGGTTTCTTACCTGCAAACAATGAAGATGATGCATTCGTAGATGAAGTGACAGATGATTTGAACAGAGTAAATGCAGAGCTTGCAAACTGTGTTGGAGATACTGCAATTGCTTTGTCTATCATTGCTGATGATAATAACTTCTTCGAAGTAAAGGCAAACTATGCAAAGGATATGGTAACCGGTTTCATCAGATTGAACGGAACCACTATCGGTTGTGTGGCTAACCGTACCGAAGTTTGTGATGAAGAAGGTAAGGCAGTTGAAAAGTTTGATGCAGTTCTTACCAAGAAGGGTGCTGAGAAGGCTGCAGATTTTGTAAACTTCTGTGATGCATTCAATATTCCTGTACTTTCACTTACAAATGTAAAGGGTTATGAAGCAACCATGTGCTCTGAAAAGGGTATTGCTAAGGCTGCTGCAAAGCTTACTTATGCATTTGCAAACGCTAATGTTCCTAAGGTGAACGTAGTAATCGGTAAGGCTTATGGTACAGCTTATGTAGCTATGAACTCTAAGGCAATCGGTGCAGATATGGTTATGGCTTGGCCTAACGCGGAAATCGGTACCATGGATGCAAAGCTGGCTGCAAAGATTATGTATGAAGGCCAGGGTGCAGACGTGATTAATGAAAAGGCAGCTGAGTATGCAGCACTTCAGACAAGTGTAGCAAGCGCAGCTAAGAGAGGATATGTGGATCAGGTCGTTGAAGCAGCTGATACCAGAAAGTATGTAATCGGTGCTTTCGAAATGCTGTATGCAAAGAGAGAAGACCGTCCTGACAAAAAACACGGAACAGTTTAAGAAAGGGTGATTATAATATGAAGAAAATTATTGCTTTAGTATGTATGATTACCTGTATCTTTGGAATGACAGCATGTAGCAGTGAGGAAACTTACTCCGCGGTTGAATTGCAGAAAATGGAACAGGCTGAAACAATTGCCGAAACAACATATGTGCCTATGCTTATAATGTATTCTGAAGGTGCGTTAAAGGAGTCCTTTAATGATTATACCTCAGAAGAAATTGAGTTTGTTTTTGAAGCACAGAGTGGACTGATGATGGACGGCTATGCTTTTAAAACAGCACTTTCTTCATTTGAATCTGCAAAAGAAACAATTGGTGAAGTAGTGACTATCGGTGAAGCAACAAGTGAGATTGATGGTAATACCATTGTAGTTACTGTTCCTGTTACCGGTGCACTTAAGAATGCAGAGGCAGAAATTATTGTTTCAAACGATATGTTTTACAAGCTGGAATCTGCAGCTCTTAACGAAGAATCAACCATGGGTGATTTAATGACCAAGGCTGCACTTAATACCTTAATCGGTATGGGTACCGTATTTATTGTATTAATCTTAATCAGCTTTATTATTTCATTGTTTGGTTTTATTCCTAAGATTCAGGCTAAGATGGCTGAAGGAAAGAAGAAAAAAGAAGAAACAAAGGAAGAAAGCATCGATAATACAATCGCACAGATTGTTGAAAAAGAAGATGTTTCTGATGATTTAGAATTAGTTGCCGTTATCGCAGCTGCAATTGCGGCAAGCGAAGGCCAAACATCTACGGATGGCTTTGTGGTTAGAAGTATCCGTAAGGTGAACAGAAGAAAATAATGAATTATTTTATGGAGGATTAAAAAATGAAAAATTATACCATTACCGTTAACGGCAACGTATATGATGTAGTAGTAGAAGAAGGCGCATCTACAGGTGCTCCTGTAGCAAAGGCTCCTGCAGCTCCTAAGGCAGCTCCTAAGGCAGCACCCGCAGCAGCAGCTCCTAAGGCAGCCGCTGGCGCTGGTTCTGTAAAGGTAGAAGCAGGTGCAGCTGGTAAGATTTTCAAGATTGAAGCAAGTGTTGGACAGGCAGTTAAGGCTGGTGATGCAGTAGTTATTCTGGAAGCTATGAAGATGGAAATCCCTGTTGTAGCTCCTCAGGATGGTACTATCGCAAGCATTGATGTAGCTGTTGGCGATCCTGTTGAAGCAGGTGCAGTACTTGCAACCATGAACTAATACGAGGGAATCGTATTAACTAATTACAACAGGAGGTCATCAAATGCAGTATATAATGAATACGTTCGACAATCTGCTCCATCAGACAGCGTTTTTTAACCTGACCTGGGGAAACTATGTTATGATTGCCGTGGCGTGTGTATTCCTTTATTTAGCAATTGCTAAAGGGTTTGAGCCTCTGCTTTTAACCCCGATAGCATTCGGTATGTTGCTTGTAAACATTTATCCTGACATCATGCTCCATGCAGAAGATGCAGCAAATGGTGTGGGCGGCTTACTGTATTATTTCTATATCTTGGATGAATGGGCAATCCTGCCTTCACTGATTTTCATGGGTGTAGGTGCTATGACCGACTTTGGTCCTTTGATTGCAAATCCCAAGAGCTTTTTGCTTGGTGCAGCAGCACAGTTTGGTATTTTCGCAGCTTACTTTGGAGCAATTGCATTAGGCTTCAATGATAAGGCGGCTGCAGCTATTTCTATTATCGGTGGTGCGGATGGTCCCACATCCATCTTCCTTGCAGGTAAGCTGGGACAGACCGCTATTATGGGACCTATCGCAGTAGCGGCATATTCTTATATGTCACTGGTTCCGATTATTCAGCCACCTATTATGAAGTTGTTTACAACTGAGAAAGAAAGAAAAATCAAAATGGGTCAGCTTCGTCCGGTTACTAAACTGGAGAAGATTTTATTCCCCATCGTTGTTACCATCGTAGTATGTTTGATTCTTCCTACCACAGCTCCTCTTGTAGGTATGCTGATGCTGGGTAACTTATTCAGAGAATCAGGCGTTGTTAGACAGTTAACAGATACTGCATCTAATGCACTTATGTACATCGTAGTTATTTTACTTGGTACTTCCGTAGGTGCTACTACCAGTGCAGAAGCATTCCTTAACTTAGATACCATCTGTATCGTAGTTCTTGGTTTGGTTGCATTTATGTTCGGTACCGCGGCAGGTGTTCTGTTTGGTAAGTTAATGTGCGTTATGACTAAGGGTAAGGTTAATCCGCTTATCGGTTCAGCAGGTGTATCTGCGGTTCCTATGGCGGCTCGTGTATCACAGAAGGTTGGTGCAGAGTATGATCCTACAAACTTCCTTTTGATGCACGCTATGGGACCTAACGTAGCAGGTGTTATCGGTACTGCAGTAGCTGCAGGTACTTTCATGGCCATCTTTGGCGTATTCTAAAAATAATTTTGGAGGAAATCGTAAATGTCAGAACAAGTTAAAAAACCGATTAAAATTACGGAAACAATTTTACGTGATGCTCATCAGTCTCTGATTGCTACCAGAATGCCTACCGATTTTATGCTTCCTATCCTTGAGAAAATGGATAAGGTTGGATATCATTCAGTAGAATGCTGGGGTGGTGCAACATTTGATGCATCTCTTCGTTTCTTAAAAGAGGATCCATGGGATCGACTTAGAAAGATCCGTGATGGATTCAAGAATACACAGTTACAGATGTTATTCCGTGGTCAGAACATTTTGGGTTACAGACCTTATGCAGATGACGTGGTAGAGTACTTCGTACAGAAGTCTATCTCTAACGGTATTGATATCATTCGTATTTTCGACTGCTTAAACGATCTTCGTAACTTACAGGCAGCTGTAGATGCTACCAACAAGTTTAAGAAGCAGGAAGGCAGAGGACATGCACAGATCGCTCTTTCTTATACTCTTGGCGATGCATATACTCTTGATTACTGGGCAGATATGGCTAAGAAGATTGAGGAAATGGGTGCAGATTCTATCTGTATCAAGGATATGGCTGGTTTGTTAGTTCCTTATAAGGCAACTGAATTAATCACTGCTATGAAGAGCCAGACCAAGCTTCCTATCCAGTTACATACACACTACACCTCAGGTGTGGCTAGTATGACTTATCTTAAGGCTGTAGAAGCAGGTGTTGATGTAATCGATACCGCTATGAGTCCTTTTGCTCTTGGTACTTCACAGCCTGCAACTGAAGTTATGGTTGAGACTTTCAAGGGTACTGAGTACGATACCGGATTTGACCAGAACTTACTTGCAGAAATCGCTGATTACTTCAGACCTTACAGAGATGAGTGTCTGGCAAGCGGACTTCTGAATCCTAAGGTAATGGGCGTCGATATTAAGACTTTATTATATCAGGTACCTGGTGGTATGCTTTCTAACATGGTTAGCCAGTTGAAGGAGCAGAACGCAGAAGACAGATACTATGATGTATTAAAGGAAATCCCTGAAGTTCGTAAGGACCTCGGTGAGCCACCTCTTGTAACTCCTTCATCACAGATCGTTGGTACTCAGGCAGTATTTAACGTACTTATGGGTGAAAGATATAAGATGGCTACTAAGGAAACCAAGGCAGTTCTTCGTGGTGAATACGGTCAGACCGTTAAGCCTATGAGTCAGGAAGTTATCGATAAGGTTATTCCTGGTGAAGAAAGAATTACCTGCCGTTATGCTGATTTGATTCCTAACGAGTTAGAGAAGCTTGAAAGCGAAATGGCTGAGTGGAAGCAGCAGGATGAAGACGTATTGTCTTATGCATTATTCCCTCAGGTTGCTACTGACTTCTTCAAGTATCGTCAGGCACAGCAGGAAAAGGTGGATATGACTGTTGCTGATGGCAAGAACGGCGCATACCCAGTGTAAAATATGAACGATTTTCTAAGGTGCTAAAAGACACCACCTAAGAAAATCCAAGGTTCATATACGAGCCACGCACATAAAAAGTAAAATTATTTAGGAGAAAGCACTTGTGTTTTCTCCTAAATTTTTTTGCTTTTTTGTGTATGCGGCGACAGCCGTATATCCATTCCTTGACAAGAAAAGATACAACATATAAAATGAATATGTATGTGAATTTTGAAAAGAACATGTAATCAGGATGGATAATAGATGAGCAAACAAAAGGATGTTTTTACAATTATAGAAGAAACATATAGTAATATGAGCAAAAGCCATAAAAAGATTGCGGATTATATTTTAAATCACTATGATCAGGCTGTTTTTATGACTGCTGCAAAATTGGGCAAAGGACTGGATATCAGCGAATCTACGGTAGTTCGTTTTGCTATGGCGCTAGGATATAACGGCTATCCGGAATTCCAAAAGGATTTGGAAGAATGTGTTAAGAAAAAAATAAATGCAGTGCAAAAGTTGGAAGCGAAATACGGAAAGAGCAGCCAGTCAGAAATTTTAGCCACGGTACTTACTTCTGATATGGAAAGAATTCAACACACTATAGATAATCTGGATCCTGCGGCTTTTGAAACAGCCATGGATACCATACTTGGCGCCAGAAACATCTATATTATGGGCCTTCGAAGTAATGAGCCTTTGGCAGCGTTCCTGCATTTTTATCTAAATATGTTCCGTGGAAATGTTACTTTGATTAATACCACCAGTGTAACAGAAACTTTTGAGCAGATGATTCGTATTAATGAGGATGATTGTTTTATCGGTATCAGTTTTCCCAGATATTCCATGAGAACACTGAAAGCCATGGAGTTTGCAAATGCACGTAGCGCGAAAGTGATTGCCATTACAGATTCCCAGCATTCGCCCATGAATCTGTATTCTTCCTGTAATTTATTTGCCAAGAGTGATATGGTGTCCATCGTAGATTCCCTGGTGGCACCTCTTAGTCTAATAAATGCATTAGTAGTGGGACTGTGCTTAAGATGTCCGGAAGATGTGAAAAATAATTTGAAAATGTTGGAAGAAACCTGGAATAATTATCAGGTATATTTAAATGATGAGATAAACTTTATTGATGACGAACCGATGTTGGATTATTCGTTGCGGAAGGAGCAGTCGACAGACTGATGTATTTATGAAAAAAGTAGTAGTAATCGGTGGAGGTGCGGCCGGTATGATGGCTGCAATTGCTGCGGCGGATGGCGGAGCAAAGGTGACCATATATGAAAAGAACGAGAAGTTGGGGAAAAAGCTTTTCATAACCGGTAAGGGGCGTTGTAATGTAACCAATGCCGGAGATATGGAAAATTTATTTGCAAATGTAATGACCAATGAAAAGTTCTTGTATAGTGCATTTTACACCTATGACAACCGGATGGTTATGGATTTTTTGGAAAAAGCCGGATGTCCGTTGAAAGTAGAAAGAGGCGACAGGGTATTTCCGGTTAGTGACCATTCTTCCGATATTATTGCAGCATTTCAGAGAGAACTTCGCAGGAGAGATGTGGAGATTGTTTTGAACTGCGGTGTGAAAGAAGTTCTATACGGGGATAATGGCAGTGCGGAAGATAATAAAGAACCGGAAAGTTGTGGAATACCTTCTGTAATAGGAGTACTCTTAGAGAACGGAAAGAAAGTTATAGCGGATAGTGTGATTGTGGCTACCGGCGGAATTTCTTATGCATCTACAGGTTCTACCGGTGACGGTTATCGTTTTGCAAAGGATGCAGGACACAAAATTGCAGAATGTAAACCTTCGCTGGTTCCTTTCAATGTGAAGGATGACTGGTGCAAGGATGCTATGGGTGTATCTTTGAAAAATGTGTCTTTGCGATTGGTTTGCGAAAAAAAAGAGATCTATAACGGATTTGGAGAAATGCTGATTACCCATTTCGGTATCAGTGGACCATTGGCTTTAAGTGCCAGTAGCTATTATGTAAGTAAGGCAAAAGGCGAAATATATGCCTATATCGATTTGAAGCCGGCTCTGGATGCAGAGCAGCTGGACAAGAGGGTGCTTAGGGATTTTGAAGAAGCAAAGAACAAACAGTTTAAGAATTCACTAAAATCTCTGTTCCCTCAAAAATTGATTCCCGTAATGATACAGTTATCCGGTATTGATCCGGAAAAAAAGGTGAATGAAATATCAAAAGAGGAACGAAAGTCCTTTGTTCAATTGATTAAAAATGTACCGCTAACCATAGCCGGTGTCAGAGATTTTAAGGAAGCTATTATTACAAAAGGCGGAGTGCATGTAAAGGAAGTAAATCCTTCCACTATGGAGTCCAAGAAGGTGAAGGGACTTTATTTTGCCGGAGAAGTGTTGGATTTGGATGCACTTACCGGAGGATATAATTTGCAGATTGCATGGTCGACCGGGTATCTGGCGGGGATAAATGCTGCAGAAGATGCACAGTAGTAATAGGAATAGATAATTGTTACAGATAAAGAAATATTCAACAGAGAAGGAGAGTTTTACCATGGGATTTAATATTGCAGTAGATGGACCTGCCGGTGCAGGAAAAAGTACGATTGCTAAATTAGTGGCAAAGAAAATGAATTTAATTTATGTGGATACCGGTGCGATGTATCGGGCAATGGCGCTTCATATGATTAAGCAAGGTGTAGACATAAATGACGATGCGGCGGTAATTGCAGAATGTGTAAATGCAGATATTACCATTAAGTATGAAGATGGAGTGCAGGTAGTGTATTTAAACGGTGAAAATGTAAATGCATTTCTTCGTACAGAAGAAGTTGGAAACGCTGCTTCCAAGACCAGTGTATTGCCTCAGCTTCGCGCCAGACTTCTTGAACTTCAACAGAATCTGGCAAAAAACAGTGATTGCATTATGGATGGTCGTGATATCGGAACTTGTGTGCTTCCTGACGCAGATGTGAAAATATATCTTACCGCCAGCAGTGAAGTGCGTGCAAAGCGCAGATATGATGAGTTAACAGCCAAGGGAGAAGTCTGTGATATTGCCAAAATCAAGGCAGATATTGAAGAGAGAGACTATCGTGATATGAATCGTGAAACAGCGCCTCTCAAGCAGGCAGAGGATGCAGTGCTGGTAGATAGTTCCTATATGACCATTGATGAAGTGGTGGCGGAAATTATTAAAATTTCCGAAAGAAATCGCTAAGCATATTGCTAAAAAAATACAAATGAACGATAATAAAAACAGATTTAGTTGATTTGGAGCGATAAATATGGAAGTCAGATTGGCAACCCATGCAGGCTTTTGCTTTGGTGTAAAGCGTGCCGTGGAAACAGTGTATGAACAAATCGAAACAGGAAAAACTATATATACGTATGGACCGATTATTCATAACGAAGAGGTTGTGAAAGATTTGGAGAAACGCGGAGTAACGGTACTTCCCGATAAAGAAGCTTTATTGAATTTGGACGAAGGAACAGTAATTATCCGTTCTCACGGTGTGACCAAAGAAATATATGAAATCATTGAAGAAAAGGGACTGGAGTGTATTGATGCGACTTGTCCTTTTGTAAAAAGAATACACAATATTGTACAGAAAGAAAGTGCGGCAGGAAAGCATATTGTAATTGTAGGAAACAAGGAACATCCGGAAGTAGAAGGCATTATGAGCTGGTGCAGCAGTTGCCCTACGGTGTTGGAAACAGAAGAAGAAGCGAAAGAAATTAATCTCCCGGAAGGTATGGAAATCTGTATAGTTTCCCAGACGACATTTAATTACAATAAATTTCAACATATAGTTGCAATTTTTCAAAAAAAAGGGTACAATGATAGTGTTGTGAATACTATCTGCAATGCTACAGAGGAAAGACAGACGGAAGCAAAAGAAATTGCTTCGCAGGCAGATGTTATGATCGTAATAGGGGGTAAGCACAGTTCCAATACCAGAAAGCTTTATGAAATCTGTAGCAAAGAATGTGCGAATACCTATTTTATACAGACACTGGATGACTTGCATTTAGAACTACCTAAATCTGCTACTCTGGTGGGTATTACTGCAGGGGCATCAACCCCAAATAAATTAATTGAGGAGGTTCAAAATTATGTCAGAATTAACTTTTGAACAAATGCTTGAAGAATCATTAAAGACTATACATGCAGGAGAGGTAGTAGAAGGTACTGTTATTGATGTTAAGCCTGATGAAATCGTACTTAATATCGGATACAAGTCAGACGGTATTCTTGTTAGAAGTGAATACACAAACGAAGCTAACGTTGACCTTACTACTGTTGTAAAAGTCGGCGATACCATGGAAGTAAAGATTCTGAAGGTAAATGATGGAGAGGGTCAGGTTTCCTTAACCTACAAGCGTCTTGCTGCTGACAGAGGAAACAAGAGAATTGAAGAAGCTTTCAATAACAAGGAAGTATTAAAGGCTACTGTGGCACAGGTATTAGATGGTGGTTTAAGCGTAGTAGTGGAAGAAGTAAGAATCTTCATCCCTGCAAGCCTGGTATCTGATACTTATGAAAAAGATTTAAGTAAGTATGCCGGACAGGAAATCGAATTTGTTATTAGTGAGTACAATCCTAAGAGAAGAAGATACTTCGGCGACCGTAAGCAGCTTATTGTTGTACAGAAGGCTGAACTTCAGAAGGAATTATTCGAAAAGATTAAAGAAGGCGATGTAGTAGAAGGTACTGTTAAGAATGTTACCGATTTCGGTGCTTTCATTGATTTAGGCGGTGCTGACGGATTACTTCATATTTCTGAAATGTCTTGGGGTCGTGTAGAGCATCCTAAGAAAGTTTTTAAGATTGGTGATAAGGTTAATGTATTAATCAAAGAAATCAACGGAAGCAAGATTGCACTTTCATTGAAGTTTGATGATGCAAATCCTTGGAAGGATGCAGCTGCTAAGTATGCAGTTGGTACAGAAGTAACCGGAACTGTAGCTAGAATGACTGATTTCGGTGCATTTGTAGAATTAGAGCCGGGTGTAGATGCATTACTTCATGTTTCACAGATTTCTAAGGAACATGTAGAGAAGCCTGCAGATGTACTTAAGGTTGGCGATGAAGTAACTGCTAAGGTAGTAGACTTCAATGAAGCTGATAAGAAGATTTCCTTAAGTGTTAAGGCTATGTTTGCTCCTGAACCTGTAGCTGAAGAAGCAGTAGAAGAAGATGCAGATGTTGTTTCTGTAGATATTGATGCTGTGATTGCAGCAGAAGAAACCGCAGAAGATGCAGAATAATTAGGTGGGCTGAATGGTATACGATTACGAGTACTTTAAAAAGCAGATTCTTACATTGACATCCATTGATTTGAATGCCTATAAGGAAAAGCAGATGAAGCGCCGTATTGATACGCTTATCAGTAAACATGGCATTGATGGTTATGATAAATATGTGCAGGTACTTAAGACAGACTCGAATCGGTTTGAAGAATTTGTAAATTATATTACAATTAATGTATCTGAATTTTATCGTAATCCGGAACAGTGGAAAATGCTGGATGAACAGATTATTCCGGAATTAATCAGTCGCTTTGGCAAGAATTTAAAGATTTGGAGTGCAGCTTGTTCTACAGGTGATGAACCCTATTCATTGGTTATGGCTTTGTCAAGACATATTCCTTTGAATCAGATTAAAATTATTGCTACCGACTTGGATAAGCAAGTAATTGCAAAGGCAAAAACAGGATTGTATTCTGAAAAAAGTATTGCCGGAGTCCCGGCGGATTTAAAAAAGAAGTATTTTACACAGGTAGGTCCTTCTTATAAGATTTCGGACGAGATTAAGGCAAGAGTAGAGTTTAAGGAGCATAATTTGTTGAAAGATGCATATTTTACAGATTGTCATTTGATTGTCTGCCGTAATGTATTGATTTATTTTACGGAAGAGGCAAAGGATGAGGTTTTTGTGAAATTCCAGAAGCATTTAAAAACGGACGGTATTCTATTTATCGGAAGTACGGAACAGATTATGAACTATCGTGATATTGGTTTTGCCAGAATGAGTTCATTCTTCTATCAAAAAGTGTAATTAAAAGCAACTTAGGTGTGAACTTAAGTTGCTTTTTAAACATGTATAAGGTATACATAAGAGAGGAAATTTTATGAAGCAGAATAAAAAAGCAGTCCTTTTTTTAGTTATTTTAATTATTGCAACCCTGGGGGCAGTAGGATTAATTGGTGTGCAAGGTTGGAAGTATTTAAATGACGGTGTTTTCGATGAGCTGCGAGATGAGTATGATGATTATTTGGCAGAAAAAGAGGACGAGAAAAAAGATAAGAAGAAGGACAAAGAGGATAATATTGTCGTAGTTACTTCCCCGGAAATACCGGATATGGATATAGATGATATCTTGAAAGAAATAGAGGGAATTGAGCAGATTATTGGTGAGAAAGCCTACGATGACCTCACAAGTACGGAAAGTAACCGTACAAACCATGAATCTCCGGAAGAGAGAGTATTTGACTATGCAGATGTTTTGACAGATGAAGAGGAAGATAAGATGCGTGCATATATTGCAGAGCGGGAAGAGGCCTGCTCCATGGATATTGTTCTTTTGATTTTGGAAGAAGATGTGGAATCTACCATGGGGCTTGAGTGGGATTTGGCAATGCAGACACGTGCTGAGGAGTTTTATGACGATAATAAGTTTGGCTATAATCAGGTTTATGGAGACGGTGTACTTCTTTTGGATAACTGGTATCCGGATCAGGCGGGCAGTTGGATTTTAACATCCGGAAAGCAGTCAGACGAATTTACAGATGCACATCTTTCGGAAATATTTGATCAAATGTTTGCAATCATTAATGATGATCCTTGTGAGGCATACAGATTATTTGTTGAAATGATAAGTTTAGACTAAAAAGGACCCGGACGTAAGACCGGGTCTTAAGTTTATGCATGTGCAATAACATCTAATATGTGATTTGCATAAGCGGAGAAGGTTTGACGTTCTTTTTTGATTTCATCGGTTAATTCAAAGAACATCTCTTTATCTTTGTAATCACGCTTAAAGAATGGTTCCACAATGGTATCCCACTGAGGCAGGTAGTTAGAATATTTTCTTGTATAACATGTAGTAGCAGTAGCCGGTACTCTATGTTCCTTATCAACAAAGGATGCTACAGATTTATGCAAGGCAACATCTTCTTCCGGCAGATAATAATAATCCTTGTAATTGGAATAGAAGTATTTAAGTTCAGCTTCTAAAATAGGCACACGTATTTGACCTTCGTTACCACAACCTTTAAAGTAACATCCACTTCCGGAAGCAGAGATTTCTTTTGGAAGTGTAACAGGAAGTGCTACGGTTAATATTAATTCCTGACGAGTCTTGCCCGTTAAGTCGCGATAAGAATTTGCCTGTGCTTTTCTTGCACGAACATCCGAGTTAAACAAATCATAATAAGACAGTATAGGTAAAACCTCAAGCATACCCTTTAAATCATCTTCATTATGAAGAAGCAGGGACTTCTCAGAGTAGTCTGTAGGAGACTTTACATATTCGTGGTAGATACCGATTAATTCGCCGCCACCGAAAGGATCCTGACGGTCGATTTCCAAAAACTGTTCAATGGTTTTCTGTTTGCAATTTGCAAGCTTCAGAAAATGACGATAGGGAGCGATTCTGCGATAGATATCGATTCCTTCGAAATCATCAAAATTGTGGGAAAGTCCTAACTGTTTACATTTTGAAATAATATAAGGTAAGTCAAAATTATTACCGTTAAAATGTACCAGACAGGTATAGTCTTTGGCAAAGTCGAAGAAAGCATTTAACAGTGTGGCTTCCTCGGTATAATTCTCGGCGAACCATTGGCGTGTGTACCAATTGCCAGCGCAGTAGAATGCACAGCCGATTAAGTAAAGATAAGAGGAACGGGCAGTAAAGCCGGTGGTTTCAATATCGATAAACAATGCTTTATCCAGAGGAATATTGTTTTCCAAGGGATATGCTATGGAAAAATCATCCAACTGTATATATGTTTCTTTCATGGCGGTAAATCCTCCTTTATACCTTGTAAAAAAACTATCTAAAACAATATTAACACATTTTTTCAAAATACAGTAGTATTTTATTGAGAAAAATAGTATATTTATTTATGAATCGATTTGACATGAATTATGTCGAAAATTGGAAAGGGCAGGTAGTTATGGCAAAGTTAACCTTTTTGGGTGGAATTCACCCCTATGATGGCAAGGATTTGTCAAAGGACAAGCCGATTGTCACCTTACTTCCTAAGGGAGAAATGGTTTATCCTTTATCACAGCATATTGGTGCACCGGCAACAGCAATTGTGGCAAAAGGCGACAGAGTGCTTGTAGGACAGAAAATCGCAGAAGCAAGCGGTTTTGTTTCTGCGCCGGTTTATGCATCCGTTTCCGGTACTGTAAAAGCAATTGAACCACGCAAAGTAGTAACCGGTGATACTGTTATGAGTATTATTGTAGAAAACGATGGTCTTTTTGAAGAAGCAGATACAATGATTCCTGTAAAACCATTGGAAGAAATGTCCAAAGAGGATATTATTCAGATAGTGAAAGAGGCAGGTATCGTAGGTATGGGCGGTGCAGGCTTCCCTACATTTATTAAGCTGTCTCCGAAAGAACCTGAAAAGATTGAATATGTGATTGCAAACTGTGCAGAGTGTGAACCTTATTTGACTTCTGATTACAGACGTATGCTGGAAGAGCCGGAGAAGGTTATTGGAGGACTGAAAATAATTTTGAGTCTTTTTGAGCATGCACACGGAATTATTGCAATAGAAGATAACAAGCCGGATTGCATCAAGTTATTGAAGGAGTATGCCAAGTCAGAACCTCGTATAACCGTAAAAGCGGTGAAGACTAAGTATCCTCAAGGTGCAGAACGTACTTTGATTTATGCAACAACCGGCAGAAAAATAAATTCTTCCATGCTTCCGGCAGATGCGGGCTGTGTGGTAAATAACTGTGATACCATTGTTGCAGTGTATCGTGCGGTAACAGAAGGAAGACCTTTAATGGAACGTATTGTAACCGTAACCGGCGATGCAGTTGCGAATCCCCAGAATTATCGTATTCGTATCGGTATGAATTATAATGAGCTGATAGAAGCTGCCGGCGGTTTCAAAGTTCAACCGGAGAAGATTATTTGTGGCGGACCCATGATGGGCTTTAGTATGATGACCACAGATGTTCCTTCTACCAAAACATCTACGGCGCTTCTTGCATTAACACATGATGAGGTGGCAGCAAGTGAACCGGGACCGTGCATTAATTGCGGACGTTGTGTCGAAGTATGTCCGGGACGTGTCGTTCCCAGTAAACTGGCAGATTGTGCGGAGCATTTTGATGAAGAAGGTTTCTTAAAAGGGAATGGTATGGAATGCTGCGAATGCGGATGCTGTAGCTTTATTTGTCCGGCAAAGAGACCGCTTACTCAGGAAATTAAATCCATGCGTAAGATTCAACTTGCGAAAAAGAAGAAGTAGGAGGAAAAACAGATGAGTGAAAGATTAAATGTGTCATCCAATCCTCATATTCGTTCGAAGGTTACTACCAATGGTATTATGGCCGCGGTGGTATTGGCACTTCTTCCGGCGGCAGGATTTGGTATTTATAATTTTGGTGTAAAGGCACTGATATTAATTTTAGTAACGGTAGCATCTACCGTTGGAACGGAATTTTTATTTGGTTTATATCGTAAAAAGCAGACAATTAGTGATTTGTCTGCTGTAGTAACCGGTTTACTTCTGGCCATGAATTTACCGGTTAGCGTCCCCTGGTGGATGGGTGTAATTGGTGGTGTGTTTGCAATTTTAGTAGTGAAAATGTTGTTTGGTGGTCTGGGACAGAACTTTATGAACCCGGCATTGGCGGCCAGATGTTTTTTGCTAATTTCATTTCCTGCACTGATGACGGATTTTAATTGTGATGCCTATACGGGTGCAACTCCTCTTGCAGCGTTAAAGGCAGGAGAAACAGTGAATATAACAGAAATGATTATTGGTCATACTGCAGGTACTATTGGTGAAACATCCATGATTGCTATTGTGATTGGTGCGTGTATTTTGATAATGCTTGGAATTATTGATTTGCGTATTCCGGGCAGTTACATAGTGTCATTCTCTGTATTTGTATTACTGTTTGGCGGACAGGGCTTTGATTTACAGTTTCTCTCCGCACACCTTGCAGGTGGTGGTCTGATGTTGGGCGCATTCTTTATGGCGACTGACTATGTGACCAGACCGATTACCGTGAAGGGACAGTATGTATTTGGTATCTTTTTAGGAATTATGACCGGTATTTTCCGTATTTTCGGACCGGCAGCTGAGGGCGTATCCTATGCGATTATTTTAGGTAATCTTTTGGTTCCTTTAATTGAAAAGATGACAATGCCTGTAGCTTTTGGAAAAGGAGGTATGGGTCATGGAAAAAAATAATGATGTAAAAAGCATGTTAAAGGATGCTGGTATTTTATTTGCGATTACTTTGTTGGCAGGTCTGATGCTGGGATTCGTTTATGAACTTACCAAAGAGCCTATTCGTATCCAGGAGGAAAAAGCGATTCAGGAAGCCTGTCAGGCCGTGTTTGCAGATGCAAGCGGTTTTGAGGCATTGAAATATACCCCAACCCTGGAAATGACAGATAAATTGGCTACAGACGGTGTAGAAATCGGAACGGTTTATAAAGCAAGTGATGCTTCCGGTGTGATGAAGGGATATGTTGTAGAAACCACCTCATCGGAAGGATATGGCGGCGATATTACTTTGTATGTGGGAATTACCAATGAAGGTGTTGTAAATGGCATTTCCATTCTGTCTATCGCAGAAACTCCGGGACTTGGTATGAATGCAGAAAGTGTTTTGGTTCCTCAATTTGAAAACGTGGAGGCAACTGTGTTCACGATTACAAAGACCGGCAGTACTTCAGAGAGTGAAATTGATGCCATTAGTGGCGCGACAATAACCACAAAAGCAATTGTTAATGCGGTAAATGGCGCTATAACTATAGTTACCGAAGAAATAATGAAGGGAGGTAACTAATATGAGCGAAAAGAAAAATGTAATTGGCGAACGCTTAATCAATGGTATGGTTAAGGAAAATCCAACCTTCGTGTTAATGCTTGGTATGTGTCCTACATTGGCAGTTACCACCTCAGCAATGAATGGTTTGGGTATGGGTCTTACTACAGCGGTGGTATTGGCTCTTAGTAATATGATTATTTCACTATTGCGTAAGGTGATTCCAAACAAGGTACGTATTCCTGCATTTATTGTAATTATTGCGTCCTTTGTAACGGTAGTAGAGCTTTTGTTAAAGGCTTACCTTCCTGATTTGAACGATGCATTAGGTGTGTATATTCCGCTTATCGTAGTTAACTGTATTATTTTAGGACGTGCAGAAAGTTATGCGTATAGTAATCCACCCATTCCTTCCTTGTTTGACGGTATTGGTATGGGTCTTGGATTTGCCTTCGCACTTACCTGTATTGGTGCGGTGCGCGAACTTTTAGGAACCGGTAAAGTGTTTGATTTTCAGGTAATGCCGGATTCCTTTACCCCAATCGGTATTTTTGTATTGGCACCGGGTGCGTTCTTTGTATTGGCAGCACTTACTGCTTTACAAAACTATATAAAGATTCGTGGGGAGAAGAAGGGCAAGGATATGTCAAAGATTGGCTCCGGTTGTTCTCACGATTGTATGAATTGCGGACAGAGTGGTTGCTCTGAAAGATTTTATGATGCAAATGCAAAGGAGGAAAAATAAATGAGCGAAGTAAAAGATTTATTAGTGATTTTAATTAGTTCTTCCTTGGTAAGCAATGTTGTTTTAAGTCAGTTTTTAGGTTTGTGTCCGTTCCTCGGAGTATCCAAGAAGACTAACACGGCTGCAGGCATGGGGATAGCGGTTATTTTCGTTATTACACTTGCAAGTGCAGTGGCAGGCGTAATGTATAAGTTTATTCTGGTACCATTGCATATTGAGTATTTGCAGACCATTTGCTTTATTCTGGTAATTGCTGCATTGGTTCAGTTTGTTGAAATGTTTTTGAAAAAGGCTATGCCGGCTTTGTATGAAGCATTGGGTGTGTATTTACCATTAATTACTACGAACTGTGCAGTACTTGGTGTGGCGCTTACTAATGTACAGAAAGAATACGGTATTTTAACCGGAATTGTAAATGGTTTTGCTACAGCCTTAGGCTTTACCATTTCCATTATCATTCTTGCAGGTATTCGTGAGAAAATTGAACATAATGACGTCCCGGAATTCTTTAAGGGTATGCCCACCGTTCTGTTAACAGCAGGACTTATGGCGATTGCCTTTTGCGGATTCTCCGGATTATTGTAAGGGAGGGATGCAGAATGGCTCAAGGAATTATTATTGCAGCAGCTATAGTGGGTGCCATTGGTATCTTTATAGGTCTGTTTTTAGGTATTGCAGGTATTAAGTTTAAGGTTGAGGTAGACCCCAAGGAAGAAGCTGTTTTAGCTGCACTTCCGGGTAATAACTGTGGTGGATGCGGATATGCAGGCTGTTCCGGTCTGGCAGCGGCTATTGCAAAAGGTGAAGCAGCTACCAATGCATGTCCGGTAGGTGGTGATAAAGTAGGAGCAAAAGTAGCAGAAATTATGGGTGTGACTGCGGAAAGTACAGAACCCATGGTAGCTTACGTGCATTGTCAGGGAGATTGTGACAAGGCGAAAGTGGATTATGATTATACAGGAGCAGAGGATTGTCGGATGATGGCTTTTGTGCCGGGGGGCGGTCCGAAGACCTGTAATAGTGGTTGTTTGGGATATGGAACCTGTGTGAAAGCATGTCCTTTCGATGCGATTCATATTGTAAATGGCGTGGCAGTAGTGGATAAGGAGAAGTGTAAAGCCTGCGGTAAATGTATTGCAGTATGTCCTAAACACATTATCTCCATGGTACCTAAGAAAGCACAGACTGTAGTTGCATGTAGCTCTGTGGATAAAGGACCTGTGGCTATGAAGGCATGTACCACTGCATGTATCGGTTGCGGAATATGTGTGAAAAACTGTCCGAACGAGGCTATAAAGGTGGAGAATTTCCACGCAATTATTGATTATGAAAAGTGTACTTCCTGTGGGGCATGTATGGAAAAGTGTCCTAAGAAGGCAATTGTAGTTCATTAGAAAAGGATAAGTTACATGAGATTACCGGATGACATGAACGAAAAAGAAGGTATGACACCTTCCATAATATCTGCACTCGGGGCGGTTTGTGCTATCATTATACTGATAGTGGGTGTAGTACTGTATTTAAATCGTGATAAGCTGGAGGAAAACAGCCCATCTCAAAACATTAGTGCAGTTTTGCCTACGCAGACACCGGTTTCTGAAAATGTAGAAATTGGTAAGAGTGATTTGACACCGGAGGACTTTGACTTTTGGGATATGTATCCGGAACCGACACCGACACCTGTGGAGGAAGTGGTTGAAAAAGAGCCGGAAAAAGAGGACCCCAGCACGGATGGAAAGCATACAAAAATTATTAATGATAATGGTGAAGAAGAATGGATATTGATTAATAAACATTTAGATATGCATTCTTATGATTTTACCAATCTGGTGAGCCAGTCCGGTTTAATGCGCTATTTTGAAGAAGGAGAAGAAACTTCTTTTGTAGGTGTAGATATTTCAAAATATCAGGATCATGTGGATTATAACAAGCTGAAAAAGGCTGGTGTGGACTTTTGTATGATTCGCGTAGGTGCAAGAGGTTATGGTACCGGACAACTGATTTTGGATGAGTATTTTCAGGAAAATATGAAGCGTGCTACGGATGCCGGACTGGATATTGGTGTGTATTTCTTTTCACAGGCCATCACCCAGGATGAGGTTATGGAAGAAGCCAATATGGTTCTGGAATATATTGCAGATTATAAGGTGACTTATCCGGTTGCTTTTGATATGGAATATATTGAAAATGATACTGCCAGAGTAGAGCAATTGTCCAAAGAGGAGAAAACAGAGATTGCCAAAACCTATATGGATACCATTAAGGCGGCAGGTTACACTCCGATTTTGTACGGAAAGAAGGAATGGCTCATAACGGAGCTGGATTTATCAGAATTGGAGGACTATGATGTATGGTTGTCCCAGTACGAAGATATACCGGATTATCCGTATGAATTTACCATGTGGCAGTATACCAATCAGGGAAACATAGACGGAATCTCCGGTAAGGTTGATTTAAATATCAGTTTCATTGATTATTCTGAGAAGTAGGATGATAATTTAAAATTTTTGCAGAAATAGGCAGCTTAGAATATATTTCTGCATATTCTCTGGGTGAAACAGAGTCAATATAGTTTAATGTATAGTTTTTCTTAAGGCCGTGGCGATGTAATACGTCTGCGGCCTTATTATATGCGATAGCAGCATGAATTACATCATCGTAAGTACCTACATGGAAATATCCGTTTATATGAATGCGCACATGATAGAGCGTTTTTCCTTTTTTGACAATGGTACGTACTCCATGAAATATATTCTTAATTTCTAAATTTTCACGACGAAAATCCGTTGTATCACCATTTAAAAACACATAATCTACACCTTCCACCGCATAGTTCTTAATGCCGTAGCGGGAAACGATACTGACCTGCATGCCGTAGTCTGCCACAAAATAGTGATTTCCCCGACACATGATTTTGTGAGAGGAATAATAAAACAAGTCATCAGAATCGAATTTTAAAACATGCTCCGGTGACAGATAGTAGTAGAAAAATTTGGGACGAACATAAATGGGATGACCAAAATAAATATGGTTGTCCCTAAAATTTATCAATACGACCCACTTTTCAAAGCTTAATACGTTGGTGGGTTTATAATCCTCTAAAGTAATGGTGGAGTCTTCGGCAATAATGCTGTTCGCCGTACGGTATGCAAGGTGGGCCAGAAGTTCATTGTGGTAGCTGCCCAGACTAATATGCTTACGACGAAAAGTAATGGAGGAACGATAGTATACTTCGCCATTTTTTTTAGTTGCAGTGTAAACGCCGTCTAAATGTTTGGTATCGCTCATGCCTACTCCTTTCGTATCTTTTCATAGAATACAATTTTTTTATGTAACTATTCAGAACCCACATTCGCAAAATCGCCTCTACGAGGTTTTCCTTTTGCTCAGGTGTGCTTCTCGCCATATAAATTTATAAATACAGCCCTTTACAAGCAAGCTTGGCAGGTCTGTTTTTATAAATTTGCATGGCTCTGAATAGTTACCATTTTATCATATATTCGGAAAAAATAACAGTTTTTAGATATATTTTCGGGACTTGCTGTATAAAATAATAATGAGGACAAATTGTGGGCATGTAGGAGGAGTGGTACATATGTATAGAAGAGCACTGGGGTGCTTGTTAATTACCCAAATTATGTTAGTGGTGGTGTATCTTGGAATGGTATGGTCTCAACAGAGAAATTCTGAGGGAATTAAGACTATGTTTGAAATACAATTAAATAATATTGTGCTTTCAGATGATAAACAGTATGTAGTTGAGATTAGTAAGAGCATGCGTTCCGAGCAAAGAATCCTTACTTATGATGTGATGGAAAAGGAATATGTTGAGACGGAAGAAACTGCAGCGACCTCACAAGTGTTAGCGTTTTCAGAGGAAGACTACAATAATCTGTTGCATATTGTAGAGGCAGAGGCCGGCGGAGAAGATGAGAAAGGAAAGATTCTGGTGGCTAATGTAGTGATAAATCGTGTGATGGACGAGGATTTTCCGGATAGTATTACAGAAGTGATTTTCCAAAAAGAGAACGGAGTTACACAGTTCTCCCCGGTTTCTAACGGACGTATTTTTAAAGTTTCTGTCAGTGAAGAAACCGTGGAAGCGGTGAATAAGGCATTGGGAGGAGAGGACTATTCCCAGGGGGCATTGTATTTTGCTGCGCGTAAATATGCAAACAGTGATAATATGCGATGGTTTGACGAAAGTTTGGAATTTCTGTTTGAACATGGAGGACACGAGTTTTTTGCAGAGTAAAACAGTTGCAGTTTAAAAAGGAATGTGGTAAAATGTGCGTCAAGGGTGAAAGTATGCCCATTTATCAATAGTAGAACTGAGGCAGTGAAATGCCCATACATGGAGGATAAATAGATGGAAGTTTTATATAACAGTACCAGAAGCAAAGGCAATCCGGTAAAAGCATCTACAGCAATTTTGAAAGGTTTGTCAGATGACGGCGGTTTGTTTGTGCCGGATCATATTCCTGCACTGGATAAGAGCTTGGAAGAATTGGCTCAGATGAGTTATCAGCAGGTAGCTTATGAGGTAATGAAGCTCTTTTTAACAGATTTTACCGAGGAAGAATTAAAGAACTGTATTGATAAGGCTTATGATGCAAAGTTTGATACAGATGTAATTGCGCCTTTGGTAGAAGCACAGGGCACTTATTATCTTGAGCTGTTCCATGGTGCAACTATTGCGTTTAAGGATATGGCACTTTCTATTTTGCCACATTTATTGATTACTTCTGCAAAGAAGAATAATATTAAGAATGAAATCGTTATTTTGACTGCTACTTCAGGCGATACCGGTAAAGCTGCTTTGGCAGGCTTTGCTGAGGTAGAAGGTACCAGAATTATTGTATTCTATCCGAAGAATGGTGTAAGCCCTATTCAGGAGAAGCAGATGGTTACCCAGAAGGGTGACAATACCTTTGTAGTAGGTATTCACGGTAACTTTGACGATGCTCAGACCGGTGTGAAGAAGATTTTCTCTGACAAGGCTTTGGCGAAAGAAATGGAGGAGAAGGGATTCCAGTTCTCTTCTGCAAACTCTATTAATATCGGACGTCTGGTGCCTCAGATTGTATATTATGTATATGCTTACGCAAGACTTTTGGCAGAGGAGAAGATTACTGCAGGAGAGGCTATTAATGTAGTAGTTCCTACCGGTAACTTTGGTAATATTTTAGCTGCATTCTATGCGAAGAATATGGGACTTCCTATTGGTAAGCTCATTTGTGCATCTAATGATAACAAGGTACTTTATGATTTCTTCAGTACCGGTACTTACGACCGCAACAGAGACTTTGTACTTACTACATCTCCGTCCATGGATATTTTGATTTCCAGCAATTTGGAGAGATTGATTTATCGTATTGCAGGTAATGATGCGGACAAGAATGCAGAGTTGATGGCAGCACTCAGTGGCAACGGTAAGTATGATATTACTGAGGAAATGAAGGCTCAGTTAAATGATTTCTACGGAAATTATGCAACAGAGGCTGAAACCGCACAGACCATTAAGGATTTGTACGAAGATTGCGGATACGTAATTGATACCCATACGGCAGTTGCAGCTACTGTTTATAAGAAATATGTAAAGGAAACCGGTGATGTTGCCAAGACAGTGATTGCTTCTACAGCAAGTCCTTACAAGTTTACCAGAAGTGTAATGGAGGCAATTGACGAAAAATATGCTTCTATGGGTGATTTTGAACTGGTAGATGAATTAACCAAGCTTGCAAATGTAGCAATCCCTAATGCAATCGAAGAAATTCGTACAGCACCAGTTCGTCACAATAATATTTGTGAAGTGGATGAGATGCAGCAGGTTGTTAAGAACTTCTTGAATATTTAAGGAATGACTTTATGGATACCAAAAAGATGCAGGGTGTGGAGGCTTGTGGTTTTTGCTTTTTAAACGGTGAAGATGCCAAGCTGGCCGAAAAGGAACGAAAACAGATTGACTTCATTGAAAGTAAAATGGATTACAGTAATCCCGAAAAGGTGCTGTCCATTTACACGAAACTCATAGAAGAAAACACTTTTAAAACACCCAACGGAACGATTTATTTAAAATATGTACAAAACTTCCTGTTAAATAAAACCAATCTGGATCGTAGCAGAGTTTATGCCATTCCGGTGTATGAGCCTTGCGATAAAAGCCGTAAGCCCGAGGAAACGGTGATAAAGAAGCGCGCTCAGGAGTTTAAGAAAAAGGAAGAAGAAAAGAAAGTAGATAAATATAAGGTTTCCATATTTGTTAATATACTTCTGGTTATTTGTATTATTGTAATGTTTTGGATGGCTACGGCCAGTGACGTGCCGAACATAATTAATTACAAAACTGCTTTGGAAAATAATTATGCAACCTGGGAACAGGAGTTGACGGAACGTGAGCAGGTAATCCGCGAAAAAGAAAGAGAATTACAAATCGCGGAATAATTCAAGATTTCACAATTTAAACATAATTATGTGATATACTAAAAGGGTAGATGAAAATCTGCCCTTTTTGAATATAAAGATGCAATAGAAAGTGCAAGGTGATTGTGTGGATAAGCTGAAAATATTGGTGGTAGATGATGAAGGCAGAATGAGGAAATTAGTGAAGGATTTCCTGGTAAAAAATAATTATGAAGTGCTGGAAGCCGGCGACGGCGAGGCGGCAGAGGAAATCTTTTTCAATGAAAAGGATATTGCCCTCATCGTATTGGATGTAATGATGCCTAAGCTGGACGGTTGGCAGGTATGCAGGGATATTCGCCAGTATTCCAAGGTGCCAATCATCATGCTAACCGCTAAGTCAGATGAAAAGGATGAGTTGCTTGGATTTGAATTGGGGGTAGATGAATATATCTCTAAACCATTCAGCCCTAAAATACTGGTAGCCCGAGTTGAAGCCATCCTGCGTCGTACCAACCAATTAACAAAGAGTGAAATTTTAACCTGTGGTGGTATTGAAATTGACAAAGCGGCACATCAGGTATTGATAGATGGTGAGGAAATTGATTTAAGCTACAAGGAGTTTGAATTATTAACTTATTTCGTGGAAAATAAGGGTATCGCCCTGTCCAGAGAGAAAATATTGAACAGCGTGTGGAATTATGATTACTTTGGAGATGCCAGAACTATAGATACCCATGTGAAGAAACTGAGGAGTAAGATGGGTGAGAAGGGCGATATGATTAAGACCATCTGGGGAATGGGGTACAAACTGGAAGAGTAATGAGCCATGCAAAAAGAGTACTAGGCACGCGATGAAAGTTTACTTTCATGAGCGTGGATAGTGCTCTTTTTATTTGGCGATAGACAACCAGCGAGATGAAGCGAAGCGGAATCGAGCTGGGCATGGCGAATAGAGGGAAGACGAGCATATGTTAGGTCAGCGAGATGGGCGCCTGCGAGTAGTAATTTACAAGTTTTTTTTTGCGAGCGGAGAGACATGAGTAGCCGGTCTTTGCGTCGGTTTTTCTTGTTGTTTTAATTTCGGTGATGGCGTAAAATAAAATAAGAAATAAAAATTCGTAGGTGACATAATTTATGGTAGTTGATAAATCAAAAGTTAGTATAAGACCGGAAAAACCGTCTGAATATGAAGAAGTAAATAAACTGATTTATAAAGCTTTTTCTGAACAGCATGGTGTAGAAACTGGTCTATTTATGATGGAACACTTTATGGAAGAAAGACAAAAGGATACGTTTATTCCGGAGTTATCTCTTGTGGCTGTATTAGAGAATGGTACGATTGTTGGAGAAGTGGCAATTCATGAAACTGACATTACAACAGAAAAAGGAAAAATAACACAATTAACTTTATCACAATGTGCTGTTTTGCCGGAATATAGAATGCAAGGAATTATGAGAAAACTTGTGGAATATGCGCTAAGCCAAGCAAGAAAAATGGGTTATGGAGCAGTGTTTCTTGGAGGCAATCCTAAACTCTATGCAAGATATGGTTTTGAACCATCCAGTACATATGGAATATATCATAAAGACAGAGAAAAATGGGGAGATGAAGGATTTATGGTATGTATATTAAAAACTGGCGTCCTTGATGGGGTAACCGGTACGACTGATTATTACGGTGGATAGCATTTTCGGTATCCCTTTTTAGGTAATTGGTAGAAAAAAATCTTGTAATACACTTGATTTCTGCTATAATATAATTAATAAAAGACAATCGCCACAGAGTGGTTGACCAGTATAAAGGAACAAAGACCTTCCCACACTCGCCAAAGTACAGGGAAGGTTTTTGTTATGTTAGTGACATGTCAAATAAATGAATGTCAGCAGTGCTAAGAGGAACATTCCGAAAGACATCAAGTCTTCAAAATCGAAATCATTGTTCATAAGCATCACCTCCATTCTATAAGAATGAAGGTCAACCACCCTGTATCACGATTGCCGGTAGCAATACTGCTACTATAAATATTATATCACGAAACTAGATAGAACACAAGTTCGAAAAGGTAAAAATAAAAAAATACAGTATTGATTTTTTATGCGAAGAATAGATTTATATGTTACAATTAATCTGAATCATTTATTACATTGGAGGGACAAAAAATGGGAATTAATTCAATTGATGCAGAAGACGATCAGTTTGCATATCGCTACGATACACAGCTGTTAATTGACAGAAGAGATGCAGATTTGGATGAGGATGCAATTTCAGATTACATCACGGAGCATTTTGAAGGAAATAGCCTGATTGCAGCTGGAGATGAAGATTTAATCAAAGTTCATTTTCATACCAATGAGCCTTGGAAGCTTTTGGAGTATTGTAATTCTATAGGCGAAATCTACGATATCGTAGTTGAAGATATGATTAGACAGGCAAATGGATTGCAAGGGTAAACAAAGATTAAGATTTGAAGTTAATGAAACAGTGCATGGGAGCAGATGCATAATGAAAGACGAAAACAAAAAATATTATGCGGCTTATGAGGAGAGATACAAAACCGCACATGAGCAGGGGGTAAGTTGGGCTAGCAACAAGAATAGTCCCATCGTGTTGGAGGTAATCAATAGATACAATATCTCAACAGACCATAATTTACTGGAAGTTGGATGTGGTGAAGGCAGAGATTCTAGAGCAGTTTTGGAAAATGGCTATAATTTGATGGCAACCGATATTTCGAAAGAAGCCATTGAATATTGTAAAAAAATAATGCCTGTTTACAAAGAGCACTTTAGTGTATTGGATTGCCTGTCTGACAGACTAGACAAATTGTTTGATTTTATTTATGGAATTGCAGTTATCCATATGCTTGTACTTGACGAGGACAGAGATGGATTCTATCAATTTATTTACAATCATTTGAAGCCAAACGGATTAGCTCTAATTTGTACTATGGGCAATGGAGAAATTGAAATGCAAAGCGATATTAGCCAAGCATTTGATATTCAAGAAAGAAATCATGAGTCTGGGAAAATGATGGTAGCAGGAACATCGTGTAGAATGGTGTCATTCAAAACATTTGATAATGAAATAGCAAGAAATGGTTTAGAAGTGGTAGAGAAAGGTATTACAAGCTCTTTACCTGATTTTAATAGTTTGATGTTTGCTGTTGTGAAAAAATGTAACTAAATTACGGTTTATCAAAATAAATAAGGAGATAATTAAAAAATTCCATATGAGAAATGAGTAGTATTATGAATGAAAATATACAGATTTTGGAAGAACGGATTTCAGCGGAAGAATATATAGACTTTTTAAAAAGAACAGACTTAGGGGCTCAGTATCCGAAAGAGAGATTTGATGAGAGAATCGCAAAACTTGTTATTACGGTATCAATCAGCCTCGTGGCAAGAAATGAAAATGGAGTTATCGTGGGTGTTTTGTTTGGCTTGACAGATTTCGCTTATTGGCTTTACGTAACAGATTTAGGTGTCGACAGAGCTTACACAGGACGAGGCATTGGCAGTCGGTTGATGAAAACTGCTCATGAAATTGCCGGTGGCGAGAAGGATATAGCAGTTTACTTGATTGCGAATGAAAATGCGATTCCTTTCTACGAAAAGCTGGGAATGAAGAAATCCGTGGATGTTATGCAGTATAATAAAATAGAATGGACAGAATTTGTTGTAGAATAGTAATGGGTTTGTAGAGAATAGAAACTTTGAATTCTCACTAGAGGTATTTTGAGAGATTTAATAACTGTTATATTTGGTTATAAAAATCTCGGCAAGCCCTTGAAAATACTAAAGTTTTCATGGGTGTCCGCTCCGTCATATCTTGTATCGTGTTATATCGTTTTACCCTTGGTTATGACCACTGATAAGGGAAAAAACAAGGGAAAGAATCAAGTGATAAAATGCTGTTCTGACCAGTTATGTGTTATAAATGACCACCTATTGAAAAAGTGTAGATAATAATTCTAATTCAGATATACTACAAAGCAGAAAGGAGGAAAAACATGAAACTGAATATTAATATCGATGCAGGGGCTAAGGAACCTGAAATTACTATTACAACTGCTCATATGACAGAAGACGTCAACAGAGTTGTTGATTTTGTAAGCAGATTAGACGATGCTCCAACAATTATTTCCGGTATTAGAGAGGATAAGGTCGAGCTATTGGATCCGGAGGTAATTGTAAGGATTTATGCAGAAGACAGTAAAGTTTTTGCCCAAACTGAGAAAGGCTCGTATCAGATTAGGTTGAGACTTTATGAAGCGGAAGAAAAACTGAATAATAGTAAGTTTGTTAGGATATCTAATTCAGAAATCGTGAACCTAAAGAAGGTTAAAAGCCTTGATTTAAGCTTTGTAGGAACAATTTGTATGGAATTATCTAATGGAGAGGTAAGTTATGTTTCCAGAAGATATGTTTCCAAAATCAAAAGAGTATTAGGATTATGAGGTGAAAATATATGAAAAAAGAATTTGCTCGTAGAGTATTTGTTGGATTGTTAGGCGGAATTGTAATTAGTTATTTGATTACAATTGGAATTTCAATTGCAATAGGTGATGGTAGTTACTATCCATGTGTTCCGAGTTTGATTGAACGATTTGGCAATGAGGTAACAGCGATTATCATGCAGACTGCTTTAAGTGCTGTTCTTGGAGCCGGATTTGCAGGGAGTTCTATTATTTGGGAAATGGATGAATGGAGTTTATTAAAACAAACAAGTATCTATTTTGGAATTGTATCTGTACTTATGATGACCATTGCATATATTTGCGAATGGATGGAACATTCTGTGAAAGGAATATTAAGTTATTTTGGTATTTTCGTCGCAATATTTATTGCAGTGTGGATTGTACAATATTTAATTTGGAAGGTACGTGTTTCTAGAATAAAAGAAAAAATACAAAAGAATAATTAGTCGAAATGCCCAGAGTACAAATCAAAGATTTGTGCGAAGGGTGTATTTCGCTCTGCGAGGCTAAAATAGTATAAAAATCAGTTGATATTTTAGGGAAAACAACATATAATATTTATACAGATATGAATCTGTTGCACAAGGTGCATTAATATTTGGGCTGACCGAAAGGTCCTGGTCCACCGGCTGGCGGGGATTTACCCCGCCATTTTTCTACATAAAGGGGCGGTTAGATGAAGGAAAAAGTACTTAGTGTTTTTATAGATGAATCGGGAGATTTTGGACAATACAATCCAGCTTCCCCCAATTACTATGTTGCAATGGTTTTACATAATCAGGAAATAGATATTTCAAAGAATATTGAAGCATTGGAAAGACAAGTAAGTAATTGGGGATATCCGGAGCATACAATTCATACAGGTCCGTTGATTAGGCGTGAAAGTGTTTATAAAAATGATTTGAGAGAACAAAGAAAAGCGTTGTTTAATGCATTGTATCATTTTACTCGTTTGCTGGATATTCAGTACATCTGTCCCGCGATTAATCAGGGAGATTGTGCAGAGAAATCCAAGTTGGCTTACACGGATAAATTGACAAAAGAGATTGCAAATCAACTTCGAGCAAAGGAGACATATTTTTCATCTTTTGATAAAATTATTGTTTACTATGACTATGGACAGGTTGAGTTGGCGCAGATTCTTGTGTCTGTGTTTAATACTATGTTTTCTAATGTGGAATTTAGAAAGATAGAGACAAATCAGTATAAACTATCACAGGCAGCAGATTTGATTTGTACAGTAGAAGCGATAGCGCAAAAGACTATATTAACTAAATCGGAAAGTGAATTCTTTCATTCAAAGAATGAGTTTAGGAAAAATATTTATAAAAATATTGCGAAAAAGAAACTATAGGACGTTCCCTTGTTATTTGTTCGTGAAGGAAAGGATAAGGGAAAAGTGAAAATTACATAGATGTTGATTGGTTGAGATGCCCGAAAATACTGGAAAGTTGAGAAAACACACGAGCAATTTTGAATTTGACGGAGGAATTCGCATGAAACGGAAGAAAAATATATATCTAATAATTATGTTGGTCTTGGTATTGAGTATGTTATCTGCCTGCGGCAATAAGATGACGACTAATAAATTTAATAATGAAGCAATTCTCGGAATTGAAATTAAAAAAATTGAGGCATATTTAGATAAGCTTGTAGTTACTTTTGCGGATGATTCCCTTTCGGAAATCGAAAAAGTAGAAATAGCTTATTATGGAACAGATAATTCTGTTACAACGGAAATACCTGACTTTTCTTTTCAAAAGGATGTACTAACAATTGAAACGAATAATGCAGATGAAATATCGGAAATGCGTATATGGGATATGGATAGAGATTTATACTTTTATGTAAGATATATTTATTCAGATGCTTATGCCATGTTGGTATATTCCTGGGCGGATGATGCCGGATATTTGGTAAATGGTGATGAGGATGCTTTTTATACAGAGGAAGAAAAAGAAATACAAGAAGAACTGAAGGAGCTGCAAGCAGAAGCAGAGGCATTTGCTTATAGCAGATTGATGGGTGAGTGGATAAATGAAAGTGAAAATGTGCGCATTGTTTTCTCTGTAAATGATGAATATGAGGGGCGCTATTTTGTTGTTAGTGAGTTAATTGACGGAGAATGGAAGGAATACGATTTGATGGTAATTAGAGACTTTTCAGAATATAGTGCAGGTGAAGCAGATATGTTTAATTTATATGATAATCCTTCTTTTGGTCGCCAGGTAACTTTTTACTTGTTTGGGGATACAGAAATGGAATGTGACTATTCTGACGAGAGATTTTCCAAGATAAAATAATTATATAGGAGAAGAATCATGTACGATTGTGGATTTACAAAAGATAATAATTGGTTTCGATATCGCGCAGGGGCAATTATTATAGAAAATGATTGTGTACTGTTTGCCGGGAATGAAAGGGAAGATTATCTGTACTCTATCGGTGGTGGAGTTCATATGGGGGAGACTGCGCAGGATGCAGTTCTTCGCGAAGTGTATGAGGAAACCGGTGTGCATTACGAGATAGAACGATTGGCGGTAATCCATGAAAACTTTTTCAACGAGAATGCCGGAATGTTGAAAGGTTTGAATTGCCATGAAATCAGCTTTTACTTTTTGATGAAGCCCAGAGGAACCCAGGAACTGTGCAGTAATAGTACATCTTGCGGTGTGAAAGAGGAAATGCACTGGATACCCATTAAAGATTTGGATAAATATAAAGCATTTCCCAGCTTTTTGAAGGATTATCTTAGTAAGGAACATGCGGGATTGGAACATATAGTAACAGATGAGAGGATAAAAAAGTGTTCAGAGAATTAATCAGAATCAATAAAAAACTATCCATGGAAGAATGTATTCATGTGTTGAAAACAGAAAAAAGGGGTGTTCTTTCCGTGAACGGCGACAATGATTATCCCTACGGAATGCCTATGAATCACTGGTACAATGAAGAAGATGGAAAGATATATTTTCACTGCGGAAATGTGGGACATAGGCTGGATGCTATAAAGAAGAACAATAAGGCTTCTTTTTGTGTTTATGACGAGGGATATTGCAAGCCGGGACAGTGGGCGCTTAATATTAAAAGCGTCATTGTATTTGGTAAGATAGAGGTGGTGAATGATCCGGATAGGATTAAAGATATTACAACAAAACTCAGCCATAAGTTTACGCAGGATGAGGAGTATATCCGGGCGGAGATTGAGAATCATGCACACAGGACGTTACTGTTGGAATTAACACCGGAGCATGTTTGTGGCAAATTGGTGGAGGAGTCGTAGCATGAAAATATTAGTAATCGGTGGTACTCGATTTTTCGGAATACATATGGTAAACGAATTGTTGAACAATGGACATGATGTTACTATTGCAACAAGGGGATATGCTTCTGACCAATATGGCGACAGGGTAAAGCGTATTATTCTGGAAAGAACAGATGGGGAGAGCGTAAAGAGAGCATTGTCCGGAACACATTACGATGTGGTAATTGATAAGATTGCGTATTGTTCAAATGATATAAGGTATGTTTTGGATGTTGTAGATTGTGATAGATACATTCATATGTCGAGTACTTCGGTTTATAATCCGAAGCATATAAATACAGTTGAAACGGATTTTGACGGATTCTCAAAGGATTTTGTGTGGTGCGACAGATTTGCATTTCCCTACGAGCAAATAAAACGACAGGCAGAATATGCTTTATGGCAGAAGTATCCTGATAAAAATTGGATTGCAGTAAGGTATCCATTTGCAATTGGAAAAGATGATTATACAAAAAGATTACTGTTTTATGTAGAACATACTATGAAGTCCATTCCTATGAATATCGATAATTTAGATTATCAAATGGGGTATATTCGTTCTGATGAATCAGGAAAATTTATAGCTTATTTAGTGGATAAGGATGTCGTTGGAGCGATTAACGGAAGCTCTGAAGGGACTATTTCTATAAAAGAAATAATTGATTATGTTGAAATGCAAACAGGAACAAAAGCTATTATTTCTAAAGAAGGAGAGGCGGCTCCATATAATGGAGAACCGGAATATAGCATAAATACGGAAAAAGCGAAGGGATTAGGATTTAGATTTTCTATACTTCATGATTGGATATATGAGCTTTTGGATTATTATATACAGCTAGTTGAGTAAATAAATTGGGAGGTAGAATGTATATGATAGGATATATGAGAACGCAAACACCGGAAGAATACAAAAAAGAGGCATAGAATAAATAAGAAATTTTCAATTACAAAAGGAAGACCTTCGATTGTTTGTGGACGAAGGTCTTTTTTTGTGGTATGATATTGTGGAGTGTATTTAGAGAGGACAGTAACATGGCGGCAAAGAAGGTATATGCAGTAAGAAAAGGGCATAAAACAGGTGTTTTCGAGACTTGGGAGGAATGTAAGGCGGCAGTGGAGGGGTTCTCCGGTGCAGAGTATAAGGGATTTACCAACCGTGCGGAGGCAGAAAGCTATTGTTTTGGCAAGGCGGTAGGTGATACAAAAACGGTTGCAGATAAAGCTACACCGGAAAATGGAGAGAGTGAAACAATGCTTGCTCGCCACAATGAATCACTTAATCCCGATCAACTCATTACCTACGTAGATGGCAGCTACGAGCATTCCGTACTAAAATATGCTTTTGGCTGTGTGTTTTTGATGCCGGATGGCAGTATTTATGTAGAAAATGGCAGTGGAAGTAATCCGGAGTCAGCGAAGCTTCGCAATGTAACCGGAGAGATGCTGGGTTCTATGTTTGCGGTACGTTTCGCTATAAAGAATGGTTTCCGAAGTGTGGAAATCCGTTATGATTACGAAGGTGTGGAAAAATGGGTAACAGGTGCTTGGAAGAGCAAAACAGAACTTACTCAGAAATATGCAGAAGCCATGCGTCGGTGGAGTGCCCAAATTCAAATTAGTTTTATCAAGGTGGCTGCTCATAGTAATGTGTATTTTAATGAAATGGCAGATCAGTTAGCGAAGAAGGCACTGGTAGATAAGGACGGCGTGCCGGAAATCCGACTGAGAGAGGAGATGGAGCCTTGGAAGGGACAAGATTAAACAAATACCTGGCTGAGTGTGGCGTATGTTCTCGAAGAGAAGCGGATAAACTTATAGAAGCCGGTAAAGTACTGGTAAACGGAGCTGTGGCCGGAATGGGCTGTAAGGTTACGGAGGCAGACGAGGTTCGCGTAGGTAAAAAGGTACTGGGCAAGGCAAAAAAGGTGGTGCTTGCCTTTTATAAGCCTGTAGGAGTGACCTGTACGGAGAAAGATAAGCACGCAGAGAAAATTATTAATGATTATATTAAGTATCCGGTGAGGGTGACTTACGCCGGACGTTTGGATAAGGATTCGGAAGGGTTGCTTTTGCTTACCAATGACGGAGATTTGATTGAAGCAGTGATGCGTGGTGCACACCGTCATGAAAAAGAGTATGTAGTAAAGGTGAATAAAGAAGTTACCGATGATTTTATAAAAAATATGGAGGCTGGTGTATATTTACCGGAGCTGGAAGTGACCACACGCCCTTGTGAGTTGGAGAAAATAGGTAAGTTTACCTTCAAGATTATTTTGACGCAGGGCTTGAATCGACAGATTCGACGTATGTGTAAGGAGCTGGGATATCAGGTGACGCAGCTTAAGCGCATGCGTATTATGAATATTAAGTTAGAGAAACTGCAATCAGGAAAATATCGTGAAATAGCCGGAGCTGAGCTGGAGGAACTGTATCGTCTGGCAGGAATGTAGAGGAATAACCATGGCAGAAAACAAGTTAGAACGTATTAAATATTTGGTAGATATTTTAAATAAAGCATCCAAGGCTTATTACGCTGAGGATAAGGAAATCATGAGTAACTTTGAGTATGACAAGTTGTATGATGAATTGGTGGCCTTGGAAGAAGAAACCGGTACTGTACTTGCCAATAGTCCGACCATTAATGTGGGATACGAGGCGGTAGAGGAACTTCCCAAGGAAGCTCACGAAACACCTATGTTGTCCTTAGGTAAGACCAAGGATAGGGAAGAGTTAAAGAGCTGGCTTCAGGGACAGAAGGGTTTGCTTAGCTGGAAACTGGATGGTTTGACGGTGGTTTTGACTTATAACAATGGAAAGCTTCAGAAAGCCGTTACCCGTGGTAACGGTGAGGTTGGTGAAGTAGTTACCAATAATGCCAAAACCTTCCAAAATTTGCCCTATACCATTCCGTTTAAGGGAGAGCTTGTTCTACGTGGCGAAGCAGTCATCAGTTACAGTGATTTTGAAAAGATTAATGCAGAGATAGCTGACGAGGCGGCAAAGTATAAGAACCCTCGTAATCTTTGCAGTGGTTCCGTACGTCAGTTAAATAATGAAATTACAGCTCAGAGAAGAGTAAATCTTTACGCATTTACCTTGGTAAAGGCGGATGGTGTTGATTTTAAGAATAGCAGGGAGAACCAGTTTTTATTCCTAAAAGAGCAGGGATTTACGGTAGTGGATTACATGCCGGTTACTCCGGACAATATTTTAGAAGCAATTGAAGCCTTTGCAAAGCGTATTGAAACTTACGATATTCCTTCAGATGGGCTGGTACTTACCTATGAGGATATTGCTTATGGAGAGGCTTTGGGACGTACAGCGAAATTTCCCAGACATTCCATTGCTTTTAAGTGGCAGGATGAAATCCGTGAAACCGTTTTGAAAGAAATCGAATGGAGTGCCAGTCGTACCGGCCTTATTAACCCGGTGGCGATTTTTGAACCGGTGGAGCTGGAAGGTACTACAGTCAGCCGGGCTTCCGTGCATAATATCAGTATGGTTAGAAGCCTGAAACTTGGTATTGGTGATAGGATTACAGTTTATAAGGCCAACATGATTATTCCGCAGATTGCAGAGAATTTAACTTGTAGCGCTTCTTTGGAAATCCCTGAAACTTGTCCGGTTTGCGGAGGCAGAACCGAAGTGAAGCAAGTGAATGAGTCTCAGTTTTTGTATTGTACCAACGAAGCTTGTGAAGCTAAGAATGTTAAGGCATTCACCCAGTTTGTTAACAGGGATGCCATGAATATTGAAGGCTTGTCGGAGGCGACATTAGAGAAGTTTATCGGTTGTGGATTCCTGCATGAGTTTGCGGATTTGTATCATTTGGATAAGTTCCGTGAGGAAATCGTAGAGATGGAAGGCTTTGGTGAAAAGTCCTTCAATAATTTGATGACAAGTATCGAAGCATCCAGAGAGACTACACTTCCCAGAGTACTTTATGCCTTGGGTATTGCCAATATTGGTGTGGCTACATCTAAGGTGCTTTGTAAGGAATTTGATTATAATATGGATGCACTTATGCATGCTACAGTAGAAGAATTAAGTACTGTGGAAGGTATCGGTGAGGTGATTGCGGCTGCGTTTGTAGAACATATGTGTAGTTCTCAGAATATTGCAAGAATTGAAAATCTGATGAAGGAGCTGCGTTTACAGAAAATGCCTCAGAATACCCGGGAACAGTCCCTGGCAGGTAAGAGCTTCTGCATTACCGGAAGTTTGAATCATTATGCAAATCGTGATGAACTGAAGGCAATTATTGAAGATATGGGTGGTAAAGTGACCGGTAGTGTTACTTCTAAAACAGAGTGTTTGATTAATAATGATATTACCTCTACTTCCGGCAAGAATAAAAAGGCAAAGGAATTGCAGATTCCCATTGTGACGGAAGAAGAGTTTATGGAAAAATATTTAAATGAGTAGTGATACTGTGCAAGCAATGTTGCTAGCCGTATAAAATTAAGAATTAAGGAGACTATTTGATATGCCTATTAAGATTCAAAGTGATTTACCTGCAAAGGAAATTCTGGAGAATGAAAATATATTTGTCATGGACGAAAACCGGGCAATGCATCAGGATATTCGTCCTCTGCAGGTTTTGATTTTAAATATTATGCCGGTAAAGCAGGACACGGAGCTTCAGCTTTTACGTGCTCTGTCTAATACGCCTTTACAGTTGGATGTGACTTTCTTAAATGTAAAGAATCATATATCCAAAAATACACCGGCAGATCATTTGAATAAATTTTATAATACAATCGACGATGTCAGACACAAGAAGTTCGACGGCATGATAATCACCGGTGCTCCTGTGGAGGATATTACCTTTGAAGAGGTGGATTATTGGGAAGAGATGTGTGAGATTATGGACTGGGCGGAGACCCATGTAACTTCCACATTACATATATGCTGGGGAGCCCAGGCAGGCCTGTATCATTATTATGGTATAGACAAACGCAAGCTTCCGCAGAAACTGTTTGGTATCTATGAGCATAAGGTGATGAATCGTAGAATTCCATTGGTAAGAGGCTTTGACGACGTATTCCTGGCACCTCATAGCCGTCATACCGAGACTCCGTCAGAAGCAATCCATGCCTGCAAGGACTTGACGGTTTTGGCGGAAAGTGACGCTGCGGGCGTATTCTTAGCTATGGCAGAGGATGGTAAGAAGATATTTGTCAACGGACATCCCGAATACGATAGATATACCTTGCAAAACGAGTATTTCCGTGATTTAAATAAAGGTCTGCCGATTCAGGTGCCTTATAATTATTATCCGCAGGATAACCCGGAGAATAAGCCTTTGTTGCAGTGGAGATCCCATAGCAATAATTTATATAGTAATTGGCTGAATTATTACGTATACCAAATTACACCGTATGAGTTGTAGTAAACCTTTGTAAAAGGCAGGTTACAGAAAGGAACAGGTATGAAGAAAAAGATTAAATTGAACATAACTTTTAATTCACCGGTGGTGCTGGGATTTGCGAGTATTTGCCTGGTAGCCCTGATTCTGAGTATGATTACAAGAGGAAGAAGTAATGAACTTATGTTTATGACTTATCATTCTTCTTTATTGTCGCCGTTAACATATATACGCTTTTTTACCCATGTATTGGGACATGCGGACTGGGCGCACTTTATAGGAAATATGTCATACATACTTTTGCTTGGACCGATGTTGGAGGAAAAGCATGGTTCCTCCAGAATTGTGAAGATTATATTGGTTACAGCTTTTGTTACAGGTCTGTTTCATTACATATTTTTTCATAAAGTAGCATTGTGTGGTGCCAGTGGAGTGGTATTTGCTTTTATTTTGTTGACTTCTTTTACCAATTTCAGAGAAGGCGAGCTGCCTCTTACATTTATATTGGTGGCACTGATTTTTATAGGTCAACAGATTTTCGAAGGAATTACCGTAAGAGATAATGTATCCAATTTATCACATATTATTGGTGGTATTGTGGGAGCAGTGTACGGTTATGGATTAAACAAAAAATCCAGATGGAGTAAAAGATAATCATTTATAAAAATGAGGAGGGGCACATATGAAGCTTTATGATCTTTTGGAATTTGAAAATATTGTAATTCAGTGCCATGACAATCCGGATGCAGATGCTTTGGCAAGTGCATATGGTTTGTATATGTATTTTATGGAGAAGGGGAAGCAGGTAGAGATTATCTACAGCGGACGAAACAAGATTCGTAAGAGTAATCTGGTTTTGATGGTGGAAGAGCTTCATATACCGGTGAAGTATGTGGATTCTCTGGAGAAGCCTCAACTTTTAATAACAGTGGACTGTCAGTATGGTGAGGGAAATGTTACACATTTTGATGCCTACGAAGTGGCAGTAATCGACCATCATGAGGTGAGTGGTTCATTGCCTCCTTTGAGCGAGGTTCGAAGTAATCTGGGCGCGTGTTCTACCTTGGTTTGGCAGATGTTGAACGAAGAAGGGTTTGATATTAATACCCATAGGGAATTGGCTACGGCGATGTATTATGGTTTGTTTACAGACACGAATATGTTGACGGAAATTGCGCATCCTTTGGATATGGACCTTCGTGATGCAGCCAAATTTGATGTGGCCATGCTTACAAAATTCCGCAATTGTAATCTTTCCATTGAAGAGTTGGAAACCGCGGGTGCAGCCCTTTTGCGAAGCGACTATATTGACGAATATCGGTTTGCTATTGTGAAGGCTGGCATGTGTGACCCTAATATTTTGGGTATTATCAGTGATTTAGTGTTGGAAGTGGACATTATCGATATCTGTCTGGTATTCAGTGTATTGCCGAAAGGTATCAAGTTGTCTGTGCGAAGCTGTGTAAAGGAAGTAAATGCAAGTGAATTGGCACAGGAAATTTGTGAAGGTATCGGTGGTGGTGGCGGACATTTTGTAAAAGCCGGCGGTACCATTAAAATGGAACTTTTGATACCTGCATATGAAGAATATTGCCGTGAGCTGAATTTTACGCCTCGTATGGAAATGGATGAAGAAGGCAAAATGCGTCCCACAACTTCAGCTATCAAGGCCTTTTTGGAAAAGAGAGCCATGGATTATTTCCAGGGACACCAGATTATTTATGCCAAGGATTTTGATTTGACTTCTGAGAAATTGAGAGAGTATATCCGTAAGCCAATACCGATGGGATATGTCATTGCAACGGATGTATTCCCGGTAGGTACAGTGGTGACGATTCGAACCTTACGTGGCGATAAAGAGGTCAAAATAGAAGAAGATATGATTTTCACCATTGGCATCAAGGGTGATGTGTTTATTCGTAGTCGGGAAAAGATTATGAAAGAGTATCGTTTATACGAGTGGCAGTTTAAATTGGCAAATATGGAATACGAGCCGACTGCTAAGAATAAAGCGGACGATAAGGTGGTTTCTTTGTCTGAATATGCCAAGGTATGCGTTTTTCATGGAGAAAAGCGTGTCAGAGCAATGAAACTGGAACAGAAGGTAAAAATCTTTACTATAGAAGATGATAGTAATTATATCCTGGGTAAAGAAGGTGATTATCTTGTAGTCAAGAGTGACAGTACCCATGATTTACATACTATGGGACAAAAGTTCTTTGAACAGTGTTATCGTTCGGCAGATGAGGAAAATCCGATGAAAGCTGTAATCTTTGACTTGGATGGCACGCTTTTGGATACCCTGGCAGATTTGACAGATTCTGTAAATGAGGCATTGAAGGTACATAGCCTGCCGCTTAGAACCAGTGATGAGATTAAACGTTTTGTAGGAAACGGTGCACGTAATCTGATTGCCTGTGTGGTACCGGGAGGAGAAAGCAATCCGGTATTTGAACTTACGCTGTCCATATACAAGCAGTATTACGAATTCCACTGCAAAGACAATACGAAGCCTTATGATGGCACTTTACAGATGTTAAAGGAACTGAAGCAGAGAGGTATGAAGATTGCAGTAGTATCCAATAAGCCGGATGAAGCAGTAAAGATTTTGTGCAAAGAATATTTCGGCGAATATGTAGATGTAGCAATCGGCGCAACGGAGAATATGGCACGCAAACCGGCACCGGATGCTCTGCTTAAGGCTATGGATGAATTGGGAGTTACCAAAGAGGAAGTAATGTACATAGGTGATTCTGATGTAGATATTGCTACTTCGAAGAATGCAGGAGTTCGTTTTGTGGCAGTTACCTGGGGCTTTAGAGGCCGTGAGTTTTTAATGGAACATGGTGCGAAAGAATTAATTGCACTTCCTATGGAATTATTGTATTTGATTTAAACAACTATAAATATATTTAAGAGAGAGAGGAAAAAGTATGGATATCAAAGAAAAAATTAATGAAATTGTAGAGAAGATTCAGAAAGATGATAGTTTGAAGGCACAGTTTGAAAAGGACCCGGTGAAGGCTATTGAGAAAATTCTTGGAGTAGATTTGCCGGATGATATGGTGGAAAAAGTAGTTGATGGTGTAAAGGCAAAGATTAAGATTGATTCTGTTTCTGATATTGCAGGAGCATTAAAAAAATTGTTTTAATGGTATGAAAAAAGAAGAAACAAAAGGACTGAATATTAGTATAACCAGCTTTATGGCTGCATTGGGGATTTTATTTGCATTGATGGCATTAACATATGTGCTGACACTGTTAATTCCCGGTGGGAATATTCCTTTTTGGAAATGGTTATTATCTCCGGTTTTAGTATTGGGCTCTGCACAGGGGGGGACATTGCTTGCAGTTATGATTTTCCTTCTGGTAATCGGCGGAACCTTTAATGCACTGGACAGAAGCGGAACCATGGATTATATGTTACGCAAAATTGTGCATGCAGCCGGTCATAAGAAATACTTGCTTTTGTCCATGGTTACCTTATTTTTCTTGAGTATGGGAGCATTTGTAGGAAGTTTTGAAGAATGTATTCCGTTAGTCCCCTTATCCGTTGTTTTGGCTATAGCTATGGGCTGGGATGAGTTGGTAGGTCTGGGAATGTCTCTGGGAGCAGTAGCCTGCGGTTTTTCTACAGGTGTATTAAATCCGTTTACTACCGGTGTTGCGCAGACATTAATGGATTTGCCCGTATTTAGCGGTATTTCACTCAGGTTACTTACTTATGTGGTAATATATGTGTGTTTGTTATTATTTCTGATTCCTTATGCCAAGAAGTGTGAAAAGCGAAATGTTGCAGAAGGAAAGAACGCATCTGCAGAGGGAATCAGCGCATTTGTACGAAAAGAACATTTGGAAGCTTCCATGAGATTTTTTGTAGGAACCATCGGAGTGTGTTTCCTGATGATTCTTTTATCGGTTTTTATTCCGGGATTATCAGATTATTTAATGGTATTGGTTGCTTTATTCTTTTTAGTGGCAGGAGTTGGATGTTGTATTTGCTCGAAAATCAAGCCACGTAAAGCAGCATCTTATTTTGGTCACGGAGTACTAAGTATCTTACCGTCACTTCTTTTGATTTTAATGGCGGGAAGTATTCAGTATACCATGAATGAAGCCGGGATTATGGATACCATTTTGGATTTTGCAGTTAGTATGATTTCGGGAATGCCTAAGCAAACAGGTATATTATGTGTATTCTTATTTGCTATGATTATTAACTTTTTTATCTCTTCAGGAAGTGCGGAGGCAGTGCTTTTAATGCCTATTTTGGCACCCCTTGCGGATGTAAGTGGTATTAGCAGACAATTAATGGTTCTGGCATTTAATTATGGGGATGGGTTTTCGAATTTGATATACTTTACAAATCCCTGTTTGTTGATTGCGCTAAGTCTTGTAAATGTCAGCTACGGACGCTGGATTAAGTGGAGTCTGAAATTACAAGTGATGATTGCTGTGTGCTGTTGTGGGATTTTGCTTCTGGGAACAGTAATTGGATATTAGTTTTGCGGACAAGATATTGGAAAATAGTTACAATTTTTTTCTTGATATTTGTTGACAATTCCCTAAAAGAGGGATATACTTATATAGAATTTAAGATGATTACTAGATGAGAGTGGACCGCAATCCACTCTTTCTTGTTGTTAGAAAGGTGGAAGTAATGTCTAAAAAGGAAAGCTATGAAGCAAAGACAGAAGAACTTTTACAACCTATCGCAGAAAAATATGGTGTAGATATTTACGATGTGGAATATGTAAAAGAGGGTAGCGACTTTTATTTAAGGGCATACATTGATAAGCCGGAAGGTGTTAATATCAATGATTGTGAAAATGTAAGCAGAGCCTTATCCGATGTATTGGATGAAAAAGATTTTATTCAGGATGCGTACATTTTAGAAGTAAGCAGTCCGGGACTCGGAAGGACTTTGAAAAAAGACAGACATTTAGAAAAAAGTATCGGTCAGGATGTAGAGCTTAAACTTTATAAGCCTCAAAACGGTCAGAAAGAGTATGAGGGAAACCTGATACGATTTGATGAAAACAGTATTACAATCGAAGCAGAGGGAGAAATTACCTTTGCGAGAGAAGATATTGCAATTATAAAATTGGCACTTGATTTTTAAAGAAACAGAGTTGGATACGCCAAAAGGCAGAATGGAGGAAAAGTAAAAAATGAACAAAGAGTTAATGGAAGCATTGAATATCCTGGAGAAAGAGAAAGAGATTAGTAAGGAAACTCTCTTTGAGGCGATTGAGAATTCGTTGCTTACAGCATGCAAGAATCATTTTGGTAAGGCAGATAATATTAAGGTGGAAATCGATAGAGATACCTGTGATTTCCTTTGCTATGCAGAGAAGGAAGTAGTGGAGACCAGGGACGAAGTAGAAGATGTTTTGTTACAGATTGCTTTGGAAGACGCAAAACAGCTTTCTAAGAAGGCTAAGGTTGGTGATATTCTGAATGTGGAAATTAAATCCAAGGAGTTTGGACGTATTGCAACTCAGAATGCAAAGAACGTTATTTTGCAGAAGATTCGTGAAGAAGAGAGAAGTGTTATTTATAATCAGTATTTTGAGAAAGAAAAGGATGTGGTTACCGGTGTGGTACAGCGTTATGTTGGCAAGAACATCAGTATTAACTTAGGTAAGGCTGATGCAATGTTAAATGAAGCTGAAATGGTAAAGGGGGAAGTGTTTAAGCCTACAGAGCGTATTAAAGTGTACATTCTGGAAGTAAAGAACACACCTAAGGGACCTCGTATTAATGTAAGCCGCACACATCCGGAACTGGTAAAGAGACTGTTTGAGGCAGAAGTTACCGAAATTAAGGATGGCACTGTAGAAATTATGAGCATTGCCCGTGAAGCAGGAAGCAGAACCAAGATTGCTGTATGGTCAAATAATCCTAACGTAGATGCAGTTGGTGCATGCGTAGGTATGAATGGTGCCAGAGTAAATGCTATTGTTGAGGAGCTTCGCGGTGAAAAGATTGATATTGTAAACTGGGATGAGAATCCGGGTAACTTAATTCAGAATGCATTATCACCTGCAAAGATTGTAGCTGTATTTGCAGATCCGGATGAAAAGACAGCAAAGGTTGTAGTACCGGATTATCAGTTATCACTTGCTATCGGTAAGGAAGGACAGAATGCAAGACTTGCAGCAAGACTTACCGGTTATAAGATCGATATTAAGTCAGAAACCCAGGCAAAGGATGCACCGGGCTTCCGTTATGAAGATTATATTGATGATGAGTACGATGATGAGTATGAAGAATACGAAGAGTACGAGGATGGTAACGAGGAGTAAGTTGCATGAAGAAAGTTCCATTAAGACAATGTATCGGTTGCGGTGAGATGAAAAGCAAAAAAGAGATGATGCGTGTCATTAAAACTGCAGAAGGTGATATTAGTCTGGATATAACAGGAAAGAAGAACGGAAGAGGCGCATATCTTTGTATGCAGAAGGAATGTTTGCAAAAAGCCCGTAAAAATAAAGGTTTGGAGCGTTCCTTTAAAATGAGTATTCCGGAAGAAGTATATAATACTTTGGATAAGGAGTTTGAGGAGATTGAAACAGAATAAAGTGTTATCATTGTTGGGGCTTGCCATTCGCGGACGTAATTTGGTAAGTGGAGAGTTTCAGACAGAAACAGCAGTGAAGTCGGGCGATGCATTATTGGTTATTGTAGCGCAGGATGCATCTGCAAATACGAAGAAACTGTTTCATGATAAATGTTCGTATTATGAAGTCCCGATAGAGGAATATAGTACAAAGATAGAATTGGGCCGGGCTATCGGAAAAGACTTAAGGTCTTCTCTGGCAATATGCGATGCCGGTTTGGCTAACGCGATTCAAAAGGAAATTGAATTACAGCGTACAAACATGAGAGGATAGGAGGTAGTGAGCATGGCTAAGATGAGAGTACATGAATTGGCGAGTGAGCTAAATATAGAGAGTAAACAAATAATTGCCTTCTTACAGGAAAAAGGTGTGGAAGTAAAGGCGGCACAGAGCTCCGTGGAAGATGGTGCGATAGAACAGGTGCGTAAAGCATTCGGTGGAAAAGGAGAAACACAGTTGGCAGAAAACAAAACAACCGAAGAATTGAAAAAGAATGAAGAAGTGACAGAGGCTCCCAAGAAAAAGAAAAAAATTATTTTTGTGAGCAATCCTCAGAATTCAAAGATGCCCGGAGGACAGAAGCCGAAGGCACCACAACAGAATTCGGGAAGCAGACCGCAACAGGGGCAGAATCGGAATGCCGGTTACGGCAATACACAGAAACCTGTGAACCAGCCGGTGCGTCCTATAAAGCCGTTAACACCACCTTCGCCCACTCCCAGTGTGCAGATGGTGTCTTCAAAGCCCCAGCAGGCAGTGAAACCCCAGCAGACACCTGTAGCAGCTCCTGAAGTAAAGCAGGAAGCTGTAGTAACAGAACAGGAAGTAAAAGTGGCACAGCAGCCCCAGAGCGGTAAGCCTCAGCAGGAAAGAACCACGGACAGACCGCAGGGTAATAATAACAGGCCACAAGGGGACAGAAACGGACAGAGACCGGGAGGATTTGACCGAAACAACGGACAGAGACCGGCCGGACAGGATAGAAATAACGGACAGTCTGCGAATAGAGACAATCGTGATCGTAATAATACAAATGGCGGCAGACCCGGATTTAACAAGCAGGAAGGCGGTATGCAGGGACGTCCTGCTTACGGACAGAATGATCGTCGCGGAAGCAATTCTGCAGGCAAGGGCTTCAATCCTATGGATAAGGATCGTGATGTTCGCAACGAACGAGGCGGTCGTGGTGACGGCAGAAACAATGACAGATACCGTGATAATAAGAGTAAAAATAGTTTCGGTGGCGATGCTGCACCTATTAAGGACACTGAAAAGCATAGAGAAGAAGAAAAGAGACGTATCAGTCAGGAAAAAGATAAGAGAAATAAAAAAGACCACTTCTATGAGGAGGAAGAAGCACTCAAGAACAAACCGGGTCGCTTCATAAAGCCTGAAAAGAAGAAGGAAGAAGTAGTAGAAGAGGTTATCAAGGTAATTGTAGTACCGGAAACTATTACTATCAAAGATTTGGCAGATAAGATGAAAATGCAGCCTTCCGTTATTGTTAAGAAGCTCTTTATGGAAGGTAAGATTGTAACAGTTAACCAGGAAATTTCTTATGAGGATGCAGAAAATATTGCAATGGAATATGAAATCCTCTGTGAGAAAGAAGTGAAGGTTGACGTTATTGAAGAGTTGTTAAAAGAGGATGAAGAGGATGAAAGCAGCTTGCAGGAAAGACCTCCGGTTATTTGTGTTATGGGACACGTTGACCATGGTAAAACCTCCCTTTTGGATGCAATTCGTAAGACAAATGTTACTGATAAAGAAGCCGGTGGTATTACACAGCACATTGGTGCGTATACTGTAAATGCCGGCGGAAAGAAGATTACCTTTTTAGATACACCGGGACATGAAGCGTTTACTGCTATGCGTATGCGTGGTGCAAATTCTACCGATATTGCAATTCTTGTGGTTGCGGCAGATGATGGTGTAATGCCTCAGACAGTAGAAGCTATTAATCATGCAAAGGCTGCAGGCATTGAAATCATTGTTGCAGTAAACAAGATTGATAAGCCTTCTGCAAATATTGAACGAGTAAAACAGGAATTAACAGAATATGAACTGATTGCAGAAGACTGGGGTGGAAGTACTGTATTTGCACCTGTTTCTGCAAAGACCGGTGAAGGTATTCCTGAGCTTCTGGATATGATTCTCTTAACAGCAGATATTTTAGAGTTAAAGGCAAATCCGGACAGACAGGCAAGAGGTCTTGTAATCGAAGCAGAGCTTGACAGAGGACGCGGACCGGTAGCTACTGTATTGGTACAGAAGGGTACCTTGCATGTAGGAGATTTTATTTCTGCAGGTGCTTGTTACGGTAAAGTAAGAGCTATGGTGGACGATAAGGGACGCAGAGTGAAAGAAGCAACCCCTTCTACTCCGGTAGAGATTTTAGGTCTTTCCGATGTGCCCAGTGCAGGTGAAGTATTCCTGGCACATGAAACAGATAAGCAGGCTAAGTCCTATGCAGAAACTTATCTGGCACAGAATAAGGAGAAGATGCTGGAAGAAACCAAGTCCAGAATGTCATTGGATGATTTGTTCTCACAGATTAAAGAAGGCAATCTGAAGGAACTTAACCTTATTGTTAAGGCAGACGTTCAGGGTAGTGTGGAAGCTGTGAAGCAGTCATTGATGAAGCTTTCTAACGAAGAAGTTGTAGTAAAATGTATCCACGGTGGTGTAGGTGCTATCAATGAGTCCGATGTTACCTTGGCTAGTGCATCCAATGCAATTATTATTGGCTTTAATGTGCGTACCGATGCTACAGCAAAAGCAACAGCAGAGCGTGAAGGTGTAGATATCAGACTTTACAAGGTAATCTATCAGGTAATTGAAGATGTTCAGGCTGCTATGAAGGGTATGCTGGATCCTATTTATGAGGAGAAGGTTATCGGTCATGCAGAAGTTCGTCAGATATTTAAGGCCTCCGCAGTTGGTAATATTGCAGGTTCTTACGTATTGGATGGTATTTTCCAGAGAGGATGTAAGATTCGAATCAGCCGTGAAGGTAAGCAGATTTACGAAGGTGAACTGGCTTCACTTAAGCGATTCAAGGATGATGTAAAGGAAGTTAAAACAGGATTTGAATGTGGTCTTGTATTCGATGGTTTTGACCAGATGCAGGAGCTTGATATTGTAGAAGCGTATATTATGGTCGAAGTGCCTCGTTAACAGGACGTAAAGAAACTCTAAGAGGTATATATGAGAAAGAATAGTATTAAGAATACCCGTATTAATGGCGAAGTGCAGAGAGTACTTGCTGAGATTATCCGCGGTGAAATTAAGGATCCGCGCATCAGTCCTTTGACCAGCGTGGTATCTGTGGAGGTGGCTCCGGATTTGAAGAGCTGTAAAGCATGGATTAGCGTATTGGGAGATGAAGAAGCAAGAAAGGCAACTTATCAGGGATTAAAAAGTGCAGAAGGATTTATTAAGTCGAAACTTGCAAAAGAAATCAATCTGCGTAATACACCTGCCATTACTTTTATTATGGACCAGTCCATTGAATACGGTGTGAGTATGTCAAAAAAGATTGACGATGTAATGGCTTCAGAACGTGAAGATGTGAATGAAGATTTATAAGTTTATTGCAGCAGAAGCCTCGCGTAAGCGGGGCTTTCTGTTGAAATAGGACATTCTGAAAGGATGTGATATTTGTGAAAGTACTACAGGAATGTAATGGAGCAAAAAGAATTGGTATAGGCGGACACGTCCGTCCGGATGGTGATTGTATCGGATCATGTCTTGCATTATATCAGTACCTGTCAAAATGTTTGGACAAATCCGTATGTATTAAAGTTTATTTAGAACAACCTGCCCCTATATTTAAAGAGTTAAAGGGGTTTGATAATATAGTGAGTGATTTCCCGGAAGAAGAAAGCTTTGATGTTTTCTTTGTTTTAGATTGTAATCTGGAACGTTTAGGAGAAGGACAAAAATATTTTAATAAGGCGAAAAAAACAATTAATATTGATCATCATATCAGTAATACCGGTTGTGCAGATGTAAATTATGTAGTGCCGACAATTGGCTCTACCAGCGAAATTATATATGATTTGATTGTGGGAGAAGGAAATGAAGCGGTTCTGGATAAAGAAATGGCTGAGGCTATTTATACGGGAATGATTCATGATACCGGTGTATTCCAGTATTCCAATACAACACCGAAAACAATGGAAATTGGTGCAAAGCTGATATCATATGGCTTTGATTTTCCTCGCTTAATTGAAGAAACCTTTTACCAGAGAACATATCGCCAGACACAGATTCTGGGACGTGCATTAATGGAGAGTATTCGATTTATGGACGGACAGTGTATTGCAAGCTGTGTAGACCGGAAAATGATGGATTTTTATGGGGTGACAACCCATGATTTTGATGGAATTGTAAATCAACTTCGAAATATTAAAGGTGTTCATTGTGCCATTTTTATGTATCAGACAGCTACGCTGGAATATAAAATCAGCATGCGTTCGGATGAAAAAGTAGATGTTTCTAAAGTGGCAACTTATTTTGGGGGTGGAGGTCACATGCGTGCCGCAGGTTGTACCATGCAGGGAACCTTCCATGATTGTATAAACAATCTTTCATTACACATTGAAAAGCAGTTGAAGGAGAACGCAGATGTATAATGGAATCATTAACATTTACAAAGAGAAGGGATTTACATCCCATGATGTAGTGGCTAAAATGCGTGGCATCTGTAAGCAGAAAAAGATAGGGCATACAGGAACTTTGGATCCGGATGCAACAGGAGTATTGCCGGTATGTCTGGGGAGTGGTACCAAGCTTTGTGATATGTTGACGGATAAGGACAAGGAATATGTGGCTGAGCTTCTTTTAGGGGTAGAAACAGATACCCAGGATATTACCGGAGAAATATTGTGTGAAAGAACACCGGTAGCTGATGAAGAGTTTATCCGCAAGGTAATTGAAAGCTTTCAAGGAGAATATATGCAGGTACCGCCTATGTATTCTGCTTTAAAAGTGAATGGGAAAAAATTATATGAACTGGCGCGTGCCGGAAAAGAAGTGGAACGGCAGGCAAGACAGGTTTTCATTCATGAAATAGAAATTCTAAAAGTGGAGTTGCCGGTAGTAAAAATGAGGGTTGCCTGTTCTAAGGGAACTTATATCAGAACACTTTGTGCTGATATTGGTACAAAATTAGGATGTGGAGGAACCATGAAAAGCTTACTGCGTACAAAAGTAGGTAACTTTTCATTGGATAAAGCAATTACATTAAAACAATTAGAAGCATTGCGGGATGAAGAACGAATCGAAGAAGTGCTTTTCCCGGTGGATAGTGCTTTTGAAGGATGTCCCGCTTTACATATTCTCCCTGAGTATAAAAAACTGGTGGACAATGGTAATGCATTTTATGCAAAGCATACGGAAGAAAAGCAGATATATCCTAATAACCTTTGGGTGAGAGTATACGCGGAGAATTGTTTTTACGGAATTTATGCATATGAACAGGAACAACATCGTTATAAACCGATTAAAATGTTTTTGTCATAGAATTATGAGGAATTTGTTTTGGTAATTATTGAAGGAACATTAGATTTTGAATTAAATAAAGATACGGCGGTAGCTATTGGTAAATTTGACGGTATGCATCGTGGACATAGCAAACTATTGAAGGAAGTACTGGCAAAGAAAGCGGAAGGTTTGTCAGCCTGTGTATTTACCTTTGAACCGTCTCCGGCAGTTTTCTTTGGATTTTCAGACGGACGTGAATTAAACACGAAAGAAGAAAAAAGAAAAATGTTGGAAGATATGGGAGTAGATTTTTTGATAGAGTTTCCCATGAATGCGAATACTGCCAATATGGAACCGGAAGTATTTGTGGAAGAAATATTAGTAAAGCGTCTGCATACGAAATGGATTATTGCAGGTACGGATGTGTCTTTTGGGAAGAAAGGTGCCGGAAATGCAGCGTTACTTAGGGATAAGGCTGAAGAATGCGGATACTGTCTTACTACGATTGATAAAGTTAAAGATGGAGAACAGGAAATCAGCTCTACTTTGGTACGAAAGCATGTAGAGATGGGTGATATGGAATATGCGGAAAAGCTGTTAGGAGCCCCCTATACGATTACAGGGAAGGTAGTTCATGGAAAGTCCATGGGGCGGAAAATGGGAATGCCTACGGTAAATATCATACCACAGGAAAAAAAGTTACTACCTCCTAATGGTGTTTATTGTTCTGCTGTCAGAGTGAAGGGTAAAGAATATTCTTCCATCAGTAATATCGGGATTAAACCTACGGTGGCAAAAAATCTGGCCTTGGGGGTAGAGACACACTTGTTTGATTTTGATGAAGAAATATATGATGAGGAGATAGAAGTCTGTTTATTTAAATATTTACGTCCGGAAAAATGTTTTTCTTCCCTTGAGGAATTACAAAATCAGGTAAAAAAAGATATTTTAGCAGGAAAAAATTACCAAATGTCGAAAAATAGTTGACAGTTTTTACAGCATATTGCTATAATGAGCAAGTAGTGTAATAATTTTGTAACAAACTTGTAAACAATGAGGTAACAAATGTTAAATAAACATAAGAAAAATAGAAATGTAAACATATTGGGACTGGGATTGGCAGCATGTATGATGATGATGCCTATGAACGTATATGCATCTGAATTTCAGTTGAATGATGTATTACAGCAGGCAGGAATTGCGTCTGCATTAGATGTACGAATGACAGAAGAGGAATATATAAACAAAGCACAGGAAGCGCAGGGGGCTGCATGGGGATATACCAACATTGGTATTGCAAATGTAGAATCCGGTAATTTAAATGTTCGTGCAGAGGCATCTACCAGTGGTAAGGTAGTGGGCAAAATGCCTAAGGACTCGGCTTGTGAAGTCTTAGAGCTTAATAAAGAAACAGGATGGGCATATATTACATCCGGAGAAGTGGAAGGTTATGTAAGTGCTGATTTTTTGTTAACAGGAGCGGATGCCAAGCTTCGTGCAAACGAACTTGTCAGAACGGTGGTTATTGCGGATACGGATGGTTTGCGTGTGCGTGATGAAGCAAATACCGAGAGTGCAGTATTAACACAGATTTTAAAAGGCGAGGAAATGGAGTATGTAGAAACTTTAGAAGGATGGATTAAAGTTTCTATTGACGGTGCAGAAGGATATGTTTCTTCTGAATTTGCACATGTAGAGGAGAATCTGAAAACAGCAGTAACATTGAGTGAATTGCTGTACGGAATGGGTGTATCCGATGTACGTGTAGAATTGTGTGAATATGCAAAACAATTTGTAGGTAACCCATATGTTTGGGGTGGTACAAGTCTTACCAAAGGTGCGGACTGTTCCGGTTTCGTACTAAGTGTATATAAGAAGTTTGGTGTGAGCCTGCCTCATTATTCAGGTTCACAGGCAACCAGCGGTACAAAGATTAGCTATAGTGAGATTCAGCCGGGAGATTTGATTTTCTATGCAAACAGCTCCGGTACCATTAATCATGTGGCAATCTACATCGGTAATGATCAGGTAGTACATGCCAGCAGTCCGAAGTCCGGTATTAAGATTAGTAAATATAATTACCGAACACCGGTTAAATACGTAAGAATACTGGCAGAGTAGTGTTAAAATAGTAGTAATTATAGCTTAGGAACAGTTGCAAGTAAAAATTGTGAAAATTTTTGCAAAAAATGCTTGCAATTTGTTCGAAGTTATATTATTATAAACAAGTGCTCAAGATAGCACATGGATGAAAGCGTATGAAAAAGCGTAGCTCTTGAACTTAGTGAATTTCGAAGAAATTCATAATTTTCCGAAGGAAAATTTTGGCTCGTTGGTCAAGCGGTCAAGACGCCGCCCTCTCACGGCGGAATCAGGGGTTCGATTCCCCTACGAGCTGTTGACTATTTAAAAGAATAGCCCAACCCGAGAAGATACTTATTTATCTATGTTGATAAATAGGTATTTTTTGTTGTATAAATTTGTATATTATGGTACAATACATTTAGTGTAAAATGCAGAAAGCGTTTTCTATAAATTAAGATGACGGCGGTGTAGGGTGGTAAGACGATATTTTGTATCAACAAGGTTGTTAAAAGTCGGAATGAAAATAGATCAGTCCATAGTAGATGGAACTGGTCGTATTTTGATTGCCAGAGGCGCAGAGTTGGATGAATACTTAATATCTTCACTAAAACGGTTAGGAATTAATGGTGTATATATTCGCGAAGGCGAAGAAGAAAGCATTGTTGATATTGAAAAAGAAACTACACAGGAAACACTGAAGAAGATTGAAAATCTTACAGTGAAAGACCGAGTTAAAGTTAAATTATCCGAAAGTGTGAAAAAAAGAGTTGCAGAAGGCATTTCTTATCTTTACAGTAATACGGAATCTACAGAGCTTACCAGTGTTACAAAGAATATTGCCGACGAATTAATGAAGGCAATTAGTGCCAATGATGCATTGGCTATTGATATCGGTACATTGAAGGTCAGTGATGAATATACGTTCAAGCATAGTGTGGATGTAGCAACTATGGCAATGGTTGTTGCCAAGAAATATGGTTTTTCGGATGCGGAAGTTTATGATATTGGTATTGCCGGTTTGTTACATGATATAGGCAAGTCTAAAATCCCGAATGAGATACTGAATAAGCCTGGAAAGTTAACTGATGAAGAATTTGAAATTATGAAGCAACATTCGGTTTTCAGTTATAATATTTTGAAGAATAATCAAGGATTAAAGGATTCTATTAAGCTGGCGGTTTTACAGCACCATGAGAAGATTAACGGTACAGGATATCCTTTTGGAGTGGACAATAGTAAAATTTGTCCTTTTGCGAAGATTTTGTCGGTAGTAGATATATATGATGCCTTGGTGACAGAACGCCCTTATAAGAGTGCATTTTCGCCTCGTGATGCCGTGGAAATGATTATGGCCATGACTGCAGAGTTGGATATGGATGCCATGAAGAGCTTTTTAGGTAGTGTGATTTTATATCCGGTGGACAGTATCATAGAACTCAGTAACGGTGAAAAGGCAAAAGTCGTAGAAAACTACCCGGATTATATTCTTCGTCCTAAGGTAGTAGGTCTGCAGACCGGAAGAATATATGATTTGGGAAAAGACCTGGCTTGTGCAAGTATTATTATTCCATAATGTAGAAGATAAGAATCATGAAAGGATGTCGGTTGGATTCGACATCCTTAATTTACAATATAGATTATCCATAAAAATGGAGGAAGAACATGGCTGAAAAAAAGCAAATAACAATGAACAGTAAAATAAAAGAGCTGTATGCGACACCGGTGGGACATGATACTCTCTATAAAGTGTTATTACAGCTAAATATTCCGCAAAAGGTTATCACCAATCCGTTAATAGGTAATCTAAAGCTGGGAGCTATTGCAAGATTAACGAAAAAGAATTTGGGGGAAGGTTTCTTCGAATCACTTCTTACATTGGTGAATAGTGAGTCGGATGAGCCTGCTTCCGGAAACGGTCCTATTACGAAAAAATGGTGGAAAGAGGCGGTATTCTATCAGATCTATCCCAGAAGCTTTTATGATACAAATGGGGATGGAATAGGTGATTTGCGAGGCATTATCGAGAAATTGGATTATCTGCAGGAATTGGGGATAAATGCGCTCTGGCTCTCACCTATATATGATTCGCCCATGGATGACAATGGATATGATATTCGTGATTATCATAAGATTTTGAAGGATTTCGGTACTATGGAAGATTTTGATGAACTACTTACCAAGGTGCATGAAAAAGGAATGCATCTGATCATGGATTTGGTAGTAAATCATACATCGGATGAACATGAGTGGTTCCGAAAAGCTTTGGAGGACAAGGTTTCTAAATATCGAAATTATTATTTCTTCAGAGACAGAAAGGGTGACGGAAAAGCACCCAATAACTGGACTTCGTATTTTGCCGGGTCTGCCTGGAATTATTACGAGGAGCAGGATACATGGGCACTTCATTTGTTTTCCAAAAAGCAGATGGATTTGAACTGGGATAATAAGTCCGTGCGTAAAGATGTTATAGAGATGATTAACTGGTGGTTGGATAAAGGTGTGGATGGCTTTAGAATGGATGTTATTAATTATATCTCTAAGACTCCGGAACTTCCCTCCGGCAATCCTACCATTGGTCGAATGATGGGATATTTTGGTATAGAAAAATATTACTATGGCCCTAATCTTCATAAGTACTTAAAAGAAATACATGATAAGGCATTTGCGCCCCATGATGCGTTCTCTATTGGAGAAACACCGGGACTGGGGATGAAAATGTGTCAGTTGGTTACCGGTGAAGAGCGTCGGGAGCTGGACATGGTATTTTCTTTTGACCATTTGGAGACGCCCGGGCATGTTCGCTTTGAGGATTATGAATATGATCTGAATTACCTGAGGGACTATTTGATTGACTGGATGCTGAACTACGGAAATCAATGCTGGATGTCGCTGTTTTATAATAATCATGATAATCCGCGTATGGTAAGCAAGATTACAAAGGATACCAAGTATTATGAGGCAATAGAAAAGCTTTTGGCAGTAATGCAGTTTACTTTAAAAGGAACACCGTTTGTTTTTCAGGGAGATGAGATGGGACTGGTAAATTATGAGTTTTCGTCCATTGAGGAAATTGGCGATGTAGAGGCAAAGGGTTATTATAGGGAATTAAGTAAGCATTATGGAGAAAAGCAGGCATTCGATATTGTTTTGTCCGGTACCAGGGAACATGCACGTGTACTGTTACCATGGAATGAATCCGTAAAGAATATGAAACCCTCTATGAGGCAAGAGATACATGAAGAGATAACAGAAGTGTATAAACAGCTGATTGCATTAAGAAAAAAGGAAGAAGCACTTATTTATGGTACTTTTCAGGTGCTGAACCGGAAGAAGAATCGGTTTGTATATAAGAGAAGTATGAAGGGAAAAGAATTTATTATAGATTGCAATCTGTCTAAAGAGACCGTTGGTGCTTATGCGGACGGAATCAATGGATATAAGTTGATTTATTCAACCGTTGCGGCAAAGGAAACGGAAAGAGAATTACAAGCCTATGAAGCAAGAATTTGGTGTAAAAATGAATAATGAAATAGTGAAAGAAAAAATAGATGCCCTTCTTGCTACGGAAAAGGAGAAGTTGTTGGTAGTTATTGATGGCAAGTGCGGTAGCGGGAAGTCTACATTAGGTGCATTTCTGCAGGAGATCTACGACTGTAATCTTTTCCATATGGATGATTTCTTTTTACAACCCGAACAGAGAACTGAAGAACGTCTTTTAGAGCCGGGCGGAAACGTAGATTATGAGCGTTTCTCAAAAGAGGTGCTGGAGCATCTGGGAGATACTGATGTGTTTGAGTATCAGGTGTTTGATTGTAGCTCTCAAACGATGGGACAGAAGATAGTAGTAGAACCCAAAAGATTGAATATCGTGGAAGGCGCTTATAGTGCACATCCGTATTTTGGGGACCAATTTGATTTGGCATTTTTCCTGGAAGTGGATGAAGAAGAACAGCTGAAGCGACTGGAAAGCCGAAATGGTGCGGAGAAGCTGAAAAGATTCATTTCCGAATGGATTCCAAAGGAAAATATATATTTTGACACATATAATATCCGAAACAAATGTCAGGTCTTATGTATGAACGAGAAGGAGGAAAATAAAGTGATAGGTTTGATTGTTGCGTATGCTAAGAATAGAGTTATTGGAAATAAAGGACAGATTCCTTGGAGAATTAAAGGAGAACAAAAACGTTTCCGGGAATTGACAACGGGAAATGTAGTCATTATGGGAAGACGTTCTTATGAGGAAATCGGAAGACCTTTACCGAATCGTTATACTATTGTTGTATCAAACACACAGAAGTTTGAGGCAGAGAACTGTACTACGGCAGGCTCTTTGGAAGAAGCTATCCGCATTGCAGATAAATCAAAAAATATTTATATTTCCGGTGGAGCAGGTTTGTACAAAGAAGCAATAGATATAGTGGATGCTATGTATGTTACGGAAATTGATGCTGTAATAGAGGGAGATACTTATTTCCCGGAGTTTGACGCAGAACAATTTGATAGAGAAGTAGAATGCCATGTGGATGGTGAAATTCCTTATGATTATGTGACATATACACGCAAGAAAAATGATTAATATATGTAATCAAAAAATGATACATCTATTCTAGTTTAAGAATAGATGTATCATTTTATTATAGATTTTTTTATAAGGTTGATAACGCATGGGAAGATCTAACCAACAGTATTTTTTTAGCAGACTTTTCTCATGGCTGAAAGTATCGAAGCTTTTCCTGCCGTGATAAGAACCCATCCCACTATTTCCGACACCGCCAAAACCCATTTCAGAAGTGGCAAGATGAACGATGGTATCGTTGATGCATCCACCGCCGTAGGAAACATATTTTATAAATCTCTGTTCGGTAGCTTTATTACCGGTAAAAAGGTAAAGTGCTAAGGGTTTTTCGCGATTTAGAACAAATTGTTCTGCTTCTTCAATGGTTTTATAAGTCAGAATAGGAAGTAGTGGTCCGAAAATCTCTTCTTGCATGATATTATCATCGGAGGAGACGTTTGTCAGCACGGTTGGTTCGATTTTTAAAGTATTTTCATTGCCATTACCGCCGAGTACCACCTTAGAAGGCTCTATAAGGCTCATTAAGCGTTCATAATGTTTGCGGTTGATAATTTTACCATAGGAGTCATTATCAAGGGGATTTGCCCCGTACATGGTCTGTATCTGTTCTTTCAGAAGCATTACAAATTCTGCATGAACTTTTTCGTCCACCAAACAGTAGTCAGGAGCAACACAGGTTTGGCCGCAATTTAAATATTTGCCAAAAGCAATTCTGGTTGCTGCAATTTTTAAATTACAGTCTGCGGTAACAATACATGGACTTTTGCCACCAAGTTCGAGCGTTACGGGAGTCAGATGAGAAGCCGCTTTTTCCATCACATACCTTCCGACAGATACTCCGCCGGTGAAGAAAATATAATCAAAGTGTTGCTCTAAAAGTGCTTGGTTTTCCTGTCGTCCGCCTTCCACAACTGTTACATAAGAAGGACTGAAGACCTCTTCTATGATAAGTTTAATGACTGCAGAAGTGGCGGGAGAGTATGCAGAAGGTTTTACAATACAAGTATTTCCTGCTGCCAAAGCTCCAACCAAAGGTTCCATACAAAGCATAAATGGATAATTCCAGGGAGACATTATTAATACACATCCGTAAGGTTCCTTTACAGTAAAACTTTTTGCATGAAAGTTTGCCAATCCGGTAGGATACTTTTGGGGACGACTCCATTTGCGAATGTGATTAATTTGATAGCTTAATTCACTGAGAGTCAGACCTACCTCGCACATATATCCTTCGGTGTCGGACTTACCTAAATCCGTATGCAATGCCTGAAGAATATCATTCTCATGAGTTTTGATAGAGGTTTTTAATTTTTTGAGCATGGAAATACGAAAATCCAAATCAAAGGTTTCTCTTGTCTGAAAATACTTTTTCTGCTCATCAACTAATTTTTTTATCTGCATAAATTATGTCACTTTCCTTAGGTTGTAGTACGGATAAATGTTTTCCGCCAATGATGTAGTACAGCATTTCCAACTCTTTGCTGTTCATTAATTTAGGAACAGGATATAAAGGATTGGATTCTCTGGCAGCGTGTTTTGCCATGGTAGGAATATCCGTCTTCTGAATACAATCCAGATATTTTGGAATATTCATATATTGATTCATTTCTTTTATCCAGGAAATAAACTTTAACGCGGCTAAAGTAGTGGTATCGTTAGCATTTGCAATACCGCTTTTTATGGCAAGCGTACCAAGACGCCTATAACAGGTTTCTCCATAATAGTTTAGTACGTGAGGAAGAATCACAGCGTTTGCCAAACCGTGAGGCACACTGTATTGTCCGCCCAGAGAATGTGCGATGCCATGTACATAACCTACGTAGGATTGTGTGAATGCAATTCCGGCGCAATAGGATGCGCGTAACATCTGTTCACGAGCCTGTGCATCACTGCCATTGTCATAGGCACGTTTTAAATACGTATGAATCAGACTGACTGCTTCAACAGCCATCTCTCTGGTATGAGAGGTGGTACTGTTGCCTATATAAGCTTCAACGGCATGTGTTAAAGCATCCATGCCTGTGGTTGCCGTTAAATGAGGGGGCAGACCAAGGGTAACATGATAATCTAACACAGCATAACGCGGAATCAGTGAAAAATCATTAATTGGATATTTGTGATGTGTGGATGCATCCGTAATTACAGCAGCCAGTGTTGTTTCACTTCCTGTTCCGGCAGTAGTGGGAACGGCAATTAGAAGAGGAAGCTTTTTGCATATCTTTAAAAGTCCCTTCATTTTGCTGACTGACTGTCTGGGTTTTGCAATGCGAGCGGCTGTTATTTTGGCACAATCAATAGAAGAGCCACCTCCAAAAGCGATAATAGCTTCACAGTTGCCCGTACGATAGTAAGTACAGGCATCTTCTATATTGTCGATGGTCGGATTAGCTACTGTTTCGTCAAAAACTGTATAACGAATAGAAGCAGAAGTTAATGCTTCCTGCAGGCGGGTAAGGAGTCCCATGGATGCAATACCCTTATCTGTAACAATCAAGATGCTGGAAATATTTTTGGTCTTTAATAACCCGGCAGTTTCTTCCACATCCTTTAAAACAGCCGGTTCTCTGTACGGCAGAAAAGGGAGTGCTGCGCGAAAACATAATTGAAAAGCTCGACAATATAGTTTCTGTAAATTATTCATGTGAATTTCCTTTCTTATTTTGCAACATACAAAATAGCAAATGCACCGGGACCTATATGGGCGCCAATGGTAGAACCAAGTTGAACACGGTCATCATAGGAGAGCTCTTCTTTGGTAAGTCGTTCTTCCAGTTTTTCAGTATTTTCTTCACCATAGGAATATAGTGTATAGAGAGGAAATTCAGTATCTCTGGCATTTTCTTTCAAATAGTTTATAATAAAATTTAATGCCTTGTTTTTTCCCAGGCATTTGCCGATTACAGCTACTTTTCCTTCATCGGTAACGGTGATGATGGGCTTTAGATTAGCAAGCTCACCGATAGTAGCACTGGCACGGCTGAGACGTCCGCCTTTACACAGATATTCTAAAGTATCCAATGCTGCAACTACTTTAATATTTTTTCGCATATTTTCTATTTTTGAAACAATCTCTTTCGCATTGAGACCCTCAGCAATCAATTTTGCGGCATAATCGCCCATAAACTTAATCATAACAGTGGCTGCCAGTGAGTCGATAATATATATACCCTCGTAATCAACCATATCCTTGGCTAAATGTGCGCTCTGACAGGTACCGCTTAAAGCAGAGGAGAGCAGTATACAAATGATTTCATCACCCTTAGCTTTTGCATCTTCGAAAATATCTGCAAAGTCCTGGGGAGAAGGTTGAGAAGTTTTTGGAAAATCTCCGGAAGAAATCAACAATTCATAAAAATCATCCGGTTTTAATTCAATGCCGTCACGATAATGTTTTCCGCCTAATAAAATATTAAGAGGAACAAAATGAAAACCGTTATTTGCTATTTCCGTCATAGTATAATCAGAAGATGAGTCTACAAGTATTTTAATCATAAGAAAATCCTTTCAAAATATATCTATTTACCTAAATTTAAGTGGTTTGCAATATCTGAAATCTGATTTAGGGTATCAATTGTTTGTTGCGCTTTTTCTTCCCCTAAATTATCGATTACAGCATCCAGTATTTTTATAATTTTACGATGTTGATTTTCATAAGTATGACATTGTTCCAGATTCATGGTAATAATAATCTGGCGTTTATCCACAGTAGAACGTTCTCTGGTAATCATGTTTTTTTTCTCTAACTGATTTAAAGTACGGTTCATTTGGGATTTCAACATATTAGTCATATTGCATAAGTCAGTAGCAGTGATTATGGTACCATCTGCAGCTTTGGAATGATTATATAAAATATTACATATTAATGATTCATTAAAAGTCATTTCCGATACTAAGCGGGCATTATTAATAGAGGTAGATAAACGCAACCAGGCGTTTAACAATAATTCATGCATTTCAGTCATAATAATCTCCCTTCTTTAAGTTCACATTGTAAACTGTTCGCATTGTATACTATCACACCGAATACAAAAAGTCAACTGTATATTAAAGGATATGAGATTAGTAGTATAACTTGAATTTTTAACAGGAATATGTAAAAATGTATGAGATGATATAGAAGGCGAGCGTGTAATTATATGAAGCAGTCGAGATTAATAAAAACGTTGATGATGAAGAGGTATATGATTAAACTGATAATACGCATTACGGTTTTTGTTATTGTATTGTTAGGATATTTGTTTGATAGAGAAAGACTTTTTGGATTTATGATGCAACCCATAAAGATGGGAGTGACGCCACTTCATCTATTATGGCTCATGTTTATGGTAATGATGATAGCACATATTTTTCCTACAGATAAGTTGACGATGGCATTACGCAAGTCTCAAAAAGAAACATATGAGAAAACGGAGACTTATTCCAAAGAAGAATTATATGCTTTTGTGCAGAATCAAAATGTAAGAGCATGGTTAGTTATGTTGGTGTGGCTAATCTTTAATGCAATCTTTGGGTTGTTATATGTACAGGAATTGATAGATGAAGCGGATTTATTTATGCTGACGGTTTTCTACTTTTTGTGTGATTATATCTGCATTTTATTCTTTTGTCCTTTTCAGACCTTCATTATGAAGAATAAATGTTGTGTTAATTGTCGTATTTATGATTGGGGACATTTTATGATGTTTACCCCGATGTTATTTATTCGTAATTTCTTCTGCTGGAGTTTATTCTTTACTGCCTGTGTAGTGCTGATTCGCTGGGAAATTATTTATGCCATGCATCCAGAGCGTTTTTGGAGTGGTTCCAATAAGAAACTACAGTGTAGCAATTGCAAGGATAAAACCTGCCAGATGAAAAACAGATTAGCAAGGAAGATATAGATAATAAGCCCCGTGGGTAGTTCCACGGGGCTTTGAACATTATAGGTTATTTTATTTACAAGCTTCCAAAGCCTGTGCTAAGTCGGCAATAATATCATTGACATTTTCGATACCAACGGATAAACGTACTAAGTCAGGACCAACACCGGCAGCTCTTAATTCATCATCGTTCATCTGACGATGGGTAGCAGAAGCCGGGTGAAGTACACAGGTGTGTGCATCAGCAACGTGTGTTGCAATCATAGCCACCTGTAATTTACCCATGAATTTCTCTGCAGCAGCACGTCCACCCTTTACTCCGAAGGAAACTACACCACAGGTACCGTTTGGCATATATTTCTGAGCTAAATCGTAGTACTTATTGCTCTTTAAGCCGGGGTAATTTACCCATTCCACACATTCATGTGCTTCTAAGAATTCTGCAACCTTCTGCGCATTTTCACAATGACGAGGCATACGAACATGTAAGGATTCCAGACCTAAATTCAGTAAATATGCATTCATAGGTGCCTGAATGGAACCGAAATCTCTCATAAGCTGAGCAGTAGCCTTGGTAATAAATGCACCCTCCAAACCGAATTTCTCAGCATAGGTTACTCCATGATAAGAATCATCAGGAGTGGTAAGTCCGGGGAATTTATCAGCGTGTGCCATCCAGTCAAATTTGCCGGAATCTACGATACAGCCGCCTACGGTAGCATCATGACCGTCCATGTACTTGGTAGTAGAGTGAGTAACAATGTCAGCACCCCACTCAAAAGGACGACAGTTAATCGGAGTAGCAAAAGTGTTATCTACAATAAGGGGTACACCATGCTTGTGAGCCATATTTGCAAATCTTTCGATATCAAATACGATTAATGCAGGATTGGCAATGGTTTCACCAAATACAGCCTTAGTATTCGGTCTAAATGCTGCCTCCAATTCTTCGTCAGAACAGTCAGGATCTACAAAAGTAAATTCAATACCCATTCTCTTCATGGTTACGGAGAATAAGTTAAAGGTTCCGCCGTAAATGGTAGAGGAAGCAACAACATGATCACCACAGCTGCAGATATTGAAAATAGAGTAGAAGTTGGCTGCCTGTCCGGAAGAGGTAAGCATTGCAGCACTACCACCTTCTAAAGCGCAAATTTTTGCTGCTACATAATCGTTAGTAGGATTCTGAAGTCTGGTATAGAAGTAGCCGCTTGCCTCTAAGTCAAACAACTTGCCCATATCTTCACTGGAATCATATTTAAAAGTAGTACTCTGTACAATAGGAATCATGCGGGACTCACCGTTTTTCGGGGTGTAGCCGGCATGGATGCATTTTGTTTCTCTTTCCATGGTTATTTCTCCTTTGGATTTTATAAAAAGTTACTCCCATTCTAACATATTTTAGAAAGAGTTCAACTATTTTCTCTATTTAAATTTTTATTCGCCGTAGAAAGCATGAGCTTAATACGATTCAGCTGGTTTACTTCACTGGCACCCGGATCGTAATCGATAGCTACAATATTGGACTCGGGATAAGCCTTACGTAAGGACTTAATAACACCTTTTCCAACAACATGATTTGGCAAGCAGGCGAAAGGCTGTGTACAAACAATATTGGGTACATTGTCATGAATTAATTCAATCATTTCACCTGTTAAGAACCAACCTTCACCGGTCTGGTTACCGATAGAAACGATAGGTTCTGCATATTTTACCACATCATAAATGGAAGCAGGAGCAGTAAAATGCTTGCTCTTACGGTATGCTTTTTTGGCAGGACCTTGTAAAATATGTTCAATGGACCAGATCCCCAGTTTGCTGTTGCGAGCAGATTTCTTGGAGGTTCCGAGGTTTTCTGCTTTGTATATCTGGTTATAGAAGCAGTACTGGATAAATCCTACCAGTTCAGGAACAACAGCTTCCGCACCTTCTGCTTCTAATAAATCTACTAAGTAATTATTACCGGCAGGAGAGAACTTTACAAGGATTTCGCCCACAATACCTACACGGGGTTTCTTGATATCTAAAAGTTCAATGCTGTCAAAGTCTTCAATAATCTGTTTACAGAGAGAAGGGAACTTCGCTAAATTCACCTTCTTGGCAGAAATATATTCCGTTGCAACCCTTAACCACTTTTCGTGCATAGCGTTGACACTACCCGGAACAGCTTCGTAAGGACGCATACGATATACACAACGCATAAAGATATCGCCTAATTGTCCGGCCAGACAGATACGGAGTCCTAAATTGGCGTCCAGCTTAAAGCCCGGATTGGTTTCAATACCGCCCAGATTTAAGGAAATAACCGGTATCTGGGACATGCCGGCTTTTTCCAAAGCACGGCGGATGAAGCCAATATAGTTAGTGGCACGACAACCACCACCTGTCTGGGTGATGATAAGTGCGGTTTTGTTTAAATCATATTTGCCGGAGAGCAGTGCCTCCATAAGCTGTCCCACAACCAAAAGGGAAGGATAGCAGGCATCGTTGTTTACATATTTCAGACCAACATCCACAGAGTGCTTGTTATCATTGGTCAAGACTTCAAAACGATAACCGCATGCCCTCATGGCAGGCTGTAACAAATCAAAGTGTATGGGTGACATCTGCGGGCAGAGAATGGTGTATTCTTCACGCATTTCTTCCGTAAACTGTACCTTAGTAATAGCACTGGAATGAATTTCACGTTTTGCAGCATTTCTTTCTTTTACTTTTAAAGCAGAAAGAAGGGAACGGATACGGATTCGGGCTGCACCTAAGTTGTTTACTTCATCAATTTTTAGGCAAGTGTAAATCTTGCCGGAACCTGTTAAGATATCACTTACCTGGTCAGTAGTAACCGCATCCAGACCGCAACCAAAGGAGTTAAGCTGGATTAAATCCAGATTATCTACCAATTTCACATAGCTTGCGGCAGCATAAAGTCTGGAGTGGTACATCCACTGGTCGGAAACAATCAAAGGTCTTTCCGGAGCTGCCAAGTGAGAGATGGAATCCTCGGTCAGTACTGCTATATCATAAGAAGTAATCATTTCCGGAATACCATGGTTGATTTCCGGGTCAATATGGTAAGGACGTCCGGCCAGTACAATACCGCGCTTGCCGGTTTCCTTTAAGTATTTCAGAACTTCTTCACCCTTGTTGCGCATATCCTGACGGGCTTTGTCCTGTTCTAACCATGCCTTGTGAACGGCCTCTTTTATTTCAGAAGCAGGTATTTCGCTAAATTCTTTTATTAATGCAAAGGAAATGGTTTCTTCATCCCTAAATGACATGAACGGGTTGCGCAAGCGAACCTGACCGCTTGTGATTTCCTCCACATTGTTTTTAATATTTTCTGAATAAGAAGTAACAATAGGGCAGTTGTAATGATTGTTGGCTTCGTCAAATTCATTGCGCTCGTAGAAGAGTGCAGGATAGAAAATAGTCTTTACATCATTACGGATCAGCCATGTTACATGTCCATGGGCAAGCTTGGCCGGATAACATTCGGATTCGCTGGGAATGGACTCAATACCTAATTCATAAATCTTACGATTAGAGTTGGGAGAGAGGATTACCCTAAAGCCCAATTCGGTCAGGAAGGTGTGCCAGAATGGATAATTTTCGTACATATTTAAAACTCTTGGTACACCAATAATACCTCTGGGAGCCTGGTCGGCAGGAAGAGGTTCGTAATCAAAAATACGTTTTAATTTATATTCAAATAAATTCGGTACATTGTTAGCATTTTTCTGACCGCCGATACCACGTTCGCAACGGTTACCGGATATGTACTGTCTGCCGCCGGAAAAGCGGTTAATGGTTAAACGACAGTTGTTGGTACATCCGCGACATTTTGCCATGCTGGTATCAAACTGCAAGTCGCAAATCTGCTGATAGGTAAGCATGGTGGTTTCGTAACCTTCAGTGTAACGCTCGCGGGCAATTAACGCAGCTCCGAAGGCACCCATAATACCGGCGATATCAGGTCGGATAGCTTCACAGCCTGCAATTTTTTCAAAGCTTCGAAGTACGGCGTCATTGTAGAAGGTACCGCCCTGTACAACAATTTCTTTGCCTAATTCAGAGGCATCGGATACCTTAATAACCTTAAATAAAGCATTTTTGATAACCGAATATGCCAAACCTGCGGAAATATCGGAAACCTCCGCACCTTCCTTTTGGGCCTGCTTTACCTTGGAATTCATAAATACGGTACAACGTGTACCTAAATCAATAGGATGCTTTGCGAAAAGTGCTTCTGCAGCAAAGTCCTGTACCTGGAAATTCAGGGATTTCGCAAAGGTTTCTATAAAGGAACCACAGCCGGAGGAGCAGGCTTCGTTTAACTGCACACTGTCTACGGTTTGGTTTTTGATTTTAATACATTTCATATCCTGACCGCCGATGTCCAGAATACAGTCGACCTTTGGATTAAAGAAAGCGGCAGCATAGTAATGGGCTACAGTTTCTACTTCACCGTCATCTAAAAGGAATGCAGCCTTCATTAAAGCTTCACCATAGCCGGTAGAGCAGGAACGAACAATTTTGACACCTTCCGGCATTAAGGTATGTATCTTTTTGAGTGCTGAAATAGCAGTCATTAAGGGGCTGCCGTCATTATTACTGTAGAAAGAATATAAAAGGGAACCATCTTCACCTACCAAAGCAACCTTAGTGGTAGTGGAACCAGCATCAATACCCAAATAAGCATTGCCTTTATATTCAGACAAGATACCTTTTGTTACTTTATGTGCGGCATGGTGTTCAACAAAGTGATCATATTCATCTTTGGAAGCGAAGAGAGGCTCCATACGCTCTACTTCAAACTCCATTTTGATATCAGAAGAGAGCTTGCCAACCATGTCTTCCATGGTAACCTGCACATCTTCCTTTGCGTTCAGAGCAGAACCGATGGCAGCAAAAAGGTGAGAATTATCGGTATCTATAATATGTTCTTCATCCAAATTCAGAGTACGGATAAATGCCGCCTTCAGTTCAGATAAAAAGTGTAACGGACCACCTAAAAACGCTACGTGTCCGCGAATGGGTTTACCACAGGCCAGTCCACTGATGGTCTGGTTGACTACCGCTTGGAAAATAGAAGCGGATAAATCTTCCTTAGTAGCCCCATCGTTAATCAAAGGTTGAATGTCAGTTTTTGCAAAAACACCACAACGTGCAGCAATGGTGTATAAAGACTTGTAATTTTTGGCATATTCATTAAGACCGGATGCATCTGTTTGAATCAGGGAGGCCATCTGATCAATGAAAGAGCCTGTACCACCGGCACAGATACCGTTCATACGCTGCTCTACATTACCACCTTCAAAATAGATAATCTTAGCATCTTCACCACCAAGCTCGATGGCTACATCTGTTTTGGGAGCCAGCTCCTGTAAAGAGGTAGCAACAGCGATTACTTCCTGAGTAAAAGGTACCTGCAGATGATTGGCAAGTGCCAGACCACCGGAACCTGTAATCATAGGACAAAGACGAATATTGCCAAGCTTGCCATAGGCTTTTTGAAGCAGGGCAGAAAGTGTTTCGCGAATGTTGGCGAAATGTCTTTCGTAATCAGAAAATAAGATATTATGTGCTTTGTCTAAGATTGCAATTTTTACTGTGGTAGAACCGATATCGATTCCGAGAGTATGTAATTCATCGGTTTCTGCTTTGTTATTGATTTCTGTACTCATGTAAAATATCCTTTCGAAAATACATCAGGATAAGTTGTTCCTATGTATAATATGCATGTGCATTCAAACGCATACATGGTAAATTATACGCCGAAATAAAGAAAAATGCAACGCAATGAGATACTTCTGTATGTAAAATTTTTGTAAAGAAACTCTCAACATTTATAAAATCTGTGATTGATTTATTTACTTATGAGTGGCAAAATGCTAAAATGAGTTCTAAGAGTTTATATTTTGGAGGCAGTATGAATAAATTTGAAAAGAAGTTTGGGAAGTATGCAATCAGTAATTTATCATTGATATTGATAATGTGCTATGCAGTAGGATATGTAATACAGTTAATAAATCAGGATTTCCTGTTTATGCTTACATTGGATCCTTATCAGATTATGCATGGACAAATCTGGCGTCTGGTAACCTGGATTGTGGTACCGCCCGAGAGTCTTGATATTTTCACTATAATTATGCTGTATTTTTATTATTCTGTAGGAAGGACATTGGAGAATACCTGGGGAGATTTCAGGTACAATGTATATTTGTTTTCCGGAATTCTCTTTACGATTATAGCCAGTTTTGTGGCTATGGGATTGTGTTATTTCCTGGCAGGAGATGTATTTGCCAATCCTGAAAATGCAGAGGCGATTTTCCTGGCCGGAAGTACAATTTTCAGTACGTACTACATTAATATGTCCATTTTACTGGCATTTGCAGCTACTTTCCCTAATGCACAGATTCTTTTGATGTTTGTGGTTCCGGTGAAGATGAAGTGGATGGGTATTATTTATGGAGTTCTGTTAACGCTTGAATTTGTGATGGGCAGAGGAAATGTACTTGCGAATATTTTCTTTAGATGCGCCATTGCAGCATCTTTACTGAATTTTGTGATTTTCTGGCTGACCAGTCGAAATAACATGCATCTGGCGCCCAAGCAGATTAAACGTCGTCAGGAATTTAAACGGGAAGTGAAAGTAAGCAGTAAAATTACCGGACATAAATGTGCTATCTGCGGACAGACGGATAAGGATGATCCGAATTTGGAATTCAGATATTGCTCCAAGTGTAACGGTAATTATGAATATTGTCAGAATCACTTGTTTACTCACGAACATGTGAAATAGTAATTCGGAAAAGAGGACAATTATGAATAAAGAACTTTTATTTGCGCAGACTTTAGAAAAAGTAAAGGCAAAAGCCAGGGAACAGGGCAATTGCATTAGTGAAGAACAGGTAAAAGAAGAGTTTGCGGCGCTGGAGTTGAATAATGAACAGCTGCAGATGGTATTTGATTATTTAGTAAAGTCAAAAATCGGAATTAACGAGCCGGTAAATGTAGATGATTATCTGACGGAAGAGGAGCGTAATTATTTACAGGACTATTTGGATGAAATAGACGCGCTTCCCACGTATTCCGATGGTGAAAAAGAAGCAATCACATTATCTGCTATGGCAGGAGACGCAGATGCACAGGGAAGATTAACGGAAATATATCTGGCTGATGTGGTTGAAATTGCCAAGCTGTATACCGGTCAAGGTGTTCTTTTAGAAGATTTAATCGGAGAAGGAAATGTGGCCCTTGCCATAGGAAGTACCATGCTTGGATGTCTGGAGAAGCCGGCAGAAGCTCAGGGAATGCTTGGCAAGATGATTATGGATGCCATGGAGAATTACATTGCCGAGAATGCAGACAGTGAAAAAGCGGATTTGCGAGTGGTGGAGAAGGTAAATAAAGTAATGGATGCTGCAAAGGAAATGGCTGAGGAACTGCGCAGGAAGGTAACAGTGGAAGAGCTGGCGGAAGAAACAAAAATGTCAGAGAAATCCATTCGTGAAGCTATGAAATTCAGTGGAAATAAGATAGAATACATAGAGGAAGAAGCTTAATTATGATGAAACAAAGCTACGAAGATTATAAGTATGTTATGCTGGATACGGCTTTTTTGTATTTGGGGGCAAAATATAACTACGGAGAAATCATTGAAAACGAAGATATTCCGTTCAAATTCCGTGCTATTATAGAACATTATATACTGCCGGAGATGGATGCGGAGACTACATTGGAAAGCCATTTTTATTTTATGGATAAAAAAGAGTTTTCTTACAAAACATATCAGCAGTTAAAAATCAAAGTCAAAGTCAGCCGTTTGGTAACAAAACGTTCTTTCTTCGGCATCGGAAAACCAAAGAGAAAATATGAGTCAGAGGTAATTCCGCTTGCGAAATTTGTAGAGATGAGTAAGGCACAGAAGGAACATGACGGTATTTTGATTCAGGAAATAGTAATAAGTAAGTTTGCGTTAATGTCCTTTGTGATATAAGGAAATACGTAGAATGGAAAAATAAGGTATAAGGAAGGTTTCGAACAATGAAATCCGTTTATGATTTAAATGCATATGAAGTAGTAGAAAAGAGACAGCTGAAGGATTTAAATTCAGAAGGCTATTTATTAAAGCATAAAAAGACCGGAGCCAGAGTGACACTGATTTCCAATGATGATGAAAATAAAGTGTTCTGCATCGGTTTTCGCACACCGCCCCAGGATTCTACGGGAGTGCCTCATATTATAGAACATTCCGTGCTTTGCGGTTCTAAGGAATTTCCCATCAAGGATCCTTTTGTAGAATTAGTCAAGGGTTCTCTGAATACTTTTTTAAATGCCATGACTTACCCGGACAAAACCGTATATCCGGTAGCAAGCTGTAATGACAAGGATTTTCAGAATCTGATGCATGTATATCTGGATGCGGTATTCTACCCGAATATATATAAAACAGATAAGATTTTTATGCAGGAAGGCTGGCATTATGATTTACAGAGCCCGGAAGATGAATTAACCATCAATGGTGTGGTTTATAATGAAATGAAGGGTGCTTTCTCATCACCGGATGATGTGCTGAACCGCAGTATGATGGAGGCTTTGTATCCTGATACAACCTACGGAGTGGAATCCGGAGGTGACCCGGAGGTGATTCCCCAGCTTACTTATGAAGATTTTATAGCATTTCATCAAAAGTTCTATCATCCGTCTAATTCCTATATTTATTTGTATGGAAATATGGATATGGCAGAAAAGTTAGAGTTTATAGATGCAAATTATTTATCCGCTTTTGAACGCTTAGAGATGGATACAGATATTGAAGTGCAAGAGGCTTTTGTGTCACCAAGAGAAATCAAGAAACAGTATTCTTTATCAGAAGGGGAAGAGTTAAAAGAAAATACCTATTTAAGTTATAATATAGCAATGAAAGATAACTTGAATCCGGAACATTATTTAGCTTTCCAGGTTTTAGATTATG
>JBGVKL010000129.1:0-2894 GCA_045123675.1 Acetatifactor sp. | reverse complement strand
TGCTTGATCAGACAGTGGAAGGTGTAGCCTGCAAGGAAGACAGGGTTTTTAGTGTGCAATATCATCCGGAAAGTGCACCGGGACCTCAGGATAGTGCGTATTTGTTTGACCAATTTATAGAAATGATGGAGGGAGCGAAAGATGGCGAAAAGAACTGATTTAAAGAAAATACTTGTCATTGGTTCCGGACCGATTGTGATTGGTCAGGCAGCGGAATTTGATTATGCCGGTACGCAGGCCTGTCTTGCTTTAAAGGAGGAAGGTTACGAGGTGATTCTATGCAATTCCAATCCTGCAACGATTATGACAGATACAACCATTGCAGATAAGGTATATATGGAGCCTTTGACATTAGAATACGTGGCAAAAATTGTACGTCATGAACGTCCAGATGCGATTGTTCCCGGAATAGGCGGACAGACTGGTCTCAATTTGGCTATGCAGCTGGAGAAAAAAGGCATTTTAAAAGAATGTCAGGTGGAACTGCTTGGAACCAGTAGTGAAAGCATTGAACGTGCAGAAGACCGTGAACTGTTTAAAGAACTCTGTGAGGAATTAGGAGAGCCGGTTCTTCCTTCTGCTATTGCGAATACTGTAGATGAGGCAGTGAAGGTTGCAGAGAAAATTGGTTACCCTGTAGTTTTAAGACCGGCATTTACTCTGGGAGGAACCGGTGGTGGTTTTGCAGATGATGAACAGGAGTTTATGGGACTCATCAAAAATGCTTTGGCTTTATCACCCGTTCACCAGGTATTGATTGAAAAAAGCATCAAGGGATTTAAAGAAATTGAATATGAAGTAATCAGGGATGCAAATGACACAGCGATTACAGTATGTAATATGGAAAATTTGGATCCTGTAGGTATCCATACGGGAGATTCGATAGTCGTATGTCCATCACAGACACTTACTAATAAGGAATATCAGATGTTGCGAGACAGTGCACTTAAGATTATCCGGGCACTTAAAGTAGAAGGTGGTTGTAATGTGCAGTTTGCACTGGATCCGGAGTCCTTTCAGTATTACTTAATAGAAGTAAATCCGAGAGTATCCCGTTCTTCTGCATTGGCATCAAAAGCGAGTGGATATCCCATCGCCAGAGTGTCTGCAAAAATCAGCGTTGGTATGACATTAGACGAAATTATGCTGGTAAATACGCCTGCATCCTTTGAACCGGCATTGGATTATGTGGTTACAAAGATGCCCCGTTTTCCTTTTGATAAGTTTACGGATGCAAATCAGAAGCTGGGTACACAGATGAAGGCAACAGGTGAGGTAATGAGTGTTGGAAGAACCTTTGAAGAGAGTTTGCTAAAAGCCATTCGTTCTTTGGAAACCGGTGTAAACCATCTGTATATGCATAAATTTAAAACAGAAGAAACAGATAGCCTTATGGATTATATCAAGATAGGTACGGATGATCGCATCTATGCCATAGCGGAGTTATTGCGTCGTGGCTGCGAGGTATCGGTCCTTGCCGCTGAAACCAGAATTGACCGCTTTTTCTTAGATAAAATGCAAAAGATTGTTGATATGGAAAAGGAATTGAAGCGGTGCCTAGGTGACAAAGCAGTTTTGTATCAGGCGAAGAAAATGGGTTTTTCTGATAAAGCAATTGCGTGGCTTTGGGATAAAAAAGAAACGGATATATTCAAGATGCGTAAGGATGCTCATATTTTTCCTGTTTATAAAATGATTGATACCTGTGCATCAGAGTTTAAGAGCTATGTTCCCTACTTTTATTCCACTTATGAGATTGAAAATGAGTCTGTGATAGAAGACAGAAAGAAAATTATTGTGTTGGGTTCCGGTCCAATCCGAATCGGACAGGGAGTAGAGTTTGACTATTCTACAGTTCATGCTGTTAAAACCATAAAGGAAGCCGGATTCGAGGCAATTATTATCAATAACAATCCGGAAACAGTATCTACGGATTATACAACATCTGACAAACTCTACTTTGAGCCTCTTTGTGTGGAGGATTGTCTAAATGTGATTGAGTTGGAAAAGCCGGATGGAATCATTGCATCGTTGGGTGGACAGACTGCTGTCAATCTTGCGAAGCCCTTAGAGGATTGCGGAGTGAAAATTATAGGTACTGACTGCGCAGCTATAGAAAAAGCAGAAAACAGAGATGCATTTGAGAGACTATTGTCGGAGCTTGCCATTCCGCAGCCAAAAGGACGAGCCGTTACTAATATTGAAGAAGGTGTAAAAGCAGCAAACGAAATCGGATATCCGGTGCTTGTACGTCCGAGCTTTGTTCTGGGTGGACGAGCTATGCAGATTGTAGCAAAAGAAGAACATTTACGTCATTATTTAAAAACTGCGGTGGAGATTGATGAAGATAAGCCAGTGCTGGTAGATAAATATATCTGTGGCAAGGAAGTGGAAATTGATGCTATATGTGACGGAAAGGATGTGTTTGTTCCGGGCATTATGGAGCTTGTGGAAAGAACCGGAGTACATTCGGGAGATTCTATCAGTGTATATCCAACCTTTAGTATTTCGGATAAAGTGAAAAGCACCATATTAAAGTATGCGAAAAAACTGGGTATCGGAATTGGAATTATTGGATTGTTTAATATCCAGTTTATTGTGGATAAAGAAGAGAATGTATATATTATCGAAGTAAATCCACGTTCTTCCAGAACTGTGCCATTTTTATCAAAAGCGACAGGATATCCTCTTGCGGATATTGCAACGAAAGTAATTCTTGGTAAAAGTTTGAAAGAACAGGGAATTGATATGATTTATCCGAAAGAGAAAAAGAGATGGTATGTAAAAGCTCCTGCTTTTTCATTTGCAAAGCTAAACGGAATGGATGCATATCTGTCCCCGGAAATGAAATCCACCGGTGAAGCAATCGGTTACGATGATAAGCTTCCGCGTGC
>JBGVKL010000128.1:0-2170 GCA_045123675.1 Acetatifactor sp. | reverse complement strand
TGCCGCTTGTTCGGCTTGCTCTCGAGTCATTCCATTTTTCATATACTTCTCTTCTAGTTTCAATCTATGTAACGATTTATTCTCTGGTATCTTATAGGTTTTCTGTTTTTTCTCTTTAACTTTGGATTCTCTAGATACAGTAGCACCCATACCCTTAGCTTTTTTTGCTACTTTATCGGCATATTGTTTATTATTTCGTCCATATACTTTAAATGTTTGTCCGTCTATTGTTACCGATTCACTAGATTTTCGTCCGATATTTGGTTCGTCGTATCTTTTTTTACCCGCAGGAGTTAGAGAACCATCTTTATTTTGAAATCTTCGTACACCCCATTTTTGTCCTTTAATACCATGATGATATAGTTCACCTTGTCGTGTACAAGTCCAAGTATTCATCTTATCACCCCCTTACTCGAAGGCATCTTTGTTTAACTTATATGCAACATAACCGTCCATCATTGCAGCAACAGCATCTATCTTCTGGTCATATCGTCTTTTTAATAACTTCCTATTACCATTAGTATCTTCTAGAGTTATACAATTTCCCATAGCAAACATCATAAGTTCTTCATCGAAGATTAACATTCTTTCTTCCGCTAACTTTTTAAGTTCCCCCAATGGAACCGATTCGGTTTTCGCTCCCTGTATAACTTTTTCAATACCAAACGGACCGTTCTCTCTTTCCCATCGTTCAACGAATGCTCTAGCATTATATGGGTCAAATCCAAAACAACGAATGTCGTATTCGCGGTCGACTATATGAGCGTCCAAGTCATCATAAACTTCTTCCATGTCTAAAACGGTACCTTCGAGAACTATTAGGCTACCTTCCCTCATAAATTCATCATACTTCAACCTCATTGCCCCTGGAAGCTTATGCAGTGTCTTATCGGTTATATAGTTTCGAGTCTTTATTCCAAACGATCCATCTCGTAATGGAAATAAGAACGTAAAAGCACAGAAGTCGTCACCCTGAGATAAGTCCGCACCCATGGCACATGGCATACCCCAGAAGTCTCTTCGTCTATGTGGTAGTGTTTCATCATAAGTAAAGAAGTATGTATAACCTTCCATTGGTATTCCGAAACGTTTTGCTAGAATATCGTTACGAACGGCCGGTGCTTTCTCGGCTCTTTCTACGTCTAACTGATAAGTTTCATAGGTTACGGTTTTACCAAGATTTGGGTTTGCTTTCAACCATGTTCTGGGATCTCCTACTTCTTCTACTTCATCTAAACGATAATACCAAATCGATACGTGGGGATTAATGTATTCACCTTTAAGGATTTCCATTAATTCCATTTTGATTGTGTCACCGCTTCCATTACGCACAGTACCTTCCGAACTCATAGCTATGATCAAATAATCATCTAATTTAGATGCCCCTTGTTCTATGGCACCTATTACGTCCTCCCGTATATCCCCCGATAACCATTCATCAACTGTAGCTATCTTACAACGTAAACCTTGAAGTTTATTAATATTCATCGGTCTGATTTCCAATAGGGAACCAGTTAAGAAGTTCTCTATCCCTTTCTTGGTGGATGCTAGTTTTGTTCTATTCGCTTTAGAACCGGTGGTATTCTGTAAAGACCCTTCGGTTAAGAATTGAAATAAAGGTCCTTTTGCTCTGGTAATGGATGTACGCATCGGTGATAGTATCTCCTCCGCCTGTTTCATTGTCGGTGCAGTTGTTATCTGATGAGTGGTTGTAACGTCCACATTAAGATAGTAATTTTGTATTAGCGAACCATACATCGATTTCGCCGCACCCCTTGCGACTATAAGATACTGTTTATTAATCAAACGTTTCTTTATCTTTTTGGTTACATATCTACCGCCATGTCCATCTGGCGATGGTTCAAACACACTTCGCTCAACAAAGTAGTACCATCCGAATACTTGTTCGGCCCATAACTTGAACGAGTCTAGTAGATGTAGATCCCCTCCGTCAGTTAATGTTAATTCTTTCTCACAGAATTCAATGAACCCATTAATTGCTTGATCGTCATAGTATATTCCAGGGTTCGCAATTAGGTCGTCGATTCTGTTCATCTCCATTGAGATTTCTTTACAAACTGGTATTTCACCTCTCATCACGGCGTCCCTGAATTTACCGTAATAAATCGGAGTAGCAGTATTCGACAACGCCATTTTGAATTCTCCTTTC
>JBGVKL010000127.1:0-15541 GCA_045123675.1 Acetatifactor sp. | reverse complement strand
ATATAGGTGTTGCGGGTGCCGTCTGCAAACACAATTCCCGTAATATAGCCCATGGCATCATACTCGTATTTCATGGTGGTGCCGTCCGGGTAGGTGATGCCGGTCTGTCTGCCCGCCGCATCGTAGCTGTAGGTGGTCACGTTGTCCATGGCATCCGTCACGGTAAGCACGTTTCCGTTACAGTCATAGGTATAGCGGGTAATATTTCCCTGGGCATCCGCCTCTTTCACCATACGGCCTGCCCTGTCGTAGGTATAGGTAACCGTATTCCCCAGAGCATCCACGGTTTTCACCAGGTTGCCCATACCGTCATAGGTGGTATGGGTGGTGTTGCCCAGGTAGTCCGTTACGCTGCTTACCATGCCGTTTTCGTAGGTGTAGGTCATGCTGCCCAGACCTTCCGCGGTTACCACCGTTACCTGTCCGTTCTCATTGTACTGATAGGTGGTTGTGGCACCGGCGAAGTCCGTGGCTGTTACCACCTGGTTTCTGCTGTTGTAGGTATACCGTGCCGTCTGTCCGCTTTCATTGGTGATGGTTGCCACATTTCCTTTGGCATCATAGGTCATGGTGGTGGTCAGGTTACCCGTATCCGTCAGCTTCGTCAGGTTGCCGTTTGCATCGTATTCCATGAAGATGCAGTTGCCGTAGGCATCCTTTTCACAGACTACATTGCCGTCGCTGTCGTAGGTATATTCCGTGACTGCGCCGTTTTCATTCACCATACGGGTGATTCTGCCCTGCCTGTCTGATACAGCCTGCTTCACTGCACCGTTTGCATCCGTGATGGTCACAGTCAGTCCGCCGTCCGCTTCCTCATAGGACAGCGTGGTAACACCGCCCATGGCATCGGTCTGACGCACCACCCTGTCTGCTTCATCGTATTCGTTGGTGACAAAGGTTCCCTGTGCATTGGCTTCCTGCACCATGCGGTTTTTCTCGTCATAGGTATAGTAAAGGCTCTCCCCCGCCGGTCCGGTCAGGCTTGTCAGACGTCCCGCAGTGTCATACGACAGAACCGTCTGCCTGCCGTTATCATCCGTGATGGTGCTTATCAGTCCTTCACTGTTATAGTTTAAGTACATCTGCCTTCCGGAAATATCTTCCCGAATAACGGTATGGTTCCCTTCGTGAATCAGGCTCACGGTCTTTGCTTCCGTGTCGGTTACACGTACCAGCCTTCCCTCTGCATCAAAATCATATCGGCTGGTATTGGGGAAGGACATGGTATAGGTACCGTCCGTATTCCTTACCAGCAGGCAGTCCTTCATATCCTTGCTGATACAGGTATATTCTCCATAGGAGTACTGTGCTCCCTCTGCCAGGATCAGCTCTCCGCCCGCCATGGAGCCGTATATACTGTGTTCCAGTGCACTCTTATTTACAAAGCTTACCGCCGAGTAAGGTGTAGGATAAAAATACACAATACCGTTACGCTGCTCCAGACGCATCTCGTAATCATGATACCAGCCATAACCCAGAGCGCCCTTTTTATCTGTCAGGCCGGAAGTATACCGCATGTCCAGATTTACCGTGTTTGCCCCTGCGATGGAAAAAGCTGTTACCTCATCCGCGAAGTAACCACTGCCCATGTCGATAGGGTCTCCGTACAGGCTGGGCACCTCCATATATCCCCAGTAGCCTCTGTAAATATGGCTTTCTATGGGCATGACATGTACCTGTACACCGGTGTTTTCTCCCTCCAGCACCGTTACCAGGGATTCTATCAGCTTGTAATAAACATCCTCTTCGTCTTCTTTATTCTCTTCTGCTCCGGTAAAGGTGGTTACATAAGTTCCATAGTAAACATCTCCCGGTTCCAGTGCCGTAAAGGTCAGGGACTGACCGTCATGGACCACTACTGACTGGTTCGTGCTGCTGGGATCCGTAATCACCACGTCTTCTGATGGAAATGTGTACTTTTCCCCTGTAAAGATATCCGTGATGGTAGTTTCATAATCCGGTACTCTATAGGTACCAAAGGAAGTGGTCAGGTTGTAGAAGGTACGTCCCGACTCGTTTCGGATGGCAAACTGGATGTAGTAATTGCTGCCGTCATAACCACGGTTTTCGGGCATTACATAAATGTGCAGACCTTCTCCCGTAGACACCTCAAATTCCTTCTCTGTCTCAAAAAACGCACTTACCTTGGTATTGAAAGGCATCAGCATACCTTCAAAGCTTGCTGACAGCTTATACTTGCCACTTTCATCGCCCTTCACTACCCAGGATGCTGTTTTCACTTCCTGTCCGCGAATATCTCCCATGGATTGTGTCAGGCTCTGTCCTGTTTTAGTTTTCGCCAGAGATACTCCCTCCGGCAGATTCAAATGTGCCACACTGTCTTCTATGACGTACTTCGTATCTGCAGCATTCAAAATACCCAACTCTACTTCATACATTTCCTTCAGCCAGGAAACTGACTGGGTAGTAGAGACATAGGTCAGGATCGGTATTTCTTCCTCTGTATCAATGGCAATATCCGGTACAATATCCCTCACATATAAGGTGTGGTTACTGCCGCCCCCTTGAGACTCTGAATCATTAACCACATTATCTATCTGTATCTCCTGCCAGATGGAAGAGCCTGTGACATACTCTATTTCTACCGGCAGAGGACACTGCTTAAACGTCAGCTTCACATTAAAGACAAAACGGTTATAATTCTCCGGATCGGAAAAGTCCACGCCGGCTTCTACCATTTCCTCCAGCGTCATTCTGCGTACTGTCAGGCTGCCCACAATCAGCTCATCCTGCACCAGGGTCAGCGTATGCTCCCTTGTTTCATATTCACTAACTAACACTTCTATATCATCCGGCAGATAGCCTGATGCATATGCCGCTACATTATGCGCTCCGGTGGTTGCCGCTATCGTTACATAACCATTACTGTCCGCCTTTAAGGAAAGGGCTTCTCCATCCTTCATCTGCACATACACCAGTGCATAAGGGATGGCATTGCCGTTCTCATCCACGATTCGCACGGTTGCAGTACCCCTGCCGTCTTTTTCGTAAACACGCACAGTGGTACTGGTCTGGGCTGTATTGCCTGCCGCATCACTAACCTCCAGGGTTACCACATAGGTCCCGGCCTTTTCGTAGGTGTATACCGGCTGTGGACCGGTTAAAATAACACCATTACCCATATTCCAACGATAGTCAGTTATTCGGACATTGTCACTGCTTCCCATGCCATCGAATGCCAGCCCCATGCCTTCCAAACCGATAAGATTCTCCGGCAGTACCGCTATAGGTGCTACCACATCTATGTCATCTGCATAACCTTCCACTTCCTCCGACCGGGATACATTACCGCATTTATCGTAAACAGCAACCGTATAGGCATACACAGTATTAGGCGTAACGGTTGCGTCCACATAAGTACTCTCCGCACTCTTAGCCAATAATCTGTCATCCTCTTCCCCAATGGTTCTTCGATAGATTTCATAATAGGCAAAATCCGCTTCTTGGGACTTCTCTATCTCCAAAATCACTTGGAAATGTCCTGTTTGCGCACTAAACCTCGGATTCTCAGGAGCTGTATGGTCTATGGTATAAGTCACCTGATAAATATCACTGACATTCCCTGCCATATCTGTAGCCATTGCACGGACATAGTATTCCCCTTCCGTCAGCTCTTCTGTATTCCAGTTGACCTCTGCCAGATAACTTCTTTCTTCCGTACTGAGTTTCTTAATCGTTGTCCAGATTTCCTGTTCACTGTCTACAGCAAGATACTCCAATGTAAGCTCTGCAAGCTTTGCATTATCCACTGCCAGTGCCTTGATTACTGTCTGATAACCTACTGCGGAGCCATCTGACGGAGACAAACCGGTAATCACAGGTCGCTCCTTGTCCACTCCTACCGTAGCAAACATTTCAGCGGAAAGCTCACTCTCATTTCCCGCAATATCCACCGCCGATATCTTATAAATATAGGACTGTCCGGGTTCGACGTCTGTATCATAATAATTTTTCGTGGTACATTCCTTCTGCAATACACGGAAGGAACCGCTTTGTGAATCTGCACGATAGATTCGGTAAGCCTTAATGTCCTGTTCCGTGCCCATATTCCAGTTCAGTTCCACATATCCGTTATTTCCGGACGCACTGACACCTTCCACTGCCGCCGGTGCCGTCCGGTCGATTATGTATTCCACAATAATATCGTCACCGGTAGAAAGCAGGGCGTTTTTGTTACCCGCCGCATCATATGCCTCAAATTTCACATATATCTTTCCTTCCGGGAAGCTACTGATATCAAAATTTGTTGACAGAGTATCCGATACAGAAAGGGTATCTGCCTCCACTTCCGCGATTTTCTCATACACTTCTCCATCCACAGAGTAGCTGAATACCGCCTTTGCAACAGCGTAATTATCCTGTACTTTTACCTGCAGAGGGATGCTGTTTCTATAGTAAGATGCCATAGGATACACACCCTCAATGGTAGGCGGCAAAGTATCATCCTTTGTCGTAATGGTAATTGTCTCGGACGGGATGCCTCGATTGCCCAAATTGTCATATCCCACCACCTGGAATGCGTACGTCGTACCCGGTGTCAGCTGCCCCACCTCATAGCCCAGCACATCGGATACCGTTGCCACCTTCACCGGCTGTTTTCCCTGTATCCGTTCCACTTGGAAATAGGCAAAATCACTCTCTGTTACATCTGCCCAGTGAATTCGTACACCGGTAGCAGAAACCGTATAATCCGTTATCTCTATTTTCGCAATTCCCGTGTTATCTACTTCATAACGTCTGGAGAAATCCTCGGTACTCTCATTGCCGCCTGCATCCTTCGCAATAGCTCGTACCATATAGATACCATCCGTCAACACAGAAGTATCCCATGTATATTCGATTGCATTATCCTTTGCAGAAACCTCTGTCAGATCCAGCCATTCCTCCGCATCCGCTTCCTTATACTGCAGGCGGATTGCAGACACTTTTCTATTGTCTGTAGCAATTACTTTAATTACCACAGCCTGACCGATTCTACCTGCTTTCGGGGTCATGGTTTCCACCCTTGGAGCCGCCAAATCCTTGTCTACCTCTACTGTCACATCTTCTGTCTTGGCACTTTCGTTGTAGAAGCTATCGCCTGCCAAAACCGCATAACTATAGCGCTGTCCCTCCGCTACCTGATTATCTGTATAGGTAGTATCGTAACGGTCCGTCAGCTTGCAAAGCATGGTATATTCCTGTGAATCCGCCTCCCTGCGGTACAGCTTGTAATAACTACAGTCACCACTCTTAGACGCATCCCAGGATATCTTAACCACACCATTATCCGTCACTGCCTGCACATTTTCCGGTTGCTCGGGTGCTTCCCTGTCAATATGGTAAAGAGCCTGTACCACGTCTGTATTCCGGTCTGCATCATACAAGGTGTAGCGCACCTCATAATCCCCATTCAGCTTACTGATATTCCATGTATAGCTTACATAAAGCGTTGAGCCGTTATACTCCTTCTGGCTTAAGTTTGCAGGAGACAGCATAACCCACTCACCTTTATCATTCATATACTCTATTTTAACATTATTACCGGTTGCATTACCCACGTTTTTAAACTTCGCAGTAAGTGTTACCTTATCTCCGCCGATGCCGCTGTAATCAGCCGGTGTCACTTCCGTAATTTCAGGCATGGCAACTAAAGCTTCCAATGTCTTGCTTGCATCAGAAGCATTTCCTGCAACATCTATAGCCACTACATAATAACGGTATACCGTGTTCTCTTTGAGGCCTGCGTCCTTATAGTTTGTCTCTTTCAGACCTTCTGCCACTTTCTTACCGTTTCGGTAAACCGTATAAGAATCCACGCCTGCATTGTCCGTTACACCATTCCATGTAAGGGTAATGGACGAGCCGGTTCTGGTGTACACGGAAAGTCCCTGAGGCGTAGCAGGCGCCTCCACATCAACACCCGTCTCTGCTGTAATCTGTGGCGATTCTTCTGCCACATTGCGTGAAAGGTCAAATGCATAAACTTCATAGGTATATTCTGTGGAAGGAAGCAATCCCTGATCCGTATAAGTAGTCTCATTTGTTACTGCTACACATACACCATCACGATAAATATTGTATCCCAGAATACCATATTCGTCTGTGGCACCACCATAAGAAAGCGTAATCGAAGTTACATCCGCCCCCGTCACCTCTAAGGTTGTCACGGCTGTGGGCGGCACTTCATCCTCCAAATCATATATTATTTCATTAGCAATGTTTTCCACGCCATTTTTAAAGTAATAATCATCTATGTATTTGCGCAGTACCAGCTTGTTAAACCGGGTGGTACCGGCTTCGTGATTAAATGATATATTCTGTATCGTATTTTCCCCGGTAGCAAGAAGCTTTCGTGACAATATAACTACATGCTCCTCACTTGCCACAAAATTCACATAGTTTCTCTGTGTAAAGTCCCCTCTGATTTCCAACGTACCTGCCGTCAGACTACCGGAATGATTGAAGTTGGAATTCATATCAAAGTTACCATTTACAAGCACATAGCCGGCCTCATCCTGCATGTATAGGCGACCATTTTCATTTACCGTAAAATTCTTTTCACAGATTATCTCTCCGTTCTGCACGTACAAAGAACCATCCAGCGTAATTGCACCTGTCTCAATGCTATGCTCTCCTGCATAGAGTTGTCCACCATTTGCAACCATCAGGCTACCTACTTTTATATCCTGTGCCAAGGTATCGCTTCCGGTAATACACAAGGTTCCACTATAGCCTTCACCGTTTATACGATTCGCACTATTTAACTTAATATATCCGTTTCCGCCGATATTGTTCTTTTCATCTGTTATACTTCCCGCCACAATAGGGGTTCCTATAATATTCAGTGCCTTCTCACTCCGATTAATGACATTTGCCATAACCGGTACCACACTCTGGTTCCATGTCTGTGTTTTCTTACCGGTAAACACAACGGTATGGTCTCCGCTCGCCTGAAGTGTCGCACCTGCCGGTAACAGGAAGTTTCCCTGCACCTCCATGACACCTGCTGTCAGTTTTCCCTGAGTAGCCACTGACGTATTCATAACAAAATCGCCACAAACCGTTACTTTATCAGCTTCCTCCTGCATAATCAGCTGACCTGAACCCGTTCCATAAGTATAGGCTCCCTCTGCTCCGCTTCTGGACTGGATACGGTAGTCTCCTTCTACAATAAGCTGACCACCATTGATATCCACAATACCGGACATCTGTACAAAATCACCTGTAACCGTTAATGTGTATCCATTCAAATCCAGGGTATCCTCCATCAACAGCAAATCCCCTTCATATATCTGGTTACCCTGCAACGTCCAGCCAAACTCTCCGGCAACATCACCATAGGTTAGGCGACAACCATTACGAATCAGTGTTGTACGCTTAAATACTGTATCTGAATACACACCTTTCTCACTATAGTTCTGAAGTTCCACAGTGGCAAAGTAGCCGTCCGGTGCTATGGAAATGGTCTGCTTACTGTCACCGCTAAACAGGAAACGATGATTTCCGGTTGCTTTCAAACCGGTAGTGGAGGTGAGGTTCCCGCCGACTTCGAAGGTTCCGGCGGATAGGGAACTGTAGTAGTATGGTCCAAACTCTACATCCCCACGTACACAAATGTAATCTTCAGCATGAGTCATGAATACAGCAGAATATTTCTCAGTTAATAAACAATTTCCATCAACTTCAAGGCTTCCTCCGTTCATCATCACATATCCGTTGTACTGTAATATACAGTCACCTTTTACATGAAGGTTTCCGTGGATATTAATAGAACTATAGGCTGTCATATTTCCACCTATGCATATATTTTTATCAACCAAAATAGGTTCCTTTATACTTATGTTTCCACCATAATAATTATCCGTAAAACAGGTACCATATCCAATACCTAATGTTCCGCTCACTTTATTTCTATGATCATTTACTTCTCCGGTAACATATAATTCCTGCTTTAAAAGGATACCGCCTTCACTGCTATTAGTGATTTCTAATCCCGCTACACAAACATAAGAAGGTCTACTATAACTCACATCTACCGTCTGTTTTTCTTCCCCGCTTAACAGCACTTTATGGCTTCCTCCCGCCACAAAGCTTTTCTGTGAGTAGGTACTGCTTACCACCATGTCTCCCCTGATTTCCAGCACGCCCGCTGTCAGATGACCGGTGGTTGTTACAGAAGAATCTGACAGATAGCTTCCCTTTACCAGCACGTAATCCGATGCATCCGTCATCTGCAGGATTCCGCTGCTGCTTCCGTAGGTATAGGCTCCTTCTTCTCCTTTTCTGGACTGCATGCGGTAGTTGCCCTCCACAATAAGCTGTCCTCCGTTAATCTTAACAATACCTGACACCTGTACCAAATCACCCGTTACTGTCAGAGTATATCCATTTAGGTCCAATGTATCTTCTATAAGCACCAGATCCCCTTCATAAATCTGGTCTTCCGTTAACGTCCAGCCGAACTCTCCTTTAAAGTCCCCATAGGTTAGATGGCAGCCGTTTCTTACCAATGAAGTCTTCGTTAAAGAAGTGTCTGAATATACTCCATCCTCGCTGTAGTTCCGAAGCTCTAAAGTAGCAAAGTATTCGTCTGGTGCTACGGAAATGGTCTGCTTACCGTCTCCACTAAATAAGAAACGGTGGTTTCCGATTGCAGCAATTCCTCTAATAGAGGTTAGGTTTCCGCCAATTTCAAAGGTTCCGGCAGTTAAGCTACTACGAGAAGGATTAAATACTACGTTCCCTTTCACACAAATGTAACTTTCCGTATTATTCATATATACTTCTGTACTACTTTCATTTACTGTAAAATTACCCTCTACCTCAAGCGTTCCTCCTGGGATATACAGTCGTCCCGTACTCTCTATGATACAATTACCCATTACCCGCATACTGCCGTAAATATATGCATACTTAGATATATATAGATTGCCTCCAATAATTAGCTGTTTACTTATATCAAGTGAAGTCCTTATGCTTACATTTCCGCCAAAAGAGTTATTAGCGAAACTAGTTGTACTTCCAATACTCACAGTTCCACTTATTTTATTCCCATGATCATTTACTTCTCCAGATGCATATATCTCCTGATTAAATACTACGCCTTCAACACTACTATTAGTAATCTCTAATCCCGCTACACATATACTACATCTTCCAACATCTACGGTCTGTCTTCCATCTCCACTTAACAACAATTTATGGGTTCCTTCTGCAGAGAATATATTCTGTCTATATTCACTTCCAATTATTATGTTACCTCGAATTTCCAAAATTCCAGCTATCATATTTCCGGTAGAAGTTATAGGCGAGTCTGAAAAAAAACTACCCTTTACCAATACATAGTCTGATTCATCCGACATCTGTAAGATACCGTTACTGCGTCCGTATACATAAGCACCTTTCTCCCCTGCACGTGATTGTATTCGGTAGTCTCCTTCCACGATAAGCTGTCCACCATTAACATCTACCACGCCTGATGCCTGTACCATATCTCCTGTTACTATCAAGGTATAGCCATTCAAATCCAATACATCTTCTACAATAATCAAATCTCCTTCATAAATTTGGTCTTCCATTAATGTCCAGCCGTACTCTCCTATAGAATCTCCATAAACCAAACGGCAACCATTTCTTACCAGTGTGGTCTTGGCAATTGAAGTGGCCGAATACACTCCCTCTTCACTGTAGTTCTGAAGTTCTATGGTGGCAAAGTATTCATTTGATGCCATAGAAATGGTCTGTTTACTGTCCCCACTGAACAAGAAGCGGTGGTTATCTGTTGCCATAATTCCTCTTGTTGTAGTAAAATCTCCGCCGATTTCAAAGGTTCCAGCAGTTAAGGAACTGTTCCTCTGCGGACTGCATACCACATTTCCATTTACATGGATGTAGTCCCCGGCATTGGTCATGCTCAGTTCCGTTTGCCTGGCATCCATAGTAAAGTTTCCATCTATTACAAGGCTTCCGCCCTGCATGCATAATTTTCCATTCTCCTCTATAATGCAATTACCTTGTACATAAATTTTTCCATAAATATTAGTTTCCTGTGAAATTAACAGATTTCCACAAATCTCTATCTCTTCCTTGACATTTATTAATTCTGAGACTCTTATGTTTCCACCAAAATAATTATTTGTAAAACTGGTTGAATCTCCAATACATAAAGTTCCACGTACTTGATTTCCATAGTCGCTTATCTCCCCAGATACATATAATTCCTGTTTAAAATCCACACCATTCGTACTACTGTTAGATATTTCCAGATTTGATAACCTACAATATGTTGCACTGCTATCACTCACATCTACTGTCTGCATATTGTCGCCACTTAAAATTATTTGGTGAATCCCACTTGCCACAAAACTATTCTGTGAATATTTACTGCTTACTATCATATCTCCTTTGATTTCTAACACTCCGGCCGTCAGATGCCCTTCGATAGTTACTGAGGAATCCGACAAATAGCTTCCCTTTACCAGAACATAATCCGATGCATCCGTCATCTGCAGGATTCCGCTGCTGCTTCCGTAGGTATAGGCTCCTTCTTTTCCTGTTCGGGACTGCATGCGGTAGTTGCCTTCCACGATAAGCTGTCCGCCATTAATCTTAACAGTACCTGATACCTGTACCAAATCACCTGTTACTGTCAGGGTATGTCCGTTCAAATCCAGTGTGTCTTCTATAAGCATCAGATCCCCTTCATAAGTCTGATCTTCCGTTAACGTCCAGCCGTACTCTCCCTCCATGTCCCCATAGTTTAGGCGACACCCATTACGCACAAGTGTATTGTGTTTAAACACAGTAGCAGAATATACACCGAATTCACTGTAATTCTGCAGCTCAATGGTAGCAAAATATTCATTTGATACAATAGAAATGGTCTGCTTCTTATCCCCACTAAACAAAAAACGATGATTTTCACGGGCATATATTCCCTTACTAGAAGTCAAATCTCCACCAATCTCAAACGTACCTGCAGTTAAATCACAACTAAATTCCGGATTTAATATTGCATTCCCTCGTACATAAATATAATCTTCGGCATTGGTCATCTCCAATTCACTAAAATCTCCGCTAATTGAATAGTTGCCATCCACTTCAAGACTTCCATTCTTCATATACATTCGCCCATAACTTTCAACGTTACAGTCACCCTTCACATGAATATTTCCATATATATTGATTCCCATGGAAATTGTCAAATCTCCTCCAATAATCAGATACTCTTGAATACTCGTCCACTCACGGACACTTATGTTTCCACCATAGTAATTATCCGTGAAACTTGTACCATCCCCGATTCGAACACTTCCGCTTAGCTTGCTTCCATGGTCATTTATTTCTCCTGCCACATGCAGTTCCTGCTTAAATACAACTCCTTCCTCACTGCTATTTGCGATTTCCAGCCCTGCCACATGCGTATAATCTTTATAACTGTAACTTACATCCACCGTCTGTTTTCCTTCTCCGCTTAACAGCACCTTGTGGCTTCCTTCCGCCACAAAGCTTTTCTGTGAATAGGTACTGCTTACCACCATATCCCCTTTTATTTCCAGCACGCCTGCTGTCAAATGACCGGTGGTTGTCATAGAGGAATCTGACAGATAGCTTCCCTTTACCAGAACGTAATCCGATGCATCCGTCATCTGCAGGATTCCGCTGCTGCTTCCATAGGTATAAGAACCTTCTTCTCCTGTTCGGGACTGCATGCGGTAGTTGCCTTTCACGATAAGTTCACCACCGTTTACATTAACAGTACCGCCTGTATGTATGAAATCCCCTTGAATCGTTAATGTGAATCCATCTAAATCCAAAGTTCCCTCGGTCAGACAATAATCCCCTGAAATAGTTATATCCTCTGTTAATCTGAATCCCTTGGTATCCAAAATTTCCTTGATAACTACATTATCCTCCACAACAGCATCACCCGAAGATACCGTGTTATTCAATTCATTTTCGGTATAATAATCTGCGTCACCGGATGAAACAGAATACAAAACACCTTCAGCATCTCCGTCCGACACTGTATTCACAATAGTTTCTTCCGTTTTTTTTAAACTATCTTGTACTTCACCAGCCTGAACTTTTGCAGGGAAACATCCCACAAAACTATCAAATGGCAGTAAGGTTATTAATATTAATAAAGCAACAATTCTTTTTCTAAAAGTATTTTTCATTATCTATTCCCTCATTTACGCAAACCATGAACCAATCCACTGTACCAATTTACTAAGAAACGACTTAATCGCTTTCCATATTTTTTGCAAAATATTTTCCTGGGGCGTTTCGTGTTGAGTAGCTTCTTCTGAATCCTCTATTGCATCTGTACTTTCTTCACTATTTTCCTCTACTGTACTCTCCGAATCCTTTATTCCTTCTTCAGATTCCACCGCGTCCTCCGGTTCCTCTTCTGACTCCGTGCTTTCCTCTTGCTCATCTTTCGTCTCGGAATCAGTTACCTCATCCTTGGGGGCTTCCGTACTCTCCTTATCTTCTTCTGGTTCCTTACTCTCCTCCTGCTCATCTTTCGTCTCGGAATCAGTTACCTCGTCCTTGGGGTCCTCAGTACTTTCCTTATCCTCTTCTGATTCCTTACTCTCCTCCTGCTCATCTTTCGTCTCGGAATCAGTTACCTCATCCTTGGGGGCTTCCGTACTCTCCTTATCTTCTTCTGGTTCTTTGCTTTCTTCCTGCTCTTCTTCCGTCTCTGAATCAGTTACCTCATCCTTGGGGGCTTCCGTACTCTCCTTATCTTCTTCTGATTCCTTACTTTCCTCCTGCTCCTCTTTCGTCTCGGAATCAGTTACCTCATCCTTGGGGGCCTCAGTACTTTCCTTATCCTCTTCTGATTCTTCAGTATTTTCTTCTTCCTTATCATTTGGGAACTCTTTTGAAGCCTGATAAACTTCAACACTTAAAATATTTCCATTGGTATCATATTCGTATTCTACATAACTACCGTCCTCATACAGCACTTTCGTCACTCTGTTTAACTCATCATACTCATATTCTTCTGCATATGTTTGTATAGCGTTTCCCATAAACAAGCAAGTTACTATTCCCCATATAAATACCTGTCTACCTATCTTTTTCATATCCATCTCCCCTTCTCGTACTTTTGCTTACTTATCCTTTTGATAAAAATGTATACTTATTCACCATTTTATTCGTTTTCACGCAAAAAGACCACGACATTACTGGAAACCCTTATTTTCCAGTAATGTCGTGGTCTTTTGTTCTTTCTCTGGGTATGGTTAATAAAAAAACTAATGAATAGGGGGATTTCTATATGAAAACCAAATTATTAATTGCAATTGTTTCTATTATTTCCGTGGTGTCTGTTGCTACTGCTATGTATAATTGTGAAAGTCAAAACATGACAGAAGATACTCCCACAAACTCATACTGTGAAGTTATCATTAAGTGGGACAAGGAATTATCCTAATACCATCTTACTAGCTCATTTGCCAACCTTTCATACGATTGTTTTGATATTTCAGCAGTATTAGCTTCCATCAAATCTGCACAATAGTATGCCAGTTTATAATACTTAAGACTGGCTTCTTTTTGTTTCATACATTCTAACGCATGAGCCTTGTTATTTATCAAACCACTCAAAAGTCTTTTATTTCCACTTACTATTGAAATTCTTATCCCTTCATTTATGCACTTCAAAGCATCTTTATAATATCCACATACTAAATATGCAGATGATAATCGTGCTATAACTAGTAATACCGTACGAAAATATAAGTCATAATTTACCATTCGTTTTTTATAATATTGGTACATGTATTGTAGTAAATTTAGGGCTTCTTTATAACTTTTTGTTTCAAGAAATACATCTGCAAGATTTATCAAAATTGACATTTCCGTTTTTCTAAAATAATGCTTCCAGAACTTCTCTTCGCTCCAACAACCTTCATATACATTCGGTATCGTTAATTGTAAGAGATTTAACAAATATCTCACTTGGTATTCTAATGAAATTATTCCCCTTTCACTATCAATGATATACTTTTTCGATTCTACATACTGCCTGTTCCTTTTATCTTCAAGATTCAGCATTCCTCTCAATTTATCCAGTACATCCTCTGCTTCATCCCACTGCCGTCTCATAATTGAGTTTTCCAATAACCATTGTAACTCCAAAGCTTCAAAATCATCCGTTTCAATAGTGGTATAATAATACTCCTCCGGTAATTCCAATTTTTTAGCAATTTTCTTATAAATACCCGGACGCGGTGCACTTTTACCCACTTCGATTCTGGATATTGTCTCTGGTTCACAAATATTCTGACTTAGGCCCTCTTGTGAATAATGATGCTCTTGTCTGCTGATTAATATTGCTTCATTCAACAGTTCCACTTCCTGCCATACATCTAATAGAAACAACTCATCTTCAACGTCTTTTTCTTCACATCCTATATCTGCCATCAATTCCTTCCAAGCCTGCAGTTGCTTCTTCCGTTTAATTAGCTTTTCTTCTGCTCCCAACGCCTCTGCTGCATCAATATAGATTTGTAGGAATCTCTCCATATCGTTGGCATAGCCTGTTTTAATCATTAGATTAATTACCTTTTCGGAAAAAATCAGACACATCTCATATTCTTTGTCATGTTGTAACAGCAACAGATATTGCGCCACCACCTTCGGATATACTCTTATCAACTCCTGCACATCCTGATAGTGCATCTCCAGATACATAACCAATTCCTTTAATATGAGCCTTGACTTTCTTTTATCCGTCTGCAAATTCTGCCATAATAGAATTGCACATATTTCCTGTGTCCCCAACAACGTGTCTGACTTTAGTCCCTTATAAAATTCCGGCACAGTGATATTAATAGCTTCCTGTAACAGCCTTACACTTTCTACACGATTGCCATACACTTTTTCTTCTACAATGGAATACAAAATCTGTGTGTATTGCTTTTGCAATATTTCATTAATCAAATACTTGGGTTGCTTGTCTTCCCTCAACAACTGTTCTACCTGCTTCCAATCACTATTCATCTGCGCAATACATATCTCATGCTTCCACTCGAAATAGGTATACTCTTCTTGTGTTAAAAGCATCGAAAACTTCGCCGGCGACTTACCTACACGCTGCAAAAATACAGTTAATAACAATCTGTCAATTCGTCTGGTACCATTCAAATATCTTGATAGATCACTCTTATTACACAGTCCTCTACCCAATGTGCTCAGACTGATATTCTTCTCCTCCATAGTCTCTTTTATCATCATCCCTACGGTCTTCTTCATTGGTATCCCCTTCAATTGCAAGTATTTATCTCTTTCACCATAGTATTTCCCTTAACATAAGTATACCAAAACATGAAGTATAATGACAGCATTACTTTTTGACAATATCTAAATTATTAGACACTTCATTTCCCTCTTGCATTCCTCTTCTCCCTATGCTAATATATACTTAAAGCAAATTTTCTTATATTCTTAAGTTTCAATACTTTTCTTTTATCCGGAAAATTCGTGCTTTAATATTTCACTAATTAACAAAGCAGGAGTT
>JBGVKL010000126.1:0-1899 GCA_045123675.1 Acetatifactor sp. | reverse complement strand
TATGAAAAAAGACCTTATGAAGCACGGTGAATGTGTGCTTCACAAGGTCTTATTTTTCTAACTTTTGAGCGATTTTTTGAGAACTAACTCAGGATGCGGAATTTTGTCCTTTGCAGGATACGAGCCAGTGTCCCTCGATATTTCGAATTATTCCCACTCTAGCCCTCGTCCTTGATTTCTCGTTAAAAAACACACTTTTTAATATGGCTTTGTTCGTAAAAATCCCGGTTATTCGGGTAATCCGCCCCGTCCGCAAAGCTTTTGTAGCCAAAATGTAGCCGTGAAAATTACTGTATTTTCAGTACAAATAGTCCCGATAATCCCCATTTCAGCCCATTGCCCGAAAATAGGGGAATATGTAGGAATAGGGAAAATGACCGATTTTCTTCTCTTGAATCGGTTTTGGGAAAATATGTATCCATACTGGATATGGCGAGATGCAAACTGAAAAATGGCTACCAAAGTGGCTACATCCATGATTTTTGATTCACCTCAATCTAAAAATTCATGGAGGAAACAATAATGGAAAAATACATTTACAACGGGAATAATGGCCTTTGGTATGAGCTGCAAGGTGATTATTACATCCCTTGTTTGACCTTGGGCGAAGAAGAGAAACGGCCCATCGGAAAGTGGGGGAGAAAGCATCTGCGGTACCTTAAAGAACATCGTCCGGTTCTGTACACGGTATTGCTTCTCGGCGGTAAGCTGAGTAGTCATCTGGCGGAGATTGATATCAGAGCCACAGAAATTTATGAACAGCTCATGCAGCAAATGGTTCAGCAGAATGGCATCAACGAGCAGTTAAAAGCGAAAGATCCGATGGCCTGGGTGGGTGCTATGAATAACATCCGAAGCGCTGCAGAAGAAATTGTCAATGCGGAGGTGATCTTTGCATGGTAGAAAAATATATCCAGGCGCTGAAGAAATTAGCGTTGTCTGATGAAATAAATTTGGGTGGTGCAGATACGGTGCTGGGAATGCTTTACGAGTGCTACAATGAAAATCATCCTTATGACAACGAGGAAATCAAAGCTGATTTCAATGAACTGTACCATCAGATGAATGGAATGCCCCTGCGGGAAATGGATAAGGTCATCTATCCTGTCTGTAAGCTGTGCCGAGATCATGAAAAGGCTGGATTTACAGAAGGAATTAAAATTGGTATCCGGATAGCAAATGAATTAGTATAGTAAATGACCGCTGATGCATGGTTGCATCAGCGGTCACATTTTTCGGAACGGTGTTCATCGTCTTTTCTGATATCTATATGTTTGCGGGATATGGGGAAACCATATCTGCTAATCTTAGATACTATTATGTATATCTGTTTTTACATAAGCGGCGCAAACAGCCGCAGAATTTCCTGAAACAGTTTCGCGGCAGGATTTTTCGCACAGTCCTTTTCCTGAATCTGCTGGCAGGTCGCAAGTGTGTCCACAAAATCCTGTTTTACCTGTATCACAGCACGGCTGCCGTACATCCAGGTACCGCACTCGAAATGAAGGTACAGGCTTCGGAAATCCAGATTCGTTGTGCCGACGGTGGCAATCAGATCGTCACTGACAAAGGATTTTGCGTGGATGAATCCGCTGGAGTATTCGTAGACCTTTACACCGGCCCGGATCAGTTCCCGGTAATAAGAGCGGGTGGTCATGTGTATTAGAAATTTGTCCCACCGGTGAGGGGTAACGATCCGCACATCCACACCTCGCTTTGCTGCAAGACACAGAGCGGAAACCATACTGTCATCCAGAATCAGATAGGGGGTGTTGATATAAACATACTCCTGTGCTTCGTTCAGAATCTGGATGTAGACATGCTCACCCACATTTTCAGTATCCATGGGGCTGTCTGCGTAGGGCATTACAAGGCCATCAGCTTCTGTTGTGCAGGCAG
>JBGVKL010000125.1:0-13249 GCA_045123675.1 Acetatifactor sp. | reverse complement strand
ACCTTTGGTATGTACGGCGGAGAGCTATGCGATGTGGTTTTACGATTTCCGGAAAAAATGGTAGGTGTTGTAATTGACCGGTTTGGTAAAGAAATATCCATTCGAAAAGATGGTGAATTGTGGCGCGCCAGAGTAAAAGTTATGGTTAGTCCGCAGTTTTATGGTTGGATGTCTGCGGTAGGAAAGGAAATTCAGATTGTTTCACCACAGAATGTGCGCGGACAATACATAAATTGGTTAAATGACCTAATAAAAGAATATAGCTAGAAAGAAGGAATTAAAAATGCAGATTGTACCTGCAACACGAATGAATCAATTTGGAGAAGGAATTTTCCAAGTATTAAACGAAAAGAAAAGAGAAGTAGAGGCAAGCGGACGTAAGGTATATAACTTTAGTGTTGGTACACCGGATTTCCCGCCGGCCAAGCATATTATAGATGCAGTTGCAAAGGCTTGTGAAAAACCTGAAAACTATAAATATGCACTTGCAGATTTGCCGCAGTTAACTGAGGCGGTCATTAAAAAATATGAATCAAGATACCATGTTTATGATTTAAAACCGGAAGAAATCATGTGTGTATATGGCTCCCAGGAAGGAATTGCACATATTGGTTTGTCTCTGATAAATGAAGGAGATGTAGTCCTGATTCCGGACCCGGGATATCCGATTTTCGATGTAGGTCCGGCTTTAGCAGGCGCGAAGCTGGTTACTTATGATTTGCGTGAAGAAAATGATTATTTACCGGATTTAGAGGAAATAGAGAAGCAGTGGGGAGAACAGGCAAAGTTAATGATTGTTTCTTATCCCTTAAATCCTATTTGCAAGATAGCACCGGCTTCTTTTTATGAAAGGCTGATTCCCTGGGCAAAGAAAAATAATATTATTATTGTACACGATAATGCATATTCAGATATTATTTACGATGGACAGGAAGGTCGTTCCATCCTTTCCTTTGAGGGAGCAAAAGATATTGCGGTAGAATTTTATTCATTATCCAAATCCTTTAACTATACCGGTGCTCGTGTTAGCTTTGTGGTCGGTAATAAAGAGATAGTGCAGAACTTCAAAAAGCTTCGTTCACAAATCGATTACGGTATCTTTTTACCCATTCAGTATGGTGCTATTGCTGCATTGAACGGTCCGGATACTTGTGTGAAAGAACAATGTAAAGAATATGAAAAGCGTCGCAATGCTTTATGCGATGGATTGAGTAATATTGGCTGGACATTTGAAAGAAGTCAGGGAACTATGTTTGCATGGGCAAAGATTCCGGATAAGTTTACGGATGATGTAGAATTTGTAATGACTCTGTTAGACAAAACAGGTGTTTTATGTACACCCGGAAGTAGTTTTGGTAAGTTGGGGGCAGGACATGTACGTTTTGCTTTGACCATGCCGGTGGAAGATATTGAATCTGCAATCCAAAAAATCAAAGAAAGTCATATTTTAGAATAGTCTACAAAAAGAGAAGAGCATTTTTGGTACAAATGCTCTTTTTTTTATTGCCAAGTATTCCTCCTTGACTTTTGCATCCCCTTTTCTTATACTTAAAAACGTACAAAATGTTGATGAAAGACAAAAAGATGGACACAATATATTGTACAGCTATAAGAAGGAGTGTATAAGGATATGAGTATGGCTCAAAATGTGCAAGACAGAGATTACAGTACTTTGTTTTTGCCGGAAAAGCAAGTATATGTCATAAAAAAAGATGGTACAAAAGAGGCTTTTAATGTACAAAAGGTTATAAGTGCGGTAGGTAAAAGTGCGTATCGTGCATTAACAGAATTTACTGAAGAAGAAAAGCAGAAAATATGTCAGTATGTTGTAGATAAGGTAAATGAATTAAATCAGCCGGAAGTACCGATTTCTATTATGCATAATATTGTGGAAAGTGCCTTGGAACAGGTGAAGCCTGTTGTTGCAAAGAGTTATCGTGATTATCGTAACTATAAGCAGGACTTTGTACGTATGCTGGATGACGTATATATGAAGAGCCAGTCCATTATGTATATCGGTGACAAAGAAAATGCAAATACGGACTCTGCTTTGGTATCCACTAAGAGAAGTCTGATTTTCAACCAGTTCAATAAAGAGCTGTATCAAAAGTTCTTTATGACTACAGAAGAAATTCAGGCATGTCGTGACGGATATATTTATGTACATGATATGTCTGCCAGACGTGATACCATGAATTGTTGTCTGTTTGATGTAAAGAATGTATTATCCGGCGGTTTTGAAATGGGTAACATCTGGTACAATGAGCCGAAGTCTCTGGATGTGGCATTTGATGTTATCGGTGATATTGTTTTAAGTGCAGCCAGCCAGCAGTACGGTGGCTTTACTGTGCCAAGCGTAGATCTGATACTGGAGCCTTATGCGGAAAAGTCATATAAGAGAAATATTGAGAAATATACCCGTTTAGGTATCGATAAGGATACAGCGGAGGCGGAAAGCTATGCAGATGTAGTCAGAGAATTTGAACAGGGCTTCCAGGGATGGGAGTATAAGTTTAATACCGTAGCAAGCAGTAGAGGTGATTATCCTTTTATTACAGTAACTGCAGGTACCGGTACCGGCAGATTTGCCAAGCAGGCAACCATTTCCATGTTAAATGTTCGTAGACGCGGACAGGGTAAGAAGGAATGTAAGAAACCTGTTCTTTTCCCGAAGATTGTATTTTTGTATGATGAGAATTTACATGGACCGGGCAAGCCTTTAGAGGATGTTTTTGAAGCCGGTGTACAGTGTTCTGCCAAGACTATGTATCCTGATTGGTTAAGTTTAACCGGCAAGGGATATGTTGCAAGTATTTATAAACAGTATGGAGAAATTATTTCTCCCATGGGTTGTCGTGCCTTTTTGTCTCCCTGGTATCGTAAGGGAGGTATGCATCCGGCGGATGAAACAGATACTCCGGTATTTGTTGGACGATTTAATATTGGTGCAGTTTCCCTGCATTTGCCTATGATTTTGGCGAAATCACGTAAAGAAAGCAAAGATTTTTATGAAGTGCTGGATTATTATTTAAATTTAATTCGTCAGCTTCATATCAGAACCTATGCTTATTTGGGAGAGATGCGTGCGTCTACCAATCCATTGGCTTACTGCGAAGGTGGTTTTTTGGGTGGTAATTTAAAACTTACAGATAAGATAAAGCCTTTGCTTAAGGCTGCAACTGCCAGCTTCGGTATTACCGCTTTAAATGAGCTGCAGGAGCTTTATAATGGCAAATCTTTGGTAGAAGACGGACAGTTTGCTATTGAAGTATTAGAGCACATTAATGCCAAGGTAAATGAATTTAAAGAAGAAGATGGCAATCTTTATGCAATTTATGGAACACCTGCAGAAAATCTTTGCGGTTTGCAGGTAAAGCAGTTCCGTAAGAAATATGGTATTGTGGAAGGTGTATCTGACAGAGAATATGTAAGCAACAGTTTCCATTGTCATGTATCAGAGGATATTACGCCTATAGAGAAACAGAATCTGGAAGACCGTTTCTGGAATTTGAGTAATGGCGGAAAAATTCAATATGTAAAATACCCCATTGACTATAATATTGAGGCTGTAAAAACCTTAATTCATCGTGCCATGGATATGGGCTTTTATGAAGGTGTGAATTTGTCGTTGGCTTATTGTGACGATTGCGGACATCAGGAGTTGGAAATGGATGTTTGCCCTAAATGCGGTAGTAAGAATTTAACTAAAATCGACCGTATGAATGGTTATTTATCTTATTCCAGAGTACATGGTGACACCAGATTAAATGACGCAAAAATGGCGGAAATAGCGGAAAGGAAAAGCATGTAATGCGTTATCATAATATAACAAAAGATGATATGTTAAATGGTGATGGCCTGCGTGTGGTTTTGTGGGTGGCAGGCTGTACCCATTGCTGTAAGGAATGCCAGAATCCCGTAACTTGGGATCCGGACGGCGGTCTCTTATTTGATGAAGCAGCGAAACAGGAAATTTTTGAACAGTTGGATAAGGATTATATTTCCGGAATTACGTTTTCCGGAGGCGATCCTTTACACCCTTCCAATCGATTGGCTGTACGTGCACTTATGGCGGAAATTAAAGAGAAATACCCTAAGAAAACGATTTGGATGTACACGGGAGATACATGGGAAAATATTATGTATTACCCTATGATGCAGTATATTGATGTAGTTGTGGATGGTGAGTTTCATATTGAGGAAAGAGATGTGAAGCTTCTATGGAAAGGCAGTAAAAATCAGAGAGTCATTGATGTACGAAAAACACTTTCCCCTGAAAATACAGATCCGTCCGTACCGATTCTGCATTGTGGTGATTACTCGTAGGAGGAACGAGTATGAAGCGTATTGCAAAATTTGAAAAAGTAAGTCTGGAGAATTTTTTAAATGCAGTAAAGGATGATTTCCCTGAATATACGGAAGAAGATATCAGGGACATGTACGAATCTATAGAACTTCCTACACGTGCAACCAAAGGAAGTGCAGGCTATGATTTTCATGCGCCGTTTGCCTTTTCTTTGCCGGCAGGTAGTACCATTAAAATTCCGACAGGTATTCGTGTACAGATGGATGAAGATTGGGTATTAAAGTTATATCCCAGAAGCGGTCTTGGCTTTAAGTATCGCTTACAGCTGAATAATACGGTAGGTATTATTGACAGTGATTATTATTATTCCGATAATGAAGGTCATATAATGGCTAAAATTACCAATGATTCCAACGAAGGTAAAACTGTAGATATTTCTGCAGGTATGGGATTCATGCAGGGGATTTTCTTAGAATATGGTATTACCGTGGATGATGATGCACAAGGAATTCGTAATGGCGGATTTGGTAGTACAACAAAAGCATAAGCAATACATATATCTCATAAGGTTTTTTCGAGCCAATCGGAAAAACCTTAATTTTTACTCAAAAAATCAAAACGACCGGTGATAAGGTTGCTATAATACAATTACGATATCGTAATAGAAGGAGAGACGCATGAAGAATATTGACGTATTGGTAAACTGTCTGGAATATATTGAATGTCATCTGAAAGACAATATTAAAACGCCCGATATTGCCAAGGCATGCGGTCTTTCTAAGTCTTCCTTAGAGAAAATGTTTCAGTATGTGTATCATTTGTCCGTACATGGCTATATTATTCGTCGCAGAATGATGCTTGCTGCAAAGATGCTGTCCGAACAACCGGACATATCTATCCTGACAGTTGCGGTGGATTGCGGATATAGCTCACACGAAGCATTTACACGTGCCTTTAAGGAAATCTGGAATTGTAACCCCTCTGAATTTCGAAACAGAAAATATTCAGAGTTATTTCCCCGCTATAGGGAACCTATACAGGAAGGAGATATGTATATTATGCAGAGAAGAAGTGTAGATATCAGTCAGTTGTATGATTTGTTTTGTGAAAGAAGAAATTGCTATTTTGTATGCTGTGATATTAAAAGTTTGGTGCCTATTAATGATATATCCTTTAAAGCAGGTGATCTAGCTATTTTAGAAAGTATGAAGAGAATGAATGAAGCTGCCGGAGAGGATGATATTGTCTTTCGAATCGGAGGCGATGAATTTTGTATGCTGACCAACAGTGAGGATAAAGCATATGCGGAGGCTATTGCAGAAAAGATTACCGCAAAAAATGGCGAAGTATTTGACTACGAAGGGCAACAGATACCTTTGAGTTTGTATGCGATTGCTACGAAATTCGAGGGTAAGCAGATGAAGTATAATGATTTGTTTGCTGAGCTTCATCAGGCCATCAGAGTGTGTAAACCATAATTAGTCGTAAGTAAAGCTCCCCAACGGGGAGCTTTTTACTGTCATCTAGCAATTTTTATCAAATCCCGGATTGAAAGCATAGAAATTCTTGTCATTCAAATGATCCTGGGTAATGCGGAGTGCTTCTCCAAATCTCTGGAAATGAACCACTTCGCGGGCTCTTAAGAACTTAATAGGTTCATATACGTCAGGACAATCTTTTACCAATCTTAAAATATTATCGTAAGTAGTGCGGGCTTTTTGTTCCGCAGCCATATCTTCGAATAAGTCAGTAATAATATCACCCTTGGACTGAAATTGGTTAGCATTAAATGGAACTCCGCCGGCTGCCTGTGGCCAAAGTCCGGTTGTATGGTCCACGTAATACTTATCAAATCCGCTTCGTTCAATTTCTTCCATAGATAAGTTTTTGGTCAACTGATAGATGATAGCACCAATCATTTCAAGATGAGCTAATTCCTCAGTGCCGATATCGGTTAAAAGACCGGCAACTTCTTTGTAGGGTGTAGCAAATCTCTGGGACAAATAGCGCATCGAAGCCGCAAGCTCACCATCAGGACCACCAAATTGCGAAATAATCACCTGTGCCAACTTGGCATTAGGCTCCTTAATGTTTACAGGAAACTGTAATCTTTTTTCATAATTCCACATAAATTAGCATCCTCCTTCCCATGGCAGAGGAGCGTCGCCCCATCTCCACATATTTATTGAATCTGCATGTTCTTTTACCAGAGGATAATACATCTGTGAAAAATCCTTCGTCATTTTGTTTTTTATTTTGGCATAGTGATTAAAATGTTCCATTGCCTCCTGGTTTTCAGGATGTGTATCCAGGAAAAGCAAAAGTTCAACTAGGGTAAAATCAACAATACCGATATCATTTAACATACGTTGCTGTTCTTTACTTACCATTACAACATCTCCTTCCCATAAAAGGTTTGTTCAGCTCGGGGAAAATAGTTCCTTCACGGTAGCCTTCTTCAGGATTATCGTAGAGTTTGAAGAAATGCTGCCAGGGAACGTAAGCCATTGCAATTACTTTTTCGTCACAAGATTTGTCATAAACAAAATTATGCATGAGGTTTCCTTTCATAAAAAATGAATTTCTTTAATAGTATTGTATGATAAAAGTTTGCAAACGTGATTTAAAGGTGCTATACTATTACGGATAGTTTGAACAGAGAGGTTTAGAAACAAATGAGTATGCGAGGAATTGACACACCGGTACGTCAACGCAGACGTATGGTGTTTAGAGAAGTAGCTAATTTGGCATGGAATTCTACCAATTTGAAGGATGATATGGAAGCATTACCGTACAAGCTGGTAGATTATGAAGAATCCATATATTGGGATAGTGTATATCGTGACAGAGCGATTATCAGAGAGCGTATCCGTCTGGCAATGGGTATGAGCCTTCGTCCGGAAAATCGTCATCGTCCCGGACATTTGACAGAAGGTGTAGAAGAAAGTAATATTGATGAAAAATATTATGAACCGCCTCTTATGCAAGTAATTCCTTCGGCATGTAATGCATGTCCTGAGAATGAATATTTTGTGACAAATGCTTGTATGGGATGTCTGGCACATCCTTGTCAGGAGGTTTGTCCTAAGGATGCCATTACTTTTGTAAACGGTAAATCCGTCATTGACCAGGAGAAATGTATTAAATGTGGTAAATGTAAGGCAATTTGTCCTTATGATGCTATTACCCATAAAGAGAGACCTTGTAAAGCTGCATGCGGTATCGGGGCAATCAAATCGGACGAGCATGGAAGAGCAGTGATTGATAATGACATGTGTGTATCCTGCGGCCAGTGTATGGTTAGTTGTCCTTTTGGTGCAATTGCAGATAAATCCCAGATTTTCCAGCTGATTAAAGCTTTAAAGCATGGTAAAAAGATTGTGGCCCAGGTTGCGCCGGCCTTTGTCGGACAGTTTGGCCCAAAAGTGACACCGGAAATGTTTAAAACGGCCTTAAAAGAACTGGGCTTTGCAGAAGTATATGAAACAGCTATCGGCGCAGACCTTGGCTGTATGGCGGAAGCAGAACATTATGTAAAAGAAGTAGCGACCGGTAATCAGGCATTTGCGCTTACTTCCTGTTGTCCTTCCTGGTCCGTTATGGCTAAGAATCTGTTTCCGGAAACTATTGATAAAATCAGCAATGAATTAACACCGATGGTTGCTACGGCCAGAATCATTAAGAAAGAACATCCGGACGCGCAGGTAGTATTTATCGGACCTTGTGCTTCAAAGAAATTGGAAGCATCCAGAAGAACCATCCGTTCCGATGTGGATTTTGTTATTACTTTTGAAGAATTAACCGGTATGTTCGAAGCAAAAGGAATTTTGTTAGAAGAGATCAAGGCAATGGATGAGATGCAGGATGCTACCGGAGCAGGTCGAGGTTATGGTGTGGCAGGCGGTGTGGCAAGTGCCATTGAAGATTGTATTAAGACGTATTATCCCGGAACAGAAGTGAAGATTGAACATGCCGAAAGTCTGGCAGAATGTAAGAAGATTTTACTTTTAGCTAAGGCTGGCAGAATGAACGGTTGTCTGATAGAAGGTATGGCCTGTCCGGGAGGTTGTATTGCCGGTGCGGGTACCAATATAGCAATACCCCAGGCGGCAAAAGAAGTAAATAAATTTAAAGCAGCGGCGACGAAAGCACTGCCGGAAATAGAGGAGGAGAAATAATATGACAAAGATTAGAACCAGATATGCACCCAGTCCTACCGGTAAAATGCATGTAGGTAATTTGCGTTCTGCACTTTATGAATTTTTAATTGCGAAACATGATGGCGGAAGCTTTATGCTTCGTATTGAGGATACCGATCAGGAACGTTTTGTAGAAGGTGCTACCGAAATTATATATCGTACTATGGCTAAAACCGGCCTGGTACATGACGAAGGTCCGGATAAGGACGGTGGTTACGGTCCCTATGTACAGAGCGAACGTATGGCAACCGGTATCTATATGAAGTATGCCAAGGAACTTATTGAAAAAGGCGAAGCTTATTATTGTTTCTGTGATAAAGAAAGACTTGCTACACTGAAAAGCGAAGTAGTAGAGGGTAAGGAAATTACCATTTATGACAAGCATTGTTTAGGTCTTTCCAAAGAGGAAATTGATGCGAACTTAGCAGCAGGTAAGCCGTTTGTTATTCGTCAGAACAATCCTACTGAGGGTACTACTACCTTCCATGATGAGCTTTACGGAGATATTACAGTAAATAATTCAGAATTGGATGATATGATTTTAATTAAATCCGACGGATATCCTACTTACAACTTTGCAAATGTAGTAGATGACCATACCATGAATATTACACATGTAGTAAGAGGTAATGAGTATTTGTCTTCTTCACCGAAATATGTAAGACTTTATGATGCATTCGGTTGGGAAGTACCGGTATATGTGCATCTCCCTTTGATTACTGATGAAAATCACAAAAAGCTTTCTAAGAGAAGCGGACATTCTTCTTTTGAGGATTTGATTGACCAGGGATTTTTAACCGAAGCAATTGTAAACTATATTGCGCTTTTAGGATGGAGCCCGGAAGATAACAATGAAATCTTCAGCTTACAGGAGCTGATTGAGAAGTTTGATTACAAGAGAATCAGTAAATCACCGGCAGTATTTGATATTGTGAAACTTCGTTGGATGAATGGTGAGTATTTAAAGGCAATGGATGCAGACAAGTTCTATGAAATGGCAGAGCCTTATTTAAAGAATGCTTTAACCAAGGATTATGATTTAAAGAAAATTGCGGGCATGGTAAAGACACGTATTGAAACTTTCCATGATATTGCTGCACAGGTAGATTTCTTTGAAACTTTACCTGAATATGATGTAGAAATGTATACACATAAAAAGATGAAAACCAATACAGAATCTTCTTTGGAGGTATTAGAAGAAGTATTGCCGATTTTGGAAGCACAGGATGACTACAGTAATGATGCTTTATATGCAGCTTTGGTACAGTATGTTGAGAAGAAGGGGTGCAAGAACGGTTATGTAATGTGGCCCATTCGTACCGCAGTATCCGGCAAACAGATGACGCCTGCCGGTGCAACTGAAATTATGGAAATTCTTGGAAAGGACGAATCTCTTGCTCGTATCCGTAAGGGAATCGAACTGTTAAAGAATGCTTAATTCCAAGATTTTGCAAGGATTAAACGAGCCACAGCGTCAGGCTGTGTTACATGGAGAGGGACCTGCTTTAGTAGCGGCAGGTCCCGGCTCCGGTAAAACTTTTACCATTACCCGTAGGCTTTTGTATTTAATACAAGAGCGAAAAATACCTCCAAAGGAAATATTGGTTATTACTTTTACCAAAGAAGCTGCAAAAACAATGCAGGAACGGTTTTTGACAGAACACCAACAACTAAATTTTATTCAAAATAATTCAGATGGTTTCGTTAGTTTCGGAACTTTTCATTCCTTTTTTTATCAGATAATCAAACAAATTTCCAAATACAAAGAGTATCAATTGATTACACCCACAGAAAAAAATAAGATTGCTAAATCTGTATTATTACAGGCATGCAATGAAGAAATAACGGATGCAGATGTACAGAGATTATTAAACGATATAAGCTATTTTAAAAATACCGGTGAGTGTAACTGTAACTTGTTATTGGCAAGTCGGGAAGAATCTACAGTTGCAAAAGAAAAGTTTCAATTATATTTTGAAAGATATGAATTTCTAAAAAATAAATATAAACGTATAGATTATGATGATATGCTTTTTCTTTGCAAAAAAGAGCTGGAAAAAGATAAAAATTTATTAACTCATTGGCAAAACCGTTTTTCCTATATTTTAGTAGATGAGGCTCAGGATATGAATGCAATTCAATATGATGTATTAAAGCTGTTATCTATTTCACCATATAATTTATTTATAGTAGGCGACGATGATCAGGCAATTTACGGCTTTCGTGGTTCCAAAGCGGGTATATTTCAGGATTTTTTGAATGATTACCCATCTACACAACAGATAAATTTAGTGGAGAATTATCGATGTGCAGAAAATATTGTAAAATCCTCCAAAAATCTAATTGAAAAAAATAAATGCAGGGTAGGTAAAGAACTAATTTCTGCTATTAAAGATTCCGCAAAAGGGAAAGTAGAAGTAATTGGCAGCATTACAGCAAAGATAAGCTTCGATACTATCATTGAGAAACTGCAAAATTTGGAGTCACATCAATTACATGAACATGCAGTGCTATTTCGTACAAATTTTGCCATGCAAACCTTTGCAATGCGTTTAGCTGCTCATAATATTCCTTTTACTATGCGAGAAAAGATCACAAATTTATATGAACATTTTATTGTGAAGGACGTCTTAGATTATTTTTATGCAGCATCCGGCGAAAAGGACAGAAGTTTATATTTAAGACTCTTTCAAAAGTTACCAATACCACTGGGAAGAGAGGCTTTAAACGAAGAAAAAGTAGATTTAGAAAAGGTAAAAGAAGTTTATGCACATGGTTTTTATGAAAATACACGGATATATGAAGAAATACTTGTTTTAGAGAGAAACTTAAATCGTCTAAAAAACATGCGTCCTGCGTTAGGAATAAAATACATCATGCATGCCATGGAATACCAGAAATTTCTGTTACGAAAAGTATCTAATAACGAATTCCCGCAAGAACTGCAGCAGGTACTTGACTGGCTTATGGAAGATGCAGAAAACTATACCGGTTTTGATGAGTGGAATATTCATATGGAAGAGTGTAAGAAGAGATTGGAAAAAGATATGTCTTTAAATTTGTCCCAAATTATGCTTCATAACCCAAAGGGTATCCATTTATTAACCCTGCATGCAGCAAAAGGTTTGGAATTTAAAAAAGTTTATATTGTGGGACTAAACGAAGGAAATGTTCCACAGCTTCGTCGTGGAGAACCGGTCACGCAAGAGAGAATCGAAGAAGAACGCAGACTTTTCTATGTAGGAATGACACGGGCGAAAGAAGAGCTGGAGTTACATTATGTAACAGGTACTAAGGAAAGGCCGAAGGTTATGAGTCGTTTTATAAATGAGTTGGACATAAAATAATCCCGGACAGTGCCGGGATTATAATTTATTCTTCAATCAATTCATCAAATTCGCAGCTGTCTAAATACTCATCAAAAGCTTCTGCAACTGCTTCGTATACATCGTCATCTTCGATGTAGGTAAGCTCCGGTTCCTCGTTAGGGTCATCCGGGTTTTCACTGTAGCCATAGAACCAAACTTCGCCATCGTCATTATTGCCATCTTCGTCAAGAGGAAGAAGTACGATATAATCCTTTCCTTCTACTTCCAGAATGGTAATAACTGCACAGGTAACAACTTCGTCGTTTTCCAAAGTTATATCTACGGTCATTTCTTCATCAATATTATCACGCTTTGCCATAAGTTTCCTCCTTATATGTGTAATAACACAATAAATTGTATTAAAGGTATTATACAATATTACGAATTATCTTGCAATGGATTTGGTGTTAAAGTAAAATAGAATTTAAGGAAGGTGGGTGAACATATGAATACATTCCGTAATGGGGAAGAAGTGACATTAGGTGTTTTTCAGGTAGGCAGAGGTAAATCTAAGGCTCTGCAGGTGAATTATGTCACGGATAAAGAAAATAGTGGGATTATTTTATATGACAAACATACAAAAGAAGAATTGGGGCGTTTTCCTTTTGAAGAAAATGAGGATGATAATATTCGCAAACTAACAATTCCTCAGTATTCCTTAAACCAGATTTCTTATTTGTTTTACGAAGAAGGTAAATTGGTTATTGATAAAAATGCCTTAGCATTTGACGGAACGGACGATTATGGTTCTGCAAAGAATGTTCATAAATATAGAGCTATTGTTCCGGTAGAAGAATATGACTGGGAAGGGGATTTATGTCCCAAACTTTCTTCTAAGGAGAGTATCGTGTACTGCATGCATGTTCGTGGCTTTACCATGCATGATTCCTCAAATGTGAAAGGAAAAGGTACCTTTGCCGGAATTATAGAAAAGCTTCCTTACCTAAAATCCCTGGGTATTACTACACTGGAACTGCAGCCTGCTTACGAGTTTCCGGAATATCAGATAAGCTATATGGATCATTTTGCATCCGATACGTCGCCTAGAGGTAAGTTGAATTACTGGGGATATACAGAAGGTTTTTACTATACACCGAAAAGAGCATATTCACATTCCTCTAATCCGGTTACAGAATTTAAGGATTTGGTAAAAGCACTTCATCAAAATAAGATGGAGCTTATTATGCAGTTTTATTTTCCGGATAACTTCCCTGTAACAGAAATTTCTTCTGCGCTTTATTTTTGGCACAAGGAATATCATGTGGACGGCTTTCATCTGAAAGGAAATAACCTTCCGGAAACATCTATTGCAACGCATCCGAATTTTTATCATGTAAAGCTTATGTACGAATCTTTTGAGGCTGATAAATTGGAAC
>JBGVKL010000124.1:0-2806 GCA_045123675.1 Acetatifactor sp. | reverse complement strand
CTCTCTATACTTTCTTATTTATTTTGCACAAAAAAGCCTGTATTTTAGCCATTTGTGCAATGGTTTACAAAGTCACAAACAATGATAAGCATTCATTAATGGGCGAAAACTGTGTCATTTCAGGTACAATGCACATTGTTTTCCAGTCAGAAAGGTACACGAAATAAAACGTCATCCTTTTTTATGAAGGCGAATCTGTGTCCCATTCTTCCCTATGGCTGCTAACCTCTCATGTCTAACAGGATCATCCTTCCTTAGAAGGGTCCTAAATTCCTTCGTCCAGCCTACCCATAGTGGGGTGCCGCTTCTGCTCCTACCCAGGGTCATGCCCTATAAAATATGTCTTAGCGGCTTCGCTCTGCTTTGTCATTGCTAGAGAGCACTCCTGTAATCCAGCACCAATTGAATTCTTGGCGGACGTTATCTGTTACAGTATGTGCGTATATTTTAGGCTACTTCCGGTCTGATGATATCCCTTCGGAACTTCTCCTCATCAAAGTCACAGCCTGTTTGTAATACTACATAGAATACTCGAATCGCTTTACATGCAACCGCTATCTTTGCCTGCATTCCTCCCAGCGGATTCTTAGCTCTGTTCCGATAATAAAGGAACACATCCTGAAATGCCGGGTTCCAATTCATCAGTGCTCGCGCCGATTCATACATTGTTCTTCGTAGTTTTCGTCTGCCCCTCTTACTGATTCTTGGCTGACCTTTCTTTTTCCCGGAGCTCTTTTTGACTATCTCTAATCCTGCAAGCTTCTGTATCTGTTTGGGGTCGGTAAAACGTCCGATATCACCAACCTCTGCTATAAAGCCAATCACAGTACTTTTTCCTACTCCTTTTATGGCGAGCAGTTTCTCCACATTTGGTACTTCTCTTATTTTTTCTTCCAGATATTCGTCCAATCTTTTTAGCTGTTCTGCTTTTAGGATATAGTCATTCACAAGAATCCATATCTCAAGTCTTGCAGCCTCTCCGGCTTCCAGTCCTACACTATTCTGTGCAGCTTCAACCAGGGTCTGTGCCCTCTTTAATCCTGCCGCACGCACCTTCGCTTCACGCCATATCTGATTAATTCCACCTGCTCCGATTTTTAGAATATCCTGTGGCAGTGGTGCTTCTTTCAAAAGCATAAGCCCACTAGTCGAATCCCAATCGGCATAACACTCAAAATACTCAGGGAAGAACTTTTGAAGCCACCCCTGTATCTGATTTGACAGACGCACATGCTGTTTCATGATCTGATCTCTGCATACAGAAGCCTCCCTGATTTCAGCATACACTCCGCTTGGAAGATAGGAAGTGGAATATCTTCCATCTTTCACAAGTAACGCGATTGTCTTTGGATCTTTTAAATCACTCTTTTCCGGACTGTTATCATCCATCTCCTTGCTTCTGTTTACGGCAAAAGGATTAACCGTCACGAGCTGAATTTTATGGTCTTGCAAAAACTTTTGAAAAGTAAGCCAATAGCAACCGGTAGGCTCGCAGCCAACAATCACTTTTTTCATTTCAGTTTTATTCATGAGTTCCTCTATCCAGCGCAGGAAAGTAAGGAATCCCATTCCGGTATTGCTAAATTTAAATACTCTTCTGGAAAGTTCAAATCCTCTCCAATCAAAGGCTCTGCAGAAGTGCGTCTGTGAGCCGACATCAACTCCAACAATCAAAGTATCAGATGTTACTTGCTTTAGTCTGTCATTCTGTGTTAAATTCATAGTGAAACCTCCGTTTGATTAAAGTGTTTATTTTCAACCGCCAAGTTGAACACTCTTATCTTACTTCGAGGTTTCTTTTTATTCAATTGGCATTATTTCTGAATTACAGGAATGCTCCTAAAACAGATTCTACTTACTTGCAATTTGTTCGTGCAGCTAAAACAATGTCAACTGTTCATATTTTTCCGGAAATTCGTGCAAATACGCAAAACATTCATCCACCCGATGTACGATTCCATTTTCACGGCATCTCTCCCGAAAAATCTTCATCAATTCACAGTTTCTATCACTTGTCACCTCATAGGAATAACCATATCTGCTATGATACTTTTCCCTCATTCCCGGAAAATGTTTATCCAATGCCGCATAAAAATATTCCCTGTCGCCCTCGCGCAGAGTCACGCCCATTCCAAACGAAATAATTCCATAGACCTTCGCCTCGATACAATAATCTAAAAGCCCCTCAATATTTTCTCTCGTATCATTGATAAACGGCAAAATCGGTGACATCCATACAATAGTCGGAATGCCATGGTCACGAAATATTTTAAGTGCCTCTACCCGCTCCTTTGTGGTAGACACATTGGGCTCTAAGATTTTGCACAGCTTTTCATCATATGTGGTCAAGGTCATCTGCACCACACATTTTGCTTTTTCATTAATGCTTTTGAGCAGATCAAGATCACGCAGAATCAGATCTGACTTCGTCTGTATTGCCACTCCAAATTCGTAGCGGTCAATAATTTCTAAACATCTCCTGGTCAGCTCCAGTTCTTTTTCACAGTGAAGATAAGGATCACACATTGCTCCGGTTCCAATCATACATTTTTTGCGCTTGGAACGAAGTGCCTGCTCTAAGAGCTGTGGTGCATTCTGCTTTACTTCAATATCTTCAAATTCATGTGTAAACTGATAACACTTGCTTCTGGCATCACAATAAATGCAGCCATGCGTACAGCCACGGTAAATATTCATTCCGTTTGAAGATGATAAAATTCCTTTTGCATCAACGAAATGCATACCAATTCCCCCTTTCTTTTACGATAAATTACTTCTATTCATAAAGTGATCCTAGCCCACTTAA
>JBGVKL010000123.1:0-3135 GCA_045123675.1 Acetatifactor sp. | reverse complement strand
TGCCGCCTGAAAATGTGTATATGCAAGAGTAGGAAGTCCCTTGTACTCCATTGCAAACTCGCTAAGTGCCTCTACTGCATTAAGAAGCAGATTCTTAATCTGTATAAGCGCACTTTGCATGAGAATAATATCTGTGTTATCTCCCACATAGCATGAGGTGGCTCCTAAATGAATAATACCTGCTGCATTTGGGCACGCATCACCAAAGGTATGCACATGTGCCATAACATCATGGCGAAGTTCGCTTTCGTATTTCTTTGCCTTCTCATAATCTATGTTACTGATTTGAGACTTCATTTCCTGAATCTGCTCATCAGAAATAGGAAGTCCAAGCTCCTGTTCACTTTCTGCAAGGGCAATCCAAAGCATTCTCCATGTAGTAAACTTCCTATCATTGGAAAATATACTCTGCATTTCCTTACTTGCATAACGTTCACACAAAGGTGATTGATAAATATCTGTTCTCATCACGGCTTACTCCTTCTCTATCTCTATTCCTAATCTTCTGGCAACCTCAATATATGCCTCTTCCACATTACCTAAATCTCTGCGGAAACGATCTTTGTCCATCTTGTCTCCACTTTCCACATCCCACAAACGGCATGTATCCGGTGATACTTCATCAGCAAGAATGATTTTTCCATGAAAACGTCCAAATTCTATCTTAAAATCTATCAATCGAAGTCCTGCCTTCAGAAACTCCAATTTCAAGATATCATTTATCATAAATGCATATTTCTTTATGGTTTCTATTTCATTTGAAGTTGCAAGGTTAAGTGCTTTTGCAAAAGAACTGTTAATGAGTGGATCTCCAAGTTCATCGTTCTTGTATGAAAACTCAATAGTCGGCTCCGCCAACTCTGTACCTTCCTCAACACCAAGTCTTTTAGAAAAACTACCTGCTGCAACATTCCGTACAATTACTTCAAGAGGAACTATTTCTACTCTGCGAACTGCGGTTTCCCTATTATTTAATTCCTGAACATAATGAGTCGGTACACCTTCTGCCTCGATTCTTTGGAACAACAGATTGGTCATGCGATTGTTAATTGCACCCTTTCCAACAATTGTTCCTTTCTTCAATCCATTAAAAGCAGTAGCATCATCCTTATAGGATACAATCAGGACATCCGGGTTCTCCGTTAAGAAGACCTTTTTTGCTTTTCCTTCATATAGTTGCTCACATTTTTGCATTTCGTATTTCCTCCTTCAAAGATAATCATACGTATTTTTACACAAAAAAAGACAAAGACACCTTTAAGTTCATTTAAAACTTAAAGACGCCTTTGCCTTTACGCGAATAATCTTACACCTTTTTGCTTTTTTTGTCAATTACTCAAATGTATCTTTTTACAGCCTGCGCTACTACATTTGCTAATTCGGCATTCAATGCATCCGGCAAAATATTTTCTTCGTTCAACTCATCTTCTTTTACTAAATCTGCAATTGCCAAAGCTGCTGCCAGCTTCATTTCATCCGTTATCTGCCTTGCTCTTCCTTCCAATGCACCCTTGAAAATCCCCGGAAAAGCAATCACATTGTTTACCTGATTAGGGAAATCACTCCGGCCGGTTCCTACAATTCTCGCTCCTGCTGATTTAGCAGCATCCGGCATAATCTCCGGGATTGGATTTGCCATGGCAAACAAAATACTATCCGGATTCATGGATGCGACCATTTCCGAAGTAACAATTCCCGGAGCTGATACACCGATAAAAATATCAGCATCTCGCATGGCATCCGTAAGGGAGCCTTCTTCTTGACTTGGATTAGTAATCAGTGCCATTCTTTCCTGCATCCAATTCAATCCCTTCGTATTTCTTGAAATAATGCCTGCCTTATCACACATAACTACATTGGAAAATCCATATGTCAATAACAATTTAGTAATAGCAACACCTGCACTTCCTGCACCATTCACAACTACTTTACAGCATTCTTTATCTTTATTTACCACTTTTAAAGCATTAATTACACCTGCCAATACAACTATGGCAGTACCATGCTGGTCATCATGAAATATAGGAATATCCAAGCTTGCTTTCAATCGTTCTTCTATTTCAAAGCAACGTGGAGCACTGATATCCTCAAGATTAATTCCTCCAAAGGCAGGCGCAATCCATGTTACTGCTTTGATGATTTCTTCTGTGTCCTGCGTTTCCAGACAAATCGGAACCGCATTCACATTTCCAAATTCTTTAAAAAGTGCAGCTTTTCCTTCCATAACCGGCATTGCCGCATATGGCCCTATATTCCCAAGTCCCAATACCGCACTTCCATCACTTACTACAGCAATTGTATTCGCTTTCGTAGTGTATGTATAAACTGTTTCTTTATCCTTCGCTATTTCTTTACAAGGTGCTGCTACACCCGGTGTATACAGAATAGACAAGTCTTCTTTTGACTTTATATGTACTTTTGAAGTAGTCTCCAGCTTCCCCTTCCATAATTTGTGAAGCTCTATTGCTTTTTCATTAATATCCATGATTATCTTCCTTATAATGTGTACTTTGTGATTCCTTTTACTTTCCGCTATCCCCATAGTTTGATAGAACTCTGGCTGATGGATCATTTACATCACAGCCTTCCCATTCTTTGTTCGGCATCCAGAAATCTACCACCATTTCTGCCTGACCAGGATAGTATCTTTCAAAAATCTCCCTATATAATAGAGATTCCTTTGTAAAAGGTCTGGCGTATGCGTACTTCATACTCAAGCTTTCGAACTCTTCATCAGAGTACGCCTCCCTCGCATATTCCTTTAGATAATCCACCATGGAGTGACCAACTGCATCTGAAAATGCTGCCTTTTCTCTCCAAAGAATTTCCTCGGGCAAATAACCGCCTTCTTCAAATGCATGGCGAAGCAAATATTTACCCTTTCCATATTTATTCAATTTCAATTCCGGATCTATGGACATAACATACTTTACAAAATCAATATCTCCAAACGGTACTCTTGCCTCCAATGAATTCACAGATATGCAACGGTCCGCACGAAGCACATCATACATATGCAATTCTCTGATTCTTTTCTGGGATTCTTTCTGAAATGCAGCCGCATCCGGAGCAAAATCCGTATATTTATAGCCAAACAATTCATCCGAAATTTCGCCTGTCAAAAGAACTCTGATG
>JBGVKL010000122.1:0-1578 GCA_045123675.1 Acetatifactor sp. | reverse complement strand
AATCTGCTTCTTAATGCAGTAGAGGCACTTAGCGAGTTTGCAATGGAGTACAAGGGACTTCCTACTCTTGCATATACACATTTTCAGGCGGCACAACCAACAACAGTAGGTAAAAGAGCCTGTCTTTGGATGAATGATTTGTTGTTTGATATTGAACAGCTTGATTTTCAACTGAATAATTTGAAACTGCTTGGCTGTAAAGGAACTACTGGGACAGGTGCCAGCTTTTTGGAACTGTTTGATGGAGATGAGAAGAAGGTAGAGCTGCTGGAGCAGAAAATCGCAGGTAAAATCGGCTTTTCAAAATGTCAGAGTGTCAGTGGACAGACATACACCAGGAAAGCTGATTTTGCAGTTTTACAGGTATTATCCGGAATTGCTCAGAGTGCGTCTAAATTTTCCGGCGATATTAGATTACTTAGTCATTTGAAAGAGGTGGATGAGCCTTTTGAAGAAAAACAAATTGGTTCTTCTGCCATGGCATATAAAAGAAATCCTATGAGAAGTGAACGCATTGCATCCTTGGCTCGTTATGTGATTTGTGATCTGCAGAATACAGCAATAACGGCATCCTCGCAGTGGTTTGAGAGAACATTAGATGATTCTGCAAATAAGCGTCTGTCCGTTCCGGAAGCATTTCTCGCAACAGATGCTATCCTTAACCTATATATTAATGTGATTAGAGGATTGAAGGTCTATCCGGCTGTAATAAAGAAGCATCTTGATGCAGAGCTTCCGTTTATGGCTACAGAAAATATATTGATGTATTGCGTGAAGAATAAAGGCGGAGACAGACAAGAGTTACATGAGGCAATCCGTAAACATTCGGTTAAGGCAGCAGAACAGGTAAAAGCATATGGTAAGGATAATGATTTAATAGAGCGTATTAAAGCAGACGAATCGTTTGGGTTGACCGAATCAGAAATTGAAAGTTTGTTGGATCCTGCGAAATTTACAGGTATGGCGGAATACCAGTGTGAAAAGTTTGTTACGGAAACAGTGAAACCACTGTTAGAAAGCAATCAGCAGCGAATTAATGTGGCAGCACAGATTAATGTCTAGGAGGAAAGGATATGCTTACATCAATTGTTGGAACAAACTGGGGAGATGAAGGAAAAGGCCGTATGGTTGACCTGCTCAGTGAAAAATATGATATTGTGGTCCGTTATCAGGGTGGTAACAATGCGGGACATACCGTAATCAATGAGAAAGGTAAGTTCGTAATGAACCTGATGCCTTCCGGAATATGCAGGGAGAATACAGTTAATATTTTGGGACCAGGCATTGTAATTGATTTGGAACATTTATATGGAGAAGTAAGAAAGCTGTCTGAAAAAGGTGTTGCAGTAACACCGAGGCATTTGAAGATTAGTGATAGGGCTACCATTTGTATGCCTTATCACAAGTTAATGGATTGTCTGGAAGAAGACAGATTAATGGATAAGAAATTTGGATCTACTCGTAGGGGTATTTCTCCTGTATATGCAGATAAGTATATGAAAAAAGCATTGCGTATGGGAGATTTGTTGCATATGGAATGTCTGGAGGAACGGTTAGAAGATCTTGTTGAGTGGAAAA
>JBGVKL010000121.1:0-166800 GCA_045123675.1 Acetatifactor sp. | reverse complement strand
TCTGGCCGACTTTCTCTTACAAAACAAAGCGGAGGCTATAGCTATGAGTATATTTGAGTATAATCAGGAAGCCCATATGAAACATGTACGCAAGGAAGGCTATGAGGATGGACTGGCAGAAGGTATTTCTCAGGGTATTTCTCAAGCTCGCCTTACCAACCTGCAAAGTCTTATGAAAAATCTTCACTTAACTGCTACTGAGGCCATGGATGCGTTGGAAATTTCTCCAGAAGAACGTGCCCGATACATGGAACTGTTATAGGTTATAATCACAAAAAAGGACTGTTACATTAAAAATTTGCATTTTCAGTGTAACAGTCCTTTTCTATACTTACCCATCTACTCTTCCGCATCCCCCGCAGCTCGCACACACTTGCCCAGGCCAAAGGAGTACAATATCTTTTCCTTCACTGGCATCTGCATAAGCTTCGTCAATGCTTCTTCATAATAATCCAACTGTGTTTCGTAACGGTCCCACAATTCCTTGGGCGTCTGCACCTTATCTGTTTTATAATCCAAAAGTACAATCTCACCATCTTCTACAAAGAACGCATCAATAATACCTTGAATCAAAACCTTTTCCTGTGCCGGGAATTCTTCTCCCAAACGTCCCGCACTGATACCAAGTACAAATGGCTGCTCTCTGTACAGAAGTCCTTTCTTTTGTGCCTGCCACATACGTTTTGCCAAAGGATCCTGCAGGAATGTAACCAGCTTCTGCAAATTCAGTGCATTATAATATTCCTCCGACATTACTTTACGTTCCACAAATTTCTCCAAGTGTTCCTGCAATACCTGCTCCATAGGTAATGAGCTTCCCAAAACCTCTTCAAACTCCATAAGTTCCATTACCTTATGGTATGCATTACCTCTGGTGGTAGCACTGACACTCTCCTTTTCCTGTACAAACGCCGGCAAAATAGGGGCAACCTCCCTTTCCTCAAACTGATGGTATGCGGCTTCATCTTTGTCTGCCATCGCCGCTATCTTCAGCTCGGATACGGTAGTCTTTGTATACAGCTTTTGCAGATTCTCGTAAGCATACTTAAAATCAAATGCTTCCCTCAATCGTACCACCACATTCTCATCCCTAAGTTTCTCTGCTTCTTCCAGAGCCTGCTTCTTCTCAAAGAAACGAATCTGCTCTTTTATTCCGGCAATCTGCAGTTCCTCCTCTGTACAAATATGTACCCGGCAATTTTCTTCCTGCAATGCCGGGAAAAGCATATCCAGAAAAGTCTGTGCACCCACAAACCGGTCAAAAGCTATGTTGCCGCTTTCTATTACTTCCCTCTTGTCCCAGGCTTCCTCAGCATCCTTCAAACATGCCGTCATAATCAGTTTTTCTCTGGCTCTGGTAAGTGCCACGTAAAGAACGCGCAATTCCTCCGCCAGGGTTTCTTCCCTTAGTTTCAGCATAAGCCCTGTGCGGCGAAGATTTTTTACCCGATATCTTTCCTTTATGTTTACGTAGTCCGTACCCAGTCCCATATCCATATCCATGAGGAAAGCTTTGTTCACATCCATCATATTAAACTTCTTGCCCAGCCCGGAAACAAATGTTACAGGAAACTCCAGCCCTTTACTTTTGTGAATACTCATAATACGAACCACGTCCGCATTCTCATCCAGCATATCCTCCTGACCATAATCCACTTCGTATTTTTCCAACTGCTCCATATAACGTACAAAGTGAAACAAGCCGAAATAACTGGTTTTTTCAAAGGCTGCCGCTTTTACAAAAAGCATCTCTACATTAGCCTTACGTTTGCTTCCTGAGGGAAGAGCCGTCACGTAATGTAAATAATTGTATTCCTCTACAATCGTTTGCAACAGCTCTCTGATAGGCATATATATTGCATAGCCGCGATATTTGTTTACCGCCTCTACAAACTTTGCACACTTTTCATCACCGTTCTGCGCCTGCGCACATACAAGCTCCCACAAAGAAATCTTTTTATTACGGCTGCGTAACAACGCAATCTCTTCTTCCGAAAAGCCGCCAAATATTGATTTCATGGTACCAAACAGCGGAATATCCTGTCTGGGATTGTCAAGCACCCTGAGAAACTGCAGTAACTCCTGCACCTCCGTCGCTGCAAAATAACCGGTCTTGGAGGTAATGTACACAGGAATTCCTTCCTGCTCCAGTACTTTTTTAAATACTTCATCCCAATCCTTGGTAGCACGTAAAAGAATTACCATATCACTGTACTTTACCGGTCTTAATTCTCCGCTGACCTTATCCGTCACCTGATAACTCTCCTTCAGCTCCTTGATACGCTTGGCCAAAAGATACCCCTCTGCCTCTTTATCATCTAATTTACTGCCTTCACCGGGTTTATTAATAAGCAATAACTCACTGATGCTTTCCGGATTTTCCGGATACTTTGCTCCCACGTGCAGTGCGGCACTGTCATCATATACGATACCGCCGATGTCCTCGCTCATCAATCGCTCAAATATACTGTTTACCGTGTTAATTACACTGGCACGACTACGGAAATTCTGACTCAAATCAATTCTTTGACACTTTCCATCTTCGTTGCTGTAAGCCTTGTATTTTTCCAAAAAGAGCTCCGGTCTTGCCAGACGGAACTTGTAAATACTCTGCTTTACGTCTCCTACCATGAAACGATTGTAGCGTCCTTCATCTTCTCCGGAAATAGCCATTAGTAAATATTCCTGTACCAGATTACTGTCCTGATACTCATCTATCAGAATTTCATGAAAATATTCCTTGTACTCGCGCGCCACCTTACCGGGGCGAATCTGTTCCCCATCACGCTCCAAAAGAATATCCAGCGCATAATGTTCCATATCCGAGAAGTCCAGTACCTTCCGCTCCTGCTTTTTTTCCTGCATACGCGCAGAAAACTCTTCGGTTAAATCTATCAGTACATTTACCGGCTCACTACAGCTCTTTATCCGTTCTATGCTTGCCTGAAGAGATATTGCAAAAAATTGTTCCTTTATGCTCTTTACAATGTCCTTTGCCATGCTACGAAGCTTTTTTGCAAGCTCCCGTTTCTCCGGATTCACAGAAGCATCCTTTTTGGTAGAAAGTGACTTAAAAGTTAACGTTTCCAATTTCACTTCCCACTGTGTCAGCGTTTGACAGCCTGAAAGTCGCTCCAGCTGTTCCAGCTCCTGTTCCATAAGCTCACCGTACATATAGGGACCATCCGGCTCCTCACACAGCTTTTTTGCCTGCGTAAGCGTCTGAATACCACTGCCCAATATCTTCTTCATATATCCGGCAATATACTGCCCCAAGAGAGATTCTTCCAATTCCTCCACATTTTCTATGGCATAGCTTTTCCGGCAGTTTTCCAGCCAGTCCATGGGCCATGGGTTACTGTTAGCGTACTCATAGAGACGTAAAATCAATTCTTCCAAAGCTTTTTCTTTTCCTTTGTGGCAGAAAAACTCCACACAGTCCAAAAAGGCATCCTCTTTTTTTGCAAAAGACTCCTCCAGAAGTTCTGTCAGAACGTCCTGCTTCATCAGCTTGATTTCTCCCTCATCCGCCACACGAAATGCAGGATCCAGGCCGATTTCATGAAAATGATTTTTAATCAGGTATAAACAAAAACTGTCAATAGTGGTAATCTGCGCATTATGTAACAACGCTGCCTGTCTCTCAATATGCTCTGATTCCGGGAAGGCTTCCTGCATGGCAGCAATTCCCATGCTGATACGTTCTCTCATTTCCGCAGCCGCAGCTTTTGTAAAGGTTACGATTAAAAGTCTGTCAATATCTACCGGATTGGTTTCATCACAAATCATGCGAATAATTCTTTCCACCAATACCGCAGTCTTACCGCTTCCGGCAGCCGCAGACACCAATATATTACGCTCATGAAGGTCTATTACTTTTTGCTGGTCTTTTGTAAATTCAATCGCCATTATTGTAATTCCTCCTTCATCTTTTCGAAAATTTCTTCTTTTGAAACCTGTTCCAATTTACGCTTCTCGTAACCGGGCAAAGAAGGATCAAATCCACAAACCTTCTTATAGGCACAGTATTCACAAGCTTCTTTTTTATCAATTGCATAGGGATTCACTTCCTTGTGTCCGTCCAGAATCTCCCTGCCAATCGTCCTTACTTTATGGTTTACATAACTCGATATTAACTGTAATTCTTCACTGCTCATAACACCGGAACGTGCGCCCAGACTTCCGTCCTTTTTTCGTTCTACCGGGATGACATCCGACTTACTTCCCATAACCTTGTCCAACCGGTGAATAATATCATCTTCGCTATTTACTACACCTTCCATTCTCAGTTCCTTATGCAGTAAATCATTCACTTCCTCCGGACTCATTCCCTCCGCAGCATCTACCACCGGGTCTGCCACATGATAATACAAAAGGGCCGCCGGTACGATTTCTTTCTCCGGATGCGCTTTGGCCTCTATCTCCATGGCCGCGTTCATATATACTACCAATTGTAGCTGTAGACCATAGTACAATGCCGCCAGGTCAAACTTCCTATCACCGGATTTATAATCGATTACCTTAACTAATATTCTGTCTTCCTCCTCCAAGGTATCCACACGGTCGATTCTTCCGCGCAAACGCATGGTTTCTTCCTCGGACAGGCGAATATCTATGGCCTCAATATCCTCTACAAACTGGAAAGACATTTCATGGGCTTTTGGCAGAAAATCTCCTTTGTTTAACTGTTCCTGAAGGGTGTTCACGGTTCTGGTCAGAATTCGACGCATACGGGTAATTCCATATTCCGTACGTGAAGAACTATATAATACTCCAGCACCATATTCCGTCGCCAGATGCTCTATCGCTTCCGCTACGGTAGCTTCTGCAAACTCCTTCGGAAAATCAAACCAGGTATGCTCGCTCTTTTCCAGTTTCCGTGCAAACACGTCCAATACTTCATGAAACACATTACCCATGTCTACTGCTTCAAAGCCAAACTCTTCCCTCTCCTGTAACGACAATCCAAACTCCAGAAAATGTCGATATGCACAGGAAGCATATCTTTCCAATCGGCTGACACTATTCTCCAAACGTTTACCATAAAGTGCCCTTGCAATTTCTTTTGATAACGGGCTGCCCTGATAGCGATAAAAGGCTGCCTCTTTTAGCTTTTCTGCCAGCTCCTTATATTCATCATGGTCCTTATATGCACTATATAAAGCATACAGCTCCCCATCCTCTAATCTGCTCGCTCCACCTTCCACATACTCACGCATTCCCTCTGCCAGATAGCGGACGCCTTCTTTGGCCGTAACAATCTGTTCTAACACCGGATTTCTCCAAGGCTGTGTGGCTGCCAATCCCGGAAACATCTTCCGGATAGTGTCCACCAGATAAGACGGACGCAAGGACTTACCGTCACTTCCTACCGATGCGTAGGACAAATAGAGTTTTTCAGCAGGTTTGGTCAGATTTAAATACAAATAAAATCTTTGTATAAACATTTGCTGTCTGGGGGTAGGGGCTAACTCCAGATTGGATTCCTTCAAAAACTCTCTGTCCATATCCGAAAGAATACCGCCCTTCGATGCATTCTTCGGAATATTACCATCATTTACACCCATGAAAAACAACACCTTAACCTGCTTTAAACGTGTTCTTTCCATGTCTCCCACTAAGATTCTATCTACATTTTGGGGAATGGTTCCTACCTCAATTTCCGCAAATCCAGCTTCCAATATTTCCAAAAATTCCCGGGCAGTAATCTCCTCTTCATCAAGCAGTGCATAAATCTGGTCAAACAAATCCATCACCAGACGGTAAATCTGTGCATACTCCCCGGCTCTGGTCAAGTCTCCCGCCGCCTCAAAATCTTGCTCCATTTTCTGAAGCTTATCCTGCACCCGGGACTGTACCAGAAATTCATAAAGCACTCCGACATGTTCTTTGGCTGTTTTTTGTTTTCCATCCAAAACAGCCACCTGAGATATCATTTTCTCACGCAGCTCGTTTATGATCATCAAGGGCTCTTCCCTACCATGCATATTGGGTGTTTTATGTGTAAACAGCCTTTCCCACTTACGTTTTCCACGTATTCCGGTCTGTAAAATATAATTTTCCAATATATCAATTTCCTGTGAAGTAAAATCCGTCATTCCGCTTCGCAGATAATGGAACACTGCCTCATAGGAAAAATCCTTAATAAATAATTCCAAGGCACTTTTTATATATTCAATCATAGGATTTAATGAAATCCCACGGGTACGGTCGATATAACAGGGAATCTGCATATCCGCAAATTCTCCCTCCACAAAAGGAGCATATGTATCCATATCTCCCACAATAACTGCAATATCCCTATACTGCAGATGATTCTTGCGAATCAGTCCGGCAATTTCCAAACCGGCCTGATGTACTTCTTCTTTTGGCGTAGGTGCTTCAAAAAGATAAATCTGCTCCCGGTATTCTTCGCATACTCTGTTACCGTTTCGAAACAGGCTTTTTTCCAAATGCTTAAGTGCCTGATTGTCCCCAAAACGTGGCAAAGTATCTCCGCCCACATAAATATCATTTCCTCTTTGTACACCCGCTTCTTCCGCCAGCTTTTCCAAATCATATACCGTCTTCTTACTCAGATAAAACAGCTTCTGTTCTCCATCCCTGCAAAAAGCATCTTCCTTTTCCCCTAAAGTAACGGTTACTACTACTTCCTTTGCCAGGTACATCAGTTCCTGTATCAGACGGTTTTGTATAGGTGTAAATCCTGTAAATCCGTCAAAAACCACTATACTGTCTCTTATTATGGCTGAATCTTTCAATCTGCCTCTTAAAATATCCAGTTTCTCCTCCGTAGTAATAAAGTTCCCCCGGATATATTCCAAAAAGTGACGATACAGACATTCTAAATCCTTTAGCTTATAGTGCAGCGCACCTCTTGCTGCAGAATATTCAGCTAATTGTCCCACATCATCCACGCTCAATCCATACTGCATAAATTCAGAGATTGCACTTTTCACTTCATGAATGTACCCCTGCTTATGCAAACGACTACCCAGTACCGGCAATTCATCTTTTATAGAGTGCGCTACCCTTTGCAGTATCAGACTTTTTCCCGTATCATCCAATACCTGCATTTTCTCCGCGCCTACCTCTTCGAAAATACGATGAGCCAGACGTCCAAAGCTTAGCACGTCTATATTCATAATACCTTCCCGCTCATGCATGGTTACCAATTCCTTCTGGGTCTGCATGGTAAACTGGTCCGGTACTATAATTAAAAAGTTCCTTTTGGGTTCTTCCACGGAGCGTCCAATAATATCTTTATATACCTGATAACTTTTTCCGGAACCGGAAGGTCCAAAACAAAAACGTAAACTCATCTATACTCTCCTTCTTACCATTACCGTTTAAATACCTTATCATCGCTCTATCTATCACCGGATACTACAAATAAAATCTCCATAAATAATCCGCCGCTTCTTCTGCATAGTCAATGCCTATACGTTTGCCGCACTTTACCTGCTCCGACTTTACGCTTCTTCCTTCTGTTACATAAAAATCCGGATTTCCTATCATATCCACCGCATTGTCTGCTTTATCAATTCCCATGGCAATACACATTTTACCGGGACCATCCGCCAAATGCTTTTCTATACTTTTTTGCAACTCTTCCGGCTTTTTTCCGCGCTTCATGGCCGCTTCCAGACGAAGCTTCAGCATTCTTTCTCTTGACAGTTCATCTGCAGGCTCCACGCTACGAATCAGCACCGCCTGCGGATCACCTTCCACACCTGTAGTAATATTCATACAATGATACATTCCATAGGTAAAATACACATAAGAATTCCCGCCTTCGCGAAACATTGGTTCCGTTCGATTCGTACGGCGGCCATTGTAGGTATGAGAGCCTTTGTCATTTACTCCCATATAACTTTCCACCTCTGTAATAACGCCGCGAATCTCTCCCAGCTTTGTTTCGTGTACCAATACTTTACCCAACAGTTCCTTCGCTACTGCCAAACCATCTCTACAGAAAAACTCACGACCTAACATAATACCAGCTCCACGGGACAATGGTCGGAACCCAGCACCTGCGTATGAATATCCGCCCCTTTCAGCTTCTCCTTTAAACTTTCTGATACTACAAAATAATCAATTCTCCATCCTGCATTCTTTGCTCTTGCCTGGAACATATAGGACCACCAGGAATATACTCCTTCCTTATCCGGATAAAAGTAGCGGTAAGTATCTATAAAGCCGCTTTCTATCACTTTGTCAAAGCAAGCTCTCTCCTCATCGGTAAATCCTGCATTATGATGATTTGTCTTAGGATTCTTCAAATCAATTTCCTTATGGGCTACATTCAAATCCCCACAGAAAACCACAGGCTTCTTTTCTTCTAACTTTTTCAAATATGCCAGAAATGCTTCTTCCCACTGCATCCGGTACTCCAGTCTGGTAAGCTCTCTTTGTGCATTGGGTGTATATACAGTCACTACAAAAAAATCTTCAAACTCTGCTGTAATTACTCTTCCCTCTTTATCATGTTCTTCCACACCGATTCCGTAAGTTACCTGCAACGGCTCCTTTTTCGTAAAAATTGCCGTACCGGAATATCCTTTCTTTTCCGCATAATTCCAGTATTGGTAATATCCCGGCAAATCCAACGCAATCTGTCCTTCCTGCAGCTTCGTTTCCTGCAGGCAAAAAACATCTGCATCTACTTCCTTAAAAAAATCCAAAAAACCTTTCTCTACACAAGCTCGTATTCCGTTTACATTCCAAGAAATCAGTTTCATAACACACTTACCTCATCTTTCTACTATTTTCTAAAAAGGACTGCCCTTTGGAAGCAGTCCCTTACCTTACTTTATAAAAACTTCTACCTTCCTTTGTATCCAAGCAATGACCGGTCCTAAGAAAAATGCTACTGCGATAGTAACTATTCCCACATCTCCCCCTAACAGGAAACCGCCTACCATAAAAGCAATATCCCAAAGCATACGGATTGCCTTAAATGAGAGCTTATTACATCTTTCAGAAATAATAAAAGGTAATGCATCATAGGGTGATGACCCAAGTCCTGCGCTCATATAGGTTGCCGCCCCTACACAAAATATTACTAACACCGGAAGCAGCAATATATACGCGGTGGTTCTCGGTTCAAAGAAATTTTCCGGAAGCAGCATACTCCATACCCATCGAAAAAAATCTGAAATATATCCCAGACACACCATATTTCCAATGGTTCCAAAACCAATCTGACTCATATCATACCGTAGTACAAAAATAAACGTTACCAAATGACACAATAACTGACATGTACCAAAACTCAAGAATGGTAAAAGCTTCTCCACGCCCTGTGTCAGGCTGGAACAGGGATCCGTTCCTAAATTGATATTAATCAGCAATGATAAGCCTAACCCTTGCAATAATACTCCGATTATCATCATAATCATTCGATTGCGAAACTTGGGTGGTCTCGCAAAACACTTCTTTTTCATTTCTTCCGTCCTCGCATTATTCTATTTTAGAATCCTTAAGGCATAACACGAAACTCCATACCGGAAGCATGCACCACAAAATATTATTCGGCAGTACCTTCATATAATCCTGCATTCCGTTACCGTTCATGGTATACCATACTGTCACCGCAACAAATGACAATGCCACCAAAACATGCCATCCTCTTTGCTTTGTGCAGTTTTCCTTTTTCCTTTGCAGCCACCACGCAACAACTGCCATTATCATCATAAAGTCAAAACTATAGCTTGCAAATCTTGCATAATACTTCGTAAGCTCCGGTGTCTGTTCTGCCATTTTTGCGTAGTTCCAACCGCTGTAAGATACTCCCTTTCCCTGCCATTGCAGCTGAATGCCTATGGGACCACTCATATTTTGCAACAAATCACGACCTACCGCCGAAAATGCATCCTTCGTTCCTACCATAAGGGAATCCACAGCCATTTCCCAATATAGTTCATTGGCTTTCTCTTTTCCGACCACCTTTTCCAGAGTTGGTCCAAACTCATGCCAAACCCGTTCCGGATAAAGAGACAATGACCTTAAATCCTCTTCCGTAAATACAGCCTTGACCTCATTACTCCAAAAGAAACTGTTCCTTTCCAAATAAGGCCAGGCGAATCTGGAAAGCATGGTTGCACCCACGCTCTTTTGAATTCTGCCAAGGCTTCCCGGGGTCTGCGTCAGCGTCAGTGCACTTCCCACACATCCGACAGCAATAAATGCAGTCATCAAAAGTACTCCCCACCTGTTTCTTTTCTTCCAGCCACAAATTACAAAGCCTATAACAAGCGGAAAACTCATCATCAAACCATACTCCGGCAAAAATAATGCACCGATTCCCCAGCTAATACCAACACCTGCCACGCTTTTTACAGATAGCTTCCCGGTCTGCTCAAGCAAAACCTTTAATTGTGCCAAAAGAAGTAACCACACAGAGGATGCAAAGGAGTATGGCAATACACACATATGCACCTGCAAAATTACCGGAAATGTCACAACATAAGCCGCCAGTATATGTCTCTTGCATTTACTTAACCCATGGTTTCGGCCCCATACCCAATCAATAAATAAATCGTAGGAAATAAATGCTGCGCCTATCTGCAACAGATATAATATCACACAGAACTTATCTCCTAAAAATCCCAGCACTTTTAAGAGCACAGGATAGAGGAAACCTACATACTCATCCATGACTAAGTCCCGGGATATCTGTAAGTACAATCTGCTTTCTTCCAGATTCGGTATAACAGCAATGTTACTGATTACCCAAATCAGCCCCAACAGTATCTGTACTCCTGCCAACAGGTAAAATACACGCTCTATGAAATTGAACAAAGCCTGTTTCTTTTCCATACTATTCCCCGATTATTGTTTCTAAATATTTTGCCACAAAATCACTCAGCATCTCAGCACCTTCTGCGGTCAGATGCAATCCGTCACCCAAGTATTCTTTTGCATTATCTTCCCGGATACCGCTTCCCATATAAGCATCCATAAATAAAACACCATACTCTGCCGCGATTTCCTTCTCTAAATGAATATATTCGTCCAGTGTACCGCCGCCCCAATCCCAGCTGTCGCACTTCTTTTCTCTTTCCTCGCCAAGCTCACAATATATAGGCGACATAAGGACTATCTGCATATCCGGATAGGCTTCTTTTAACACCTTTATGGAATGACGCAGGGCTCCTCCAAAGGTAGTAATATCATATAAATCCTCCGGGTTATCCAATACCCTGCCACAATTATAATCGTTCGTACCATGTTCTATTATCAGAAACTCTACTCCGGAAAAATCAACTTCCGATAGCTCCTTCATTCTGTCTTCAAAATAGTACAATGACTGCATATTAACATCCCCATAAAACGAAGCATATTGCATGGTGCTTCTCTGGCTGTTCCAGTCATTGTAAGCAATGGCATCGGCAAGCTCCGCCATGCTCCACTGCGTAGCAGTAACCGACCCCCACATTAATTCATCGCTGCAGGATAACGTAGTTCCGCCAAAAGCACCATTAAAAGTACTTTTCCCCAGCCTTTCTTCTACGATTTCTGTCACACTTTCACTTCCCGCAAAGTTACCTATGATACTGTCTCCTAAAAAAACTATATCGTACTGTTCTGTTTTCGGCTTATCCCCAAAAGGAAGCAGCAAAAATACCACGACAACCAAGACCACTATGCAATTTAAAAAAAGTCCTTTTCTGCCCTTCTTCATGCACTTCCCTTTCTGCCGCTATCTGTCGGCAAACGCTTTGCGTCTATTATACCACCTGACAGAATAAATGACAAATACTAGTTCCTCCCGGAATTTCCTCTTGAGAAAAAAAGAGGAATGAATTATGATACATTGTAGAAGGAGTAAATGATATGAAAAAATTAGCGAAAAAGAAACTATTTTTATTTGATATAGATGGTACGATTGCTGTAGGCGAGAGTCTATTGCCGGGTACCAAGGAACTTCTGGATTATATTACATCCATCGGAGGAAAGGCCTACTATATTACGAACAATTCTACTAAAAGCAATGATGATTACGTTAAAAAATTCAAAAACAGTTTTCATCTGGAAACCACGGAAGATTTGTTTGTTACCTCCGGTTATATGACCCTTCGTTTTTTACAGAAAAATTATGCCAATCAGAAGATTTTCGTACTTGGTACTACCTCATTTATCCGGGAGCTTCGAAAAAACAATCTGCAGATTGTAGAAACCTGCGAAGATGATATTGCCTGTGTTGTTGTAGCTTATGACAGCGAATTAAACTACAATAAACTTATAGAAGCCTGCAAAGTATTATCCACCACGGATGTTCCTTTCTATGGCACGAATCCGGACCTTTGCTGTCCCATAGACTTTGGCTTTATTCCGGATTGCGGCTCCATTTGCGAAATGATTACACACTCCACCGGGAAAACTCCAATCTATTTGGGTAAGCCAAGTGCGGAAGTGGTACACCTTTGTCAGGAAGCCTCCGGTTTTTCTGATGAGGAGACATTAGTTGTAGGTGATCGCCTTTATACAGACATTGCCTGCGGTCTCAATGCTAATGTAGATACCTGCGTAGTATTTACCGGTGAAGCCACCGCCGATGATATAAAGGACACTCCCTACCAACCGGACTATGTATTTAAAGATGTCCGTAGCTTACTGGAAACTATTCTGGACATACAAAAGACAAGGCTCTAGGCCTTGTCTTTTATAATCTTTTCAACTTCTTGTGCAGCACACGGATTCCCTTAGGGCATACTGCAAACAACGTCAAATATACTTTATTCTTACCTGTCAGATAGGGGTTACGAAGCATTCTCAACCAATTACTCCTTACATGTTTACAAATCGCCGCATATTGAGCATTTTCTTTCTTCATACTGTCAATCGGCACATGCAGCAGATATTCCAGGCGCTGATACATTCCAAAACGGAATGCCACCGGTATTAACTCCGGTATTCTGTCCGCCACCATCCGTTCCACCATGTCCGCATTATTTACATTATCTCCAAACACTCTGGAAAAAGCATTTTTCTCCTGCTTACGGGTATTACTTCCCATACGGTAAAAAACATGATATGTCTGCTCAGGCAAAGAAACAATCCCTTTCACATGCATTAATAGCTTTACCAACAAGTGAAAATCCTCGTTTAATTCGCCCTCCGGAAACTTTCCCTGTTCAAACAGCTCTTTCTTTACCAGCTTGGTACAAAAAGAACAGTCTCCTCTGTGCATAAGCATTTCCCGCAAAAAATCCACGGACTCGATAAAAGTCTCCTCCTTCGGCGGTTCACAAATATTAGGCATATAATTTCCCTGCTCATCTATTTCATCTCTTCCCACCTGGGCAATCCCTGTATCATATTTTACTATGGATTCATAAAGGTATTCATACATCTTTGGTGAAATATAATCGTCACTGTCCACAAATCCCAAATATGCGCCTTTCGCTTGTGCAATTCCTAAGTTTCTGGCCGATGAAGAACCACCGTTTTTCTTATGAAACACTCTGATACGTTCATCCTCTCCTGCCATTCTGTCACACATTTCACCACTTGCATCCGTTGAGCCATCATCTATCAGCAAAATCTCCAGATTGGAATAAGTCTGCTCTTTTATGGATGTTACACAGCGTTCCAGATACTTTTCTATATTATACACCGGTACGATTACACTAATCAGTGGCTTCGTCATAATCTCCTCCATACTTTTCCACTATCGTTCTTTAATGATTTCTGCCTTACTGCAAGGTCCTTGTGTCCAAAGCATTTCCGGTTCCTTTCCCGCAGCCACTGTTTCACACATTTTCAATAAACGCTCAGCTGCCACCCGGGCATTCCACAAATCCGCTATCGTCCTGTAGGCGTTTCTGCCAATGGTCTCCCGCAGTTTCTTATCCTCTAAAAGTCTCCCCACCAAATCCGCCAGACATTTTGCAGAAGCATCCTTATACCAGAAACCATTCTCTCCCTGCTTCATCAAAAAGAGGGTTGCACCCTCCATGCGGTCCGCCACCACAGCACATCCGCTGTTCATGGCTTCGTTCATTACAGCCCCCCAGCCTTCCTTCCTGTCACTGGTCATCAGGAAAACAGAAGCATTTTCCATAGCCGTTCTTACCTGTACAGGCGTTTGGGAACCGGTCAGACTGATAACATCCTCTAATTCTTCTGCTGCTATCATTTCCTCTACTTTCGGGCGTAACTCACCATCACCTATCATGGTAATATGAAAGCTTTTTCCCTGATGCTTTAACTCCTTTGCCAGCTGTACCACCAGCTCCGGATGCTTCCAATCAATAAAGCGTGCCGCCCAAAGAATCTCTGTCTTTCCTCCATTGCCTGCAGACATTTCTTCTTTTCCGGCCATTAAGGCATCCAAATCATACTCTTTGCACTCCGGGAAATATCCCCACTTAAACATCTTGTTCGGATACGCCCGTACAATATGAAAATCCGATGCCACAAACGCACCGGAGCAAAGCATATATACCGGCACATTACGGTATCTGGTATGATCCAAATACTTCTTTCGAAGACCTCTGGGCGAAATAGCCTTCCACTGTGCTTCTTTATACAATCTTTCGCTATAACGAATCACAGGTTTGCCTGCCTGTAATCGGGGGCGAAGCATTTCTTCTTCCTCCAATCCTCCCCAGATAACCACATCACTGTCCATAATCAGCTGCCTGCAAAGCTCCGGCTCTTCATAAGCATATTTAACATACTCGGGGACCTCCTTAGGATTCCAACCAAGCTTAATTCGCTCCTCTTCCATGGGTTCGGTTTGGATAAAGGTATACTCCGCTCCCAGATGTTCGTACAATACATTACTTACCGGTATCTGATGATGATTGATATAGTTCGACACAAAAGTTACCTTCATTCTTCCTCCTTTCCCATTCTTCGCCTATTTGTAATTTGCATTATACATTAGTGGCGATATTTGCATAAATTTCCAATAAACGTTCATAGTTTTTCTGACCGTCATGTGTTGCAGAAGCATGTTTCGATGCATGGTCCGTATACTGTCTTCTTCGTTCCTCGTCCGTCCACATGGCAATCACTGCCTGTGCCAATCTGTCCGCCTGTGCCTGTTCCTTATCCGGCTCACTACCATATTCCTTTGCACCATATCCCGGATAGCCGATACCGTCCTCTCCGTCCGTAAAAATAGACGGTACACCTCCGCACAATGCAGTCACACACGGCACGCCCAACAACATGGCCTCACCTAACGAATTTGGCGAGTTTTCAATTACCGAAGGGCAGACAAACATACTACTTTTTAAATACTGCGCCTTCATTTCCTCTGCGTTCATGCGTCCCAGAAAAATAATCTTTTCCTGCAAATTATTCTGCTTCATCAGTTCACGAATATATTTTCCGTAAGATGAAATCTTTATTTTATCCTTTAAAGTCTTATAATCAGTAATTCGATTCCCTGCCACATATACCTTCGCCTGTGAGTATTTTTGCAAAATTGCCGGCATTGCCTTAAGCATATAGTGCAAACCTTTAATCGGATAGTCTCCCTGACTTAAGAAAATAGTGTATGGTTCACAATTTTTTTCTGTCCAGTGTCCTTCATAAAAATTGCTTCTAAGTGTTTCATTCATAAAGTGATATGTGACTTTGGAATTGGTATCCTTTGCGAACTTTTCATCAATCCAGGTTCTTCCCGTTACATGACCGGTATTTTCAATCGCCTGAACCTCCATTCTGCCACGCGTAATAAACTTCTGCTCCTGCTGCAGAATACTGTCCTTTTTTAACCAATCGCGAAAAGTCACTCTATTTACCACTCTCTGTGGCAGATCTGCCAGATAACTCTCTGCATATAACTTGCACAGACCTTGAATACCGATTAACACCTTCCCCGGGTTGCAGACCTTAGTTATCCCCAAAGTATGCGGAAATTCCGTTCCGAAACAATGAACCACATCCGGCTGAAAATCATTAACGATTTCTTTCAGTTGTGACTCCAGCTGTGGCGGGTAGATTTCCGGATGTATTACATCCTCTGTGAAGCCATAGCAGTGTAACGTATTCTCCGAGTCTTTCAGCGGAATCTCCCAACGCTTAACATTTCCTTCCTGCGCCACCGGGAAAGCCACCGCCAGCTCAATATGATTTTCTTTTTGATTCTGCAGTATTTTGTCTGACAGGCCGGTCAACCATCCCTCTTTATTGTTCACTTCCCGTCCCAAATAAGTCGCCACCACCGGCAACATAATATTGCAAACCCATAATATCTTCATAAGATTCCTCTTTCACTTCTTCGTTTCACTAATTAAATATCCAGTTCAGATAAGGCAGCAAACGAATATTCATATCCTTTGCCGTGTGCAGAAACAGGGCAAAATAACCCACAAATGCCACAACGACACCGACCATCCAGAAAATACGCCACTTCTTGTTCTCAATACGTTTCAATACTCCCGGTATCAGGAAAATATGAGCAATTGTCATATAATAGCCTATACGGGTTACCTCCGGTATAAAAGAGCCAAAAGTATACACAACTAATCCGCCCAGAGATAAAAAGAAATAGAAACGATTCTGCCTGTTCTCCTTTATGGCAGTCTTGTAAAAAAGCAGACACAATACCAGTACCGCAATACATCTGGCTATATTCGTTACGGAAAAATCCACCTTATCAAAGGCCGAACCTTCGTAGTAGGGATAAAACAAAAATATTATTTTACGGTAAAAATCCCGGCATACCAGCATACTTGCCAGAAATGCTCCTGCACAAACATACAAATATTTATTAATCTTATGCTCTGCCAACCACTCTGCCAAAAGATATACCGGTATCACAATCAGCACACTTTTATGGAAAAAGGCCGTAAAAATAATCCACGCCACAAAGACTCCGTATTGCTTCCTAAGCACATACTTCATAGCATACATGGCTACTGCCAAAGCAAAATAATATCTTACGGAATTCAAACTGGAAAAATAGTAGCCGCTTGTCATAAACAAAAAGATACTCATAACAAACCACTCTGCCTGGTCGTATAGTGATTTCACGAAAAACACTGCCGTGATAATTGAGAAAAATCCAAACACCGGCAAATATTTATCATATCCGAATATGGTTTGAATTACCCAAACCACCAGATTGAAGCCCCACTCGTATGATACATGGCGATTCTGCATAATCAGCTTAAACTGCTCGCGGTATCCCCAGTAATCATTGCCCACCGCAATTCGACAGGCTGATACTGAAGCCAACAGAACAAAAATGGCTATTGCCACACAGATATTCATAGCCTGCTGCCTGTCCCTGTACCTGCCCTGCCGTTCCTCCCGTGGCAAAACCTGCGTATGAAATTTTATATAATCCTCATTTCTCACCAAAAAGGCGAGACCGATAACCAACACCGTTAATGTAATATATACTTCCATACCTGTCTCTTTCACTGTTACTACTTTTATTTACGTCCCATCCGGTACCATTTTAACAATGCATTATCTGCCTGAATCAGCAAAGCCCCCTGCACCTTAATATTTTGTATTGTAAACTCATGCAGACAGTGTTCTATTTCCTTACCATTACGCGCTCCTGCTTTTACCAGCAAGAGTACTGCCTCTGCTTCACGCAGCTTTTCATAAGTCTCTTTCAAATCATTTGCCTTAAGCTCTGTAAATTTCTCCGGCCAGTCACACTCCGGCAGTTTCATTTCAGAATCCATACAATAAAGAGCCACTGTCTTTTTATCCCGGAAAACATATTGAAGATTTACCTTCACAGCTTCCGGTAATTCCGCTTCGTTTTTACCCAGTGTTCCCAACATGGGGATACCATACCGGAAGCTAAAGGTCTCCGGTACATAGACAGAATCATCTGCAATCAGCCACAAGGAAGTGCCCACACAAGCTGCAAAACCGCCAAGTACCGCTCCCAAAATACAGGCACGCACGGTTCTGTCATCTCTGTCCTTTTCCTGTAACGGAGTTTCATCCATTATCTTTATACCCAGTATCTCCGGCTGTTCATCTGCAAAATCATAAAACGTCATCTGAACCGCTTCATTTAATACCTTGGTCAATTCTGCATTTTCCGTTACTACCATGGAACCGGGCATATGCACATCCGTCAATAAATCTGCTGACAAAAATCCCGGCAAATCATCCTGACTTACATTATAGTTATCCGGTATCATTCCAAGCTCCAGCGCATGGTACCAAATCCGTTCTGTAAACCAATCCGTATCAATCAGACTTTCCCAGGTTGATTCATTTACATAATTGTTCATTGCACCTGTCTGCGGGTCTGTAAAATAATCAATATAATACGTACTGGATATCTCGTATTGTGCCGGACCGCCAAATACCACCTTTTTTAAATAGTTAGCACTTCCAACCAGTACTGCCCCTATCACCATTGCAACAAATACAATACCTATTTTTTTCATGAAACATATAATAAACAACTTTGAATCAAAAGGTTCCTTTGCAAAACTTAGTTCCCGCATATATTCTCTCCTTACAAAGCAAACATCTTCCATATATTGTCAACAAATTTGCATAATATAAAATTTTACCATAGTTTATATGGTTATGTCAAAAAATATAGCTGTTTTTCCGGACAACTTCCTCATTGCAGTATTTCCTCTCCTGCGGTAAAATAGAGGTAAAGAATTGGAACCAGGAAAGGCAGGAATTCCCTTATGAAAGAACAATTATACACCATCCCTTTAAACGAAGCCGTTGATGCCAATGATGAATGCCCCTTCTGCTTTGTAGAACGCGCCATTGAGCAGGATTTACTGGACTTCTGTCTGGGCTCCGGAAGCTCCTATATGGAGGCGGACATCCGCGAAATGACAGACAAAGCCGGATTCTGTCGTATGCATTTTAAGAAAATGTACGACTACGGCAATACCTTAGGACATGCCTGGATTCTGAAAACCCATTATCAGCGCATGCTCAATGAAATGCGCGGACAATTCAAATCCTTTACCCCCGGCAAAACCTCTTTAAAGGACAAATTCCTGAAAACTGCCGAGAGCACGAATCCCATCGGCGTATGGATTACCAAGAAAGAAGAATCCTGCTATATCTGCAATTCTTTTAAAGAAACTTATGAGCGTTATCTGGATACCTTCTTTTACATGTATTCCAGAGACGAAGATTTTAGGAAAAAAATAGCAAACTCCAAAGGTTTTTGTCTCCCGCATTTTAAAGATTTATGCATCATGGGTGATGATAAATTAAATGACAAAGAGAAAAAAGCCTTTTACGATATAATGCTTCCTCTGATGGAACGAAACATGGAGCGTTTGAGTGAAGATGTAGCCTGGCTGGTAGAAAAATTTGACTATAAGAATTTTGAAGCAGACTGGAAAAACTCCCGCGATGCAGTCCAGCGAGGTATGCAAAAACTCAAAGGCGGTTACCCTGCTGATGCCCCTTATAAATACAGCAAATAAATACTGTAATATTTTAGTAATTCAAAACATCCTACGATTGACATAAAACGTTTTTTCTGCCATACTTAATAGTAGGGAATTTATATTTACCAGTATTATTCGAAGAGGGGCTCTTATGATAGACAACAAAAAGATTATTGGCGTTTGTCTCACTAAGATTAATAATCGTACCCGAGCAGATTATATCAGTCATTTACACAAGGAAGCTGTAAAGTACGGATACCGACTTATGGTCTTCAACAGTGTAAAGGACTTCTACAATGGTGACGATTATGACGAAGGCGCCAAATCCATTTATAAGGTTATCAATTACAATATCATAGATGCGCTAATCATCCTTGCAGAAAGTTTCTACTCACCGGAAACGGTGGATGAAATTATTGAAGCTTCCAATGCACATAATGTGCCCGTTGTTTTAGTTGGAGCAGAACGCGAAGGATGTTATTCTGTTGTCAAAAAATACCACGAAGCTTACAAAGAGGTAATTCGACACATTATCTGTGAGCATGGTATTACAGATACTTACTTCGTAGCGGGATTGCCTGAAAATGACCCGGAATCCGTGGAACGAATCAACTGTTACAAAGAAGTTCTTGCTGAAAACGGACTTCCTTTCATTGAGGAAAATGTAGGTTATGGCGGTTATTGGGATGTCCCTGCCAAAGCATTAATCACAGAGCTTATTCAGACACGTTCCCAATTACCCAAGGCTATTATCTGCGCTAACGATACCATGGCTATCACGATTTGTGAAACTTTAACCGAGCATGGTTACCGTGTTCCTGACGATATTGTAATTACCGGTTTTGACGGTTTGCCGGATGGTAACTTTTTCTATCCTAAGATTACCACCTGTAAGGAAGACAATGTGCACATGGCTGAAATGTCCATAGAAATTATTACCGGTGCATTGAATCATTCTCTTTCCTGCGGAACATTCTATAATCAGTTTATGCCTTCCATTAATCAATCCTGCGGTTGCCATACGGATGACCGCCAGTATGTAAAAGACATTAACTATTTGTTCCGTATGACTCAGGAATTGGAGCAACACGAAGCTCATATGTATTCCTGGATTGACCGTTTATTGGAAAGTAAAAGCATCAGCCAGCTGAATAATATTTTGGCCAAATGCATTTTACCGAATTCACATATTTGTCTGAATCCGGACTTAATAAAATCAATCACAAAATTTAATTCAACAACAACCCGCGCTCAACTCCCTTCTGAACTCATGGTGATTTCTTCTTCAGAAGACCCTCATTTGAGTATGGATGAGTTACCTGTTATTAAACTCAGTGATATGGTACCGGATTTAGCAGAGTGGCTGGATGATTCTTCCAGCTATATATTGACTTCTGTTTTTATAGAAAATAAAGTTTGCGGTTATTATGCTGCACAAATGACTGATTTGTTTGATAACTCTCATAAGATAAATCGTATTGTAAAAGTTATTAATACTGCTTTTAACTCTATCATAAATCAATTGACCCAGAGACTTATGCAGTTAAGTATAGATAACGCAGCACATACCAACCCCATTACCCATCTGCCTAATTTAAAGGGTGCAGAAAGTTGGTTTGATGATTTTGCATCTATCGAGAAAAACCATAATAAAGTGCTTGTTGTATCTACATATGCACTGCCGAAATATAAATACATATATGAGCACTACGGTGTGAAAGACATTGAGGAAGCTTTGTGCATGGTTGCTGACATCTTACAGCTAGCAAATCCTGCTGAATGCTTTATTGCACATGTTGCAGAGGACACTTTTGTACTTATTAACTATATGGACGACCCCAATGATGTAGCTGAGGTTATTAACAATGCCACCTCCACGTTCTTTTCCAACATTGAAACTTACAACACCAAGAACAACAAAGAATACTATGTGGAAGTAAACTGCGGATGTACCGTCATTAACCCCGGTTGGGAAAACTCCCTGGCAAGTTATACCAAGCTTGCAAGTAACGAAATGTATCTAAACCGTATTAAATCCGGCGAAGGTGCAATTATTAAGGAAAAGGGCGATGTAGAAGACTTCTACAATGAATTCAGTATCCTTTTGGAAATGAACCTGTTCGACTATCATTTCCAGCCCATTATAGATGTTAAGACCGGCAATATCTATGCGTATGAGGCACTTATGCGTCCGGATGCCAGCTTGGGAATGAATCCTCTGCAGGTACTGGAAACAGCCAGTCTTTATAAACGCTTGTATGATATTGAAAAGGCTACTATTTTCAATGTAATGGATCGTTTCTCCAAAGATTTTGACCAATTTGAAGGTCGCAGAGTATTTATTAACTCTATTCCGGGATATTTCCTGAATGATGCCGACAATCAGATTGTCAGTGACAAATACTCTGAATATATGAAATATGTTGTTTTTGAAATTACGGAACAAAACAGTATTTCTGACGAAGAACTTGCAGCTATTAAACGTGTAGGAAATGCGCAGGCTGATAACCACATCGCTATTGATGATTATGGTACCGGCCATTCCAACATAGTTAATCTGATGCGTTACACACCACAGATTATTAAGATTGACCGCTTCCTTATCTCAAACATTCATAAGGATGTAAATAAGCAGATGTTCGTCAAGAGTACTATTGATTTCGCACGTCTGAACAATATTCAGGTATTGGCAGAAGGTGTCGAAACTTCAGAAGAACTTCGTACCGTTATTGAATTTGGTGTGGATTACGTTCAAGGTTACTATACCGGACGTCCAACCTTAAATCCTATTTCAGAGATTGCTCCGGAGATTAAGGACGAAATTCTTCGCTCCAATCCCCAAAATGCCGATGCAATTGCATAAATTCAGAAAGACCTCCGGACACATGTCCGAAGGTCTTTATTTTATATCATTGGTTCAATATCTGTTCTTCTGCTGCCACTTCCCGGCTTAATCACCAAAAGCTTCATCATATCTAAATACTCTACAATCTCCTGATAAAGCATTTCCGGATGAAAAGCATCCTCCATAAACCTCTCTGTCATCAATCCCTTGATAGTAAAATCAAGCATCTTATGAAGCTTTCGTCCATCCACACCGGAAGGGAAACCAATATAGCGAATCTGTGCATCTAAACGCTCATATTCCGCCTCCAGAATCTTACGCTTGTTCTCCGTAGCCAAAAGTGCCTCTCCCACATCCTCCGTCATGGAACGATTCAAAAACTGCTGCATATACGGATATCCCTTTGCCACATTCATGCGGGCAAACTCCATCTGTTTCATCACTTCAAAAAGATTACTCTCCTCTTTGGATACCGTCGTTGAAAGCTCTAAAACCATATATCTGACACTATATTCATATACAAACTCATAAACACCCAGCTTACTTTCGAAATAATGAAACAAAAGCCCCTTACTGACACCGGCTTCCCTTACAATATCGTCCGTACTGGCATGTTTATATCCTTGCATGGCAAATACTTTTAATGCAGCATTAATCATGCAATCCTGCTTATCTTTTTTTAAGTCAAAAAATTTATCGTTCATTCTTTTATCCTATCCGTTCTATTCACGTGCAAAATAAATAATATCATATATTTTACTCTGTTTCAAGCATGTCACACACATCCCTATTTATAAAATTTTCATGAAAAAGTAAATATCTCTTTTCTTTTTCCCAAAATAGTATTAATATATAATTATCAACCTGAAAGGAGCACTATTATGGCAAAGTTTGGCAAATTCTTATTATCTACTGCTGCACTTGTTGGTACTGCAGCAACTGCATATTGCATTTACAAAAATGTTAAAGGAAACACAAATATTGATGAAGAAATCGACGAGGAAATCCTTGATTCCGACTTAGATGAAAGTTTTTATGAAGAGACCGAGGAACCGGAACCCTCTACCCGCTACGTATCATTGACTAAGGAAAATGTAGCAAATGTAATGGAGAAGGTAGCCGGAGCTGTAGAAAATGTAGCGGGTAAAGCGTCTACTATTGCAAAAGATTTTGTTGAAAAAGTCTCCACTGCTGCTGAAAGCGTAGCGGAAACCGTAGAAGAAGCCATGGAAGCTGCTGAAGAAAAGGCTGAAGACGTTGTTGAGGCTACTGAAGAAAAGGTAGAAGACGTTGTTGAGGCTGCTGAAGAAAAGGTAGAAGACGTAGCAGAAGCTGTTGAAGAAAAAGCGGAAGAAGTTGTTGATACCGTAGAGGAAAAAGCAGAAGAAGTTGTTGAGGCTACTGAAGAGAAAACAGCGGATACATTCTCATCCCTACCTGAGCAGATGGTGGTAGAAGAAACCGTAGAAGAATTCTTCAGTGATGACGAAGAACTGTAATAAATACAAAAAGCATGGTTATGACAGCCATGCTTTTTTTAATGCTTCCATTCCTTCTTTTATTTGTTTTTTTTCTAAACCACCATATCCCAGTATAATTGTCGCCGGAGCATTTGTTTTCTTATCTCCTACCAAACTTTCTGACAAACCATATACTTTTACTCCTACTGTCGCCGCCGACGCCAACAGTGTTTCCTCCGGTATATTCTTTTTGGAAGTAAATACAAGATGAAGGCCGGCATTTTCTCCTGTAATCTGAAAAGTATCCTGAAAAGGTTTTAAACACTCCAACATATAATCATGCTTTTCCCTATAATATTTCCTCATTTTGTTTAAATATCGCTCATAATATCCTTCCCGAATGAACTCATCTAATATCTTCTGATCAATACGTGAAACTGTAGTAGAATAAAAATAACATTTTTCCTCATAGCGTCTTAATAAGCTTTCCGAAAGTACCATATAGCTTACACGAATTGCAGGTGCTATGGACTTAGAGAAGGTTCCTATATAAATCACCCTGCCATTCTGATCACTGGACTGCAAGGAAGGAATCGGCTTCCCCTTGTATCGGAACTCACTATCATAATCATCTTCAATCAAATACCGGTTTTCTTTCTCATTCGCCCACTTTAATAATTCGCTACGCCTTCCGATAGGCATTACTACCCCTGTAGGATACTGGTGTGAGGGCATAATATAAGCCAACTCCACCTCCGTTCTCTTTAGTGCCTCCACGGACATTCCATTCTCGTCCATATCTATGGTAGTAATCGGATATCCAAACGACTGAAAAATCTGATATGCTCTTTTATAGGTGGGGTTTTCCATGGCAATCGGAATATCTTTCCCCAGAATTTTTTCCAAAAGCATTAACAAATAATCATTCCCTGCACCAATAATAATCTGCTCCGGTGTACAATTTACTCCTCGCGAAGCATGTAGATACCGGGCTATTGTTTCTCGTAATTCATAATCTCCCTGAGCATTCCCCTGGGAAAACAGTTGTGAATTACCGTCACTTAAAATATTTTTGGTAATTCTTTTCCAAATACTGAAAGGAAAAAGGCTCATATCTATTCTCATAGGTGAAAAGTCACAGAAAAATTCACTTTTTTCTGCATTTAAATAGTTACTTACTTCTGTATTTTCTTTCCCAAGACCGTCCTTATCCAAGTCAAACAATTCCTCTATTTTACACACAAAAAAACCTCTGTAAGGCCTGGACTCAATATATCCTTCCGATAAAAGCTGTTCATAAGCCATGTCCACGGTACTGCGGGATACCTGCAGATATTCCGCCAAAGAACGCGTAGAGGGAAGCTTCTCACCCTGCAGAAGGTTCCCCTCTCTTATTTCTTTTCGTATATACTCGTAAATCTGCTCATACAGACATTTTGTACCTTCTGTCTGAAGTTCGATTGTTAATTCATACATACTGATTATCCTTTTCTGTGTCTGTCCAAAACTAACTGCTTTAATTCTCTGGCTCTGTTTTTCACACGCTCATTTGCAGCATTGGATACTAATATCTCTGCCAGCTTCTTAGCTGCAATATCATCTTTCTTTACCTGATAGGCTAATGCTGCAATCAGGTAATCTATGGTCAGAGTATCCATCCCACATATGGGTGTGCTTTCTTTTTGCACTGCACTTACAAAACCCTCTAAAGCATTTTGGATATACTCCAGCTCCTGCTCCTTTAATTCCTGACGCAGCGGTTCCGTCAATTCATTCTTTAACTCTAATTCTTCTGCATAACCACGCAAAAGCCAAGCCGTTTTTAAACAAATATATGCCTTCTCACTGTCCTTCGCTTTCTTCACGATTGCACACGCCAAAGCCAGCTTATAACGTTCCAGCATATCCTCATAAGAATAGGTCTCGCCTTTCATTTCCTGGAGCTTTACCTTTCCGTAAATACTGGCCTTTATGAGCTTCGCCTGTGCCGCAATTGTTGTAGTAAAATACCGTATCAGTGCTGCATAACCACATCGCGGACAAGTTACCAAATCATACTTAATAGAGTCAATCCCTTCATATCGATAACGTAAATCTATATCCGTACCAATAAGTTTTGCTTTTCCGGTCTTCATCACCTTAGACGAAAACTGTTTGTCGCATACCGGACAAGAAAAAGTTTTATCCAACAAAAAGTCTTTTTCTTCCAATACCGCTACTTCTTTAGGTTCGGCTTTCTTTTTTATCTTTAGTCCTTTGTTTTCCTCTTCTTCGTAGATTTCCAGACCTTCTAATTTGTCCAAACCTAAACTTTTTAAACCTGAAAGAATCCCCGCCATAGTTCCCCCTATTTTACAACGTGCACCCTCTCGGATGCACGTGCAGTATTAATTAATTCTTCGGTAATACAAATGAGCTCTTCAATGAAACGATACGGTTAAATACCAGTTTCTCCGGTGTAGTATCCTTTACATCCACACAGAAGAAGCCCTGTCTTACAAACTGGAATCTGTCAAAAGGCTTTGCTTTTGCAAATTCAGGCTCCAAATAGCACTCCTTCAAAACAGTTAGTGAGTTCGGATTCAAATTCAGGCTACCATCCTCGTTGTAAACACCCTTATCCTCATCAATGATATTTTCATACAAACGCACTTCTGCCTTAACCGCCTCAGCTACAGATACCCAATGGATGGTACCCTTTACCTTACGTCCGTCATTGCTGTTACCACCCTTGGTTTCCGGGTCATAAGTTGCATGCACTTCGATAATGTTACCGTTCTCATCCTTTACGCAACCGGTACACTTCACAAAATAAGCATTCATCAAACGTACTTCATTGCCCGGGAACATACGGAAGTATTTCTTCGGAGGTTCCTCCATAAAGTCTTCACGCTCAATATATAACTCTCTGCTGAAAGGTACCAGTCTGTTACCAAGTGCTTCATTTTCCAAGTTTTTCGGTGCTTCCAGCCATTCTACTTCCCCTTCCGGATAATTATCAATAATTAACTTTACAGGGTCTAAAATCGCCATTAAACGAGGCGCCTTTGCCTTTAAATCTTCACGGATACAGTATTCCAAAGCTGCATAATCTGCCACAGAATGAGCTTTAGATACACCACACATCTCTACAAACATACGGATGGATTCCGGTGTGAAACCACGTCTTCTAAGTGCTGCGATGGAAACCAGTCTGGGGTCATCCCAACCATCTACAATACCATCCATAACCAACTTCTTAATATAACGCTTACCGGTTACCACATTCTTTAAATACATCTTCGCCTGTTCAATCTGCTTAGGCGGGTTCGGATATTCCAGCTCTCTTACTACCCAGTCATACAATGGTCTGTGGTCTTCAAATTCCAAAGTACAAATAGAATGTGTAATACCTTCAATGGCATCCTCAATAGGATGTGCAAAATCGTACATAGGATAAATGCACCATGTATCACCGGTATTGTGATGTGTCATATGTGCCACACGATAAATAACCGGGTCACGCATGTTAATATTAGAGGAGGTCATGTCGATACGGGCACGCAATACCTTCTCTCCATCCTTATACTTACCTTCCTTCATTTCTTCAAAGATCTTTAAGTTCTCTTCGATAGAACGGGTACTGTACGGATCTTCCTTACCGGGCTCGGTAAATGTACCTCTGTATTCCTTAATCTGTTCTGCTGACAAGTCTGACACATATGCCTTACCCTTCTTAATCAGCTTCACAGCGCCTTCATACATCTCTCCAAAGTAATCAGACGCATAGAATAAACGGTCCTCATAGTCCGCACCCAACCACTGTACATCCGCCTTGATAGACTCTACGAATTCGATATCCTCCTTGGTAGGATTGGTATCGTCAAAACGCATGTTGAACTTTCCGCCATACTTCTGTGCCATCATATAATTAACCAAAATTGCCTTAGCATGTCCGATATGGAGGTATCCGTTAGGCTCCGGCGGAAAACGTGTGTGTACAGTATCATACACACCCTCAGCCAAATCCTTATCAATAATCTGTTCGATGAAGTTCTTGGAAATTCTTTCCTCTGATACTTCTTCTGTATTTTCTAATGTCTTTTCCACTTCGCTCATAAAAATAACCATGCCTTTCCACAGTAAATTACACTAAATAATACTTTATTATACCACAGGGATGTGGAATATTCAAGGTATCTCTTAGGCTTTTGCTATGATAATTCTATCATTTCATGTTTTCTCTGCATTACTTCTGTACAAGAAAACAATTCTGCCTCTATATGCTTCGTTTCCTTATCCATGGCACTCTGTATGATACAAGTACGCATTTTCAATCCGTGACTGCCCACCTCTGTCCGGGGTTTGGCCCGCATAAGTAATGCAGTGGCTCCGTTCCCCTTCGGCTCCTCCAGTCCATCCAAATACCCCTTTTCAAAAAACTGCAAACTTACCTCCTCTGTACACTCATACTCAATTACCGGAAAACATTTACCCTGCGGACAAATATCTTCCAGTGCTCCGAATAACTGCCCCTTCATTTGCTCCAATTGTTCTTCCGACACGCACTGAAGCATTCGCTCACGATATGCCGGATCCTCAAATCGCGCCTTCTCTTCTTCCCATACATCGGACAAATATACATGATTAATATAACAGGTTGACTTTCGCCCATCCTGTAATGTAAAGACAATTTCCTGTTCAGAATCCTCTCCTATGACAAGCTCCACCGGTATCTCCAACAAGTTGTTTTGCGGTATGGAATCATGCTCTACCTTTACCTGACCCTTCCACTGGGGCAAACACTTCATTTCCTCCCGAAGCTCCACTCGGGTAATTACCAGAAACTCCCACTGCGCTTCATAAAAAGGCGAATCCTCCGAAATCTTCCAGCCTGCCTGCAATAGCTTCTCAAACAAAAGATAGGCTTCTCCATATTCTCCATGTCCGCAATATCCACTGGTTGCACCGCCCACCTCGTAGGTCACATCATCACAGCTAAAACTACGGGTATGCAAAAAGAAGGATTGTTTCTTTTCAGCTTTTACGCTGTGGCGCATCTGCTCCCTGCGGCTACTCTCCTTTTGGTATGTTCTCTCCTCCAGTTCCTCACAAAGTCCCAAAACCAAAAGCTCAACCTGCTTTTCCTTACGTAACAACCCTACAATATGATAGGGCTTACCACCCTGTTCCCAATTCTTACCGATTACTCGTATTTCATCGAAATCCAAATAATTATGTAAACCTATTAATTGTTCTAAATTCATCCCCTTCTACTCCTTAGAATATTTCCAATATTAATTATAACGACTCACTGATTTTCGTGCAATTCCCTCTGCAATAAAAGTTAATGATAGTAAAAAAACAAAACAAAAAGAGGAGTCCAGCTCCTCTTTGCATTCCTTCACTATATCGTTTACGCCTACATTGTACAGTTCCATAAGAGCAAGCAGCGTATCCGCCTGGGGATATCCCATACCTGCTTCATACTTGTAAATAGCCTGCACAGAACCCATGCACAAGTATTCTCTTACCTGCTCCACGGTCATGTGGTTTTTCATACGCAAGCGTTTCAAGTTACTTCCGATGACCTTCAAGTCATACTCTGTTCTACACAACATAATTACCTCCCGTGTGCTCTGCACACTTTCTGCGATTAACGGTTACCTCGCACAGAAATTACTGTGAACAATTTATAATAACATTCATTTCTATCATATTCAAGTGCTAATTTTCATTATAGCAGATTTGTTTTTGAATTGCATTCAACTCACAGTTGAAAGTTTATGTATTACATGCATGATATAATACCCGAAAATAGTGTTCCGCGTTTTGATTTTCCGAGAGCCCGGATACGCTTCCATCACCTGCCTCCATTACCTTCCAACTGCCATCCGCCAATTCTGCATAATCTACTGTATAGTAACAACTAGGCAGATTTCGATATTTTTCAATTAATTCTTTCGGCGGTTCAGGAGTATAACCATGCTGCCCGGAATTTCTACTGATGGTTACTATCTCACCATTTGCATAAAAAACTCTATACTCATTCGGTCTATTGTTATAGAATTTTAAGTCCAGAAACTCCTTTACGCATATACCGCCGGTCAACAAATCTCCCCGATACTTATAAAACACCTTCATCCATTCATCAAACTCCCCCTGTGAAACCGAAGCATCAAAATATTTCGGGAACTCTGTTCCCTTGACAGACTTCACGAAATCCTTAATCATAAACCGAGGAAACTGTTTCTTCAGAGCATCTATGTTAATTTGCTCATGTAAGGGATATATTTCCATGGCCGCCGTATCCTTCCCAAATAAGTTATACACATTCGGGAAAATATGCATCTGTCTGTAATCCGCCGGACTGGTCATCAGCTCTATATTTTGTTCGCTTAATGCATAATAAAGCTTTTCATATTGCTCCGGCTTCAGCATCCATCCACGCATAATGGCTTTTCTTTTCACCGAAGGTGTTTCATTTAGGATAAGGATACCTTCACTCACCCATTTGTCATAGCCAAAGAATATGGTATCATACAAGCCGGTCATCTTTACCGCATCATATTCACCTTGTAAATCTTCATCTACCTTTTTTATAGAAAAAAAGCCGGATGGGAACAGTATCAAATCTATCATGGTTCTTTCCTCTAAATTAAATGTTTACAGGTCATGCTTTTCTACAGACCTTCATTTTACTGTAACATTCTTTAGGGAAATTTGCATTAAACCTGTGGTTGAAAAAAGACGGCCAATTTCTCGACCGTCTTTCTATAACCATATTCAAATTCAAACTTTTAGTGATGGAACAATCTGATTCCGGTAAATGCCATAGCCATGTTGTACTTGTTTGCACACTCAATAACTAAGTCATCTCTTACGGAACCACCCGGCTGTGCAATATACTTCACACCGCTCTTATGAGCTCTTTCAATATTGTCAGAGAAGGGGAAGAATGCATCGGAACCAAGAGTTACATCCTGCATACCATCCAACCATGCTCTCTTTTCTTCACGGGTAAATACTTCCGGCTTTACCTTAAATACTCTCTGCCATGCACCTTCTGCAAGTACATCCATGTATTCGTCACCGATGTAGTTGTCGATAGCGTTATCTCTGTCGGCACGTCCCACGGTATCCAGGAACTGTAAACCAAGTACCTGAGGAGCCTGACGAAGATACCAGTTATCTGCCTTCATACCTGCCAATCTGGTACAGTGTACACGTGACTGCTGACCTGCACCGATACCGATTGCCTGTCCGCCCTTTACGTAACATACGGAGTTAGACTGGGTATACTTTAAGGTAATAAGCGCAATCTTCATATCAATCAATGCAGATTCCGGAATTTCCTTATTTTCTGTAACAATATTAGATAACAAGTCACCATTAATATCCAGCTCATTTCTACCCTGCTCAAAGGAAATACCATATACCTGTTTTGTTTCCAGTTCAGCCGGCACATAGTTTTCATCAATCTGAATAACGTTATAAGCGCCCTTCTTCTTTGCCTTTAAGATTTCCAGAGCTTCATCAGTATAACCCGGTGCGATAACACCATCAGAAACCTCTCTCTTGATAAGCTTTGCAGTATCCACGTCACATACGTCTGACAAAGCAATAAAATCACCGAAGGATGACATTCTGTCTGCACCTCTCGCTCTTGCATAAGCGCAAGCCAAAGGAGACAATTCACCTAAATCATCTACCCAGTAAATCTTTGCCAAAGTTTCATCCAAAGGAAGACCTACTGCTGCACCTGCAGGTGATACATGCTTGAAAGATGTAGCTGCAGGAAGACCTGTTGCCTGCTTTAATTCCTTAACAAGCTGCCAGCCGTTAAAAGCATCCAAGAAGTTAATATAACCCGGCTTACCGTTTAATACGGTAACAGGCAAATCGCTGCCATCCTCCATATAAATGCGGGACGGTTTCTGGTTCGGGTTACAGCCATATTTTAACTGAATTTCGTTCATTGTATTTTCCTCCACTATTATTTATTCTCTGTCGCACGGTTAAATCGATTACACGTTTTTGTTCACAATCTTTGTCTCATACTTACCGGTTTCGATATCAATATATCTTACAAACAGAGATACCTTGTTTTCTTCATTTAAGCTGTTCCAAAGCATATTGGTAAATGCTTCCATATCATCCGGAATGCTAACCCACTTAGGCTCGCCTTCAAAGCTTGGTAACGGATTACCATCGTGCATATAGGTATGAATGAAATGTCCTTCACCTGCTACAGGATTCTCGTAAGCATAGGTGTAACGGTTGCAAGCATCCGGATTTCCGTTGTTGCTCTTTAAAATAGACATTGCATAGTTGTACTTACCATTTTCAATGTGCATAACACCGGAAATACGAGGTGTGTAATTAGGACCGTCCGGCTCAAACTCACGGTTTCTTAAAGACTGCTCGAAGGTCAGCTGCTTATCCATGCCTTCATAAATAGTATCTGTCTGGTCACCATTGGTTACGATAGTTTTGTTGCCAAGTACACGAACCGGTGCGTAAATGATTAAGCTGGGATCTTCTAATTTAGAAGGGTCAAAAGCTTCTGTACGGATGCCCTGTCCTTCCTCTACAAATACACGATTACGGCTGTTTGAGCTTCTGCCCATAATAAAATATGCTGTTACAGCATACTTACCGTTTGCTGACTTACCGATAACAATACCTCTTCCCGGGTAAGCATTCTCTTTCAATTCCTGTTCCAATGAAAGCATGTTCATTTCTTTTTCCTCCGTTACTTTTTTAATGACTTTTTCTATATGGAGCATACATTCGTCTGGCTCCGAATAGTAACAAAACCGCCTGAGCGGCACTAAAAGTATAGTGGTCGCCCAGGCGGTCGGCATTTGATTTTATATATTACGCTCCCTGTGGGTACTCCCACTTAGACTTTTACATCTATTTTCCGCCAGTTGCGTAACCGTAGTTTTATACTACATTATTTTATAGTTTTTGACAAGTAGCATAATTAATTATCTACGCTATAGTTGGGTGCTTCCTTCGTAATGTGAATGTCATGTGGATGGCTTTCCTTTAAGGATGCTGCAGAAATCTTTACAAATCTGCCGGTTTCCTTTAAGGTTTCAATATCCTTTGCTCCACAATAACCCATACCGGAACGTAAACCACCAAGAAGCTGGAATACGGTATCTTCCAACAAGCCCTTGTAAGCAACACGTCCTTCTACACCTTCCGGAACCAGCTTCTTTGCATTTTCCTGGAAGTAACGGTCCTTGCTTCCGTTTTCCATTGCAGCGATAGAACCCATGCCACGGTATACTTTATATTTTCTACCCTGGAATAATTCGAACTGTCCCGGGCTTTCATCACAGCCTGCAAACATACTACCCATCATACATACACTACCGCCTGCTGCAATAGCTTTGGTAATATCGCCTGAATACTTAATACCACCGTCGGCAATAATCGGCACACCATATTCTCTGGCAACTGCGTAACAATCCATAATAGCAGTAATCTGCGGAACACCAATACCTGCAACCACACGGGTGGTACAAATAGAACCGGGTCCAATACCAACCTTAACTGCATCCGCACCGGCTTCAATCAAATCTCTAGTAGCCTGTCCGGTAGCCACGTTACCTGCAATTACCTGTACGTCAGGATAGCTTTCCTTAATCATACGAACGCAGCGAAGTACGTTTTCAGAATGTCCGTGTGCACTATCTAATACGATAACATCTACCTTAGCCTTAACAAGTGCTTCTACACGCTCTAAAACATTTGCAGATATACCAACTGCCGCACCACAGAGAAGTCTTCCCTGTGAATCCTTTGCAGCCAAAGGATACTTGATTGCTTTCTCAATATCCTTAATGGTAATTAATCCCTTTAAGTTATAATCATCATCAACGATAGGCAACTTCTCTTTACGAGCCTGTCCGAGAATCTTCTTTGCTTCATCCAGTGTAATTCCCTCTTTTGCAGTTACCAAACCTTCAGAAGTCATGGACTCTTTAATCTTCTTAGTAAAATCTGTTTCAAATTTCAAATCACGGTTAGTAAGAATACCAACCAACTTGCGTCCCTCAGTAATAGGAACACCGGAAATGCGGAACTTTGCCATCAATGCATCCGCATCTGCCAATGTATGTTCAGGACTTAAAGAAAATGGATCTGTAATAACACCGTTCTCTGAACGTTTTACCTTGTCTACTTCTTCTGCCTGCGCTTCGATAGACATATTTTTGTGGATAATACCGATACCACCCTGACGAGCCATGGCAATTGCCATGCGATGCTCAGTAACAGTATCCATACCCGCACTCATCATTGGAATGTTCAGTTTGATTTTTTTTGTCAGCCATGTTGTTAAGTCTACCTGATTTGGTACTACCTGTGAATATGCCGGTACTAAGAGTACGTCATCAAAGGTAATGCCTTCACCAATAATCTGTCCCATTTTCTTTCCTCCTATGAAATTGAATAATATGATATTGAAAATTATATTGTTGTTGAGTTTAACAAACTTAAGTGCTTCTGTCAACAGCAAAATTTACAAAAATTTTAGGATTTTCGTCCCATTTTTTTAATCTGTAAATACTTTTCGAGGAGCCACACTTTTCATAGCCTTTACCAATTCTTCGGACGGACTTAAAATCACCTTCACTCCGCCCTCATAATACAAAGCATATCGCTTGTCCGGCATTAACTCTTCGCCAATACTGTAATCCACTTCCTTCACGGTACGATTTTTGTAATTATCCAAATGATAAGATTTTATGGGAGCAAAAGCTTCCATCTTTTCAATCGTATAAGTGCCCACGCGCTTTCTTTTAGACTTTGCCATTACCTTATCTACAGATAACTCTTTATCCAAATACAGGTATTCATATTCTATATCTGTGTTCAAGTGTACAAAGTATGCTCCCACACCAGCTGCCACTGCTCCCAGCACAGCCACCAGTATGCCGCCAACACTCATTATTCCTAACACAACCGCTACCGCAATTAATATAAATTTTAAAAACTTTCCTAAGGGTGACGCTTTTGCCTGAATCAGACATTCTACATATACATCGCTCATCTCTTTACCTCTTATCCTAAATAGTTTATGAAAATATGATATAACAGAAGCGAAAAACTTTCAAGCATTCCTACCGGAAAATAAATGATTTAATGCTTTTTTTATACTCTTATTAGGATTGCTTCATTGACAGTTTCGGACAAACCTTTTATGATAAGTAACAGAGGATTTTTGAAGGAGATATACTTATGCCTGTTATGGATGAATTTCGCGAGGAACGCGAAGCTATAAAGAATGCCGGATTCAAGGAAAAGTGGGAATACTTTTGGGAATATTATAAATGGTATGTCATCGGCGGTGCTGCAATAATTATTTTACTTACCATTTTTATTCGCGATATGGTAAATAAAAAAGATTGGATTTTCTATGGTGCCATGATAAATGCGGTTGCAGTGGATGAACAGGCCGAAAAATTAATGAATGATTTTGCGGAAATTGCACAATTAGACACAGAAAAATATGGAGTATTGTTTGATACAAATTACTCCATTGTGAAAGGTTCATACGATGAGATTTCCGGAGCCTCTGCACAAAGGCTTTTGGTTAATTTAACTGCCGCTGATTTGGATTTTGTAATCTCTGATGAAACAACTTTTGCTCAATACGCCACCATGGATACATTCATGGATGTTCGAACCCTCTTTACCCAAGAGGAATTAGAAAAGTACGAACCCTACTTTTATTACGTAGATATGGCCGAGGTTGACCGAATTACAGAAGGAAATTTAAGTGCAGATTATGACAGCTACAAAGGTGTGGAATACGACCATACAAAACCGGAAGATATGGAACGCCCTGTTCCCGTAGCAATTTATATAAACAGCTCTGAGAAATTGAAAGGCGCATACCTATTTAAAGAAGACGCAGTCGTACTTGGTATTCCTCTGAATACGAAGCATCTGAATACCAGCCTGTTATTCATTGACTACCTGCTTGATTAAACTTTTACAAAAGCGGTTACACAGATATTCTTTTTTAGAATACTGTGCAACCGCTTTTTTATTCTGTTATTCTACAATATGAAGACCGGCACTTCCTTCAAGAATGAATCCTATATCACTCACGCTTTGACCTGCTTCAATAGATACATTATAACTTACCGGTGTAATTACCAACGTACTTCCGTTTATAGTATACTCTCCGCTCCAGCCCTGATTTAGCGCAATATTGTCGCTGAAATTGATTTCTACCTTCCAGTTTTCTACTTTACTGTCAGAAGTATTGTTCACCGTCACATTATAGTTGTAACAATACTTTCCTTCACTTTCCCAGCTGTCTCTAAGTTCTATGGTTGCTTCAACTTTTCCGCCCACAACTGTATTTGAACTGCCTGCTGCCGGAGTCTGTGAAGTACCGCCCTGAGTACTCTGACCATTTCCCTGCATGGGATTCTTATTTGCGTCCGTACCCACATTTCCTGCCAATTCCTCAGCGCTATGTTCTGTCAACATAGTGTATAACCATTTTCCCGAATCGGACAAGTCGTCATGACCAAATCCGGATACCTTATTACAGCTGCTTTTCAAAATTGCAGAAGTTTCGTTTTTATTGGAAAGATTCCAAGCCACATAACTGATACCGTATTTGTTCATTTCGTCCACCCAGGCATTTGCCTGATTATAGTCAATACCACCGTTTCCGCTGGCATCACAGATACCGTATTCTGTTACAAAAATCGGCAAACCGGCATTATACGCATTCACCATTTTCTTACGCAAATCATCCTTATGTGTTGCCGCGTAATAATGTAAAGCATACATAATATTGTCATATTCCGTAATTGGGTCTGCTGCCGCCTGATCCACATACTGAGACCAGTTCGGAGTACCTACAATAATAATATTGTCTTCATCATTCTCACGAATAACAGCAATCACCTCTTCTGCATAAGATTTTACATCTCCCCATGAGGTGCCGCCATTGGGTTCGTTACATACTTCATAAATAACGTTTGGATAATCCTTGTAAGTCTCTGACATTTCATCAAAGAACTTTTTCGATTCTTCTTTATATGTATTCGGATTTCCATCGGAAAGGATATGCCAGTCAATAATAACATACAAATCATTATTGGTAGCATATTCTACTCCGTCCTTTACCAGCTTCTTCAGGGCATCTTTATCCCCACCGGTACAATAACCGCCGTTTTCTGCCGTATACATGGCTAAACGCACAATATTTGCATTCCAGTCTTCCTTAAACTCCTTGAAACAATCCTCATTTACATACTGAGGGAACCAGGAAAGTCCATGGGTACTGATTCCTCGAAGCTGTACTAATTCACCATTTTCATCACAAAGCATGGAGCCTTCCACATGGAGCGGGCTTATACCATCCTGAGAGGGTTGCTTCGTTGGTTCTGCGGTAGCCTGCGGTGCTTCTGTGACTTTTGGCTCCTCGGTAACCTGTGGTTCTTCTGTAGCTTTTGGTTCCTCGGCAGCCTGCGGCACTTCCGTAGCTTTGGGTTCCTCGGTATCCTGCGGTGCTTCCGTAACTTTCGGTGCTTCTGTAGCCTGTTGTACATCTGCCGGTGTCTCTGTTACTTGTGCCACTTCACCCATATCTGCCGTAGTCGCTTTTTTCTTTCCTATGAACCAGCCGCCCACTGCCGCCAGGACACATACCACCAACAACACTGCTATCACAAGAATCACTATACCTGTTTTATTTTTCTTTTCTTCCATATGGCGCTTTTCTCCCACATATTATTCACATGCATTTCTAAACTGATTCCAAATTTCAGAATGCTTCTCTTCTGCTTCAGCACTTACATTCTGGATAATTTCTCCTGCGGCCGCATTCTCCGGTAATACTAAGAAAGGCTTCATTTCCTCTGAAATATATTCCTCAGCCGCCTTATTGGCACTATAATATCCCACATACTCATAACATTTTGCAGCATTTTCTGCCTCATTTATATAATCCAAAAATGCATAAGCCGCCTCTGCATTAGGTGCCTGTGAAGGAATAAATGCAGCCATAATTCCAAATCCCAATCCCTCCTTAGGATATACGATTTCCAATTCAGGATTTGCCATATATGCCGCAACCACCTGTGATGAATACAGGAAACCGGCAGCCACTTCACCACTTAACAAAAAGTCCTGGGTATTACTATCATTAATCACACGTACATTGGGTGCCAGCTCCAAAAGCTTTTCTCCCATCTTATCCAACGTGTCCATATCGTTTGTATTAAAGGACTGTCCCATGGTTTTTAAAGTAATACCGTTAATAACTCTATAATTACCAATCAACGCAACATTATCCTCTAACGCCTGATTCCACAAATCTTCATAACCGGTAATCTCTACATCTGTAAGCGTCGGATCATACACAATCAAAGGAATTCCTGCCGCATAAGGCACCGTATATTTATTATCAGGGTCATAGAACTGTGACATAAATACCGGATTCAGATTACCGTAATTCTTAAGCTTAGCGGTGTCCAGTTCCTGACTAAGTCCCTGTGCAATTACCACCTCAATAATATAATCATCGGCAATTACCAAATCGTAATCACCACCTTCTGTTTCCTCCAGCTTCGCCAACATTTCTTCATCATAATCAAAATGTGAGAAATTTATACTATAGCCCGTTTCTTCTTCAAATCCATCCAAAATCTCCTGAGGAAACATACCGTTCCATGTATAAAGGTTCAATTCACCTTTTTCCTCAGCACCTTTTCCGCAACCGGCCATCATTCCACACGCCAGTGCGAAGGTTAACATCAGTGCCATCACACGCTTTTTCATTTTATTTACTCCTCCGTTTGTCAAATTGTTTATTTACAACTGCTGCTCCAACCAACAAAATTATGGTGATAAGCAACATAATGGTTGCCAATGCATTGATTTCCGGTGTCACTCCGGTCTTTAACTGTGTATAAATCTTTATGGGCAGAGTATTAACCTTCGGCCCTGTCACAAATATGCTGATAACCACATCATCAAAAGACATGGCAAAGGAAAGCATCACTCCGGACAACATTGCCGGCATAATCATAGGTAATGTAATATCAAAAAATACCCGAATGGGAGAAGCTCCCATATCCAGTGCTGCTTCCTCCAAAGATTTATCCATACCTACCAGTCGCGCCTTTACCATGGAATATACATAAGGAACACAAAAGGTAGTATGCGCAATTACAAGCGTCAACATACCAAAGGGTAAATCCATAAAGGAAAACACTGCCAAAAATACCATACCCAGTATTATTTCCGGGATCATAATAGGCAACATGGTCAGCCCTGCAATTACACCATCCACCTTCGATTTCCTGTAACGCATTCCCAACGCCCCCGTAGTCCCGATAACTACCGCAGACAAACAGCTAAGTCCCGCCAACAGCAAGCTGTTATATAGGGCTTCTCTTAAATCCTTGTTACGAAACAACTGGGCATACCATTTCAAAGAAAAACCTGTCCACACCGTACTCAGCTTTGATTCATTAAAGGAATAGATAACCGTCAGCAAAATAGGAACATAGGTAAGTATCGTGAGCACTGCCACATAAATATATGCAAATTTACTCCATACTGTTTTTTTCATACTAATCCTTCCAATTCATCCGTACCTGCCACCTTGCGGTACAATGTCAGAAGTATTGTTGTCAATAATAACAACACCACCGACAATGCTGCTGCAAAAGGCTGATTACGTCCCTTTGTCATCTGTTCCTGTATTACATTTCCGATAAGTACAATTTTATTTCCGCCTAACAAATCCGCAATAAAGAAAAGACCCATCGATGGTACAAATGTGAGAACGATACCGGAAAGCAGGCCCGGAAGTGTCAGCTTAAAAGAAACTGTCCAAAATGCTTTCCAGGAAGACGCTCCCAAATCTCTTGCTGCTTCCACCAAAGAATAATCCAGCTTTTCCGCACTGGAATACACTGCCAGAATCATAAAAGGAAGTAAACCGTAAATCATGCCTACCACTACCGCCGGATAAGTGTACAAAAGTTTTAAGGGACTATCCGTAATACCCAATCCTATCAATAGCTTATCCAGCACTCCGTTACTTCGGAAAACAATAATCCAGCCATAAAGCCTTATTAAGGCACTTGTCCAAAAGGGAATCATAATTAAAAGCATCATACGCTTTTTCCACACCGCATTCATCCTTGCCATAATGTAACCATACGGATAACCCAGCAAAATAATCATAGCCGTAGATATAAAAGCTAATTTCAAAGAATCCGCAAAATTATTTAAATAAATCGGCTCCAATATCCTTTTATAATTATCTAATGTAAAGGTCCAATCTATTCCCCAGATTTCCGCCTTACTTTGAAAACTAAGTACAAAAAGATAAATAAAGGGAAGTCCTACAAACAGAAGGGTAAATATATACATGGGGGCCAGCAAAAACAGATTGCTTTTATTCTTTTTTGCAGTGTTCTTTTCTGCCTTTGCCATCCGCATAACTCCTTCCTTTTATATCACTATCCTATTCATCCGCCACCGGTACTGCGTGCTCCTGTTTCCAGCCTATCTTTTTTTCTTCTCCGATTTCCAACTGTACATCCAGACCATAACGATTGGCGGTAATAAACTGTCCATCCCCTGTTTCGAACAGGATACGCAACTGTCCTCCGGCAAAAGATTTTTCTTTTACAATTGCCGAAATAACACATTCCTCTTCCCGGTCCATTAATACATTTTCTGCACGCACTGCAAAAACCTGTCCGTTTTTGCGATATATATTTGCATTTCCCACAAAATCTGCCACATATGCCGTTCTGGGATGATAATATATTTCATTCGGCGTACCGATTTGCTCAAACTTACCATTACGCATTACCGCAATTCGGTCCGACATGTTAATAGCTTCTTCCTGGTCATGGGTAATATAGATAAATGTAATTCCTAACTGTTTCTGGATACGTTTCAATTCCAGCTGCATCTGGCGTCTGAGCTTTAAATCCAAAGCGCCCAGCGGTTCATCCAACAATAGCACCTTCGGCTCATTCACCACAGCTCTGGCAATGGCCACTCTCTGTCTTTGTCCACCGGATAACTGTTCCGGCTTTCGTTGTCCGTATCCGGTAAGCTGTACCAGCTGTAACATTTCTTCTACTTTTGCCGAAATAACTTTCTTAGGTAATTTGCGAAGCTTCAAACCATAGGCAATATTGTCCGCCACTGTCATATGGGGAAATAGTGCGTAGTTTTGAAATACCGTATTTACGTCCCGCTTGTTAGGTACCGCATTTGTAATATCCTGTCCATCCAGCCAAACACTTCCTCTGTCTGCCTGCTCCAAACCCGCAATAATACGCAATGTAGTGGTTTTACCGCATCCGGAAGAACCAAGCAAGGTAATAAACTCTCCCTGCTCCACGTCCAGACTAATACCATTTAAAACCGGAACTTCGGCAAATGCCTTATATATATTATCCAAACGTAAAACCATATTACTCAATATCAATTTCTCCTTCAAATACCGTTGCGGCCGGACCGGTCATATATACAAGATTATTTTCTCTGTCCCAACAAATCTGTATTTTTCCGCCCAATACTTCTACTTCTACCTCAGCATCTGTATATCCGTTTAATACGCAGGCAACTGCTGTAGCACAGCAACCGGTACCACAGGCTAACGTTTCTCCCGTACCTCTTTCCCAAACACGCATCTTCACATGATTGCGATCAATTACCTGTACAAATTCCGTGTTGGTACGATTTGGAAATACTTCATGGTGTTCAAAATCCGGACCGATTTTTTCCAAATCCAGTGTATCCGTATTATCTACAAATACTACCGCATGTGGATTTCCCATGGACACACAGGTTACTCTGTATTCCTTTCCCTGCACCAAAATCGGACGGTCAATCACATTCTCTCCTTCAAAAACTGCCGGTATCTGCTCCGGCACCAGAATGGGACTACCCATATTTACTTTTACAGTCTCCACCAAATTATTGTCATTCACTGTCAAATCCAGATACTTTACCTTACCTGCACTGACAATGGATATGTGTTTTTCCTGAGTCAATCCCTTATCATAAACAAACTTTGCCACACAACGAATACCATTTCCGCACATTTCCGAACGGGTTCCGTCTGCATTAAACATTTCCATTTCGAAATCTGCTTCCTCTGCGGCATTTATAAAAATCACTCCGTCACCGCCAATTCCGAAATGTCTGTCACTTAAAAATCTGACAATCTCCGGCTTCTGTTCCTTGGGCAACTGTTCTACCATACCGTTCACATATACATAATCATTTCCGCAACCCTGCATCTTTGTAAATTTCATCTTCATCATTCCTCGTATAATATTTTCATTATCCGGTCATAAACCGGCAAACCATTTCATACAGTATATAAACCGGATGTCTTCCGCTACGAACCATCCCGAATAAAATTAAAAGAGGTCCCTTATGAGTTCAAAAACAAAAATTGTCGTACTCCACATGAAAGAAATTATATACACCGGCATTTTTCTTGCATTAGGTGTTCTTTTACTTATTTTTCTAATTATATTATTTATGCCCGGCAAAGAAGATACTATTCCTGCCGAGCCAACTACTTCTCCTGTTGCAAACGATAGTGCCACTCCCGATGTTAGTGTCACTTCCGACTCCGTCTATATTCCCGGCATTTACAATACCGAGGTGGTATTAAATGATCAGACCATCAATGTGGAAGTCATCGTGGATCATAATAAAATTACATCTATTGAACTTGTCAATCTAAGCGAAGCTGTTACCACCATGTATCCTCTCTTAGAGCCGGCATTTAATTCCTTAAAAGTTCAGATTCTGGAGAACCAGACTACCGATGACATTACCTATATTCAAGAGAGCAAATATACCTCTCTGGTACTGTTAGAAGCCATTCGAAAGTCCTTGGACAAAGCATGTCCTTAACCACTACTTCGCTTTATGCTGTATATTTTTTAAATCCTCAATCGTAAATACATATGCTTTATTACAGAAATGGCACTTGACTTCTATGGGCTCCCCATCGGCAATCATATCTTTGATTTCCTCCCTGCCTATACTGATAAGTGCCTTTTCTATTCTTTCTTTACTGCAATTGCAGGCAAATTGTGTTTGAGAAGTTTCATTAAATTCTATGTCAAAACCGTCCAGAATCGTCTGCAAAATTTCTTCCGGTGTCTTTCCTGATTCCAACATACTGGTAACAGACGCCACCTTAGAAAGATTTTCTTCCAGACGATTAATTACCTCATCCTCTGTAAAAGGCATCAGCTGAATAATAAATCCGCCTGCCTGCTTTACCGTATTATCTCTCTCCATTAAAACGCCCAAGCCTACAGAAGAAGGTACCTGCTCCGAAGTAGCAAAATAATAAGTCAGATCCTCTGCTATTTCTCCTGTCTGAAGCTGTGTCTGTCCCACATAGGGTTCCTTAAGTCCCAAATCCTTTATTACACTTAAATATCCTGCTCCAAGTGCTCCGGAAACATCCAGTTTTCCTACTGCGTTTGCCGGTAATATAACATCCGGCACACTTGCATATCCTTTTACATTCCCCTTGGAATCTGCCGTAACCGTTAATCCCTTTGCCGGACCGTCACCGCGAATCTGCAAGGTTAATAAGTCCTTTTCTCCCTTTGACATGGTTCCCATCATAGCCCCTGCTGTAAGAAGGCGTCCTAATGCAGCAGTCATTACCGGGCTGGTATTATGTGCCTGTCTGGCTGCTTCCACCATAGCTTTTGTTGTGCAGGCAAAAGCACGTATCTGTGCATTTGCTGCGGTTGCTCTTACTATATAATCTGACATGTACTTATTTCACTCCTACTTTCTGTTATCTTACCGGATTGCATACTGCTCCGTAAATCCTTAAGCCTTAGATTTCCCCTGCTCTGTGGCAATCACCAGAATCCGTTCACTCTGTGGCGTAACATCTTCTTCCGTATCCGCATCCAGCATTTTCACCAAACCAAGTCCTGCCTGCTGTAATAATTCTTCTATCTGTGCCGCCGTATACCCTCTCTGAAAATGTGTCTCAGAAAATCTACGGAACAACTCATTTTCCTCCTGCACAAAAATAGTCAAATCATACTGATTAATGCATTCTTCTTCATCATAATAGTTTTCCCAGATAAAACTGCAATCCTCACGATTTTCCGCAATTGTAGTTTCTCCGATAATCTCGCGATATTTATAATCCGTATTAAAGTCAAAGATAAAAATTCCGCCCGGATACAGATAATTGTTTACCAAAGAAAAAACTTCCAAAAGCTCCTCTTCCTCAGTAATATAATTCACACTGTCACATACACTTACCACGGTGCCTACGGTGCTGTATAGCTCCAACTCCCGCATATCCTGCAAAAGATACAAAATCTCGCTTCCGGACTCCGCCTTTTTATTCATTGCTATGCCAAGCATGGACTCTGAATTATCCACACCTATCATATCATACCCTTTTTGATACAAAAGTTCCGTCAGTGTACCTGTACCGCATCCCAAATCAACTACCAGATTTTTCTCGGATTCCAACACATCCTTTGCATCACGCTCCGGTCTGGACAAACCATACTTCTCAATCAGTTTGTGCAGACGCTCTGCCCACTCTTCATAAGGGGTTTCATCCATGAATTTATCATAAACATACGCAAAATCCTGATATGCTTCCATTCGATTATTCTCCAAGCTTCATAGCAATTACAAAACCAATCACCAATGTTACGATACCGGTCAAAATATGCACAATCGTAATTGCAGGGAAAGTACCCATGGCAATGATTGCAATCGGCGAAGCTACAATCAAACCAATAATTGCCCAATATGCATAGAGCGGGAATTTCGAGAAAATTATTTCAATTAACTTTGCGATAGCAAATATACCTACTACCACACCAATGCCAAAAGGAGCTAACACCCCTACTCCCTGCATAATTCCATTCCAGTCAAACGCAACCAATGCACGGATAAAATCATTAATTGCAGAAATAATAGGATTGTAATATCCCATAAGCATTAACATCATGGAACCGCTCACGCCCGGGATAACCATGGTCGCGGCAGCAACCACACCTACTCCAAAAAGCTTTAATGAATTGACCAGATTGAAGGTCAAATCTGCCGAAGTGCCTTCCTTTTCACCTATAACTGCCATTACTGCCACGATGGCAAAAAATACCAGAAAAGCAATAATATGTCCAAACTTTATACTATTCCCCTTTACATTTTTCCAGATTGCAGGCAAACCGCCGATAATCAAACCGATAAACAAAGTGGATGTCTGTATAGGGAAATTGGTAAATAAGTATTCTATTCCAAATGATCCGCCAATTACCGCAATCAGCATACCAATTGCAATCGGTAACAAAAATAAAACATTCTTCTTAAACTCACTAAATAGATGTGTTATACAGTGAATAAGCTTATCATAAATACCCATGGCTACCATCATGGTTCCACCGCTGACACCCGGTATAATATTTGCAATACCGATTACCATACCTTTTAAAATACTTTTAATCATTACTAATATCTCCATTTCTAAAAATTACATTTATGTATTATATGACGCTCCTGTGTTATACAGAAAGGAAGCTTTTCAAAAATTCAACAAAACGATTCATTTCTTCATCCGTTCCTATGGTAATGCGCAAAGAATTGTTTATTCTCGGCTTATTCCAGTAACGCACATAAATATCCTGAGCACGTAATGCTTTAAATATTTCCTCCGCCGGAACACTCTTATGTGAGGCAAAAATAAAATTGGCTTTGGAGTCCGGGAAGGTAAATCCCAGCTCTGTCAACTCCTTCTTAACCCACTCTCTGGTGACAATTATTTTCTGCACTGTTGTTTCAAAATATTCTTTATCCTTTAATGCTTCCGCTCCTAAAACCTGGGACGGATAGTTCATGGTATAAGAATTAAAGGAATATTTGGCATCATTTAAATATTTAATCAACTTTTCGTTTCCAAAGGCATAACCAATACGCATACCTGCCATAGCTCTGGACTTGGAAAAGGTCTGTACCACCAAAATATTGTCATATTTTTCAATTAAAGGCAATGCGCTGGTACCACCAAAATCCACATAGGCTTCATCTACAATTACCACTACATCCGGATTTGCTTTTAAGATTTCTTCTATGGTTTCCTGACTTTCTTCCAAACCGGTAGGAGCATTAGGATTGGGGAAAATAATACCCCCGTTTTCCTGCTTATAATCCTGAGGACAAACATGCCAATCTTCTGTCAATGCACAGGTTTTATACGGAATCCTGTAAAGCTCTGCCCATACGTCATAGAAGGAATAGGTTACATCCGGAAACAAAATCGGCTTTGATGAATTAAAAAATGTCAAAAATGCCATAGCCAACACATCATCGGAACCCACACCTACAAAAACCTGCTCCTTTTTCACCTTATAGTAAGCTGCCAGTTCATCCACAAGCAAAGAAATACCCGGGTCCGGATACAAACGAAAGGCATCATACTGCATTTTTTCAATTGCACTTTGCACACCGGGTGCCGGCGGATATGGGCACTCATTTGTATTTAGTTTAATCATATTTGGTTTATTGGGCTGCTCGCCCGGAACATAAGGAATTACCTTACGTACATTTTCTTCCCACTTCATAAAACTCCTCTTTCCTGCTGCCAATACAGCAAACTCTTCCAAACAACTACTGATTATACCGCAGTTTTTCTCAATAATCTATACGAAACTTTTGATTTATCATAATTTGGTTATCACAGATTTGTTAATTGTTGTAATTCCTGTTCATACTGCATGACCTGCTCTTTCAATCCCAATGCCTGATAACAACGTATCAGCCCTTTCAGTGGCTCCTCATCTCCGGCTGTTTTCACCAATACCGGCTGTGTTTCATAGGCAGCATTATAAAACCATATGTTAGCTTCCTCATAATCCGACAGGCTCTCATAGAATTTGCCAAGCTCCATGCAAATCTCCGAACATCCTCCGCTCAATATTGCTTTCGCCGTATACTTCATCATTTGTACCGAATCCTTACGTATGCCGGCCGCCTTGGCAATCACGCAATAAGCTTCCATAAGAGTATCTGCAGCCGCTTCACAATCCCTGCTTAACTTTTCAAAATATTCTTCCGCCCACAGAACATCTTCCGCTTCACCAACCATTAAAAGCTCCCTGGCATACATATTGGTCAGTCTGCCTGATAATATTTTTCCCTGAGAAATCTGTCGTTTGAAATTCTGTAAATCCCTTCCGCCATGAGGTGCGGTAGGCATATGTGTAATTACAATATCACTGTCATATACTACCGGAAATGTCCGGACAGTTTCATGTATAGCTTCTTCCCAGACAAATTCTCTTAAACGCTTAAATAATTTAGGACGATACTCTTCATCAAAGTTATATACGGTACCAAAGGATAATTGATTACCGTATTTCATCTGCACAATTTCTATTTCCGGAAGCAGGTGTTCCTTCAATTTCCTGAATTTATCCCGGTTTTCACTATCCAGAACTTCATCCGCATCCGCAGAATATATATACTCTTTTGTAGCCTTGGAAAAAGCAAAATTTCTGGCCGCACTGAAATCATCAATCCATTCAAAATCATAAATTTTGTCGGTATAACGTGCGGCAATCTTCTTTGTATCATCTGTAGAACCGGTATCCACAATAATCACTTCATCCACTAAATCCGCCACGGTATCCAGACATCTTGCCAGTACTGCTTCTTCGTTTTTTACTATCATGCATAAACTAATGGTAATCATTGAAAGCCTCCCATCACATAACTTACTTTATCATACCAAAAAGAGGATAATGAAACAACCATTATCCTCTAAATAATTAGAAAAAAAGCCCCTGTTATGTAAGGTAAAAGCGCTACCGGATTCTTAAGATTTCCTTTGGCAGATATATTCCTTTTCCATAGCTGTACAGGACCCAATATTCCAAATGTAACCAGCATATGTAACAGACAATTCAACAGACTGTAGTCCTCTGCTGCCAGATACATACTGCATATTACATAGGCTGTCATATCTGCCGGCCCGTACATCTTTCGAAATACAAACCACTGAATCCCGACAAATAGTATAATTACTTCCAGAGCTTCCTTCCGTGGCTGAATGTATGCCAAATATACGCAACCACCAATCAGTCCGATACCATGAAAAAAATCACACACCATCTTTAACATAGTATCCATTACACTGCATACGACAAAATAGACTGCCAAAAGTGCATATGCCATCCGTATAATCCACACAAAATCACAACTATGTAACCCTAAAACAAATCCTGTTACGGTACTGTACACCAGCCATAATCTTTGCACTCTGCGGCCATCCGTTTCCCCAAAATCTACATCCGTCTTATATACATAATACAGCAATATCCCGCTCACACCAAATACACCGGTCCACCACAGTATACTAACGCAGCCTTGTCCGAAGTTCATCCAATACACTTCCCTTTACTTCAATAGTAAGTATTTGTGGTTCTTGTTCCAATTGTGTTCCTGCTTTATATGCCTTTACCTGTATGGTTTTAGAACCATCCAAAACCGTCAGCGATACCATGAATTCTATTTCTTCACTTTGCAGGTAATTGGGGTTCTCATATACAAACACTTGATTATAATCGCTTCCCTGTTCTGCGAATTCTTGAGGAAAGCTTACTTCCACACGCTCCACATAACCAACGGTCTGTATATATAAAATACCACTTTCTCCGGATTTAAAAGGATCCGTATGTGGCTCCAATACCCGTTCCACATAGGCTGACAATCCAACACCTAAAAGTTTTGTACTGGCAACCGTCTCGTTTCCCACCTTATCCGTGGCATAAACTATCACAGAAAATTCACCATTATAAAGCATGTTATCCTTAGAAATGGTAAATTCAATTTTCCCTTCCGATGATGCCTCATAACGTTCCGTCATGGCATTTTCTACATTATAAATTTCCACATAAAATATGCTCAAACCACTTTCATAATCCTGTGCCTGCAAGGATATCTTGCGCTCCTCTTCTTTTGAAAAGTCAATATAATCCAATCCCGCCAGCGTTTCCATCCCTTGTATCTTAGGCCCTTTTCCGTCTGCAATCAGATATACACCATGTAGCAAATCTTCACCTTCATCTGAATACGTAACAGTCTTCCCATATTTAGCTGACGCCTTGGGCGTCACGCGAATTCTCTGACCATGTAACGATGAAGGAATAGCAAACTTTTGTATGAGTTCCACATTTTTACATTGATTATATCTTTTTGCCACAGTATATCCGTCATCCAATACACCTATATCTCCCGAAACCTTCTTTAGAAGTTTCTGCATTGGATACGTAAATGTTCCCGCTGTTACCGATGACTGTTTGGGTACAACCGTTGTCAACTGTCCTGTCTGCCCGCCTGCTTCCTGAAGCATACAAAAGCTCATGTCTTCTATTTGGTAATTTACACCGGCAGTACCACAAAGTATGCCTTCAAAAGATAATTCTATGGGGGTTGTTCCGTCCGCTTTTACATAATAACAATCCTCCTGCGAGGTTTTGGATAGATTAATACTCTCCGTAACCGCTATTTTCTCTGTGCGCACCGGCCAATAAATCACTTCCTTTGTCGACACTCCGATATGTACCGTATTTCCTATATTTCCCGCTTTATCCACTGCCGCAATATGTATAAACTGCTTTTCTTCTGTTATTTTTCCTGTCAAAAAAGGAGAATCTCCGGTCTGTCTTAAAAATGAGTCGTCTGAATCCACTTTCGTGTCAGCATTTTTATCCCACACATAGTAATACCCTGTCACACCGCTTGTCAGAGTGTTTACCGTTTGGTTTGAAGTACACAGCCACTGATTTTTTGATTTACTATAAGACTTTACCTGATGGTAATATGTGGTCCCGTTATCCTTAGGTGCACCAAAAGATATTCGAATCTCATTCTCACCAATGGCTGTTTTTTTCACCGTAGATGCATCAATTGCATCCGGTGCACTCATATCCGTAGCTTCCACACCTTGTAATTGTTGTACATCCAACATACCGATTCTTTCCGAAGCAATTACCAAACTACCATTACCGCTGTTTACGCCCGCTTCTTGAGTATACTGAAAGCAGTACTCTGTGTTTATGTAATTTGAACCTCCATACGCCGGGTCCGAACGTAATATTTCTCCCTCTTTCATGCCACATACATAGGACTCATCTCTTCCGCATGCGGTTTTATATCCGCTTACACTTGTACATACATCCGGCCTGCTTGCATACTCTTTTCCGCACTTCTCGCATATGTATTCATACTTATAATCCCGATGTCCGCTACAATCGTCACTGCCGCAACGGACGCAGAAGCAATGTACCCACTGGCCGTTATCCCAGTATCTGTTGCCGTAGTAAAAAGAACTGGAAACCTCTTTTTTCTGAAAGCTTGTGTTATTGCATATAGCGGCCACTGTATAACACCCTCCGTAAGTACTTGCAGTTCCCACATGTTCATGCTTGCAATCCGTCACGTGTGTATGAATTTGAGCCACACCGGCCCGGCCACCCTGATAGCCACCGCCACCTCCGCAAACACCACTTTCCCCTGTTTTACCCTCTATCAGTCCCGCCAAACTTCCTCCGGCCCGACCATTTTCTGTAGAAGATGCTCCACCACCTCCGCCGGCAATCAAAAGTAGTCCTTTCATATTAGATGACACTTCACTATAACCACCTCCGCCGGCATATTTTTCTGCCACACCGCCACCATGATAACCGTTACTTCCTCCCATGATACAGGTAAGAACTTCGCCCTTGTTCAGAAATATTGTAGCCTGTACTTTCCCGCCTTTTCCGCCTTTCATGGAAAGGTAATCTCCGCCTTGTGCGCCACACAAGGTCAACGTATAAAATCCGGTAAACGGAATGGTGTAAGTTGTACTTTTCCCTGTGTAATCCGCGGAATAATCGGTTTCATAACTTACTTCCTTCTGGCCGGCAGAACTAACCTGCACCCATTCCTGTTCTTCTCTTTTTTGATAAACTTCATACACCTTGTTATTATTATCCTGTTGACTCCAAGCCAAATCCACTGCACCTTTGCCGCCATTAACCACGTAATTATCCTTGGACGTTAGCTCCAAATCCACCCAGCCAGCATACAGTGTCACCTCTTTTCCCGGCAGAAATTCACTACCTGCACCTCCCACCGGTTTCGTACATTCTTCGTCCAGATACCATCCACCGAAGGTATAATTCTCCTTCTTGGCAGGCGGTAGCACAATTGCCACATTTTCATAGATTGCCTTTACACTGTCTACCGCACCGTCTACATCTCCAAATTGATAATTGTTTCCATCCACGTTGCCATAAAAAGGACTACTCAACTGCCACTCCCTTAATATAGTTTCACCGGTCCTGTCCGGCAGCTTTTCTCCTCCCTTAGTTTCAAAATGCACGGTAACCCCGGATGGCGACACCAATTCTTTTGAATTTAAAGCATACTGATCACCAAAACCGCCTTCTATGATTACCGGTTCTCTACTTCCGCCATAGGTTCCGCCTGCCGGGTCAATCCTTAATCCCGAATTACACTTCTCCCATTGAGCATACAGACGGATTTCCCCGCCTTCCTGAGAAGACAGATTGTAAATCTCCGCCCCCTCCTCATAACTTTCTCCACTACCGTCAGCCTTGGTATTCCACCCTGCAAAAGTATATCCCCGTCTGGTAAAGGTATTCAAATTCAAGGTGGTTTGCGGTGTCACCTCCTTTCCTTCATATGCAGTGCTGTTGTTGTACATATGCACACTTTTGGGCATATATCCATTCCCCTGATTTGCATCGTAACTGACATAATACCGATTCCATGAAATATCTTTACACATATGTGAGGGCAATTCCCAGCCCTGTTCCAGATTGCTACAATGTGGACAAGTATAATAATAAGCCGTATCCAAATCAATTTGTCCGAATCCCTTTGCAGTCTCTTTACTCATATAAAAAAGCAGACCACTTAGTTTTTCATTGCAATCCGCACAATAGGCATTCCACCCGGAAAAGTAACTTTGCCAGCATCTTTTCGTTCCGAAAGACACCCCATAAAAATCCTGGGGATAATTATCGTGAATACATTTACCACGCATGTGCCTTACTTCCCATTTTCCTATATTTACAATGCCTGTTACCTCTTTTTTATAATAATGTTCTCCGGTCTTTGTGCCACGTAACTTAGCCGAAATACCTGTATCTACCACGGTTCCGTACTCGTACCACTCCCAGTCGGTCCGTCCTGCATCCGTGGTAAATGCTTTTTTATTCGGACTAAACGTTAAGCCCGGCTGATTCTCAAAGGAAGAGGCCTCTACCCGCATTTCCAGAGAACTTATCAAGTACCCGAACAATAACGCAATCAGAAATATAATAAACCATTTTCTCACTCCCATACCTTAACCACTCTTAAGGAACCATTTTGTAATTCATTATAAAAAAGTTCCGCATTTCCTTTCTCCAAAAGCAAGTTAACACGCGCTGCCGGTGTAGTTATATCTTCCGGTGGAATCAGATTTCCCGCCGTATCAAACACCTGATACACCAATACATTTTCCCACAATAAATAAGTCGCTCCCAAGTCCTCATTCACCGCATAGATGTGAACCAAATCTCCTTTTCTCAGGACACCGCTTACAAATTGAAACAAATCATCCGCCTTACATCCGGCTATTACCGGACTTTGCATAGATGCTGTGTACTTTTCATCTCCTTCAAACATCGTATCCGTAAGTACAGTCCCCCGGGATATTTCCAGACCGGCCCGCTTACCGATAAGCAGTTGTGGATCAGTCACTTTTTTCTCCGGCACTTTACTTTTCTCTATTTCCGTTTGCACAAAATATTGCTGCCAGTTTTGCTGCGTTATCTCCAAACCTTTCGTCAACTGCTGACTACTGCACCAGACCGCCTCTTTTTCATATTCACTTAACATATTTTTTTCTGCCTGCAACAATATAAAAAATGTAGCCAATGCCGCCACAAATGCTACAATTATCACCCCCGGCAGAATTCTTTTTTTCTCTTTTTTACTGTTCAATTTCACACCTCACAATATCTACACTTTTTTCTTTACTAGCTCCTATTTTTTGGTCAAAAAGGCCATTTACCTGAAAGGATATCCGGCTGTAAACAGTCGTTGCCTCCACACACACACCATCCGGTGTATACACCTGTCCCGGGGCGGCAGTATCGTATTTCTTTATCTGTCCGCTTTCATCCAATACATAAATCTCCACCACTGCATCCGACACGTTATACACTATGTACTCTTCAATTTCCACCTTGGAAGCCAGCACCTCCTGATTGGTAGTATTCAGATACTCATCTAAAAGCAGATTGTGGCAAAGTGCTTCCCGATACAATAAAAATGCATTCTCCGGATCCTGAATCTGAACCTTGTGACTTTTCCCGAATTCTCGTATATCTATCACTGCCGATGCCAGATTCGATGCTGCCAGCGCATCCTCCACGGTATCCGAAATTAACATATATTGTGTAATTCGAAAACCAAACAGAATAATCACTAAAGTTAACAGTACATAAAACATTCCTACCACCACGTCTGCCTGCCCTCCATTCTTTTGCATGGAGTAGACCTGATTAGTTTTTAGCCGTGGACATCCGCTCTTCCTCCACTGTAAAAAGCCCTTCCTTAAAACCACTGCTCCACATTTCATTTACATTTCCCAATATCCTTCCTGCTACGGAACCTTTGATTTTCAAAAATACTGCATCCCCATAAGTCACCGGATGAAGGGTTGTCCCCGAAAGGTCAATCCCTCTAAGTCCGGCTCCGTATAATTCCTGTAGCATTTCTCCCTTCAACTGCTCCGTCAAATAACCATCTGTTTCCATTTTCAAAATATACTTTCTGGAAATTTGACCGATTTCCATTTTTTTCATAAGCAGATTCGTGCACTCCAGATAAGCCATTACCATAATGGACATTGCCAGAATTGTAATCATTATGCTTACAAAATCCAGTATATTTCCTTTACTCTTGCTCTTCATGGCCCTATCCGAGTATACCGATTGCTTTGGTCTGCAGCGCTGTTACAATCTGTGTAATGAATGTAGTTAAACTGTCCTTCATTACCACACACAAAAGGAGCGCTATAATGCACAATCCCACTGTAACCAACAAGCCATCAATTCCCTTACTCTTTGCCATATATCTTTTCTTAAAATTCATCTTCTTCATCGTTTTTTCTCCCTTTCTAAAAAAATAATTCTGCCGAAAATAAATGCACCACGCAGGCATATAACACCAGCACTAAAATCAGCGCAAATATTCCCAATTGATAAAATGTAACACTTCTATTCAGTTTTTCTTTTTTCTTTTGCTGTAAAATCAGCTCCATATCCTTAATCTGTTCTGCAATATCTCCCAGAAGTTCTACCGCCTGCCCCGATTCCGTAGCCTGCAAAATGGTAATACACAAAGAATCGATGTACCTGTTATTAAACTGTCCCTGAAAGCATTCCAGTGCACTGTCTAAATCTGCCTTCATCACAATATCTCCCGACAAGTTCTGCAAAGCCTCTCTCAGACGGATTTGACTAACGCTTCCATAACATTCTGCCAAAGCATCCGTTACATAAACCCCTGCCCGAATCTGAATCGACAAGGCACTATAGATCAAATTCAGTTCCGTCAGCATCTTTTCGTTATCTTTTTTGTTCATATACTCTAATAAAATGCCGGGGAGAAAGAATCCTACACCTGCACCAAACAGTCCGGCTACGATTCCCCAAGACAATCCGATGACCAGAAGAAACAATGCCGATACCAGACACAAACCTGAATAAGAAACCGGATTTACCCACTTTCCATAGTGATATGTTGCTCCGTTACCGCACAAATATTTCTCCAGACGCTCATAGTCAAAAAATCCGTTCTGTTTTTTTGCCTGCATGCAAATATTCTCGTATGCTCTTAACAGAACTTTTTTCTGCCCGGACATCAAATATATGCTTACCAGCAGTACTGCAATTAAAGCACAAACAAGGATACGAAGTACCTTGACCATAATCTGTACTGTTCCTACTTCCATCCCGCGCCTCCTATTTATCCATTGCTCTGATCTGACCGTAAAACAGCAGTAACAGGAACACGATTCCCGCCACGCAGCCTTTTCCAACCCATGACTGCCACAAAATCTGCTCTATGGGAATCCCGATAAGTGCTTCTACTGATTTCAAAATCACAAGAGTCATCACCGCCAGAATAATAATGTTTACCCAGGCTTCACTTGCCAGTGCCTTGCGTTCCTGACGCATACGCATATACTCTCTGACCGAACGTCGACTCTGACTCACCAAAATGGTAAAATCTGCCGAATAACGCATGGTGATTTCCAAATTTCTTACCAGCTCCTTGAATTTCGGATGCTGCAGTTTTTCCGCCATACTAAGTAGTGCAATACTTGTATCTCCGGACATCTGTGCCTCGTAGTAACATTCCTCCAGTGTTCCTTTTAGCGGTTCTTCCAGGTAAGAACTCACCTGCCCCAGCACCGCAGTAACCTCTCCGGAAGTAATACTGTAGTTCCCCAAAAAATCTAAGAATTTAAGCAATCCCTCGTCTGTGGCATTGTACTGTCTTGTCATCAGCATATTTGTCACAAAATAAAGTAAAACCTCCAACACTACTACAGCAATCATTCCGGTCCACCACTTTGCCGTCAATATACTAAACACAATATAAATCGCCATAGCCATAAGTAAGTTCAGCAAAATGTACAATTCCGGAGTCAGAAAGGGAAAACGCTTCAACAAGCCACTATACAGAATCCTTTGCTCCAAACGGTACAGTTTTCCCTTTTCCTTTTTTAACAAAAGCTCCCCTCGGCGGTTATCTCCTATACGCCTAAGGGCCGCTTCCTCAATGGAGGAATACGCCATCCGCAACATATTGTGTATAATGCTTTCCGAGCGAATCCACCAAAAGAGGAGACTAAAGGCAAGCAATAATTCTGCCGCCACAAGTATCTTCCACATGCCTTAAGACCTCCTTATCCATATAATCTTTCATAAATCAGCTCCTTCCTATCACGGTCCCAGCCCTTATTCACAAAAACCTGTTTTACCTTATATTTCTCCATGAAAACAGTGGTAGTAAAACACTCCATCATCTTCATCAATTCTTCTCGGGAGTAGCGGCTGGAATACATAGCATAATCCACCAGCTTGTCCGTGGCTTTATCGGCAGCAGGCGCATGTATGGTAGCAGCGCAAAGCTGACCGGTATATGCCGCATTTAACAGATACAAAGCTTCGTCTCCTTTTACTTCACCGATAATAAAGAAATCCACATCCATGGTAAGACCTGCAATACTGATATTTTTCAAGTCATAATTTACCTGACTCTCCCCACTTCCGGGCAATGAGTGCATGAACATCATGTCCGGATGTCTTTTGGTAGTAAGCTCATCTGCCTGTTGGGCAACTAATACAGCCATGTCATCCGGCAAGGTCTCTTTCAGTGCATTCAGTAGTGTGGTTTTGCCCGAAGAATTACCTCCGCATATAAGTGTAGAGCCTGTCCGAAAACGCTGAATTAATACTTCTGCCAGTTCTCTGTCCAACATCTGTCTGCGAATTAATTCCTGGATTTCCGGAAATTTTCTGGGAACTTTTCGGATACAAAGATAGGGAGCCTCATAGGTATTTACCAAGGGCATTGAAATTGTAAATCGAAGAATAAAATCCGGATGACTGTCTGCATCCGTAAATCGTTGAATTGCATTTAGATTAGAAATGTTTACCTGATTTTTTGTAGCTACATAATCTACAAATTGTCTGTACTCCTTTTCCGAGTCAAAGGAAATTCCTGCATCCATACGCTTTCCTTTACGTTTTACCCGGATGTTATCATAACTGATAATGCGAATATCCGATACATCGTCATCATCAATCAAGGAAGATATTTTCGAGTAACCAAAAATATACTGCTCGAACAAAGCCACTAATTCTTCCGCTTCCTTTCGGGAAATTCCATATGCCGACTCCGCATACTGCATGGCTTCCTTCAAAAAAGAGTCCCTGCTTAAAACTCCCTTTTTCATCTGAATAAGCGAGGGCTGTTTCTTCGTGGAATAATCCTCCACCAATTTTGATAATAAATTTGTCATTATATACTTCCGGCATAAAAAAATGCCTTCTGTTTCTGCACCACCCTTCTTATATTTTAGACCGGTAATCAAACAACGAACTGTTGCTTCATGAATTACTAGATTGTTGATTGTCATATGACATTGATAAAATCGATTTATGGCTAGTATAGCTTCATCATATTCTCTTGTCAATATCAAAATAAATATTTTTTATTATTTATTTTTCAGTGCAAAAGAAAAGAAATTGCCTGCTGATTTCAGACAATTTCTTTCAATATTTGCTTATTCTATTTCTTCTCCGGCTTCAATTTTGGCGGCCAAATCCTCCAGATACATCCACCGCTCCATTTTTTCTTCCAGCCAAGCTTCGCACTGTTCTTTTTCCTTCATTAACTCGTTCAGCTTCACAAAATCTCTGGAATGTTTCGGTATTTCCTGCTCAAGTGCTTCTATCTTTTCTTCCAGTGCTGCAATATCACCTTCAATGCTTTCGTAATCTTTTTGCTCCTGATAGGTAAACTTCAGCTTCTTCTTACGACCTGCATTCCAGTTATTCTTATCCACTTTTTCACCGGTTGATTTTACATTACTATCGACCTTTCCCACACCGACTCCACCTGAATTTCCTGTCTTACCCGGATTACCCACAATTCCACCGGATAAAAGCTCTTCTGCCTGTTTGTGGTTTACATAATCCGTATATCCGCCCTCAGATTGCTTCAGGATACCGTTTCCTTCAAAACTGAAAATTCTGCGAACAGTTCTGTCCAGAAAGTATCTGTCATGAGACACTACAATCACGATTCCGGGGAAATTATCCAAATAATCCTCCAAAATACGAAGTGTCGTAATATCCATATCATTGGTAGGCTCGTCCAATATTAATACATTCGGAGCCTCCATTAATACCTTGCATAAATAGAGTCTGCGCTTTTCACCGCCGGAAAGCTTTCCTATTAATCCGTACTGATCCTCTCCTGCAAACAAAAACTTTTCTAACATGCGGGCTGCAGTAACCTTTCCTTCCGGCGTTTCAATTATTTCTGCCGTATCACGAATATAATCAATCACTCTTTGATTGGGATTCATAATTTCTGTACTGATTTCCTGCGAATAATATCCCAGCTTTACCGTCTGTCCGATAGTTATGTTGCCACTGTCCGGTTGCACAAGTCCTGCAATCATTTTCATAAGTGTAGTTTTTCCGCAACCATTCTTGCCGATAAAGCCCACTCTGTCATTTTTCGGGAAAATATAAGTAAAATCCTTTATCAGACAATTGTCCCCATAGGACTTATAAATATTTTCTAACTCTACCGTCGTTCTTCCCAGTCTGGACGCCACAGAAGACAATTCCACCTCGCCGTCCTTTACCGGAGCAGCAGTATTCTTTAACTCTTCATAACGCTCTAAACGAGCCTTTTGTTTGGTACTGCGGGCTCTGGCGCCACGTTTTACCCACTCCAGCTCCACGCGTAAGATAGAATTCCTTTTACGCTGAGATGCTTCGGCCATTTCTTCACGTCCCGTTTTCAGCTCCAGAAAACCGGAATAATTGGTACTATAACTGTATATTTTACCTTTATCAATTTCCACAATACGATTGGAAACACTATCCAGAAAATATCGGTCATGGGTAATCATTACAATGGCGCTTTTGGTCTTTTTCAGCATTTCCTCCAGCCAGTCGGACATTTCGTTATCCAAATGGTTGGTGGGTTCGTCCAACACCAATATATCTGCCGGTGCCAAAAGCACTGCCACCAAAGCAAGACGCTTCTTTTGACCGCCCGATAACTCACCGCATTTTTGCTCAAAATCATATACTCCCAGCTTGGTCAGCATGGTTTTTGCCTCTGCCGCCAGAAGTGACTCCTCATCATAGGAAAAGGTACCGGTACCATCCCAATGCTCCATCTGTCGCTTCACTTCCACAGCACTTTTTACGACAGCCTGAATCACTGTTTCCTCCGGTTCAAAGTCCGGATTCTGAGGCAGGTAACTTACTACCGCATGATTTGCTTTTACAATACGCCCTTCATCCGGTTCCTCTAAGCCCACAATCATTTTAAGAAGGGTAGATTTGCCCGTACCATTGATACCGATGATTCCTGCCTTTTCACCCTCCTGCAGGTAAAAACCCGTATTGTCAAAAAGCTTGCGTTCTCCGTATGATTTTGTAATATTTTCTAAGGTTAATATGTTCATGTTAAAACTTCATCCAATTCTTTATAATACCTCGGAAGCATCTGTCTCTTCCTGTGGAGCCACTACCATCTGTTCCTCTGCAGCAGCCTGTACCGGTGCTGTGGTCAGCTCCTTCGTCATAGTCGGTATGGTTTCACTTAATTGCATGGATTCTCCCGCCGGCTGTCCCATCGACAGTATAGGCTGTCCACCCGGTTGCATAGGTCTGGGTGGCATAGGCATGGGCTTCTTTGCCGGTTGCGGGTGATTGTAAATAACCAAAGTATCCGCAATTTTATCGTGCAAGCCCTGTTTACGGTTATCCAATCCCGCAATAATGTAACCCACATATACAATCAGTGCTGATAAATATCTTCCCACGGTTTCACGAATCAATACGCTCATGAAACTTAATTTCTGACCGTCTACATCTACCACGCGAATTTTCATCAAAAATTTACCCAAGGTTGCCCCGCAAAAATAAGTCATCAACACAAAGTAAGCTACTGTCAATAAATAAAACAAAATATCAAACACATTGTAGGTAAAGAGAATGGGTTTAAAAAGAATGACGTCTCCCACTGACAGCTTAATTATCCAAACGATAAATTTAAAAATGGAAAGAGCTGCTGATACCAACACGCTGTCTAACAAAAACGCTGCCAGTCTGGGGAAAAAGCCTGCATAAACTACTCTGTCCTTATCGTACGATATCTGCATAGTACATCAGTCCTCCCATATTCTCTTTTTCCATCATGTCTGCTACAACTTCTGCATCGGACCGGGGTTTTAAACTCTGCATGGATGCAAAAAGGTTCTCGAAGCCGTAAGAATCTGCAGAACGTTCAAAAATAAGAATATCCTCACCAAGCTCTGCATAAATTCTGTCATAATATTCATCCTCTGTGCAAATACCGTCAATCAAATCTTCTTCTAACGCCTGTTTTGCTGTATAAATACGACCATCAGCCAGCTCACGTACTTTTTCCTCGCTCAAACCTCTACCATCCACAATAATAGATACAAACTGGTCATAAGCTTCATCTACCATACCCTGTAAAATATCACGTTGCTCTGCGGTCAGCTCTTCACCTGCAGACCCCATGGCCTTGTTTGCTCCACTGGTAATGTTTATTTCTTCAATGCCCAACTTTTCATACAAGCCCTGCATATTGGTCATCGAAATAATTACACCGATAGAACCGGTCCAACAGTTTCTGTTGGCATAAATCTCATCTGCTGCCATGGAAATATAGTAACCTCCGGAGCAGGACTGATCTGCATAATAGCAGTAAATTTTATTTCCTGTTACTTCTTTGTACTCCATTAATTTCAAATACAAATCATCCGATGCAGTTACCTCACCACCGGGTGTATTCATGTAAAGAAGAATACCTTTATTATATTCATCCTCCATTAACTGGTCTACATAACTCATGGTAGACGGATGGTCATAACCGGTGGATTCTCCCCACATAGATACTGACGGCTCACTATAAATAGTTCCTATTACATCAATTACTGCAATATACTCCTCTGTAGGTGTTGCCACGCCCGTGTCTCCGAACAAATCCTCATACATACTATTGTTGGATGATAGACTGGACTCTGACCAGGTATTGATTGCTACACTGGCGATTCCTGTTACCAGAAACACTGTCGCCGCAACCACAAATGCAACTAACTGTTTTGTTTTCATAATGTACTCCTCCACTTTTATCGCTTTACTGTATTATCACAAAAGAGTGTAGCATAAAATATACCTTTACGCAACTATTGCCCGCATATTTTTACATTTATGCAGGCAATAATTATACTTTTATTCATTTATACTTCCATAGATTACACTTCTGAGTTTGCGCATGGCCGGTGTAAATCCGGCTCCGCATCTTTGGATAAAATAAAGAATGGTAAGTTCCTCCGAAGGATCCACTGTCATATAGTTACCGGTCCAGCCATCCCAGCCGAATTCACCCAGGCTTCCATTGGTTCCTGCCGCAGACTGATTGATAAGTACACGCATCAGACATCCGTATCCACAGCCCAGATTACTATCCCAGTTCAAAGCTCCCATCTGTTCCGGACGCAGATGATTCTGCGCCATGTAAGCTACAGTTTTTCTGCCCAGAATACGTACTCCATTGTATGTACCGCCATTTACTAACATCTGTGTAAAATGACTATAGTCCTCAATAGTAGAAACCATTCCCGCTCCACCGGATTCAAATGCTACATCCTGCTTATAATATTCACCTAAATGACTTCTGGTAAAAGGCACCAGCTCCCCGTTTACCATGTCGTAATTCTTTGCAAATCTCCATTCCTTGTCTGCAGGCACATAAAAGCCTGTATCCTTCATTCCCAAAGGCAGGAAAATTTCATCCTGCAAAAATTTGCTGTACTTCTTACCGGAAACTGCTTCTATCACTGCCCCCAAAATATCTGCAGACAAACCATACATCCACCGTTCTCCCGGCTGGAATGCCAGCGGAATCTGTGCGATTCGGTTTACATAATCCATCGTGGTTACTACTTCACCATTTTCACGACGGGCAATCAGTTCTTTAAACAACTCATCCATCTGTCTGCCGGATTCGAAACTTAAATCAGGATAGGGAATACCTGTGGTCATATTCAGACAATCCCACACGGTAATGTCTCTCTCTGCCGGTACTTCCTTGCCGTCACACCATACTTTTTGACCTGCAAAAGCCGGAATATACTTGCTGACCGCATCACGCACATCAATTTCACCGCGCTCCACCAAAATCATGGTAGCTACAGCGGTAATTGGTTTAGACATACTAAAAAGTCTGAAAATGGTATCTCTCTTTACCGGGAACTTATTCTCCTTATCTGCGTAACCATAGCAATCAAAAAAGATTTCCTTGCCCTTATGAAGCACCATGATATTAGCTCCTGCAATTTCCCCCGCTTCAATTTCCTGATTTATAATCGCTGCAATCCGCTCCTGCATATTATACATATTGGTTCCTCCCTGCCTCCTATGCCTTTTTACTGTTCCTGTATCCGTGGCTCATAAGACTTCTTTAATTTATTTATAACATGAATATACGCCGGTATCAAGAAGGCATCTGCAAGAATCCATGCAATCGGACTGCCCAGACATGCCCCCACAAATCCAAACGCCGGTACCAGTACAATTCCCGCCAAAGCTCTTGCAATCATTTCAAACACACCTGCCAATATGGCAAAGCGCGGGAATCCTACTCCCTGAATGGTAAAACGTATAATATTTACCAATGCCAGCGGGAAATAGCAAACCGTATTGATAATCAGGAATAACCGTACATTTTCCAAGATAACCGTTTCCGTTCCTTCCACAAAAAGTGTCGCCAGCTGCTTGCCAAACAACACACTGACCAAAAGGGCTATCACAGAATATCCGGCCCCCAGCCAAATACAGGAACGCATACCCTGTCCCACTCGTTCCAACTTACCGGCTCCCACATTTTGCCCGCTGTAGGTTGCCATGGTAGAACCCATAGCATCAAAAGGACATGCCAGAAAACCACCGATACGGCCTGCTGCCGTTGTAGATGCTACAGCAATGGAGCCAAGTGTATTGGTAGCCGTTTGTAAAATAACACTTCCGATTGCTGTAATGGAATACTGCAATCCCATGGGAATACCCATATTACACAAGGTAAGTATCATCTGACTCTCTACTGCCCATTCCTCCTTCTGAATATGCAGAATGTCAAACTTCTTTATCATATATAACAGGCACAACACTCCGGAAATCCCCTGAGAAATCACTGTCGCCCAGGCTGCTCCTGCCACTCCTGTGTGAAGTACCACAATAAAAAACAAATCCAGGCCTATATTTAATACCGAAGAAATCAGCAAAAAAATAACCGGGGTTTTACTATCGCCCAAAGCTCTGATAATACCGGAAAGCATATTATACAAATAGGTTACCGGTATTCCCAAAAAGATTACCCATATATATTTATAGGCACCCTCAATAATATCTGCCGGGGTCTTCATCAGTATCAAAATTTGTCTACAAAAAAAGGTCGTCAATACTGTCATAACCACCGCAAACAAACCGGAAAGCCACGTGCAGTTTGCCACCATCTTGCGCATTCCCACATAATCCCCTGCGCCAAATTTGTGAGATACCGGTATGGAAAAACCACTACAAACACCTATGCAAAAACCGATGATCAGAAAGTTAATGGAGCCGGTAGAGCCTACTGCCGCCAAATCATCTACACCCAAAAAGCGCCCTACGATAATCGTATCTACAATATTATAAAACTGTTGAAATAAAAATCCAAAAAACAGTGGTATGGAAAACCCTAAAATCAACTTCATGGGCGAACCCGTTGTCATATCCTTTGTCATAATACACTCCTATCTCTACTATGTAATTACACTTCACCCATAGTATATTTATCACACAAAAAAGCCTGTAGCTTTATTACAGCCACAAGCCTTTATCTCTACGCTGCAAGAATTGATTTTACCACAACTCTTCCAATTGTAAATGTGTAATTTTAACCTTTTGATGGAATATTTTGCAACTCTGCCGGACTGAAATGCTCAAACCTCTGCTCAATGCTCATAAGCATTTCCGCATATTCCTGCAATTCCATCGCTACCGGTAGTCTGTCCTCTCTTGCCTTTTTGTAAAGAATACGATGTTCCATACTTGCCCAAAAATCCATAGCCATGGTACGAAACTGTATCTCCACCGGGAAGTACTCCATACCGTCCGTGTAATACAGAGGTACACACACTATCAGATGAAAACTTCGATAACCATTCTCTTTTGGCTTCGAAATATAATCCCTCTCCCTAACCACAATCAAATCCGCTTGCATTTTAATGGTATCCACCAGCCGGTATATATCATTCACAAAGTAACAAATCACCCTTATCCCGGCTATATCCTGCAAGTAGTCCTTGGCGTTCATAGGAGTGGCTTCTACCCCTTTCTTCTGCAGCTTCTTTTCCATGCTGGTTTTCTTCTTAATTCTGTCTTGTATGGTATGAATGGACTTATAAGACGGTTCTGAGTACAAATTGTGCTTTAAAGTCCCTAACCTGCTTAACATTATTTCTTTGGCATCCGCGTATGGTTGTATTAATTCATAATATTGTTCGTCTGTCACAGTTTATCTCCTTGTATGTAAGTACTCTCAGCATACAGGAAACATATGGACATTTTATGTATAAACCATGAGATGTTTGTAATATTTTTATAAAAATTAATTTAGGAATATAAAATATTAGGATTCCTTTTCATAGCTGTAGAATCCACAGCCCTGCTCCACATTAAAGAATCCATAAAACGGTAATACCGCATCCTCTGCTTCCGGGTCGCCATCCCACGCCCAATGATAATGACCGTTTACCCAAAGTCTAAAATCCTCCGGAAGCTCCAGATACTTCTTTCCGGGCAGATAAATATTAAAATTTTCTCCTCCCTGAAGTCCGTAAGCCTCTCCGTAATCATAAAGGACACCGTCAATGATTTCGCTTCCCTTCCCCTTGGGATATTCTATGGAATCAATTTGCACTTGATAAGTGTAATCATCCACCTGTGTGGGTTCCGTAAAATTACCATAAAATTCACTGTAAGACACTTGACCATTAGGATGCTCCTCACCGGTAATGCCCCAATTGCTGTCCACATAGTAGCCATCAAAAGTTCCATCTTCGTGTATGTACATCTCTGTCCACCAGCCACCGGCGCCACTGCAGAAGAAGAATTCTGTATTGGAAAGGTCTGCGTAGGAAAAGTCTTGTGACGACAAACTCCTTGCCCACATCACGGTCTCCTGCACATTCCCTTCTTCTGAACCTCCGCAAACACATAACATAAATTGTAAAACTATCGTCCACATCCATCTGTTCATATACGAATCCTCCCAACTCTATAACCTATTTTACATAGGTAGTTCATCAAATCCGCATATTCCCTGCATCATAACTGCATCTTTTACCCTGCTGTAGGATAATAAAAGGTGATTGCCCTAACCTTCTCCTCCTTCATAAGTAATCCCAAATAAATAGGCAATGTATCATAGGTTCCCAAATCGATATCCAGCATCATTACATAATCAAACTGATTCCACCAGTAATAATCTGTACCTTGGTATTCGAAATCCGGATCCGTTCCCTGTGCACTGCGTGGATAGGCCACACCATTCCAACAAACAAATTCCGGTGCTAAGGAATCCGATAAGCAATTTCCTTCAAAATCTTCCATACGTGCATATGGGTACTTAGTTAGAACATCTTCTTTGGTTGTACCTACCTTGATACCACATCCCAGCTCATAGGCCTCACTTATAATTGCATACCCGTAGTAATCAACCTTTTCCTCAAAATCATATTTGGCATAAAAATGTTCCACACCATCTATGGTGACAATATACCAGGTCCCTTCTCCCGTTCCCGGTAAACCACCCTTCAGAGTCACTGTCTCTCCCAGTGACATAGCTTCTTCTAAAGAATATTGTGTTATCTCAGGGGATACAGCCGCTTCTTCTTTCGTTATTTGCTGGATAAGGATTTTGGCTATGGAAGATGCCATATCCTCTGAAAATACTTCTTTCTCATAAATCTCCAACACACCGTAGTACTTTGCCACCGTGGATAAATCATCCAAATACTTTCCCACATCCTCGATACCGTAACGCAGCAGAAAATAATCCATATCGTGCAATATACGATAAATCTGCTCCGCATACTCTACTTCATGAGTTTCCTTGGCAAGCTTCGTACATTCGATTAATTTATCAAAATCCTGCTTTAACAAATCAGATTTCAGACTATCCCGCATCTCTTCCATCAAGGTCACAAAATTGTCTGCATCGAAGCGGTTATACACCATAATCGGCGTACCATCCGGTTCCCAACCGATTTGAATATCTGCCTTTTGGTCGAAATAATTCCAGTACAAATGCTCCGGGTCGGATAATTTGCCAAACAAATCCTCGTAAAGATACGCTTTTTCCATTCTCTGATTTGCAACTTTAATATTTTCTTTTAAACGCTCTATTTCCTGCTCACTCATACCTTCCAGAGCCTTTGCGCGCATGGCAAGGACTTCGTCTTTGGTGGGAGCTACTTTCTCATCAATTTCTGCTAAGTTTTCCTGCGTTTCCTTATCTTCTACAGTTGTTTGACCGGAGTCACCACTATCGGTTATTTCCTCCGACTCTCCACCGTTCCCCTGCCCCTGTATCTCTGTGCCCTGCATTTCCTCCGGCTTATATCCACAGGACACAAATAGTCCCATACCTAAAACCAACACACCAACCAGTAAAAAAGCTGCGAATCCACCTTTTTTCACACTTACATCAAACGAAACTCTTTCCATGACCGTTTCAACCTCCTATAAGTTAAAACCAATAGCAAATTACCTCTATAATCTACGCTCCTTACGTTTCTCACTAATAAATTCTTCCAATTCTTTAAGTTCGGCATTTGTCAAATTATCTCCATCATACAAAGCCGCAAAGAAATTCTTGACAGAACCCTGATACAATCGCTTCAACACATTCCAGCTTTCCTTTTGCAGATAAATTTCCTTATCCACCATGGCAATATATACATTATTCTTGCCGGACTTCTCCATCGCAAGGAAGCCCTTTTCCTGCAATCTGGAAAGGAAGGACAAAATAGTAGTGGGCGAAAGCTTCCTTCCCGGATCCATCTGCTCCTCAATCTCTGTTCTGGTCACCGGCTTGTCCAGCTCCCAAATAATCATCATAATCTCTAATTCTGAATCAGGTAATCGTTTCATATGTGTTTCCTCCTACATAATCATTTATTATTCTTTTGCTTCTTCATACTCTACTCGTATATATTTCTCCACCTGTGCCGGAGAGCGGTAATAATCCGGCGCCATCTCATCACGTGCCCACATTTCTCCAAAAGGAATACTTCCCTTTAAATCCTCGTCCGTTTTGTCATAAAATCCAATATAAAAATGTTGGAATTCTATTAAGTCCGTCCTGTCTGCAATATAAGTTAATAGCTTGGATACATCTTCGGCAAATGCGGAAATATCTTCTTCTCCATATAATTCCATGTCAATACATTTTGTGTGTTCGGTTGTTCCTAATTGATAGATAAATCGTCTATCAATCTCATACACTGATATTCCTTCTTGCCAATACTTTTTCACTACCTCGTCAATATAATCATCTTTCAGTTCGCCATACCACAAAACCACATTCACTGTAATATCCGGCTGTTCCATATCATAAACTACGTCACTATCTTCATCAGATACCGCAAATTCCCGGTCGTACTTCTCCTCCAGATAATTCAATTTTATCTCCGTAGTCAAGTCTCCCGGCACTCGAAAAAATAACGCAACCGGCTTATAATACACATAATTATTTGCTCCCAGAAATTCCTGCTCATTTACCACTAACAGCCCCTTGGCAAGACGTTCTTCCCAATTTGTTACCCAGGCAAAAATAAGAAGCCCCCACCATGCCAGATAAAGGTAAACTATCACTCCCAGAATTCCAAATATTATTTTCATAAAAAGCATTGCTCCGGAAGGTGTACTATCATCCCTACGGAATAAATGCGCCAGACCGAGTATTAAAAGTAATAGTGGCACAATCCATATCACTGTTATATTTCCAAGTATCTGTACCCACATTCGATAGGATACCTTGGTATATGCCAGCAGCAATGAACTGAGTATGTAAAATACTCCAAAACATACTGCAATCAAAACGATTCTTTTCAGTAATTTCATGAAAAACTCCTTCGGCAAGTGTAGAATTTATGTGTTTTATTCTACACTTGCCGAATAATATTGTCAATATGTATTACTTTATTGTTCTATGTATTTTCTCACAGCATTCTTTAGAATGCTTCATCAAAAAATCCCCATGCCCAAAGCCATCCATAATCTCCTCTTTGTAATTTTTAAGATATCTTTTTAGTTCTTTGTGTGATTTAATTGCATAGGGTTCTTTACTTCCACACCACATATGAACCATTGTTTCATTTTGGGCAATCTCAGAACGAGTGCGGTAAGTGTAGGTTTCCATAAAGTTTCTTTTCACGGTTTCATCGCTGGCACTCATATATAACGAATCCATCATTCCCAAGTCCTCTGCTTTTAAGCCCATAAGCTTCATCGTAACCATAATCAGTGCCGGAAATTTTCCTGTATTTTTAAATTTACAAAACATTTTATAAGTCACCCAGCCGGAAATTTTTCCCTGATGAGCCACATAGCATCCGTCCATAATCACAGTGCCAAGGTCAATATTATTTCGGGTTAACAATTCTGTCAGCATAAGTCCGCCTTGTGAACAGCCATAAGCTCCCTTTACTTTGCCACTATAATTTTCTTGTACATACTCTTCAATTTGTCTTGCCTGGTCTGCAAATGACGTAAAGTCATCGCTTCCCTCATAGAACCCGTCCTGTGCAGGAATAATGAGTAAGTAATACTTTTCCAGTTCTTTTAACATTTCGTATTCCGTATGCCAGTCCTGCATCATACCATGTAACAAAAGAATCGGTGGATTTTCCTTGGAGCCAAATTCAGTGAATAACATATTGTTTCCTCCTTAAACATAACACTTATTAAAATTCGTTATTTAAAAAGCCCAGTCTAATCGACTGAGCCTCTAAACATATCATTATATTGTTTCATCATTCCCACAAAACCACTATCACCATAAAAAGCTAATAGTTCTGTATACTTGATTGCCTGTTCCATTGTATAATCTCCATGAAGTAATTCGTAATAGCCTTGTAATCTCATTCGAACTACAATCTTCACGATATCACTATCCTTCTCCCGACCACCGTAACGTCTGTAAAATTCCAAAAAAGCATTTTCCAAAATTACACACAATTCTTCCCGATATCCTTCGTAGATAGTTCCCTCTGACTTTTCAAACAAGATCCTTACTTCCTCTTTATGACTAAAAAGAAAAGTGATTAATTCCCTATCATTTTCTGCACTGGATTTCGTGCCGCTTATTTCACTCTCTGCATATTCTTGCAAATGCCTCTTCCAAGCTATGGCCGTCTCCTCCAATATAGCTCTGAAAAAATCTTCCTTATTGTGAAAGAAAAAGTAAATTGCTCCCGTTGTCACATTCGCCGCTGCACTAATGCTCCTCATGGACGCCTTTAGATATCCATGTTCAAGAAACTCTTTTCTGCCTATCTCTATTAATCTCTGCTTTACATCATTCTTATCATCATACATAAGGTACCTCCCCATGCTGAATTTATTTTAACATAACAGTTGTTATGCGGCAAGATTTATTTTTAAAAAAACAGGCGCAGTCTTTCGACTGCGCCGTGTAAAGTATCTCTATTCATTCACAACACACACTTCGTGCGCATTGTCTCCCTTTTCCTTAAGCCCAAGGATTCTCGGTAGGATAAGGAACGCACTTAGGCTGGTTGTAGTTCAAGTCTTCTACAGGAACACCTACGAACTTGAAGATTTCGAATAAGGTCTTTCCGAAGTGACCGAATGCAACAGCACCATGATGAGGATAGTTCTTCTCAATAAGTACGTGACGATAGAATCTTCCCATCTCAGGAATAGCGAATACACCGATTGCACCAAAGGACTTGGTAGCTACGTTAAGTACTTCACCCTGTGCGATGTAAGCACGAAGCTTGCAATCAGAAGTAGACTGCAGACGGAAGAAGGTGATGTCGCCAGGAGCAATATCTCCTTCCAAGGTACCCTGAGTAACTTCTTCAGGAAGGTTTCTAGCCATAATCTTCTGATATCTCATTTCACAGAATGCCAGCTTAGAAGAGCAGGTATTACCGCAATGGAAGCCCATGAAGGTATCCTTATGAGTATAATCGTACTTGCCTGCGATAGCTTCCTTGTACATATCAGCAGGTACAGAGTTGTTAATATCAAGCAAGGTAACTGCATCCATACTTACGCAGGTACCGATGAACTCAGATAATGCACCATAAATATCTACTTCACAAGATACAGGGATACCCATACCGGTTAAACGGCTGTTTACGTAGCAAGGTACGAAACCGAACTGAGTCTGGAATGCAGGCCAGCACTTACCGGCGATAGCAACATATTCCTTGCAACCCTTGTGAGCTTCTACCCAGTCAAGTAAAGTTAATTCATACTGAGCAAGTCTCTCTAATACTTCCGGCTTCTTGTTACCGGCGCCAAGCTCAGCTTCCATTTCAGCAACCTTAGCAGGAATTCTTTCATCGCCTGCATGGTTCTTAAATGCTTCGAATAAGTCTAATTCAGAGTTCTCTTCGATTTCAACGCCAAGGTTGTAAAGCTGCTTAATAGGAGCGTTACAAGCAAGGAAGTTGGAAGGTCTGGGACCGAAAGAAATAATCTTTAAGCTCTTTAAACCAACGATTGCTCTTGCCATAGGTACGAACTCATGAATCATATCTGCACATTCCTCTGCAGTACCTACAGGGTACTCAGGGATATAAGCCTTTACATTACGTAATTTCATAGCATAGCTTGCATTCAAAACACCACAGTAAGCATCGCCACGTCCGTCCATAAGGTCGTTCTGGCTTTCTTCTGCTGCTGCACAAATCATTGCAGGACCATCGAAAATCTGAACCAATAAGGTTTCAGAAATTTCAGGACCAAAGTTTCCAAGATATACGCAAAGTGCGTTACATCCCTGCTCCTTTAAATCCTTTGCAGCCGCAACAGCCTGTACTTCGCTCTCTACGATACAAATAGGACATTCATAAATGTCATCCATACCATACTTTTCAGCGTAAGCTGCAACTACTGCCTTTCTTCTGTTTACGGATAAACTCTCCGGGAAGCAGTCACGGGAAACTGCTACAATACCAACTTTCACTTTAGGGATATTGTTCATTATTTTGTCCTCCTAATAATATGTATTTTTTACTGCTATTGATTCCTTTTCTCAATAACATAATTATACTATAATCTCATGCTTTCGTAAAACAAATTTACTCATTTACGTTCAAATTTTTGCCCTTTAATCCAAGGAAGCTTCCGGCATCCAGACCGCCCTCAGCATGACCGATTAACCACTTATTTACTGCGGTAATCAATGCGTCTTCGCCGGGAGCTGTTCCGTCAGCTGCTACAGCTGTGTGCTTGGTCTTTAAAGGATAATTGGTTCCCTTAGGAAGTACGATTGCTACCTGGAAACCGGCATTATCTACGCCACAAGGTGCATAGTGAAGAGTGGTTGCGTATACTTCTACAGCCATTCCTGCAGGAAGCAAGAATGCCTCTACCTTTGCAGTATCATAAGTAAAATCATCCTCTACATCTGCCAAAGTACCTACCATCAAAATAGCGTCAGTCGCAGCTACGTTGATTTCAGAATCTCTGTGGTACTCAAGAGCATTTAACATGCAGTTGTGACCATTGCAGTAACCAATCTGGATAGGCATTTCGCCATAGGTTACGGTAGTGAGCGCTTCCATTACAGAAGTTGCTTCCAACTCAGCTACGCTGGGCTCATACACAACACCTTCCGGTACCGGTGTTTTCTTCAATGCTTCTACCAATTCGGTAAAATCTACATTGTCTACTACTTTTCCATACTTTTTAAAAGCAGGATCTTTTACGGATAAAACTTTCATCTGTGTTCCTCCTATTTTATATTTTGACTCGCCGTATCGCTTGTTTTTCCTTTGCACTCATTATTTAATCACATCATAAAGTGGCTTGCATGCCGGATAAATCTGTTTGAACTGGTTGTAACGTTCTTCGTACTTAGCAACTAATTCTGCTTCCGGTTCTACGGTATCGATTACCTTTACAATCTTAGCAGCTACTTCTTCTACATTTGCATATTCACCACATGCAACTGCTGCAAGCATTGCGCCGCCAAGTGCAGGACCTTCTTCGCTTTCGATCACATCTACCTTAACATTTAAGATGTTGGCAATCATCTTCTTCCAAAGAGGACTCTTCGCACCACCACCACAAATCTTAGTACGCTCAATCTTGATACCAAGGCTCTTAGCTACTTCAAAACTATCACGAAGTGCAAATGCAACACCTTCCAAAACAGCCTGAGTCATATCTGCTCTGGTTGTATCCATGGTCATACCGATGAAAGTACCTCTTGCATTCGGATTGTTGTGAGGTGAACGCTCACCCATCAGGTAAGGCAGGAAGTATACATGGTTCTCGCCAAGCTTCTCAATCTGCTTCTGCTCTGCTGCGTAATCCTTGGTTCCGATAATTTCGTCCATCCACCACTTATTACAGCTTGCTGCACTAAGCATACATCCCATAAGGTGATAGCTTCCGTCAGCATGTGCGAAAGAGTGAAGCGCATTGTACTTATCTACACCAAAGTTCTTGGAAGAGATAAAGATGGTTCCGCTGGTTCCCAGAGAAATGTTACACATACCATCGCCTACGGTACCGGTACCTACTGCTGCTGCCGCATTGTCGCCTGCACCTGCTGCTACCTTAACTGCCTCCGGAATACCAAGCTGCGCTGCAATTTCCGGAAGTACGGTGCCTACTGCTTCGTATGATTCGTAAACAGTAGCCAGCTGGTCTTCGGTAATACCGCAAATATCACACATTTCCTTAGACCACTTACGGTTTTTTACATCAAAGATAAGCATACCGGAAGCATCGGAAACGTCTGTACAATGTACACCTGTTAATTTATATGCGATGTAATCCTTAGGAAGCATAATCTTTGCAATCTTTGCGAAGTTTTCAGGCTCCTTGTTCTTAATCCAAAGAATCTTCGGAGCGGTAAATCCGGTAAAGGAAATGTTTGCTGTGTACTCAGAAAGCTTCTCCTTACCGATTACATTATTTAAATAATCACATTCTTCAAAGGTACGTCCATCATTCCAAAGAAGTGCGGGACGGATTACGTTGTCATCCTTATCCAGAATAACCAGACCGTGCATCTGACCGCCGAAGCTGATACCTGCCACCTGACTCTTGTCGAAGCCCTCTAACAGCTCCTTCATACCGGCCATAGACTGCTCATACCAATCTTCCGGCTTCTGCTCAGACCAGCCCGGATTAGGGAAGTACAGAGGATATTCCTTAGAAACAATGTTCTTAATGTTACCCTCGCCGTCCATCAAAAGCAATTTCACTGCTGATGTACCTAAATCAATACCAATATATAACATTTTGCTACCTCCTGGTTTATATATATTTCATAATATCTGTTTTTTACAACAAAAACAACCTAACTGTTTATGCCTGTTCAACATGGAAAATTAGAGAAGTAAAAATTGGAAGCTCTTCATGTCAAAATCACTGCCGGGCAGGAATACAAACTCAATCTTTCCTTTTCCGGTAATAGCTTCAAAAGCAAAGGTCTGTGCCTCATATTCTGTCGTACCCTTTACCTCCAGCACTCTGCGCTGCACTTCGCCATTTTCCGAAGTAAAGAGAATATGAATGGTGTTGCCGGATAACTTCGAGCGTCCGGTCAGTTCAATACCCTTTGCGCCTGTTTCGCAGAAATCCATGTTTTCAAAGACTATGGTTACATTATTGCCGATACCTGTAATGGCCTGTTCTTCTACGCAGAAGCTGTCGCCGTATACCTTGTTACATTCTGCTGCATATAAAGGACTAAATGCCTTCTCATACTTTTTAAATACAAATCCCTTAATATGTACCTTTTCATGCATCTGAATGGCAAGTGCCTGTACACCCTTGATGCGTCTTGGCAGCTTCCAGGTATCCTCCTGATACACATTCCACTGCGAAGGCTTTTGGTACGGAAGCTTGCAGAACAATTCGCTATCCTCTTCGCCCGGTACTCCTAACCACAACTCAATATCATGTAATTCGCTATCCAGTGCAAATACCGGAATAGTTACTTCATCCGAACCATACTCACCGAAATCAATATTCCTGTAAATCACACCGCTGACACCGTCTCTTGCAGTGGCAATACCCTTTTCATTACCATTGGTAATCTCTCCGATGGTTTCGTCAAAGAGTCCTGCGGAAAGGAATTCATAGGGATTCACAAACGCCTGGCCCATGCCGACTGCCTTAAAATCCATTTGAGAAATCAGCTTTACTTTATCCGTTCCGCTCTTGGATAAACATCTTACCTGGAACTCACCGTCTCCGATAGCAGTTAACTTAGCTTTGGTTACACCATTTTCACTACCTAACAGCTCGATCGTTGCATAAGGAATATCTATACCGTTATCATTTACTACCTTCCAGATAATTTCTTTATCATCTGCATCTGCCGGAAGAACATTGGCTTCCAGCAAGACCGAATTACTCTCAGCCGTTAACACCTTACTTCCCAACGCACGGATATTAATTCTGCGTACCGGTTGTTTGTCTGTTAACATCATAGGATGCTTCATTACATCCTCTGTTGCACAAATACCCTGACGTACCGTCGCTTCCTTTGCATTCAGCTGAAGTTTGGCACTTTCCAAGCCTTTACCGTTTACAAATACATTGATTTCTCCGGCCTGCGTTTTGCTGCCGATTACAGCCAAAAGCTTACCGTTAAAAAGCTTACGCACATTGCCTTTATATTCTTCAAAGTCAGAGCTGTCACCATTATCCAGACCTAACAAACGTCCGGCTCCGGTCACCAGCACCTCCACATAGTTCATGGCATTCTCTACGGGATAACCATCCTTATCTACTACACTGATGGTAATAAACGATAAATCCTCACCATCTCCCCGAAGCTCAAGCTTATTTGCACGGAGTACAATCTTGGCCGCATCCCCAAAAGAATGTCTGGTCTCTCTGCAAAGCTCCTTACCCGCCTCATCATAAGCTACCGCTGTAATTTCGCCGGGCTCGTAAGCCACTTGCCAGGTTCCCTGTAATTCTTCCCCATGCTCATGGTCAATTGTCTGTCTTCCCTTGGACTGACCGTTTACAAACAGCTCCACGTGCTTTCCATTCGTACATGCACGCACATCAATGGTCTGACCTTCGTTAAAGTCCCAATAGGGATATAAATGCACCATAGGAGCTTTCTTTACATCCGTCCACTCCGCCTGGAATGCATAGAAGGAATCCTTTGCAAATCCTGCCGTATCTACCTGACCAAAATAAGAATTCTTGGTATGGTAAGGGGTTGGCTCCCCAATATAGTCAAAACCGGTCCAAAGGAACTGGCCGAAACTAAACTCCATGTCTCTGTCCTTAGAAACACAGGTTTCCACATTACGGGCTCCCCAGCTGGTACTGGAGTTACCGATAGCAGAACACTGTTCATCCTCATCTGCTAACATGGGTTGTTTCAGAGGAAATCTGTATACGCCTCGGCTATGCACCATGGATGCAGTTTCACTACCGTAAATTATCCAGTCCGGATGCTCCTCATGATGCTTTTCATAATATTTCTCGCCGTAGTTGTAACCGGCGTACTTTACAATATCTGCACACTTCTGTGCATTTTCCCAAGGCATAAAGTTGGAACCGATGGTAATCACCGCATTCTCCTTGGGGTCATGGTCTCTGACAAAACCAATTAATCTATGAGTAATTTCCTGTCCATGCTCATCCGCATGAGTATCATAAATTTCATTACCGATGGACCACATAAACAAGCAGGGATGATTACGGTCTCTGCGAATCCAGGAAGCCACATCTGTTTCTGCCCATTCCTTAAAGAAGCGTCCATAATCATAATCCGTTTTCTTACGTTCCCACATGTCAAAGGCTTCATCCATTACCAGAAAGCCCATTTCATCTGCCAGCTCCATTAGCTCTGCCGCCGGCATATTGTGGCTGGTACGCAGGGCATTTACGCCCATCTGGCGTAAAATTTCAAACTTACGTCGCATAGCCTCTTTACTGAACACGGAGCCCAGACAGCCGAAATCATGATGCTCACAAACACCATTGACTTTTACATGCTGACCGTTTAAATAAAAGCCTGTATTCGGATCAAACTCCATGCGTCGGAAACCAATGGTTATTTCCTGTGAATCCACTGTTTCCTGTAGTTCTACCACCAACTTATAGCAATTAGGTTCTTCCAGACTCCACTCTTTGGTAGCTTCCAGTTCAGCCTGTAAAGCGAAGCCACTTCCCACGTTCTGTACTATGCCTAAATCCTGATACAACTGTCCGTTATAATACAGCTTATATGCACAGGAAACCTCTTTCGACAAATCTCCGGCACACTCTGTTTCAATATCTAACAAATACCTGCCGTCTCCTAAATACTTGGTATGTACATAAGTACCATCTAACGGCAGATACGTCTCCGGATATATCTTCAACCAAACATTACGGTAAATACCGGCACCGGAATACCAACGACTGTTGGGCGACTGAAAACGCACCTGCATCAGGAGTTCATTCTCTCCCGCAGTCAGATAATCCGTAATATCAAACTGAAACGCGGAGTAACCATACTTCCAGTCTCCTACCTTCTGTCCGTTCACGTAAAAGGCAGAATCCATATACACACCATCAAAACGAATGATGACACGTTCTCCTTCCCCTGCCTGCAGTTCCTCTGACAGCACCACCTTACGATACCATCCGGTACTGTTCTCGTACAGGTTCTTCGCCTGAGATATTAACCAGTCATGTGGAATATCTACTGCCCGGAATTCCCCTTTACGTTTTATAACATCAGACAGCTCTGTTCCCAGAGCCGTCTTTAAAAAAGTCCAATTCTGATTAAATAACTTAATCTCTGCCATTTATCATTAACCTTCTACTGTAAATACTACTGCTTCCTTACCTGTCAACGCCTTTGTTCTGGCATCTGCCTGACCAAAGCCTACACTTACGGTGAACTTCTTGCCATCCACCAATCTCTGTCCCGCATCATTTACTACCGTAAAAGTATCCTTATCCATAGGAACTGCTACGTTTACCTTTTCTCCGGCAGGCACATTCACCCTGGCAAAACCGCAAAGCTTACCGTTGGTGGTAGCATAGGTTGAATCCATATCCTTGATATAAATCTGAACTACTTCGCCCAATTCCATGTTGGATTTATTTTCAATTTCTACAGAAATGGTCATGCCCTCGGCAGTATCTGCTGAAACCGTTACACCGGCTTCTACCTTCTGACCGTTACACTCAACGGAAGTAATATCTGCATCACCATAGCTTAATCCGTAACCGAAAGGATACAAAGGTTCGCTTTCCAGATAACGGTAAGTTCTGCCCTTCATGGAGTAGTCCTCAAATGCCGGCAAATCTGCAGTGTCATTGTAGAAAGTAATAGGAAGCTTACCGGAAGGTGATAATTTACCAAACAACAAGTCTGCGATTACCTTGCCGCCTCTTGCGCCCGGATACCATACCTGCATAATAGCATCTGCATGCTCCTGCTCGTAACGTAAATCCATGGCACTACCGGTCATGTTAAGGACGATGGTCGGTTTACCTACCTTCATCACTGCCTCGATTAATTCTCTCTGTACCTCAGGAAGTAATAAATCTACCTTGTCACCGGATGCATAGCTGTTACCGGTATCGCCTTCTTCACCTTCCAAGGTCTCATCCAGACCTACGCAAAGAACCACTACATCACTATTCAGTGCTACATTCACCGCTTCAGAAATACGGTCCTGTCTCCAGCCCAAATGCTCCAATCTATCCTTGAATAAATGGCTACCTTCAGAGTAGTAAACGCGTACGTCATCACCCACTTCATCCTGAATACCTTCCAAAACAGTAATATATCTGGAAGAAGTACCATGATAGTTACCAACCAGTGCTACACGGCTGTTGGCATTAGGACCGATGACACCGATGCTCTTAATCTCCTCTTTCTTCAAAGGAAGTAAGCCATTGTTCTTTAAAAGTACTACACCTTCCGCAGTGGCTCTGTCTGCCAGTGCCAGATGTTCCTTACATTCAATCTTGTCATAACCGATTTTGTCATATTCGGTTTCATCAAACATCCCCAGTAAAAATCTGGTGGTAAATAATCTCTCTGCAGCAATCGTAATATCTTCTTCTGTTACCAGACCCTGCTGATATGCAGAAAGCATATGTAAATAGGTATTACCGCAGTTTACGTCACAACCGGTCTTAAGTGCCAGTGCGGCAGATTCCTCTGCAGTAGCGGTTACCATGTGATTGGTGTGGAAATCTCTTACTGCCCAGCAGTCAGATACGTAGTGACCTTCAAATCCCCACTGTCCGCGTAAAATATCTTCCATCAATACCTTGTGTCCGCAGCAAGGTTCACCGTTGGTACGGTTGTATGCACCCATAACTGCTTCTACTTCAGCATTCTTTACTAATTTCTCAAATGCAGGTAAATAAGTTTCCCACAAATCCTTGTCATTTACTTCTGCATCAAAATGATGACGAACTGCTTCCGGACCGGAATGTACTGCAAAGTGCTTCGCACATGCTGCAGCCTTTAAATACTCTCCATCGCCCTGCAAACCTTCTACGAAAGCTTCGCCCAATTCTCCGGTCAGATAGGGGTCCTCACCATAAGTCTCATGGCCTCTTCCCCATCTGGGATCACGGAAAATATTTACGTTAGGTGACCAGAAAGTCAATCCTTTGTAAATATCTCTATCTTCCCGGGAAGAATATGCGTTGTACTTTGCACGTCCTTCCACACTGATTACATTACCAATTTCATTTAACAGCTCCTTATCAAAGGATGCTGCGATACCGATTGCCTGTGGGAAACTGGTTGCAATACCTGCTCTTGCCACACCATGCAGACCTTCATTCCACCAGTTATATGCCGGAACATTCAGTCGCGGGATTGCCGGTGCATCATAGCGAAGCTGGGATGCTTTTTCCTCCACGGTCATCTTTGCCACCAATTCTTTTGCACGTCTTTTGGCTTCTTCTCTGTTTCTCACGGTCGAATCCTCCCTCAAATCTATCTATTTATGTCACAAATGGACAGTCTTTCTCGACTTTACATAAATGATACCAAAGTACCCTTTTTTTGACTTATCACTTTATGCTATTTTGATGTCATCTATTGCTAGATTTTGTTCTGCAGTGAACATCTGCGCACTAAAAAAGACAAAGCCGTTTCCTCTCACGACCTTGTCTCTTTTCCTTCTTAATTTCACTGCAGGAGCAGTTATTTTTCTTTATTTACATAGTTTCATCAAGCTGTCATAGGCAATACGATATGCATATGCCCCCTTCTTTTCTTCCACCTTATTGGTTGCCTTATCCTGCATATCCTCTTCTCTTTCTAACATTTGAAGTCCCGCAAAATCTGCTAAGTGTGGTTCCAAGCTCAGAAATCCTTCATAACCGCTTTCAGACAACATACTTAAAATTTCCTTTACGTTACCATCGCCCATGCCGGCAGGAACTACCTCTCCATTCTCCCACATAGCATCCTTAATATGCAGGTAGTGAATATAAGGTTTTAATAATTCATACGCCTCTAATGTATCCTGCTTACACTGTACGAAATTAGCAAAGTCGAAAATACACTTAAAGTGGTCTCCATAGTAAGCATCCATAAGCTCTTTACATCTTGCTGCATTTTCGCCATAGATACCCTTTTCATTTTCATGCAAAAGAATTACATTTTGTTCCTTGGCATATTCTACCATCCGGCCCATACGCTTAAGTACTTCCTCACGGAAAACTTCCGCCGGCTTATCAGAATGCATATAAAAGCTGAACATTCTGATATACGGGGTTTCAAATACTTTAGCAAGTTCTACTACATGCTTAAACTTCTCAAAATGAGGAGCAAAATCATCCGTAATACCCACTTTACCAATAGGTGAGCCTAATGCAGATACCTTCACACCCTTGGCATCCAGCTTAATCTTAAACATTTTCGCCTGTTCCATGGTCATATCTGCAATATTAATTCCATCCGCGCCACGAAGCTCGATATACTTCTGCCCCAGATCACCGATAACCTCCAACTGCACATCCAATCTTACATGAATTTCGTCTGCAAATCCTGTAACAATACACTTTTCTAACATTTTTCACCCTCCATCATCTTCCATAAATTTGTAACATCAACCATATGGTTTCTTCTATATCCTCAAGTTCAATGGCATACTTCTGACCGCTTTCCAGACTTTCATAAAAAGAACGGATAGCTGTCTGATGGCCCATTCCCCAGTGACTTTTTCCTAAGCGCTTCTGATTGTGAAAGCCTTGTACCAAAGCTTCTTCACCAAACTCTGTTACCACATCTTCTTCAATTCGTACTCTGACCTTTTCACATTCCAGCTCTATAATCGGCGGCAAATCCTTTACATAACCCGTGGTCACATAAAAGCTTCCTCTTGCTTGAGGATACACAATATGTGCTGCCACCATATCTTCCACTTCAATTTCCTCCGGCAAATGCAGCTTTGCCACACTGGCCTTTACGGAAGACGGTTTTTCATCTACCAGATACTGCATTAAATCCAGCGTATGTATGGATTGGTTTATCAGAGCGCCGCCGCCTTCTGTTGCTAACTTCCCGCGCCAGTCATTCGAGCGATAATAATCCATCCCTCTGTTCCAGGTTACCATGCCTCTGACACCCAGCACCTTACCGTATACACCTTCGGCCAGCTTTGCTTTCACATACTGCACACTGTCATTGAATCGGTTCTGGAAGCAGAGACCAAGACGTGACTTTCCCTTACACTGTTCCACCGTCTGCTTCAACTCTTCCCACTGAGCACTGTTTATTACCGGCGGTTTTTCCATAAATACATTGATTCCTGCATTCAATGCTCTGATTGCCATAGGCACATGCAAGTAATGCGGGGTACATATATGCAATACATCTATTTCTTCTTTCGCAAGCATTTCTTCCAGATTATAATATGCCTTTGCACCATAGGTATCTCCCATTGCCTCCGCTTTTTCAGGACAAATATCCGCTACTGCAACTAACCGGGCATTTTCCATGCCGGCAACAGCTTTCGCATGTACCTGCGCTACATTTCCACATCCTACAATCGCACTACGCATGGTTTACTCCTCTCAGGTTCCGTAACTGCCTTCTGTATTAAATACCACTTCTGCTACATTGGTCTTTTGCTTAGAAGCCGCTCTACGCTCATTTAATTTCTCCAGGAATAAATCCTCATCTATGGGAAGCTGTACCATTTCATTTGTCCATGCAGATAAATGCATTGCATTAGAAAGGGTAAGTCCGCGAATACCTTCCACGCCGTTTGCCACAAGCGGTTCTCCTCGTAAAATCGCTCCGGTAAATGCCTTCAGCACACCTACATGCTGTTCGTTCATACCGTCGGTTTCTACCTCTATCCATTCCCCTTCCGGAATCGCAAAGCCTTCCTTGGTAGTAAAGCAGAACTCTCTTTCACTTACCTTTGCTTCGTATACAGAAAGCTTTCCGTGTTCACAAATAATCTTTCCTTTTTCCAAAAGCACCTCAAAACGGTTGGTTCCCGGTGCATCTCCGGTAGAAGTAACAAATACGCCGGTAGCTCCGTTCTCGTACTCCAGATACGCTGTTACATCATCTTCTACCTCTATGTTGTGCCACTTTCCCTCATGACAGAATGCACGCACCTTAGCAGGCATACCGCAAATCCACTGAAGTAAATCCAGATTATGAGGACACTGGTTCAAAAGAACACCGCCGCCTTCCCCGTCCCAGGTAGCTCTCCAATCACCGGAATCATAATATGCCTGAGAACGATACCAGTCAGTAACAATCCAGTTCACACGCTTAATCTGTCCGTAAGCGCCGCCGGCAATCAAGTCATGCATTTTGCGATACACATGGTTAGTTCTCTGATTAAACATCATACCAAATACTACATTATGTTCTTCTGCCACCTTATTCATTTCTCTTACCTGCTTGGTATAAACACCTGCCGGTTTTTCGCACATTACATGCAAATCTCTCTGCAAAGCCTGAATGGTAAGATCCGGATGGATATAATGCGGTGTGGCAACCAACACTGCATCTACCAGTCCGCTGTCTAACAGCCCTTCCGCATTCTCAAAAACGGTTACGGTTTCCGGTAATTCTTTCGCTGCCCACTGACGACGTACCTCTCTAACATCTGCCACAGCAGTCAGTACCATACCCGGCACCTTACCTTCTACTACGTTTTTCGCATGGCCGCTACCCATGTTACCAATACCTATAATTCCCAAACGTACCTGTTCCATATCATGTCCCCCATTTCTTTAACCTAACAATAATTATTCGTAGTTTTTTATTACTTACCATGAGCTTATCACTATTTATTTACAATTAGAATTGCAAAAAGGTTGTAATACATTGCAAATATCGCCCTATTGTACTATACTGTATGTAACAAATAATATTTGCCACCGGGGAAGGAGCACTTATGCCTGTTATTGCAAAAAATTCATCCAGCCATCGGCTAATCCATCACGAGACTTCACATTACACCTCCAATGATTTTGGCATCCACTATCACGAGCACTATGAGCTCTATTATTTTGTGGAAGGAGATGCCGACTATATAGTAGAAGGAAAGGAGTACCATCTGACTCCTCACAGTCTGCTTTTGTTATCGCCCTATTCCTTTCACGGAGTTCGGGTAAATTCTAACGCTCCCTATACCCGTTATTATATATACTTTTCCCCGGAAATTTTCCCGCCGGAACAGCGAGACTTACTATTATCCGCCTTCCCGGGCAATAAAAAAAACTCCCCTCAGGAAGTTTTCTATGAGCATACGGAAAGCTACCAGCTCTTAACCTATTTGGAGCATCTGGCTGCCGTTCAGCAACAGCCGGAGGAGCTTCTTTCGCAATATTTTGATATTTACACCAGTGCTTTGCTTGCCCGAATTAATTTAATGAGCCAGGCACTGCATCCTTCTCCGGTAACCAACAAGGCTCCTGAAAATATCCGCAAGGTTCTTAAATACTTAAACGAACATCTTACCGACAACATTACTCTGGACGAACTGGCCGGACGGTTCTACATCAGCAAGCATTATCTGAACCGGGCATTCAAGAAAGCCACCGGAACCACGGTAATTGACTACCTGATTTATAAGCGAACCATTCGAGCCCGCCAGCTAATGCACAATGGTCTCAACGCTACCGATGCATGTATGCAGTCCGGTTTCAGCGATTACTCGGTTTTTTATAGAGCTTATAAGAAAACCTTTGGTCACAGTCCTTCTAAGGATACAAAAATACGGATGACACCATAAAGTGCCATCCGTTTATTATATCTATTTTCTTACCGGAGTCTGCGGACGCATCCATGCGGCCAGCATCTCATCCATCTTCTTACGGATAAAGGTACGCTCCTCATCCTTTACTAAAAAGTACATATAAGAATCTTTTACAAAATCCATGGGCAAACCTCGTCCAACAATTTTGAAGTTTACATAACCACGCTCAATATATTCTCCGATTTGCTCGTTGGAAATAAACGCCGGACGCTTGGTACACTCCTCAAACACGCGGGGTGTAGATTTATTCGGACACTTGAAATCCGTTCTGGTGTCGTATTCCAACTGCAATCTGGATTCGTCACGATAATGTGCTGCGCGCATAGGACAGTTTGGATAGCAGATTTCATTCACCAAAATCTCTATTTTGTCTGCATAAGGCTGCAAACCTTCCAACACTGCTTCATCATGGTTTAAATCATAATCCAGCACTACCAGATAATAATCTTTCTCCAGTTCTTCCTTAAGTCCCTCCAAATCCAGCATACGTTTTGTGGTGGAAGAAATCACCTTAAATCCCGGATATTCTTTACGAAGATACTCCTCCAGACAATCTCTGTTCACCAACACCTGATTCATGCCATTGTCCGCCACTTTCATAGCTACATTACAATAAGTATCATATACATGCTTGTCTTCCAACAAAGAGTTGGTCCATGTATATCTGGCCGGAATCCCTCTGTCATTATAGGACTTAATAATCTTCTCCATGTCCTCTTTTCTGACGGTACCCATAACACTTCTGCCACCGTTCCAGATAGCTCCCGGAAAAGTTCCGTACACAGAACCGATTTTATATCCCTCCCGGAATTTATCCGGATATAGTTTCATTAAGTTAAAAAGTGCATGATTCAGAAATCGAAAAGCACAAAGTCCCGGCAAATGCCAGTATATTTCTTTTTTCTGTTCCATATCGGGCACTCCTTTCTTCCACTTCTCCTACCACGGATTATTATCAAGCTTCCGCTCCATAATGTCTTTATCTTACGGCCACTTACTTGGTCTGGGTTTATTTACCGTAATAATTTTGTTTGCCACCAGATTATTCAAAAGAAGCAGTCTTGCCTCACCTATTCTTTCCGGCTTAACCATATAATGGCAATAGGTGTCCACCAACGAAAAGATATTGGCCGTTCTTCCCTCAATTTTAAAGTTCTTAAAGCCCATGGGAATATACTTCTCCCAAATCGCCTCCGGCGAGATATAGGTTTCATAATCCTGAATGGTATGGATACAGTTCTTATCACCATATTCACAATGCCAGGTTTCAATAGGTATCTGCTTATCCGGCGGCAACTTACGATTTTTCATTACAATACGCTGATTTCTGGCAACATTTTTATAATGTTCTCCACGTCTGGGACAATTTGGAACACATAGGGTATTAACCAAAAGTTCTACACGGCCTCTGTCTTCTTTCGGAATCTGCTCCAACAAATCCCATCTGTAATTCAAGTTATAATCCAGCACTACCATATGATAGTCCTTCTTCAACTCTTCCTTTACCTCGTCAATATCCCTGATTTCCTTACAGGTAGAGCTGTTAATTTTAAAGCTGGGATAATTTTTACGAATGTATTCCTCTAAAAGAGGAGAAAACACCATAACCTCATTCATACCATTATCAGCTGCCATCATGCAATAATTGCAATATGGGTCATTCAATTCTTCTTCCGTAAGTAACGGATTTGTATATGTATAACGCACCGGAACCCCCTGTGCATTAATGGCCTTAATTACTCCATTAATAAAATTCGAATCACACTGGTCATGATTACTGAAACGTCCGCCGTTCCACAGAGACATGGGAAACTCCCCAAAGAATGAGGCAATCTTTACACCCTCACGGAACATTTCCGGTTTCGTCTTTAACAAACTTAAGAAAAGCATATTTAACGGATAATTATACCGTAATCCCGGCAAATGAAAATTAACTTCCATACCTTCCTCTTTCCTGCCGCCTTCCGGCAGCACATTTATTCTTTCTTACTTTTGATTAACATTCTTTGTAGGACAGGCTCTTGAATAATACCTTGTCCGTATTATTATTCTCTGCAATAGCATACATTCCCACCGTGCAGCCTACGAAGCCGCCTGCTACTTCCGTAGAAAGTGTACGAATATCAATGTCACTTGCAATGATTGTTTCTCTGCCACCCTCTAATACAGATATGGTGGCTTTCAGTCCGCAAACCTCCAACTGAAGCACTACCGTTTCCTGCGCCAAAGCTGCACTGGCCACTACGCGGTCAGTTCCTTTTTCGCAAATTACCGCTTCAATACAGCCATCGGATACTTCCGCCCGCAGATGGTACTCATTGTTCTGTAACAACGCAATACCACTTCTTCTGCCTGCAAAGAGATTGTTATCCTGCATCTCTACGGTCACTTGGAAATGATGATGCTGCTGTCTGATTGCCAGATAAGTAGGACTTGCATTCTCCTTTAGTGTAGCAGAAGTAGGCGTCAGATACAAGCCTTCTTCCTTCTTCAATTGATACAAACTCTTATTCGGATTACGAAGCATCAAAAATTCATCGCCCAGTTCATCCATACTGTCAAAGTCATAGGTTCTGCTGCTACCGGGTACACAGGTTTTCCTATTGGTGCGACAGGTATAGGAATCCGGATCATTTTCCGGTAACCACTCCGGTAAATCAATCTCTACTTCCTCTGTCAGAATACCGACTCCCGGATTTACTACCGGCCAGCCATTTTCCCAAAACACCTTGGCTAAGAAAGTTTCTCTTCCCATGGTAGTGTATCCTTCCAGAGGTCTTACTGCCAGCATGGTCATAAACCATTCTCCGTTCGGAGTCTCAATCAAATCCGCATGCCCCACATACTTGATAGGATAAGCCTGGCCTAAATGTCTGTGGGTCAGAATCGGATTACAGAAATTGTTCTCATAAGGTCCCCAAATATTTTTGCTACGGCACACGGTTACTGCATGGTCCGGACCGGTTCCGCCTTCTGCATGAAGGATATAATAATATCCGTCCTTTTTGTAAAGATGTGGTCCTTCCGGCCAATGTACACCCTTCATGGCACCATTCCACACATCCTTTGCTTCACCTACCAACTGCATGGTAGCAAGATCAAGCTCCTGAATCCAGATGTACCAGTCTCCATCGTACTGACAGCCCTGTGGATTGGGATGTGTACCTATGTAATAGCACTTACCGTCCTCATCAAAAAAAAGGCTGGGATCTATACCTTCCGCTCCCTGAATATAGTAAGGCTCCGACCAGGGTCCTTCGGGATTTTCGGCAGTTACAATATAATTTCCGCCATAGGAAACGTTAGTACATATTACATAAAAGGTACCTTCATGATATCGAATGGTAGGTGCAAACAATCCTCTGGAATGACCGGTATCCCCCAATGGTAATTGGGAATTTCTATCCATTACATTACCAATCTGTTCCCAGTGTACCAAATCTTTACTGTGCATTAAAGAAAGTCCCGGAAAGTAAGCAAATGTAGAATTAATCAAATAAAAGTCTTCTCCCACTGCAAGGATGGACGGATCCGGATAAAATCCCGGCATAATCGGATTTTTTGCAATTAATGTCATAATAGCCTCCATACGTATCTTTTGGTATAAAAATGGGGTGGTGTTAAACACCACCCCTAAATTAACAACCGTTAATTATTTGTTAGCTTCATCAATGAATGCGCCCCATGCATTTCTAAGTCTTTCAGCTGCCTGTGCAGGAGTTTCAACAACACCTTCTGCATCTGCGAAGCCTAAGCCCCAAAGAATGTCCGGACCTAAATCGATACCACTTACTAATGAGTGATATGTAACGATACCGCCTTCAACAAGCTTAACAAGTGTATTATCTACAGCTTCGGTATCTCTGAAGTTACCATAGTAAGAAGCCTTCCAAGTAGCTGCATCTTCGAATCCAGGAATAGGCTCGGTGTAAACATTGTAAGCAAATGCACACTTCCAAGCTTTTTCTGCATCGTAGCAAGAAGGAATAGCATATGCGTTATCATCAAAGATACTTACATATTCGTCTTCCTGAGGTCCCATAGGGAAGCAAACGAAACCAAAGTCATCTTCCATCTCTGCGAAGTCCTGACCTGCACGGTATACCTGGTCAGCCATGAAACAAGCCTTACCAGCCTTGAACTCTGCAAGGAAGTAATCCCAGTTAGAACCTTCCGGCTGAGGAAGATCATACTTAGTTGCAACTTCTACTGCCCAGTTAAGAGCTTCCAAAGTATTAGCAGACTCTAATTCGTTTACGAACTTACCGTCTACCTTATTGATGAATGAACCACCGTTAGAGAATACTGCTGCTGAGTAGAACTCAGATCTCTGACCGGTCATACCATATACATCGATAACACCATCGTTGTCAACGTCCTGCTGAACTGCTGCACAAACTTCTTCGTACTTATCCCAAGTCCATTCGCCGCTTTCCTGCCATGCGTAAAGATCATCAGGGTTGATACCAGCTTCTTCAAGAATTCTCTTATTGAAGAACATACCTCTACGAGGTTCTGCATCAATACCTCTCATACAGTAGATTTCGCCGTTAGCGCCACTGTAGAACTGATGAACACCTGAACCCCACTTAGCTTCTGAGAAATCTAAGCAGTCAAGAGTAGATAAGTCATACATATAACCAGCTTCAACAGCTGCATTTAATTCACTACCTGAACGTAAGGTAAATACATAGTACTCGTCGCCACCAACAGGTGCGTAAGCTGCGAAATCTGCAGGAGTTGAACCCCAGTCAGAAATTGCTAATTCCTTAACAGTAAAGTTATAAGTTTCCTGTGCCCACTCAATATAATCAGCACGAGCTTCTTCGTAAGCATTATTACGAGAAAGTTCACCGGTTGACCACCAGTCACGGATAATAACTTCAATACCACCAAGGTCTACAGGGTTACCAGCGTCATCAGTGATGATCGGGTAAGGGCTAACATCTTCTACAGGCTCTGAAGGTTCTGCAGGATCTGCAGGTGTTGCAGGGTCTGCGGGTGTGTCAGTCTTAGACTCTGTAGGTGTGCTGGGTGTGGTTGCCGGTTCTTCTCCGCCACAACCAACCATGCTTACTGCCATAGCTGTAACAAGTGAAGCAGCAAGTACTCTTTTTACGATTTTACTCTTCATTTTCATATCCTCCTTTAATCTATATACATTCCTGCTATCCCCGTACCTATCTCCATTTCGAATTAGGTCCTTTCAGGAATCATATACTATGTTAAGATTTTACCGTATATTATCTCTAATTACTACTCATTCGTTGCTAAATATCAAACTTAATTTAGCAATCTTTAAGAAGTCTGACAACTTACATCTTAATACCTGAACTGCTCAAGGATTCTACGAAGCCCTTCTGAGCGAACAAATACAGGATTAACAAGGGTACAATTACCATTAAAGTCGCTGTTGAAACGATACAGTTAGTGTAACCAACGGATGCTACCGTACCGGTCAAACGCTGTACATATACTGCCAAACGATCTCCAACTATTGCTAACTGAGTTGATAACAGCTGGGTATTACCCAAAAACATCTTGGAGTAGAAGCCGTCTGTCCACTGCCATACAAAAGCAAACAGGAAGCAGGAGGTTAAAATCGGCTTTGCATCCGGAAGCATAATTCTGACGAAAGTCTTCAATGTACCGCAACCATCTACATAAGCTGCTTCTTCCAATTCCTTAGGAATGGTACGGAAGAACTGACGAATCATGAATATGTACAATCCGTTTTTCAGACCCATACATCCGGCACTCATTAAGTAATACGGCAATACCGAACCTCGCAGATTAAGTGCTTCTCCCTTAATTGCCTCTATAATTCCGAAGATATCAAAAAATCTAAAGTGCAGATACAGGGAAGTTGAAATGGTCTGTGGCGGAATGATAATAATCAAAATAACGCAGGCAAACCAAAACTTCTTAAGCGGGAACTCAAATCTTGCGAAACCATATCCAACCAATGTACATACGGTAATCTGCAAAACTGCAATTGTCAACGAAATTATCGCTGTATTTACAATGGATTTGCTATAGCTCATAAAGTCTGCCGCCAGCTGATAGTTATCTGTGGTAAAATGCTCCGGAATAGATACTACCATCGCATTATAAATATCCTGCTCCTCCATGAAGCTGATGGATATTTTGTTCAGGATGGGCTGTAATATCATAAAGCACATACCGAACAACATAATGGCACGAACCAGTCGGAAGCTTTTATCTTTTACAATTTTCTGAAGAAGATACCCTTCTGACTTTCTGTTTCTTTCCCAAAATGCGTTCCACTTATCCTTCAGGGACATTCTTTTCGGCTTAGCCACAGCTACTGTCTTAGCTTCTGTCTTAGTCATAATAGTATACCCCCTTTGAAATAATAAGTGAGCTGATACCTATGATTATGATAACCGTGGCAAAATAAATCCATGACATTGCGGAAGAGAAACCATAATTCAGTCTTTCTACCGTTTCAATATCAATCTTTTCCAAAATCTGATTATCAGTTCTCATACTGAAGTCTACAATCGTATAAATCCAGTTAACCAAAAACAGGGAGCTTACCATAGGGAATGTAATTTTCCATAAGCTTTCCCATCTGGTACAGCCTTCGATATCTGCTGCTTCATACATACTGGAAGAAATGGTCTGCAAACCGGATAAGAAAATAATAATCTGAATACCGGAAGCAATTGCCACATCGTAAATACCATCTACAATATCAAATACTACCTGGAACACTTCCGAACCTACACCGGATGTTACCAAAATGTTTTTAATACCATCCGTAATTGTAGTACCGGCACCGTTCTCCGTAATTACATCCTGCATACTTGCAAGCAACGCATTATCAAATTCTACACCGATAATTACACCGGAAGAAAGAATAACCGGCAGGAAGAAAATGGCTCTTACCAATGCACGACCTTTAAACTTCTGATTCAAAATCAGCGCTACAAAGAAGCTGAATACCATGATTGCCAGCGAGTTAACAAACAATCTTCCCAACTCATCTACCAAAAATCTGTTAAACTCCGCATCCAATGTGAACGCTCGCACGTAATTATCCAGACCGACAAATTCATTTTTAAAGCCATCCGGACCGGTAAGTACGTTACAAAAGCTCATGTACAATGACTGGAAAAACGGTTTTACCATAAATGCTAAAAAGCCTATTATAAAGGGTGCAATAAAGATATATCCGGATATTGCTTTCCTTTTCTGAAGACCCGCTAAATTCTTCTGTTTCTTCATAATCCAAATCCTTTCTAGTCCATTTTCGTTTAGCGAACTACTGCATAATCTCTTGCGGTTACTGTGGTTCCATCCACGGTCACATCATCGTAACTGTAATTCACATAAACCCTGGTACCGTCTTCATATGTGGTCATTGCTACATTTTCTGCCACATATTCGTGTCCTGTCATTCTCTGATTAAATACATGACCCAACTCATTGTTGTATCTTGTATAAATTTCAATCATCTGATCCTTCCAAGATGCATATTCTGCACCGTAATACTCTGTATATAAAGTATTCTGGAGGGTAAAGGAAGTTTCATCCATAATGGTAAAGGAAAGTCCTGCACCATATTCTGCGGATTTCAAAACTTCTTCCTGATACTCTCCTGCCAGGTTGATTGGTTCACCAGTATAATTTACCATACCGTGCAATGCAATCTGATAGAAAGGAACCTGCTTGTCAATAATGGTGTATTCATAACCACCCAAATCCATATTGGTAACCATATCCGCATAAGCAATGGCGTAATCGTTACCTGAATTAATCATAATGGCTGTTCCTTCATCCTTCATGGACTTAAGAAGCTCAGACTGATTGTTCATAACCTTCTGTCTGCTTACCAGCTCCTTACGCTTAAAGTCTGAGGAAAGCACATCACCCATATCCTCAAAGGAAACGCCTGCGCCGTACGAATTTGCAGCACTCTGCAAGTTCTTAGCCATATCCAGAATAATGGATGCCTTCAACAAATAGTAAGTATCCTGAGATTCTCTCTTGCCATAAGATACTTCATTGTATACATAAAGCTCTGCTTTCTCCTTACTTACAAATCTTGCTGCATCTGTAAATACGAAGAATCCGTCAAACACATCACTGTCTTTTGCATAGTTGGTAATACCGTTAAGGTAAACCGGAACACCCTTTTCGTTAGAAGCATTTACCATTGCCTGCAAATCCTTCTTACCACCTAAGCCCCTGATAACTTTTACATCATCTAACAGCTTCTGCTGTACACCGCCATTCATCCAGCCACTGAGTTTTACTGACATATTTGTCATGCCTGCTGCATGTAATTCATCAATAATTACAGAAGCTTCGTCAAAGGTGGTCAGTTCCAAAGGTCTGGAAACCGGAACACCCACTACCTGCTCAATCTTATCTACCGCACCGATAATTTCCAATGCTACCGGAGCAGTGGTGTCATCATTCATGGCCAGATAGCCGGTATATTTCTCTGACAAATAATTGCTGTACGCATTTGCCATATCTACATAATTGTCAGAACCTACAAAACGATATCTCTGTACGATTTTTTCATCCTGCTGCAATCCCGGCTCGTAAGAATAAATAGAACCGGTAGTAGTTTCTGCTACGTCATACTGTTCTCTATGTACTAAAGTGTATTCTGCACATGCGTAATTGTAACTATGCTTTTTACCACTTACATCTGCACGAATACCGGCATAAGGAGCACCATCTTCCATAATACAGATAAAGGAGGAATCCTCTTTGGAGATACCAAATACATTAAAACTGGTTTCTGTTTCATGTACGATTGCCTCTCTGTCCTGTGCCATATCCCAACCATACAGATTGGAGAAATAATCGTTTTGCTTAATCTTACCGTTATTAAACTCTATTAATCCGCCGCCACCTTCCGGGACTAACAAAAATCCTTCTTCTTCCTTGGTACCTGCACCAAAGTACGGAAGTATGGACAGATAATATACCGGATATTCTTCCTTGTACTGAATATCACTAAAAGGAACTTCTACCACTAAGTCTTCTCCATCCAGACGGTAAGTCATACTCATATTGAATACCGGCTTATCTGTGGTGGTTTCACCTTTGTCATTGGCCTTATCTGCCAAATACTCTTCGTAGGTATAACCGATTTCTGCGAAGAATTCCTGCAGTTTCTTACGAACTGCATCTTTTGTGGTATCACGAATTGCGTAGATAACAGTATCTGCCATCATAGGATATCTTTCCAGCAATTCCTCTTTATTATCCTTCTTACCTAAATTGTTAATATCATATTTCTTATAGTAGTTACCAATCAAAAGTACTGCATTCTTATCCAGAACTTCCAGATATGCATCCATACGTTCCTCAGAAAGTACCGGAGGAATTACGAATTCTTTCTGCACATCACCGATGGAGTAGTTGATTTTAATATAATCATCACCCTGCTCGATTTCGTAAATCTGGTTTTCCATACTGTACTTGTAGTTGTTATACAAAGTATCTACACCGTTGATAGTACTGTAGGTTAATAATACTGTTGACTGCAATTTTTGCTTCTCAATGGTCTGTGCAGCCGGGTCACTTCCGCCGCCTTCCGGGTTAGAATACCAAACTGCCCCGGTATCTTTTTGTGTAATGGTAAACTGTGTTGTAGACGGATCCATCTCAAACAACAGCTTATCATTTTCCAAGACCATAGTACTTGTATCACCGGCATATGCATTTACCTGAATGATTTTCTCGGGTTCCTCTTCCTCTTGCCACAATGTAATTACCAACACTCCGGCAACAATAATCAGGAGGAAAATGACCGGCGCTATTAAACTTTTTAAAGTAGATTTCACTGCAGCTTTCATTTCTGCAATTCTTACTGCTTTATCCTTTCTCATAACCTTTCTCCTTCCACCTGCTATAACCTAAAGAGGATTTCCTTTCCAATAGAAATGAAATACGAAATACCCTGGCTAATCATACTGAAAAACAGAAGTAGAATAAATACGATTACCAACATGGCAAAAATGGATGCCACGGTAAACAGTATTGTTTTACTCAGGGAGTATTCATGTATCTGCATCATGGCAGCTATAATCAACGCCGCCGCCCATACCAGTGCAAGTACACTGAATACACCGTAAAACGCTCCTTCATCCTCTGTTACTATATTACTCATAATAATCAGCGGAAACTGAATCAACGGATAGGGTGTCATGGCATAACAGGTCGCCATATACACCTGCCCAAGTTTTCCTTTTCCGTCAAACAAGGTTGTTAAGCCCCAGTTACCAACACACCAGATAGCTAACGGAAACACTATACTTGCAATGTATAGGAAAATATTTACTTCCGGCCAATATACCTTATTGAAAAGGAAACTGGTATACTGCAATCCCAATATTCTGGCAAGCAAGGTCAGAATCAATATGGTATTCGCCGCAGCGATTGAGCCTCTCTTTTCATGAGTCAAATCCCAAAAACCGTCCAGCGGATGGGTGATGCAATAAAGAGCAAACTTCAATGATTTAATATACTGGCTAAATTTATCTTTTTTTATGAAAGCTAACATGCCTGCCTCCGTTCAACACTTATTCTTCTTGGAAAATATCTGCTGTATCTATATCACGTTTAATCTTCTTAATCTTACCAATAAGCAATGGTCCGCAGAGAACTACAAATACCACAATGAAAATCGGTACGATATGTTCTTCTACCCAAATCTTACGATATTGCTTAAAGGCCTTGGAATAATTATCATCATCCCATTTTAACTTGAAGTATTCCATAGCTTCTTCGTATTTTTCCTGACGAAGCAGGGCACGACCCACACCAATGTATGCCAAATCGTAGTTACCGTTTAACTCAATAACTCTCTGCCAGCTTTCGTAAGATTCCTCGTAAAAACCATCCTGGAATTCTTCAATTGCATTGAATATTTCTGTACCGAATTCAGTCGGTGTGAATATGGTAATGCTGCAATCCAGATAATCCAAAACCATCAGGTCGCGTCCCATATGGTCTAAAGCAACCGGCTGTTTGAAGTATCCGTCAATGTTACCGTTACCACCGAATGCAAATACCATTCTACCCTGGTCATCGTATGCAAACAATCTGCCACGAACCTTATCCAGACCTACAAATACATCATTATCAAATGCAGTAATATCTGTAATCAGGGAAGGACCGGAATATCCGCCACCGTCTCCCCAGTAAATATCACCGATAATGTACCATTCGCCGTTACGTACCATGATGTCACTACCCATCATGTTCAGTCTTCTCATGGGATCTGCTGTACCTGCATCCAAGTCTGTTTCAGAAACATTGGTGGTACATACGTAAATGAAACCTTCATGGTCCATATATAAGTTGTCATACTCTGTAGGAACAAAGGAATCCAACTGCGCTCTCTGCGCCTGTGTAGATAAGCGCTTCCAGATATAATCGGTCCAATTATAAGTTACTTCACTTGCACCGACGAAACCGGAGAACACGCCGTCCGCCTCGTATTTAATCAAACCTTTGTTAACGTTCGTTGCCACACAATACACACGTCCTGCGGTATCTATGGTGATTTTCTTAGGTAAAAATGTCTGGCTCTGATCAAAAGTAGCATCTACGGGTTTTGTAAACTCCATTATGTACTTTAAATCTTTATCCAGCTTCAGGATTCTGTTGTTGTTCATATCTGCAACAAAGAATTCGCCTTCTTCGGAAATCGCCACATCTGTAGGACCGTTAAAGGTAACATTCTCTGTCATTCCGTTACCGTCAAAGCTGTCAATAATACGAACCACTTCCAAATGCTCTGTATCTACACGCTTTATTTCAATAATTCTGTTATTACCGGTATCGCACAGGTAAATCATGTCACCCTTCACGTACATACCTTCCGGCTTAAAGATACCGGTTTCGAGCCCCAGCTCTTGAGAGGTAAACACACCTGCCACCGTATATGCATCCGGAGAATACTGAATATCTCCCCAATAATCATAATTGTAGGTGTAGGTTCCTGTAGCACAAACTGTCATGGAAGAACCAAGCATTATCACGGCACCCAGGAGCAGTGCGCCAAATCTTTTCATCATCTTTTTCATATCCGCACACCTCCTTAATCCTTCAAACCGGAACTTGCCATGGTTTCCAGAATCTGGCTTTCAGAGAACACAAAGATAAGAATCGGTACTGCAACGGTAATCACTGTAGCTGCAGCCGCCTGTCCTGTTCTGGCAACACCACCACTCTGAATCTGTCCCAAAGCAGTTACCAGCATCTTACGCTCTTCTGAATAAATGTATGTAGTTGCTCCGTTGTTCCAAAGGGACTGTACGGAGAAAATAATCATGGTCAGCCACGCCGGCTTTACGTTCGGCATTACAATACCGATAAATACCTTCCACTCATTTGCACCGTCAATCTTTGCCGCTTCAATTAATGAAGTAGGAAGACCTTCCATGAACTGTTTCATTAAGAAAAGTCCGATAGGTGCTGCAAATGCAGGAATAATAATGGACCAATAGGTATCTACCCAGCCAAGTGCGTTGTGTACCAAATAGTTAGGAATTGCTGTTACATAACCATTGAACATCAATGCTACGGTTACCAAACCGAAAAACGCTTTTCCGCCCGGGAATTCATACTTTGCAAGTACGAATGCAGCCATGGATGCAATAATCAGATGTCCGATAGTACCTACCGCCGTTACAAATACGGTATTAAACACGTATCTGGGGAAGGTTACCCAGCTCTTACCCATGGTTACGAACAAATCCGCAAAGTTATCAAGGGTAGGGTTCTGTGCAAAAATCTTTGGAGGGAACATAAACAACTCATCCAAAGGCTTCAACGCATTGTTGATTGCAAAAACCAAAGGCAACATCATTATGCATGCCACAAGTGCCAGGAAGAGATACAAACCGATATCTCCCCAAATGGAACGGTTGGGCTGTCTCTTTTTTATCTTGAATCTTCTTTTTTTGATTACATTTTGTTCTTTTTTCTGCTTCTTCATATCAGGTTCCTACTCTGTTTAACATACTTTGAATTGCTTTTTTACACAAAATCATAACTAAGAACAGCATGGTTGCGATTGCTGATGCGTAACCCATTTCAAATCTGGAATAACCATAGTCGAAAAGGTGAGTTACTACGGTACGTGCCGCATAGTCCGTACTGGGATATCCACAAAGAGTCTTGGTAACATCACATACGTTAAATGCGGAGGTAATTGCCATAATCGCACCAAACAAAAGCATTGGTTTCATATTGGGAAGTGTAATGTACCACAGCTCCTGCCAACGGTTCTTTACACCATCCATATATCCTGCTTCGAACTGGGAACGGTCAACACCCTGTAAACCTGCTACAAAGGAAAGGAAACCGGTACCCAAGCTCTGCCACAAAATAACAATCATACAAATCGGAAGCATGTATTTCGGGTCTGTCAACCACAGAATCGGTGCATTGATAAGACCTGCATTCTGTAAGATACCGTTAATGTATCCGTATGCATCACCTCTGAAGAATACGGAAATAATGATTAACAATGCATTACCGGTAATGGAGGGAGCGTAGAAAACAATAACCGCTACCGCTCTGACCCAACGGGGAAGCTCATTAATAAGCCATGCAAACAGGAAGGAGGCTATATAGCCTAACGGTCCTGTAATAACTGCAATCATAAAGGTGTTTTTTACACCGGTTAAGAATACGTCATCCTGTAAAATCAGGTTGAGGTAATTGTCCAGACCGATAAATCTCGGTGGCTCCAAAATATTGTAATAGGTGAAGCTGTAGAAAATGGAGCTGATTACCGGCAACACATAGAATACTGCAAACAGTACTGCGTATGGTGCCAGGAATGCGTAACACATTTTGCTTCTCTTCGCCTTCTTCCAGGCAATTCCGGCTTCGTGTCTGCGCAATATGAAATATTTACGAATATATTCTTTCATTTTCTATTTTCCTCCTATTCCAACGGCAGACCGAACTCTGAACGTTTCTTCACAATTTCTTCATCAATCTTAATCGCGTAGTCGATAATAGTCTCACGCGGGTCATCCTTATCCGTCATAACCTTACGACAAGCGTTGGTAATATGACGACCTGTGTAATAACCACCCGGCACTTCTCGGATACCTACGGTCCAATGCCACTGCTCTGTCAACACTTCAATATCGTCTGCACTCCATGCCAGCTGGCTGAATGCATTGATATTTGCGGTTGCGTATCTTGCAGAAGAACCAAGCAATGCTTCGATTTCTCGACCAAAACGAACCTGTGTATCAATGGAAGCCCACCACTTCATAAACTCCCATGAATTTGCTTTTACATTTTCATCATCGGTAGCAATCATCATGGTTGCAGCACCGGTGATAAAGTCGGAACGGTCAATATAAGTTTCACCGTTTTCATCCACTCTCTCCGTACCCGGAATCAATGTAAAGTCCCAAAGACCTTTGATTTCAGGTGCAGATACCATCAAGGTATTGTAGGTTGCATAGTTTGCAATACCGATTGGCATTTCACCGGAACGGAATCGGCTGATAAAGTCGAAATACTGAGGGATTCCGTAATCGGTAAAGTATCTTGTATAATCATCGAAAGCTTCTACGCCGGCTTCTTCATTAACCGTTGTCTTAGTTCCCTTTTCATTGTACATATCTCCGCCGTACTGGAACAGCAAGCTGAAGTACATTGATAAGTCTGCCGCATTGGATGCGATAGATGTACTTGCACTGGAGTTTGAACTACTACCTGCTGCGGAAGGAATACCGATTGACATGTTGTTACCCTGAATCGTCGGTAACATTTCAATCAACTCATCCCAGGTGTTCGGAACTTCCAAATCCAATTCATCTAAAATATCTTCTCTGTAGAACATTACGTTGAAGGTCTGTGTTTCCGGCACTGCGTAAATCGCTCCGTCCAAACTGTACTGTTCATAAGAACTTGGTGTATAGTTTGCTAATACTTCCTGATAATCCGCAAACTGTGTAATATCCTCAGCCGCGCCACGGAGTGCATAGTTTACAGGCTGGTCTGCACCGATGGTAAGTACCACATCCGGACCTCTGTCTGCCATAACTGCATTCAAAAGTGCATCTCCGGCTACAATTTCTACGTTAACCTTAATACCGGACTGAGGTGTAAAGGTGTCATCCACCATGGACTTCAAAATAGTACCCTGGTCACGACCACTGAGGATCCATACCTTAATAACATCATCTCCGCCTTCTTCGTAAACATCACCGACAGCGTCATAATCTACGATAAAGGAAGCCACGAATGCTTTTACCTCATGCCATGTCTTATCGACAAAGTTTGCGTTATCCTCTGCCGGCTTTGCATTCACACCGTTTACTACAATATAGTCAATATCCAGCTTAGTTTCGCTCATATTAAGTACTGCAGTACCAAGTGCGGTAATATTGTCCTTAAAGTTGGTAAACTCAAGAGTAATCTTCTGCGGCTTTTCGCAGAAACGTTCCAACTGCTGTGCAATGGTCTGTGCCGTTGCAATCTTATCTGCCTTCTGACCGGTATAAGCAACCGTATCATCTACTATCTTATATAAACGCTTGGATTCCAAATCCATAGCTTCCATAATTTCCGGATAAACCTGATCAATATTATAATCACGATACTTATCAGGTGTTGCGCCTGTGTAAACCAGCAATGTACGATAAATCTGATTCAGACGGAAGATGGAATCTTCCAGCTCTTCCAAAATAATACCCATACCGCCAAGCGTATTCTCTAAGCGGATTGTGTGGGTTCCTTCTGTCAGATAGAATTCGTAAGGATCACCGCTTTCATTTGCCAGTGTTACCATATTCCACTGATTATCGTATTCAAAAGAAACTTCTTTCACTTCTGCAAAAGGAATCTGTCCGTCTATGTATAAGCTTCGGCTGGATACACTGCCTCGCTCATAATTCTGTCTTCCCTTGATGGTAATGTTATAATAACCATCTTCCGGTACACTGAATTCCCACTCAATCCACTGTCCTGCGGAACGCCATGCGTCACCACCCACATAGTTGAGTACGGTATTCATTACACTGTACGGTTGCGTATTAGGTGAGGATTTATCATATTTCGCATATAAGGAGGATTCGGAACGTATGGTTGAATCCTCACCCTGCACAACCTGTATATAGTCGAGACCCTTACCGGATGCTCCCTTTCCGGCATTTGCCTCTACGTAGTCCGCATATGTTGTATCTTCTTTGATAGCCGCAACTGTCAAATTGCGAAGTACCATAGGCTCATTTACAGCTTCAATGGTAATTGTATTTTTGCCTTCCTCCAGATAGAACTGATACGGATCTACGATATAGCCCATATCATCCTTGAAGTATGCATGCTGCCATTCATATTTCTCTATCTGCGTAGGACGAATCTCATTACCCTGATTATCTACCTTGGGTTCTGTCTTATCTGTCCAGATTCTGGTAAACACAATATTTCCGGCATCATCAAAAGGAAGCTCACCATTTATATAAATCGCACGCTCAATCGCAACGCCTCTGGATTCTACCGTCATGTATTCCAGATACACATTGTAGAAACCGGCCTGCGGCGCATCCACTTCCCAGGTTACCGTCGATTTAGCACCTGTATACAGCGCCTTGTCTTCTCCCTCAAAATCTTTATAAACTTCTACCTCTTCCCCTTCTGTATATGCAAACAAATCTACAGAAATATCCTCTGTAGGATATGCCGCATCTGCATGGGCACTCAGATATCTGGTGTATGTACCTTTACGAATCGCACCTTCTACGTCTGCGTTCAGGTCTACTCCCGCATATTTCTCACTGTAATTCTCAATCGGTTTTAAATTAAGAAGTACAAAGATTACCGCAAAAGCAGCAATCACCACTAATGTTATGAGTAATTTTTTAACCCAGCCTTTCATAAATGCCTCCATGAACTTCATAATAATAATGACATCTTTCGTATCTTATAATGGTATTATACTTTAGTTATTCTGACCATGCTTCTTAAATGTTGCTATTTATTCTTCACACCTTGCTTAATTTTTGCTGTATTTAAGCGATTTTTGTTATGCAATATTGCCTTTTTTTTGCCAAAATGGTAAAATACCCTTAAACAGTTTTAGCAAAATTTGATTTCTTGGAAATAGTTTCCATAGAAACCGGAGAGGAGGATACCATGGCAGAGCTTCGCAACAACCCGAATCCTTTGGATTTTTATACAGCGAATGATGATTATACCGGCTCCCGTAATGTCAGCAACACCCAGGAATCCGTTGAATTTCACCATGAATCCACTATGCGTATCTGGTATAACGAGCAGCCCGACGCCTATACTCCTCATTGGCATACTGCTTTAGAAATTATTATGCCGGTTGAGAATTTTTATGATGTTGTGATTGCAGGCGAGCTTTATCGCGCCAAGCCCGGCGAAGTGATTGTGATTCCTCCCGGAGAAGTACACGAGTTAATAGCTCCTCCCAGCGGGAAGCGCTTTATCTTTTTGTTTGATATTTCCATGATTACGCAGTTAAAAGGATTTGCCGGCATTCAGTCTTTATTGGTGCAGCCCCTCTATATTACGCCGGATACCTATCCTCATATTTATGATGATGTGTATCAAATTTTAGTTCAAATGCGTAATGAATATTTTAATAAGACCGAATATGCAGAGCTTGTTATATACTCTCTGCTGTTAAACTTCTTTGTGAAGTTCGGTTATAACCGTATTAATGCAGAGAATCTCTTCCCCAATGTCCGCTTATATAAGCAAAAGGAATATGTTCAGAAGTTTAACAATTTGATGGATTACATAGATACACATTATATGGAAGATTTAAATCTGGAGGATATTGCCGAATCTATCGGTTTCAGCAAGTTCCACTTTTCCAGACTTTTTAAACAGTATACCAATTTCACTTTTTGTGATTATCTTTGCTACCGACGCATTAAAGTGGCTGAAGAACTTTTAGCAGAACCTGACCTTTCCATTACAGAAATTGCTATGCAGGCAGGTTTTCCCAGCATTTCCACCTTTAACCGTCTGTTTAAACAGCACAAAAATTGTACGCCCAGCGAATACCGTTCCAAGAACAATACGGTTCACCGCATAAACCGCAAAAAATAAAACCACGAAGCTATGGTTTTTCCGTAGCATCGTGGTTTTTTCATTTTAATCTTCTTCATAAAGGTATCTAAAATCCGTAAATACTGCTTTTCCTCCTTTTTCCCTTGTCGCATATGCAAACAAACCAAAACGACATCCCATAAAATGATCCATCTTAAAGTACAACTTATGCGCACCGCCAATTCTTTTCCAACGGTTTTTATTCTGATAAAAGAACTCTACCTCGTCCTTACCGCCTTCAAAATCAGCGTTAATTCGTATGCGTACCTTTCCTTCCGTTAATTTCACTTTTTCGATTAACGTACCCGGCATATAATCTGCCGCCAAATCATCTATGGAGGTATGCTGGATCTGACGATTAATTACTACTAAATAGAAGCTTCCGTATTCTTTCGTAATACCAATCAAACCATAGCAGCCCTGGAACGCGCACATTCCGGCCACATCACCATTCTTCATATCCGAAGCATCCACCGTAACCTCTGCCGCACATTCCGGCCACATCATACGCTGCGTAAGCGTATTAACTGCATGAACTACATTTGTACTGACCTTACCGGTCTGAATATACAAACCGCCACCTTCGTTAATTCCCCATAATTCATCATTCGGAATATGGTTCCACTCCCACTGGGGTTTTAATACCTGCTTTCCTTCCGCTTCCACTGCATATTCGAACGTATCTGAAGTATACAGGGGGGCATACTGATAATACGGTCGGCTACCGGCCACCTCCAGTTTTTCAGGAACTTTACCGTTTCTTCCAAAGACCGGCACATCTCCGTTCCAGCTCACAGGCATCAGTACCGGCATTCTTCCTAAGGCACCTCTGTGCTGGTACATAATCGAGTACCACTTTCCGGTAGGTGTATCAATAAGGCCACCCTGCGCCACACCCTGATTGTAAAATCCCATGTCATCCCGCAGCACTTCATAACGCACAAACTCTCCCTCTAAGGAATCTGCAATAAAACACAGCTGTGTTCTTCGCGCCGGTTCTGCCTTGGGCCAGTAGATTACAAACAAATAATACTTACCGTTTATCTTCTGGAAGTGAGATCCCTCATATCCGTGATACACTTCCTCTTCTGTTTCTTCCAGTAACAGTTTGTTCAGTCCATCCGTCTTGTAATCAGTCAAATCTGCTTTCAATTCACGGATAGATATTTCACGGAAACCTGACACTAAATATACCCTGCCGTCCTCATCAAACAATAAACTGGGATGGTGATTATAAGACATTAATGTTCTTTTTTCCCAAGGTCCGTCAATTTTATCCGCACTAAAAATATACGTCCTGTCATTTTCCATTGCCGAAAAACAAGCATAAAACTTTCTATTATGATACCTGAGGCTTCCGCCCCACATACCTTTTCCGTATGCAGTACGTTCTCCCAGCATTCTTTCCTGTGGTGCATTATCTAAATTGTCAAAAACATGTCCTGCAATCTCCCAATTCTGCAAATCATAAGAACGCAAAATTACTGCGCCCGGTCTGAAATGCATGGTGGTACTCAGCATATAATAAGTATCCTCCACCCTTATTACACAAGGGTCCGGAAAATCTGCTTTAATAATAGGATTTGTTTTATTCATGGTTTATCTGCTCCCCATTTTCCAACTCTATAACCATATCTCCCGCATCCATAAGTCCCACATCATGCGTGGTCATAATTATGGTTACCTGTTCCTTTTTTGACATTTCCTGAAATAACTTCGTCACTTCTGCTGCCATGGCACTGTCAAGCTCCGCCGTAGGCTCGTCCGCCAACAGAATTTTCGGACGATGCGCCAACGCCCTTGCAATTGCCACTCTCTGCTGTTCTCCACCGGACATTTCTGCAGGCATATGTGTCATACGTCCTCCCAGTCCTACCAGCTTCAAACACTCCTTCGCTCTTTTTTCCCTGTCCTTTTTCACACCTGCCAGACGCAGGGAAAATTCTACATTCTGCAAAGCATTCATGGTAGGAATCAAAGATACGGACTGGAACACATAACCCATTCTTTTTCTGCGGAAATTCTCCCGCTCCCTCTCTGACATCCGGCTCATATCCTTCCCTTCCAGATATACCTTGCCGCTGCTTGGCGAATCCAGTGCACCGATAATATTTAAAAGCGTGGTTTTTCCGGAGCCGGAGCGTCCTTTTAAAATCGTAAGCACTCCTTCCGGAATCTCTGCTTTAATATCCTTCAGCGCCTGAAAGCTTCCGCCTGCCACAGGAAATATTCTGTTTACATTTTCCAATACAATTACACTTTTTCTTTCCTGTTCCATTAATCCTCACCTAATTTCAACGCCTTAGCCACATTCATCTTAAATACAATGAAAATCAATACAGCCAGACATACCACCATTACACCTGCTACTACCGTATACAAACGTGTCATATCTGCCGGATTGGTAATCAGCTCCATAGGTAATACCTGATTTGCTGCGGCATAGGCAGTCTGCAGCATAGGCACAAACATACCGGACGCCAGCTTACCAATTACGATTCCCGCAAAGATAGAAAACACACCCGAGAAAATCTGCTCATTTAAGAGCATGTGCAACACTTCATCCTTGTGCATACCACTTGCACGAAGTACACCAAACATCATCTCTCTGGAACGGATGGACATTATCCAATATATGAGATAACCCACTGCACATAAGATTAAAATAACGATAAATCCCATAGTCAGCACACCATTGGTTCCCCGTAAAAGCGGGTCTGACAACACAGCATCCATTTCCGCCTGTTTATCTACATATTTTGTAACATGTACTTCATTTTCTTCTATCCAGGAAGTCACCTGGGCGCTGTCCGTTTCTTCCTTCAGATTAATCCATACTTCATAAGGCGTAACACCCTGCTTTTGCTTCAGTGTTTCGTAATTTGCCACCATACAGTAATTATCACGGGTTACAATGGTACCGTCTGCACTTAATATAGTGGTGGTCGGTTCATACCCCGGCCAATAATCAAAGAAATCTATGATTTTACCGGTAATACTTTTGTCTTCTCCTGTCTTATAGGTAATACTGTCGCCCACATTGTACTCTAACAGACTTTGGAAATTACGGGATACCAATACACCATTCGGAGCCACTGCCAGCTCATTCAAATATTCGTAATAGTGCTTTTCCAATAACCCGTTCTTAATCTGCGTATTTTCACCAAATTCCTTTGTATGAATTCCCATCAATGTAACATTAATATCATTTTTATTACGTTTTGTCGATGCCTTTTCATCAAAAATAACCTTTGTATAGCCTTGTGCACCGCTTAATGAGGCATATTTTGTATAAGCCGGCTCAAAATACTGCACCTCCATGCCCGGATTCTGTGCCGCCATGGCTGAGTTGTCTGACCAGCGCTCTTTCAGAATAATGTCCGCACCATTTAAGTACTCTGCATTTGCCTGGGCATTTTGCAGAATGGTTCTGGCCACCGTAGCATGAAACATTCCAAGAGAAACCGTCAATATCATAAATAGCATAATAAACTGCTGTTTTCCGCCATTCTTCATATTCTCCATGAAGGAAGCATAGCTGGCCGCACCCCAGAAAGGCTTTCCTATGGTATAAATCAACTTAATCAGCAAGGGCTGTATTCTTAAGAAAAGCAATCCCAAACCCACAATAAACAGGGAAGAACTAATATACAACAGCGGATCCATGGACTCTCCCTGTAGCACATCCACCACCAGCACTTCCCGGTTTTTAGAGAAGGAATAATATCCGTAAATTCCAACACCCAGACAGATAAAATCCAAAAAGCATTTCTGCCATAAACTCTTTTTCTTCATGGCCTTTTGCTGCTTCAGCTTTACAATGGTCAATCTGCTGTGCTTAATGGCCGGCACTGTCATAAACAGGATTGCCACCAAAGCCGCTAATGCCGCATATTCCCAAACCTCTTTCGTGTAAGTCACTTCCATTGCCGTTGCCAAATCAAACTCTAAGAAATTCTTGGCAGAACCCAGAATTCTACAGAATAGGGCACCCAAAGGAAGTCCTATTGCCGTTCCTAATAAAGTAATAAATATACTTTGATAGAGATACAAACCAAAGATTTGCATTCTGGAACTTCCGCGGCTCTTATATACAGAGATTTCATTGCGCTCCATATCGTACATTTGCGATGCAATCATAAACAGAAAAGCACACAAAAGCACCAGCGACGGCACCTGCAGAATAAACAGTGTCGCCTCAATACGTAACTGCTTCTTCTCAAAGGTATCTAAAATCTCCACATATTTAGGTGCTTTGATAACCGTACGATAAGGACTTTCCTCCGTCAAATAAGTAGTATAGTCCCTCATACGTTTTACATCCGAAGCTTTCTTATCTCCATGTTCAAACATGTAATAGTATCTGCAGGTAATAGTATAGCGTCCTGCATTTTCGCCCAGAAAATTATTATAAAATACCTCTTCGTTCATCAAACAAAGTGTATCCATTTCCTCCGGTGTTATCTGCCAGAAGAAATCATTTTCGTCTGCCGCGCCGTAAACACCTACTATTTTCAGGCGAACTTTTTCTCCGGCAGCATTCTTCAAAGCCTCAAATTCTACGTTTTCACCCACCAGCAATTTGTTCTTTACCATACAGGACTGGCTCACTACCACTTCAAAGCTTCCGTCTTCTGCAATACCGGTCTCGGAATACATCTGCCCGGCCAGCATTTCCACATGTCCGTCCAACCCACTCATCATGCCCGGCCGAATGGATATTTCACCCACATCATCACGCTTCATGGTAGAAAAAGCTTTTGCTTCCGTTAAACCATAGTGCATAATAATTTCTTTATCCGTCACACCCATTTCCGAAGAGATGGAACGGATCCAGTCTTCCATACGCGCTATAGTCTTTCCTCCCGCATCTTTTTTGGAAACAATCGTAGCCTCCAAAAATCCCGGCCATTCACCATTATCCGCCAGATAATTATTAAACTCTTCCTGCAATATTCTGTTAAATGCAGATTCTTTGTACATAGGGAAGCTGACTGCCGTGGCGCTGAGCAAAATACATCCCAGCAACAAGCTGAAAACCATCCACTTCTTATGCCAAATCTTCTGAAACATTACTCTAAGCATAATTTCATACCTTCTGTTAAACCTTCCACTACCCAGTATCCGGATTTATCGAAACCACCCGCTATAAAGCTGCACGGGGTAATATTTCCCTGTTCGTCCATAATATTTACATAGGTTACTCCTGCAACATCCTTTACCGCTTTCTTAGGAACCACCAGCACGTTCTCCATCTCACGGATTGTTGCCTTCACCTGATAGCGGTTTCGATTCCACCAGCCGTCCCTGTCATTATTGCTAACTGCCATATCGGCAATGGATTCCTCAGGCAATAAAATGAACGAATAGTTCAACTGCAGTCCCACACTCACACCGGCAGGAGACACATTTGCCACGGTACCATCCACTGTTTTGGAAATACCTTCTGCATTCGTATAGGTTACTGTCACATCATTACCGTAATTCAGTAACAGATTTGTATTTTCTACCACCACGTAACATGTACTTTCATCCGCAATTGCAGCAATACCCATACCGCTTGACAAAATAGCTTCTGCCTCCAGATTAGCCAATTCCACTACCATACCGGTCTGATTTGCAACTATCTGCTTTGTGGCACCGTCTGCCTTCATATCTTTTATTAATTCCTGTAAGTCAGCTATTTCTTCTTCCTTTTTCAGAATTGCATCCTCGTTTTTCTCTTCTCCTTCTGCCCGCAAGTCTGCAAGTCTTTCCTGGGCGCGCTTCAGTTTTGTTTCATTACGCTGAATCGCAATTTCATCACTGACTACTCGAATGGTGGCAATTACATCTCCCTTTTCCACATGCTGATACTGAGCTACCATGAATTCTTCAAAATACACCGTACCATACTCTATTTCATTGGTAACCGTTTCCGTCATAGGATAGTACATAAAGCCCCAGCCCTCAAAGGAACTGTGGAAGCTTCCCTTTTCTACAGTTACGGTTTCTGTGCTGTACTCCGCCAGCTTTTCCACAAGAATTGCATCACCGGCATTCAATCCCGCCGTAATCTCTGTATACACGCCATCGCTTATCCCTGTTTTTACCGGTGTATATATATTTTCGCCATCCTTTACTACATAGACATAATAACCGGTCTCATCCTTGCTTAATGCATTTTTAGAAATTGCCAGCACCTGTTCTTTCTTTTTCCGGGTTACCACTATTACCGCAAAATCACCGGCCTCTATTGCAGTCGTATCTCCGTTTATCCAAAATTCTGAATATACCTTATCACTTTCTGCGGAAAGCTTTGCATATTCCTGACTACTGATTGGCTGATATTCCACCTCATAACGGACTCCGTCTATCAGTGCGTATACCTCTTCGGCGCCATTAATAACATCTTTGCTGATATAATCACTCTTCAGCACCTTTTTCTCTGCATCACCTACAGCAACTATGGATACCCCTTCCTCTGCATATAAGGTTCCGTAATCCGCCTGTGCCGTAGCCACTACCTCTCCGACCACTTTAGAGTAAATTGTACTGCTTTTTCTTTCTGCCTTCAGCTTGTTTAACTGACTAAGCTGGTATTCATAATCCAAAGCATAATAAGTTTCTTTTTGTCGAAGTCCTTCTTCCTGCACATTGACGTTATGCGCCTGAATTCTATATTTTCCTTCCCAATAATTGTAATCCTTCTGCCAGGTGGCATACGCCGGATTATCTATCATCATCCCTGCATCGGAACCACTGACACTTTCTGAAAGAATTTGTTTGGGCGGTTCCTGATTTTCCAGATTTTCCAAAATCCCGGCCATTCGCTTAACATCTTCCCTTGGATCTGCCAGATTTTCTGCCAAGTCCGCCCGGTATTCCTCCATTTGCTCCTGCATATCAGCAAGATACTCTTCCTGCTTTTCAATCTTTTCTTCCAACGCTTTGGTATCTGCATATACCAAGGCATCTCCCACATTTACATGTTCTCCCAAAAAGGCTGCATATCCATCCACCTGCGCATCCTTTGTAAAAGCATATTCCACTACCTGAGGATATACAATTGCAGAATAAATGGTTGTATCATATAAATTTCGACATGCTGCAATCTCTGTATTTGCTACGGCATTCATCGGTTCAATCAGTTCCACCGTTTCCCCTGTCACTTCTTGGGTCGTATCGCTACAACCGCAAACGGAAAGCATCAGGGACATAATCAACAATAAACATATATTCTTTTTCTTTATCATCTCAATATGACCTTCTCTCCTTCTGACAGTCCGGAAATCACCTCTGCGTACAAATCTCCCATCAAACCGGTTTCTATCCATTTTACTTCTCTTACGTTATCCTCGCCCAATACATATACATAGGATTTTCCGTCCGCCACATGTACCGCCCCTACGGGAACACTCAACACCTGTTTTCTTTCTCCCAGGACCACCTTCATCATTCCCATGGCACCGACTTCAATAGTCCTGCTGCCGTCATCATCTGCTATGGCAAACAATAACCTTTCCTCCCACGCATCCATATTGTACGGAATCAGCTCATAATCTCCTGCGCCGGTACCGGAAGAGATGCTCATAGCCACCTTCGTATCCGCAGAAAAATACTCTGCATACTTAGTTCCCTCTACCGCAAACAAGCACTCCGAGCTGTCTATAATATGCATAATCTCTTCTCCGGCAACAGCCGAACTTCCTTCCAGATTACTCTTTTGGAAAGATATGGTTCCGCTCATACCGGCATATAGATTTGCCTGCTTTAATTCCTTATTTAATTTCTGTAATTCTTTTCTATCCAAATCAATAGCGTCCTGACAATCTTCCCTGCTGTACTCATAACGCTGCTGAATCTGTGCTACATTTGCCTTCAAGGCCTCTTCCGCGGCATCTGAACCATTACTATTGTAAATGTAATTCAGCCACAAAGTAGAAATTTCATAATCCTCGTTTAACTGTGAATACTCCAATGTCAACTCGTTTCTGGCGATCTGGTATTCCAGTGTTTCGATTCTGTCTGTCGCATTTCCGGTATCCAATGTGGCCAGGAGCTGTCCCTCAGTAACCTCATCTCCTCTTTCCACGTACACCTTATCAATGCGTTTACCACCCACCTCAAAGCATACTGCCTGCTCATTCACCTGTTGATAAATACATTTTACTTTTTCGGTCTTTACTACGTCAGCCACGGTCACAACTGCCATGTCGTACACAATAGCTTCTTTTTCTTTTTCAATCAGGACAATATTTTCTTCTTCCGCCTCTGCTGCGGTACAACCGGTAAGCATGCAAAGCGCACAGGCCATTGCCAGAATCCGCTTACTGCCTCTCGCTATTCTATTGACGCCTCTGCTTTTCTTTACCATAACAATATCCTTCCATCCTCCACATCTTATATGCCGTCATAGGCAAAATCCGAAAAGACCGCACTGCCACCGGTTTCTTTTGTGGAATAAATAAACAGTCCGAATCTGCAACCCGTAAAATGATCCATTTTAAAGTACAACTTTTGTGCCACTCCGATTTTACGGAATCCTTCTCCCATATCGCAGAAAAAATCTGCCTCATCCTTCATCTGTGCAAAATCCGCTTCCACCCGCAGTCTCACCACCGGATTCTCTATTTCTATCGTTTCCTGTAAGATACCTTCTTCTATATCTGCAGGCATTCCTTGCAAAGAATTATTATCAGCGGTACGATTCTTCATTACCACATAGAACCTTCCGTCCTTTTTGGTCACTGCCACCATACCGTAACATCCCTGCAATGCGCACAATCCCGCATAATCTCCGTCCTTTAATGCCCCGGCGTCCACGGTAACCTCACCGGCACATTCAGGAAAAAGCATCCTCTGTGTCAATGTGTTTTTCGCCTGTGTCAGGTTCTTACACAATTTATCTGTAGTAATCGTTACCGTCCCATTCTCAACATCTCTGCGGACAAGTTGCATATCCGGTTCATGATTAAACTGCCAGCATTCTTTAAAACCGAAGCTTTTCCCAACCGCCTTAAAATCATCACTTTCCACCAAGAGTTTGTATTGATGACCGGGATTTGTATTGGTAACTTCAAAGATCTCCGGCACCTTACCGTCCACGCCAAACACCGGATAATCCTTTTCCCAGGTAATAGGTAAAAGTACCGGAATTCGTCCTACCGCACCGCGGTCCTGGAACAAAACCGCATACCACTTGCCGTCCGGGGTATCCACTATACCGCCTTGCGCTACTCCCTGATTACAGTAGCCCATATCATCATTTAAAACATCGTCACCTACAAATTCTCCTTCCAAAGAATCTGCCATAAAGCACGCCTCTACGCGCTTCCATTCACTACGCAACGAATGAATAAAAAACAAATAGTACTTCCCGTTTATTTTGTAAAAATGAGTTCCCTCATAGCCAAGCCCCGGATGTCCTTCGTCACTGACTACTATCCGATGTAATCCACCTTCTTTGGGACCACTTAAATCACTTTTTAATTCCTGTAAATGTATGTGTTTATTTCCATATGCAATATACACTCTGTCATCCTCATCAAAGAGCAGGGAACAATCATGATAAAAGCCCTCTATTACGCTCTTTTTCCAAGGTCCTTCCACAGCAGATGCAGTATATAAATACGTCTTACCTGTATCATTGGCCACAAAGCACACATAAAAGATTCCTTTATGATAACGAAGTGTGGCAGCCCACATACCTTTTCCGTAAATATGCTGCTCTCCCGTCAGCTTTTGCGCATCCGTACCATCCAGCACATCATACACATAGGAAGCATGTTCCCAGTGCACCAAATCATAGGAACGTAAAATTTCACAGCCGGGCATAAAGTGCATGGTAGTACATACCATATAATAGGTATCTTCCACCCGGATGACATCCGGATCCGGATAATCCAGTCTTGTTATAGGATTTATGCTCGTTACCTGCTCTCTTTTACACATACATACAACCTCATTTTACTTTCTTTCAGCTTCTTTCACCTATGGTCACAATCTCCTCTACACGCAGTAAGATTCCACCGGTCCCAAATAAGCTTCTTTCTTTTCCGTACCCTTTTTATAAAGAATCACTCTTTCCAGCACCAGACCTGCTTCCATGGCACCGATACCGATTTCCTGCACGCCTTCTTCAAAGGTAAGACTTGTACTGATACGACGCTCCTGATTCAGTACACCGCTTGACCAGCGATAATCTCCGCTTTCTCCGGCTCTAAAGTCCGCAGGCACCAGTGTCACAATCTTTGTTTCGCCGCCCTTTACCTGCACGCAAGCATTGATACTCTGCTTATTTACTACAGAGTTTGTAGGTGCCACTACCAGTTCTGCTTCATATTCTCCTGCTTCCTCAATCAGACAACGGTACCACACATAGGGCTTCTCCTCTTCTGTACCAAACACTGCCGTGCTGGGGAATACTTTTACTGCAGAAGCATACTTACCATACCCTTCCATCAGGGCAAAGCTACCCTTTTGGATATTGGTCATGTCACAGAAATTCGCAGCTCCCATCACAATCATACCATTCTTCTCTAAGTAAGTTTTCTCAGGAAGATTGCTTACATCAGTTGCCTTGGCACTGATATCCACTGCTACCACCGTTTCTTCATCACGAATCAAAAGTCTTACCTGTTGTTTTTCAAAGGTTAATTTACTTCTGTCACAACACAGTACCACTTCCGTCTGTTCTGCCACTTCCCCTTCCATGGTATTTACCATTAACCACTGGGGTAATTTCTTATCTGCAGTCTGTGCTTCTACCACAAACTTTACGCTTCCCACACCATCATTGGCCACTTCCAGAGTCACTCTGTCACAGCCCTCATACATAAAATCTTCTACAGCAATCGCCATAGGAGCACCGTAATTCTTTGTCATTACGCGGCTGTCATCCTTACGATTCACCTTCATCCTCGGCTTGTATGCAGGCTCCACCGTCATGATTACCGGATAACGATAATCGTCCTCATTCCACTTGGTAAATCCTATGTGCTGTGCCATCTGCATACCTTCCCACTTACCATCCTTAAAGGCACCAAAATCTGTATAATATTCTCTATCCTTTGCAATACATTCCTTCACCAAAGCACCATATTTATTGGCAACCGGTTTACCCTGTTTTGCATATAGTGCATTCTTTCCTGCGTACAAATGCATCTTCAGCAAATTCATACTCGCCATGGCGGAGAAATGAATCATACTGTAATAAGCATCCTTCTGTGCACCTTCCAAAGTCTCATACACTTCTGTAGAGAGCTTTTCAATAGAGCTCGCCTGCCGTAACATTCTATCCGCTTCTTCATAATGGCAGGGATGATAAATCTTATCATTCAAGGCTTCCGGACGACGCAGATGATTGGTATTAATGTACTCTGTCAACACTGTAGCGATTTTGCACTGAAGTTCCTTAGAAGCTCCCGCAAAATTCTTAGCCGCCCACTGTGCCACATATTCCTTATAGCTATCCTTATTACCATAGCCCCACTTATCATAGTCATATGCCAATGCCAGAAAATAGGTCAAAGGCACTTCATGAAACTTCAAATCACCTACGTTTACAATCCACGCATCACGGATACCGTACTCGTATGCCTGTGACATCTGCTCCCAGGTTTTCGAAAACGGTGTGGAATCCACCCATTCATAAGAAATGGGACCACCATGGTAATCAAAGTGGTAATACATACCAAACCCACCTTTACGATTACGCATTTCCTCCGTAGGCAAAGTTCTCATATGTCCGAAGTTATCCTCACAGAGCATACAGATGACACCATCCAGTTCCTCCCAATCCTTCAGGCCCTGAATCTTCTCATCTCCGTAAAAGTAAGCTTCTACTTCTTTGTAAAGTGCCAGAAGCTGAGGCACCTTCGTAATATCTTCATTTACATTTTCTTTAATAAGCTGACGCTGCTTACGGATAATATCTTTCAGCAGATTGACATTTTCCTCTACGGTGGCATTCTCGCCCAGCATGGAAGTATCACGTTCTCCACGCATACCGATGGTAATCAGGTTATCATACTTGCCGCTACGCTTCAGGGCATCTCTCCAGTAATTCAAAAGTCCCTGCTCATTGGTATAGAAATTCCACTCATTACCGTACTGCGTCTCCGGACCGCGTACCTTATCCCACTCCTCACTGGCACGTAAGCATGGTTCGTGGTGAGAATAGCCTATTACTACCCCGTAAATATCTGCCAATTCTTCATTGGCACTTCCCGGGCCATCCAAAGGGAAGGAAGCGCTCCACATAGCAGGCCACAAATAATTACCCTTCATACGAAGCAAAAATTCAAACACATGCTCATAAGCTTTCGCATTAAAATCTCCGAAATGCTTGGTCGTCCAATTACCGAAGCAAGGCCATTCGTCATTGATGAAAAATCCTCTGTATTTTACACTGGGCTCCTTGGAAATGATTTCAATATCCTTACCGATAACAAGTTCATCCTTCTTTACCGGCTCTACATCTCCCCAATAACACAAGGAAGAAACCCCTATGTATTCTGATAAGCTGAACATACCATATATGGTTCCCCGCTTATCACTACCGAAAATTACCAATACTTCAAATCCGCCAAGAGCAGAGTTAAGGAGTCTTATACCGTACACTTCCCACTTTCCGGTCACACCGTCTACATCCACCAGACCTTCAGCCTTAAGTGCATCCAACATGTCGCTCTTTCCCATGGTGGCACACAATACCACCTGCGTATTCTCCGGCTGTAAACCTTCCAAAGAAGTTACACACTGCGGTCTTTTTCCGATAACCTTCTCCACGTCCAAAGTTACCTTATCTGCTATGCGCTTTACGCCTTCATAAGCACTATCTTCTACTAAAAATACCGTGTTCTTTACCTTGCTCGTCAGTTCCATATATTTAGCCATGCCTTTCTATTCTACATATCCCCAGCCCAAAATAGTGAAATCCTTCTCTTCATCACCGGGCTGCATACGTACTTCTACATGATATTTCTTACGTTTTCTTCCTCTGAAACAAATCAACGGATTACAGTGGGTCCAGCCATTGATATGGGGATTTGCCAAAAGCACCTTTTCCCCGTCCACAAATATCTCTGCACAACCTACACTGTTGGAAGCAGAATCCTTCATAATCATCAAAAGCGCCGTACATTCAATATCCATAACAAAAGGAGTATTGGCTCCTTTGACCTCTTTTCCCTGATACATCCAGTTGTACGGAAGCTCCGGTGTAGCATGCAAATCCATATTCTGCTCCACTGCCTGTAATTCTTTATCCGTTTCGGTAAAGTCACCAGAGTCAATTACAGCACCTGTATATCCGCACATTTTATCTAGCAATTTCACCTTCTCAAATTCTGCATAAAAAGGTGTTTTCACAGTATCAATACAAATATCCTCTACATCCGATTCTGCCGCATCTATTTTTTTCAGCAAATGTAAAATACCGTCTGCCATTACTGTATGTCCGATATTAGTTGGATGGAAAGAATCATAGAAGAACTGATTCTTGCTCACCACCTTACCCTGTCCCGCCTTTTTATAAAACTGCTCCACTACCGTATCACGGGTACTTACCATAGGCAGATTGTATGCTTTACCTACAGGACTTAAACGTTCCTGCAAGTTCCAATCGTTTGCAAATACCGCAAACAAAAGAATCACTGCCGGTTTATTGTCACTATTTACAATTTTACGTACCAAAGAATCATAGCAGTCTCCCTTGGTTTCATCACCTTCATCATTTACCGCAAATTCCACAATCACTACATCCGGTGTTACTTCGCCTTCGCGAAGCACATCTCTTTCGTAACGGAGCATGCCAAATTCTGAAGGAGTACCGCCCACGCCGGCTTTTACATAATGCACATTCTCCTGCGTAGTTTTTCCCACCAAATCGCAGAAACCTTTGAAAGTTTTATAGGCATAACATTCTGTATTTATGGGAATCGCTCCCGCACCCTGAGTAATGGAACCGCCAATAAATGCAACGGTCACATCTTCACCGCGTCTCGCCTTCTCAATGGCCTTTTTCAGACGTACATTATTGCCCGTCTGCATCAGGGACTTCTCCAGCATCTCCTGATAGAAAGGAGATGTAAAGTCTACAGGATTCTCTTCCTCCGGCTCCGGTGCATCAAATCCGTCCTGCAGATAAAACCTGACTGCCACCGTTCCCAAAGTTCCTGCCTTATCAAATTCAAAACGAATCTGTCCCGGTATGTTGTCATCCTCGGACCACTCACAATCCTCCAGATTTAAAATCTGCTCCATACCATCTGCCTTTACACTCATACGCAGATTGGTTCCGGAACCGTAGACATCTGTTTTTCCGTACATCTGAAATACAAAATCAACAATTTCGTCCTTATTATCCGTTTCTACAGTCACACCGATACTATGTACCAGCTTACGGAATCCTTCCGTGGTTTCCATAAGCTTTAACATTGCTTCGTCCGTAATACCTCCTACCAGTCTGGCACTACTAAGCATACGACCGTCATTTTCATAAATGAACTGTACGCCACGACCATCCGGTTGCGGAGAACCGGCCACGGATTTATTTCTCATAATGTAAAAGCTTTTACGCTTTTTTGTAGGATCTTTCGGCGCCTTAGGGCCTCCCTGCTCTGTCACGGTCATGATTGATTTCCTCTCTCTTACTAACTAAATTGATAATACTCTTACATATCCGACAGGTTTCATTTACCAGATGCGATAGTTTCCGCTGAGTGCCAGGAATGCGAAGAAATACAGGCAGTTATCATAATATCTCCATCTGCCGGCACGCATAGGCATATTCCAAAAATTTTCAACCCATTCCTTACTGTATTCCGTTTCTGCAGCCAATACCGACTGTGCCACCGTCGCAGGAATCGCAATGGGATGCAATGCCTCATTTTTCACCGCTCCGGAATCCGCCGGATATTCCTTTACTGCCGGTGTTCCGTCAATTTCATAAATAGAATATTTGCCCTTTCTCTGGCTATCTATCAAATAGTTCTGAATATTCTTTGCAGCCGCAAAATGTCCTGCGTCTACACCGAACCATTCTGCATCCAGACCGATATTTGCCACGGTTCTGTAGGAATCACTAAAGAACCAGTCATGTCTGTCATTGCTCCACGGCAGCGGTCTGCTCATGGGCGAGCCGTCAAATTCTGCATATTCTGCGCTGAAACCGGTTACCGGATGACAAGCCTTCGCCAGATATTCACGGCTGGCCTTTGCCGCTTCCTTCCAGAATTCTCTATCCTCCTCATTTGCCCACAATGCAAATAACTCATAGAAATGAGGCAGGTGATAAGAAGGGTCTGTGAAATCAATACCCGGTACAAACAGAATCTGATGATTCTCCAAATTCCACATGGGCACACCCACTCTACCGTTTTGACCTTTATGTAAGCATGCGCTTAAAATCTCTCTTGCTTCTCTGGAATATTCAAAAATACCCTCGCCGTCTCCCCAGCGATGTGATGCAAAGAAAAGTGCCATGGCAAAGAATTCCTCACCGTCCGGAGCAGGGCCGTTAGCATTCTTAGTTCCATCGGTAGCACAGGACCATGCGAAATATCCCTCGTTATAGCCCTCGTCCATCCACATATATGTTTTTGCCCACTTCCATAAGCGGTCAAATTCCTCCTTCATGTTCAATTGAACACAAATCATCATTCCGTAGGACATACCCTCTGTTCTGGCATCATTATTACCGGTATCACAGATATAACCCATATCGTCTCCTACCGGGAAATATACCTGCTTGTCCTCTCCTCCATAGAAGTAAAACTGTTTTACTTCTTCAAGTCTTTTCTCAATTTCGTTTTTATCAATTCCTATTTCTGCAAATACGTTTCGATACTCTTTTTTCACCATTTCCTAATCCTCCGTATAGAAATTCCGATTATAAATCTATTTTATGCTAACGCGCTAAAACATTCTCTTTATCTCTTGTCAAATGCTAATCAATTCTTGCTATTTTTTTGCAAAAAAGAAGCCGGTAGGAATTGTTTCATAAAACATCCTACCGGCTTCCTTATCTGACTCATTTAATTCTGTGATTCTTTTTCGGCCAACTCTGCCTTTTTACTGTTGTACTCATCCTTCATTCGCTTGAAAGTATCTTCGTCTCCTGCCTCTGAATCCGGATGATAGGTTTTACAAAGCGCTTTGTAACGTTTCTCTAACTTCTGCACGGTATCGCAACCGGCAAAAAATCCTCCCTGCGCCGCATCTGTTCTACCTGCTTTTGCCTCCCGAATCTGTTGTACCTGCTCCTCAATTTTCTTTCTGGTTTTATCCACCTGTTCAATCAAAGGGATCAACTTATCAAACTCCTCGGAAGGAACCATACCGTTGTGCTTTTTCAGCACCTCGTTAATATCGTTCAAATCTGTAATGTACTGTCCCCTGTTGGCTCTTAATATGTAATCCTCACTCTTTTCCACAATGGGTGTAATATCGTTAAGAAAAGCTTCAAAGGTATCCATATGCAGATTCAACAGCTGTGCATAATAAGTATATCTTTCTCTCTGCTTTTTGTTCACATCCTCCAGCTTTCCGATATTCTCATGATTCAAAGCTGTATATTCCTCTTTCATGTTCTTGATGTAGCCTTCATATTCCGTGGTTGACATGGACATTTCCTCGCCCCATTCACTCCACTCAATTCCCAGCGAAATCAGAATAACCACGATACCCACAAGCACCGCCAGATACAGAACTACACCATAAATAATTTCATATACTGCAAACAGCTTCAGGTACGCAAACACATGAATACCAAACATGGACTGAATATAATTGTTGGTACTGTAAATTGCATATCCTATCAATAACGCACTGGCTACAAGTAACAATTTCAGCGCATGAGTTGCAAAGAAAATAATCAAACGGTTGCAAATTCGTAGCAATGTATAAATAAAGCAGCTTCCGATTTTTGCCGCCTTCCCCATCTCCAAAAAGCAGTAGTCCTCATAACAGATATGATACAAACCTGCATAACCCGCATACAACAATTCATACAACCAGTTTACCAGGTTAATAATCACCGATACACAAGCCATAATAATACCGGAAATCAGGGATAGTATCCAGATACAAATTGCTATCAAAAGACCGCCCACTACAAATAGTACAATTAATAGCACAAGCCCCTGTAACAGTCCGCTGGGATCCTTTGCCAATTCAAACAGTAAAGCAATTCCGCCAATTACAAAAACCGTTCCGATAATTGTCAGAGTTTTCTCCATGGCCTTCGCCAAAAGCTTCACCGCAGTTGCCACAATCAGAAGCGGAAAGGCAATTAAAGCCAGAATATTTATTTTTATTACACGTAAAACATTCATTCCCTTCCCCTCCTTATTCAAATAATTCAAAAGCATAGGTCAGACCACGAATATAGTCCCCGCTACTGTCAATTTCAATAGTCAGTATATCTCCGCTTTCTCCATCTATGTAAGATGCTTTCGTAGACGCATAGCCGGCACCTATCAGGGCAGTTCCCGACATTTTATCCGGTGTGCCCAGTATGCCGTTCTCTTTATGCACAAGTGTCGTCACATCCATCCCCAAACGAATATCCTGTCCGAATATCACGTTATTACTACGGAATGTTACCTCCAAAACCTCACAGGAAGTCCAATCCGCCGGTTCCTCGGTCTGATTCTGTATTGTTATGTAAACTCCCTTGTCCATATTTTTCAGAGTTACCTTATCGTAGGATGGCACCTGACTATCGTATGAAAACTCCACATACTGTGCGATTTGTTTTAAATCAATCACCTGACCTTCATACTGCACCATACGCGAAAATGCGTCTGCCTGCACAATTTCTCTGGTAGCCTCCATGCTCCAAGCCCAATCTGCAAAAGCTTCTGCATTGGAAACAAACACCTCTACTTCTCCATCATCATTTCTATCCAGCTCGAACTTTTCCTCAGAAGCTTCCACCTCCAATTCCGCCAAATAACTTGGTGACACATATACACCGGTCACACGGTAAGTACCCGGATGAAAATACATAGTCTCACAGAACTCATTTTCCTGAGTCAAATAAACCGTTTCACTTTTCTCCGTTACTATATTTTCCACGGACACTCTGATTCTTATATTCTCCAGGATATTTTCCGGCAGCATTTTAAACTCTGCCGGTATATCCTTCAATTCTACTACACACTCACATTCCCCTTCCTTCTTTTCGCTACTGCAGGCACACAATCCAACCATCAACAGCAAAAGCAAAGTGCATATTTTCCATTTCCTTTTCATATTTTTCTTCCCTTCCTCATTCGTAGGCTTATTCAGCAAAATATCCCTGCGTAGACATGTAGCGGTCTCCGGAATCCGGCAATAAGGCTACTATAGTTTTTCCTGCATTTTCCGGTCTCTTTGCTATTTGCGTTGCAGCATAAAGTGCCGCTCCGGAGGTAATACCAACTAAAATACCTTCCTTTTTCGCCAGCTCTCTGCCGGTTTCATAAGCTTCCTGTGTCGTTACGGTAAGTACTTCATCATAAACTTGCGTATCCAATACGGCAGGTACAAATCCAGCGCCGATTCCCTGTAGCTTATGAGGGCCCGGTTTCCCGCCGGAAAGTACCGGAGAATCTGCCGGTTCCACTGCCACTACCCGGACATTCGCATTCTGACTCTTTAAATAATGGCCGGTTCCGGTAATGGTTCCGCCGGTTCCTACACTTGCCACAAAAATATCCACCTTACCATCCGTATCTTCCCAGATTTCCGGTCCTGTCGTGCATTCGTGAGCCATGGCGTTGGCAGGATTGTCAAACTGTCCTAAAATGACTGCTCCTTCTATCTCTTTCTCAAGTTCCTTCGCTTTTTCTATAGCTCCGGACATTCCCTTCGCGCCATCCGTCAATACCAATTCTGCCCCATAGGCTTTCAAAAGGTTTCTACGCTCCACGCTCATGGTTTCCGGCAGGGTTAATATGGTTCGATACCCTTTAATGGCCGCCACCACCGCCAGACCAATACCTGTATTGCCTGATGTAGGTTCAATAATAGTTGCTCCGGGTCCGATAATCCCTTTGGCTTCTGCATCCTCAATCATGGAAAGTGCCACTCTGTCTTTCGCACTACCCGCCGGATTTAAGTATTCCAGCTTTACCAACACCTGTGCCTGTTCTATTCCCTTATCCTTACTGTAATTATTCACCTGCATTAACGGAGTTTTTCCGATTAATTGCGTAGCATTTTCAAAAATCCTGCTCATAAAATATCCTTTCCCAAACCACTGTTCATCATATTCTTTGACATTCTGTCAAATATTGAGTATAGTAGTTATGCATACATATTATACACAAATTATCCCTAAATGGGAAGAAATAGTTACTATGGAAACGAGGCATCTATGAACGCAACAACCTATGAAGTACCATGCATATACCCACTCAACAAAGGAGACATTTCTCAGGCACCGCTTTCGGTATCCGTACCCGGCTCCAAGAGTCTGACCAATCGTGCTTTACTTTTGGCCACGCTGGCAAGCGGCACCTCTACACTGCGCGGAGTTTTGTTCAGCGATGACTCCCGACATTTTATTCAGTGTGTACAGGACTTGGGATTTGAAACCGAAGTGGACGAAACCGGCAAAGTAGTAAAAGTCACCGGTCACGGCGGCAAAGTTCCTCTCAAGGAAGCCAGCCAGTATGTAGGCAGTGCCGGTACGGCAGCACGTTTTCTGGCAGCATATTTGGGTATTTCCGAAGGAACTTATCATATGGACGCTTCCGAACAGATGCGCAAGCGCCCCATGGCACCGCTTCTTGCCTCCTTAAAGGAGCTGGGCTGTGAAATCAGCTTTGAAGGCAAAGAAGGATACTTTCCTTTTACGCTGAAAAGCCATGGTTTCGGTACCGATACCATATCCGTAGACATTGAACACAGTAGTCAGTTTTTAAGCGCGCTTTTAGTTGCCTCCTGCCTTTCTCCCAAGGATATGCATATCCAAGTAGAAGGCAGCCACGGCATGGCATATATTGAAATCACCCGCAAAATGATGGAACAGTTCGGCGTTCACGTATCAGTTTCCGAAGACGGACGCACCTACACCATTCCCTCCGGCCAGAAATATCGGGCATTGGACTATCAGATTGAACCCGACGCCTCCGGAGCCGCATACTTTTATGCACTGGCCATGGTATTGGGTGTCCCGGTGCAGGTAAAGCATGTAACCTTTGATTCCATGCAGGGAGATGTGCAATTTATCAAAATACTGGAGAAAATGGGTGCTACATTAAAAGAAGAAACGGACGGTATCGTACTCTATCCGCCTACTGACGGTATTTATCACGGCGTGGATGTAGATATGTCCGCCTGCTCCGATCAGGCCATTACCCTGTCAGCTATGGCTCCTTTTGCCGATGCTCCCACCACCATCCGCGGCATCGGTCACATCCGCTTCCAGGAATGTAACCGTATGAACGCTATCGTCACAGAGCTCCGTAAAATGGGTATTACCTGCGAAGAAACTGACACAAGCATCACTATATATCCGGGCACACCACAGCCTTGTGTAGTGGATACCTACGATGACCACCGCATGGCCATGGGATTTTCCTTGATTGGTCTACGTGCCGAAGGAATTGTTATCGACAATCCGGGATGTTGTAAGAAAACCTTTGAGAATTACTTTGACGTTTTGGAAGAATGCATCCAGAAGATAGATAAAGCCGCTCGTTAACCGAGCGGCTTGTTGTTTAGCATCTCCATATTCCTTTTTAAGTGCCTGTCTGCCCATTGCAACACAGATACAGGCTGTGGGCAGATGCATCTCGGAATATACAGCTCATATTCTCCCCATAAGGTACATGAAGCAGGTACAGACTGAATGTTTGCGCGTAGCAATGAGCCCTGCGCAGATGAGCCGAAAGTAACTGCCGGGTGCTTGCACACAGGCAGGCACATTCGTGCGAAGATGCATACGGAGAATGCCGAGACAACGAACAGGCGTTAGCTTGTAAGTCTTTCGGCATGGCGAACGCTCGTGAAAGCTGAAAGCTTCCTTTCTATTGAATCGAATTCCAATATATTTAATAACTATTATTTCTTTGTAGACCAACAACATAATCCTTTGCATTAATGATTAATGCAACAGAAAATACAAAAGTAAATATCATGGAAATTACTGCATAACCGGCGCTAACTTGTCCATTACTACTTAATACCCAACACCCTGCACATAGCGTTATTCCGCAACATACCATTTCTAATCCGAAGAAAATAATTGCTCTGATGACTGCTTGCTTTTTTTGTTTATCAGCATATTCCGCAATTTTTAACAATGTTTCCTTTGCCTCTTTTTCCATAACCTCACTTTTCCTTTCACCATCAATTATTTCTTTGATGTCAACTTCATAGTAATCTGCCAACTCGACTAGAATGCCTAATTCTGGCATGGTATTACCATTTTCCCAACGAGACACACTTCGAGAAGATACACCAAACTTCTCTGCCAGTTGTTCTTGTGTTAGCTCTTTTTCTTTCCGTAAATCTCTTAAAAAACCACCAATTTTAATCTGATCTATCATTTTGCTTTCTCCCTTCGTCCTCGATTATTACTGAAACGGCACCTGAAAACCACGTCACAAAGTGAGAAATGACGTATTTTCTACCAGACAATTATGTCTTGTCGTTTCTTGAAACCCTACGCTACGATACAAATGTTGTGCTACCGAAAATTGTTTTCCGGTGTCTAAACATATTTTATGATACTGTTGTTCACGTGATTTTTCTATAGCATATTCCAACAATAATCGTCCATATCCATTCCCTTGGTATTCCGGCAATACAAACATTCTCTTCAGTTCAACTATCTGATTTACATTATCAATGTTTCTGATTGCAACCGTTCCAATAATATTACCCTTGTCAAGCAAACACCAAAACAACCATTTCTCATATAATATTGTTCTACATTTGCAATATCTGCATGTCTGTCATTAGGGGAGTATGGTATACCAACAGCTCCCCAAACATTCTTTCCTTCAGTGCCAGCAAATACTTCACACCTTCTGCCACATCCACAGCTTCTTTCACAGACTTATCCCTGGTAGTTATCTCCAGCTTGCCTTCCTGCAGGTTTCTGGGACTTACCACCACACGAATGGGCACACCCAACAGATCCGCATCTGCAAACATTTGTCCCGGACGCACACCTTCTCTGTCATCATAGATAACTTCTACACCACACTTCTGCAATTCCGTATATAAAGTATCCGCTACCTGCTTTGCCTCCTCATCATCCGGACGCAGACAACACAAATGTACCTCCCAAGGAGCTATGCTGATAGGCCAGATCGGACCGTATTCGTCATGCTTTGCCTCGCAAACAGAAGCAGCCAGGCGTCCTACACCGATACCATAACAACCCATAATAGGGTAATGCTTTTCGCCCTCCTGATCCACGTACTGCATATTCATGCTTTCCGTGTACTTAGTACCCAACTGGAAAATATTACCCACCTCGATACCTCTCTTAATGGTTAATGCCGGTTTTCCGCAGCAGGGACAAACGCCACCTTCTTTCACCTTTGCAACATCCACATAAGTTACGTTGCCAAGCTCTCTTTCCAAATTCAGCCCTACATAATGATAACCTTCTTTGTTGGCACCTGCTACCAGATTTGCTCTGCCCTTTAAAGAGACATCCACAAAATAAGTCACCTGCTCAGACAGCTGATAAGGTCCTATATATCCTGCCACCAAAGGTGCATCCTCCGTAATAAGTGCGGGATGAATATCTTCTCCCACCAGATTACGAAGCTTGGTTTCATTTACCTCTACATCGCCTCTTACAAATGCAACCACATAAGTATCATCCATGTTTCTCTGATATACCACAGCCTTGCAGGAACTTTCCACATCGCTCTTTAAGAAGGTACAAACCTCCTCGATGGTCTTGCAGTCCGGCGTTTCTATGCATTCCAAGCTACTTATTGAAGATACACTCACGCCATTCTCTCCGGTCTGTCCCGCACTCCAAACACACTCTGCAGCCTCCATATTGGCACGATAATCACACTCACCACAAAGCACAATGGAATCTTCACCCACATCCGTAAGCAACATATATTCGTGAGAAATACTTCCGCCCATCATACCGGAATCAGAAGCTACTGTTACCACCTCCGGAACTCCTGCACGTTTAAATATCTTATTATAGGCATCATAACACTTCTGATAATATTGTTCCAAATCCTCCTGAGAGGTATGGAAGGAATAAGCATCCTTCATGGTAAATTCACGAACGCGAATCATGCCGGCTCTGGGTCTGGCCTCATCACGGAACTTCCGTTGAATCTGATATATCATAAAGGGATACTGTTGATAGGACTGCCCAAACTCACGCACCAAATGTACCGCAGCTTCTTCATGCGTCATGCCTAACACCATCTTTGATTTACTGCGGTCCTGAAAACGCACCAGTTCGCTTCCAATGCTTTCATACCGTCCGGACTCCTGCCAAAGCTCTGCAGGCATTACCACAGGGAACAAAACTTCCTGACCATCAATGGCATCCATTTCCTCTCTGATAATATTTTCAATCTTTGCAGTTACACGACGAAGCACCGGAAACTCCGAAAAAATACCGTTTCCCACATTCTTCATATATCCGCCGCGCACCATTAATGCATGACTGTCAATTACACAATCCGCCGGTCTCTCTTTAAATCTCTGTCCTACTAAATTTTTCAGTTTCATACTTTTCTTCCTTTCTTCCAAATAAAAAATCCCAAGCATAATATTCCTATCATGCTTAGGACGAATGAAATCCGCGGTACCACCTAATTTCAGATTATCTCTGCTCTCATTGCAAGCTATCACTTACATGCCCTTGATAACGGGGACTGCCGTCAGGAGTTTCTGAATACTCAACTTTCTCTCCTGCTGCTCATAGACTGGTTCAATATCCAAAATCCAAAAGTCTCGCACCAACCGACTTCTCTCTGATGGCTTTGCACATCTACTATTTCTAATCATTGCATTTGTGTCAGTTTAGCATAGTCCGAACACTTTGTCCAGCAAAAATAAATTCCTCATGCCAATTTTATCTCCAAATCTTCATAAATACCGGCCTTTATCTTCTCCTCAAAGGCATATGTTTCTACCACATCCCCTTTTTCCAACCGATACACTGTTACCTTCTGCGCCTGCGCGTCTACAATCCAATACTCTCGCACACCTGCCTTACGATATTCCGCCAGTTTCAAAATCCAGTCCATCTTTTGGCTACCGGGAGAAACTATCTCAATGACCCAGTCCGGTGCTCCGTGACAGCCCTTTTCATCCAACTTGTCTGTATCACAAACCACTAAAACGTCCGGTTCTAAATAGGTTTTATCGTCGTTGTGTAAATAAACCGCAAATGGTGCCGCATATACTTCACACTTCCCCTTCTTGCTTGCAATGTAATTATAAATTTGCACATACATATCACCCAAAAGTCTTTGATGCGTCCTACTTGGCGATGCCATCATGTACATCTCGCCATCAATCAACTCCGCTCTCGTCCCTTCCGGTAACGCCTCGATATCTGCAATTGTATAAACCTTCTTTGTAAACGGCATAATCACAGCTTCCTTTCCTATTTCCTGCTTTCGTAACTCCATAAACCCTCCTTTTCCGGCAGAGGTGTATGGATGCAACCTCCGCCCTTTCAATATTTACTTTTTATCCTTTGAGTAAGTGGCAGAAATTGCCCGAATGTGCTGAATACACTAAAATTCGATTACTCTTTGATGTTGTTACCATATCATATTTTATATTATTTGTCAATAGAATATTTTATTTTCAGATATTAAATCATTGCGCATATAACGTAAAAAAGCTATCGGCTCACCGATATCTTTTTGTATCCACAACTTCATTACGCATCATACCATATTTTGAAATTAAAGTCTAGTAATATTTTAGTTTTTGTCTATAATCAAAGGTACAATATCGCGCGAACAATTTATTACCCGAAAGAGAGGTACATTTCGTTATGCAAAAGGATTGGAACGAAGAACTGTCCCACTTTACCTATTGCCGGGATATCATTCAACAAAATATCACCCACTATGAAGCCGAGTACACAGAGCGGCATGAACAGGCACAGGAATTGTATAAAGCAATTAACAGCGGTGATGTGGAATTGTACAACCAATTAATGACCACCACCAGCTTAGAGGAACATGCAGCGCAATCCCTACGTAAAAATCTTGCAGCTTTGCAAAAACCCTACTTTGGGCGTATTGATTATACTGACCACTCTGTAGAACGTTCAGAGCAGGTCTATATCGGTAAAAATGGCGTATTCAAAAACCGTACGGAAGTTTTGATTGCCGATTGGCGCGCCCCTATCTCCAGTGTTTATTACGAGAACGAATTAGGAGAAGGCAGCTATGGTTTACCGGACGAACGTCCCATTGAAATCAACTTAACACTCAAGCGTACCTACGATGTGGGCGATGGTGTTTTAAACGGTTATTATGACAGCGATGTAGCATCCAATGATGCTTTACTGGTACAATATCTGTCCAAAAACAAGGATGTGGTACTAGGCGAGATTATTGCTACCATTCAAAAGGAGCAGAATGAAATTATCCGTAAATCTCCCTTTGCCAACATTATTGTACAAGGCGTAGCCGGTAGTGGAAAAACCACGGTAGCCATGCACCGCATCTCCTACCTGCTATACAACTATAAACACCGCTTTGAATCCAATGAGTTTTGCATTATCGGTAGCAATGACCTGTTACTTAACTATATTACCAGTGGTCTCCCGGAACTGGATGTGCCCAATATCAAGCACATGCGCATGGATCAGTTATTCATACGCCTTTGTGAAAAGGATTGGCTCAAGAAAAACAAGGTGGTAGAGCCAGATGACACAGCACCGCTACGCTGTACCCAGACATTTATGCAGGAATTGGAGCTATACTTAATCGGAAAGCGTGAAGAATATGTGAATATAAACACCTATTCCGACCCTACATTAGGCGTCATTCTTTCCGAGTCCAACAATACCACACTTTTCCGCGAAACTCCTTCTGCAAGCATTCATACACTGCTTGGTATGATGGACGACAGAGTAAAAACCAGAATTAAGTTCTTGATGAGCGGCATGGACAGAGACTTAATTAATGCGAAGTTAAAAGAACATTCCGGACACTACAAAAACATGCGCCCGAAAACCTCCATCTACGAGTTTTATATGGACTTTTTAAACAATTGGACCTTAACCCACGGATATGATTGTGCAAGCAGTAACTTTTCCCAACATTTTGCACGTCTTCAAGCACGCGAATTCGATTTGTATGATATCGCCGCTCTGGCACTGATTCACTATCGTATCACCCAAAAAGAGCCTAATCAGGAATTTGGATTACTGTTTTTGGACGAGGCACAGGACTTCGGCATCGGTGCTTATTATGTACTGAAAAAACTCCTGCCGGCCACCTATTTCACCATTATGGGAGATGTGTCACAGAATATTAATTACTATACCGGATTAAATGATTGGTATGAACTGCAGAAGCTTTTTCTTACCGGCGAAAAGGACTCTTTTATGCTTCTGCAAAAAAGCTATCGAAATACCATTGAAATCTCTGAATATGCCGGCAAAATATTGGAAAAAGCATCCTTCGGCCGTTACAAAATCACTCCGGTTATACGTCACGGTCTGCCGGTGGAAGAAAAACAGTTTTGGAGCGATGTAGAAATGGCTGAGCATACAGCCGCTTTAATTGAAAATATGCGGGCTAACGGTTATACTACTACCGCAATTATCTGTAATAATGAATTTGAAGCCGGTCGGGCACGCCAAATCCTACAAAACTACACCCCTCTGACCGATGGTGCCAACAATAACTTTTCCAAAGGAACCATGGTTCTTCCCATTCATCAGGTAAAAGGGTTGGAATTTGATACGGTAATCCTTTGGAATCTGGATATGAAACACGGACCTGACAGGCCCGAAACTGCAAAGCTTTTATATGTTGCATGCACACGTGCCCTACATGAACTACACATATTAAACTGCTAAACAAAATTCCCGCCACTCTCTTTTGAGAATGGCGGGACCACTTTTTACTTTATAATATCTTCATACTTCATACGTATTAATTGATAATCCGGCATAATTTCTCTTCCGCTGCCGCCATTCATCAATACATTTAACTCTGTTACTGCTTCCTCTGCAATATGATAAAAATCCTGCTTCACAGTCTCCATTTGTTTTCCTGCATAACCCATTAAAGCAATACCATCGAATCCGCAAACAGGTCTGAAAATATCCATTTCTGTCAGCGCCCACATAGCTCCGATTGCCATCAAGTCTGATGCACACGCTATCATATCCACATCTTCCCCGTATTCAAAAGTCAGCTCTCGTGCCTTTTTCTCCGAAAAATCGCCTTCCTTGATAATCAGCTTCATACGATGGTCCTGTGCAAACTGCTTGATTCCCCGGATTCTCTCCTTTGTCACATAGCTACTTTTCTTTCCGGCAATATAAAGCAAACTCTTATAGGTAATGGTATCCAGTTCCATAGTCGCCTTTGCCACGTCGTACTGTGCCTTTGCATGGTCAATCCATACACAGGAAGTACTTTCATTTATCAGCGGCGCATCTACCAATACCATTTTAAACAGCTGTTTTTCTACCAGCTTAAGCAGAGTTTTTTGCGTTTTCACTGCTCCGAACACTACAATGCCGCTAATATTCTGAGACCGGAAATAATTGCTTACCTCCTCCAGGCTCTTTTCCTCCAACATGGAGAAAAAGACAATTACTACATCCAACCCCAGTTCCTTGGCACGGCGAAGTGCTCCTACCAGATACTGCATACTGATTTCATCCATCGCTTGGGTGTACATATTCAAATGCATAACCAACGCAATACGACCACTCTTTTTAGACGAAAGAGCTGCCGCCACTGCATTCGGAACATATCCTAATTCCTCAATTGCCGCATTGACCCGCTTCTTTGTTTCTTCGCCAATATTCGGATAATTATTTAATACTTTAGATACGGTCGAAATCGCTACTCCCGCATGCTTCGCTACATCTTTTATGGACGCCATTTTCCCCTCTCCTTTAACAAATGGCTGTTTTTAGTACTTTTCTACTATACCATATTCACAAAGATATTGCAAATATTTATACATCCCCCCTTATCCGTTCAAACACGCCTAGAACGTTTAACATTCCATAGCCCCATTCTTTATTCGGATAAGAGAGTGTGGGCATACGTTTGGCTCCTTTAATAAAGTAATTCCTTACTTCCCTGCTATCTGCCAGCGGACTGTTTCCCTCCACCACCGCCCATTGCATAAATTGCGCAATACCTCCTGCAGCCATGGCCGCTGATAAGCTACTGCCGGTACGATTACCATAAAGGGTGGGCACATTTACCCCCGGTGCTACAAAATCTGGACGCACAGCCCCGGTCCGGCTAAAGCCCCTTCCCGCTTCTATGTAAAAGCTGTCATTTTCATGATTATAATTACTTACACATATAACATCCTCTGCCATGGCCGGCTCCGTAATGGTCGTATCCGGATCAGACTGTGGAAAATATGTTTCACTACTTAAAAACTGTGTAATAGGAAGCCACATGTGAAAGCCTCCGTTATACACTTCTCCTACTGCTGTCACACGAAAAGTCCAGATACCCGGCGTGGGATTCTCAAAGCGAAACAGAAAAAATTCCTCCCCCGACCCTGACTCCACCAACACGCTCTGTATAGTAACAACGGTATCTTCGAAAACAAAGCGATAGGTATCGATCTGCTCCACACCCAAACGTATCGGCGGAATAGTTTCTCCTCCGGGGGAACGGATGCTAATATTAAAGATATCCGGCAGGCTTCCCCAAAACTCTAACAAAAAGCCTCTCTCCCCTTCTCCCACACGTACTTCTACATCACGATATGCTTCTCTTTCATCCCCTCTCGTAAATTCCCAATTAAAATGATGCTGTGCGTTTCCCTCATTTCCTCCGCACACCACCACTGCCCTGCTTCTTGAAAGCGCAATACGATTTAAATATTTCCCCAAAAAGGAATTGCCGGCATGGTCTCCCATATTAGTTCCTATTCCCAGACAAATTACTACCGGCTTCTGAAATTCCACAGCAAATCGATTTACATAACTCACCCCCAGCATAATATCATTCTCTTCATAGGCTGCCACTCCTTCCGGAAGAAAATAAAACTCTCTTAAATAGGGCTTACATTCCTTTAGCTTCACAACTACAATATCTGCTTCCGGTGCCGCACCAATATAAGTACTTCCGCCATTTACAATACTTCCCGCCGCTATCCCGGCCATAATGGTACCATGTCGCAACGGATCGTTTGTTTCTACGATTTCTGTAGGATTTTCAGACGCTAGCGCCCGGTTAATTTCTTCCCTGGTATATTCTGTACCGAATAACAATCCCTGAGGCGGATTTCCCGTTTGTACCGTCTGATCCCAAATAGCCAAAATCCTGCTGCTTCCGTCTGCATTTAAAAATGCCGGTTGATTGTACTCTATACCGGTATCAATAATTGCCAAAATCACACCGTTTCCTTTCAAATAAAGCGGAGGTCCTTGCAACTGTCTTATTCCGCTGTCTATTAGCACACCCGGGTCAAAAATATTATTTGATTGTATTCCTCCACCCCCTGTTTGCATCAGTCCATACACCTTCGGAACATATGGGTACTGGTTAGCACTTCCCAAAAGCTGTGGAGAATACAAACGATTCTGGTACACGGCATAATACCTATCATCCAATTTGATATAACAAACATCATCACTTTCCCCAATCACCCGTTCCACCGGAAAATCTGCCACACCGTCCGCATAATCATTAGAAAGTATTTTTTCTTTACAATCCATCCTTTCCTCCCTTAGAATATCGGTTTTACACCTATACTTTTCCACTGCACCTATCCTAAATGGCACAAAAAAGCCACTACCATGTTATGCACATGATAGTGACTTTTATATCTGCTTTATTTATTAACTTTTAAACAACGGATTGCATTTAACACCGCCAGAACCATAACGCCTACATCTGCAAAAATAGCCAGCCACATATTAGCAATTCCCAACGCGCCCAAAATCAGACACAATCCTTTGACTCCCAGTGCAAAAACTATGTTTTGATACACAATTCTCAGGCACTTACGGGATATTTGAATTGCTAAGGCAATTTTTTCCGGGTTATCATCCATTAAAACCACATCTGCCGCCTCGATAGCCGCGTCACAGCCCATGGCTCCCATGGCAATTCCCACATCCGCTCTGGAAAGCACCGGGGCGTCATTGATACCATCCCCCACAAATACCAAAGCTCTTCCCCGTTGTTTCTCCTGTAAAAGAAGCTCTACCTGTTCCACCTTTTGTGCAGGCAGCAATTCACTTCTCACTTCATCTAAGCCTCCCAACCGGGATGCCACACTTTCTGCCACTGCTTTTACATCACCGGTTAACATAACTAACTTCTTTGCACCGGCCCTCTTTAGTTTCTGTATAGCTGCCCCGGACTGTTCCTTCAAGGTATCCGCTATTACTATATATCCGGCATAAACGCTGTCCACTGCCACATGGACTATACTGCCTTCCTCTTTTTCTGCAGCTTCCAACATTTCTGCTTCCAAACCGCCTGTGCCTACCGAAATCAAGCCTTCTTCTTCCAGCTTCTTTATCAGCTTTTTATTACCTGCGGCTACTTGACGTTCATTTACTACAGCCTTTACACCATGACCACTGATTTCTTCTACCCGGGAAACAGCTAGCGATAAAACCTTACCTTCTTTGGCAGCTTCCATATCTTTCCATGCACGTACCAGACTTTCTGCAATAGGATGTGTAGAAAAGCTTTCTGCTCCTGCAGCCAGCTGCACCAATTCTTCTGATGAAACCGCACCCTCTACCGGACAAACCTTAACCACTTCAAAAACCCCTTTTGTCAATGTACCGGTTTTGTCAAACACCACATAATCTGTCTTTGCAAGGGTTTCCATGTAATTAGAACCTTTGATTAAGATACCGCAGGAGGATGCGCCTCCGATTCCTCCAAAAAAGCTTAGTGGTATGGAAATCACCAACGCACAGGGACAGCTGATTACCAGGAAGGTTAACGCCCGAATAATCCACTGACTCCAGTTTGCAGGATTCCCTAAAAATAATATATTGCATAAAGATGGCAATACCGCCAGAGCCACCGCCGCATAACAAACTGCCGGCGTATAAAAGCGTGCAAATTTAGTAATAAAATTCTCCGATTTGGATTTGTGCATGCTGGAATTCTCCACCAGTTCCAATATCTTGGAAACTGTAGACTCTTCGAACTCTTTTGTGGTTTCTACTTTAAGCAAACCGGAAAGATTTACACAACCGCTGATTACCTCATCACCCACACCGACCTCTCTGGGGATACTCTCTCCCGTCAGGGCACTGGTATTTAAACCGGACGTTCCTTCTATAATCCGTCCGTCAATAGGTATCTTTTCACCGGGTTTTACCACAATGACACTACCAATGGATACATCCTCCGGGTCCACCTGCGTAAGGCCTCCTTCCGCATCTTCTATGTTCGCATAATCCGGTCGGATATCCATAAGCCCCACAATATTCTTACGGCTTTTTCCTACAGCATAGCTTTGGAACAACTCTCCAATCTGGTAAAACAGCATAACTGCCGTACCTTCTGTGTATTCTCCTAAAAGAATAGCTCCTACGGTTGCTACTGCCATCAGAAAATTCTCGTCAAAGACCTCGCCATGTAAGATCCCCAAAGCCGCCTTACGAAGAATATCATAGCCAATAACCAAATAAGGTACCATATAGGCAATCGCACGCAGCCAACCTTCTAAGGGCAGAAACTGTAACACAATAATTAATATAGCCGAAACGATAATCCGATATAATACTTTCTTCTGCTTCTTCGTCATAACCTCTACCTCTCGTACTTCTATTTCAAAATTCTATGCCGGCAAGTATAATACTTACCGGCATTTCCCTACTCTCTATAAATAAATTTCACAGTCAGACTCTACCTTCTTACAAGCCTTCAATACTTCTTTCATAACAGCCTTATCATCTGCGCCTTCTTCAAACTCTACATTCATCTTCTGTGTCATAAAGCTCACGGTTGCATTTGCCACACCGGCCACCTTCCCAGCCACTTCCTCCATCTTCAATGCACAGTTTGCGCAATCCACTTCAATTTTATATTTCTTCTGCATAATACTTCATCCTTTCCCATTTATACTTTTCTATATTTCTTTTTACAAATGCCTGCAATCATCTTTTCATATGAATCATTGCTCATATGTTTATATTATCACTTTTCATGGATTTGTCAATACATATTTATGTATTTTTCAATTTTTAAAGAATTTTTTCATAAAACCAATACTCTTCTGTACATTTTGGGACAAATACCCCTTTTTCCACTTTAAATAAACGTACCTGTTTATAGCGAAATCCTTAACCTGACGAAGTTCAATGGTTCCTTTCGCGAACTCACTTCCCCAGGTTTTTTCAGGAATAAATGCTAAACCCAGATTCATACAAAGCAAACGTCTCAAAATATCCGGATTATCCACTTGTATGGCAGTTGTAAGCTGAACCGACCTGGCCACACACTCTTCCTTAATCGTTTTTTCCAAAAACCAGGAGTCATTTAAACTAATAAACTTTTCATTCGTTAAATCTTCTAAATATATATCCCTTTTCAAAAGCAACGGGTGTCCTTGCGGTAACGCTAACAGAATATTCTCCTTTAACAATAACTCGCTGGTATTATCATTCAACAATTCTGTCGAAGCACAAATGCAAATATCTTCACCTCCTTCAAACGGAATATCATGATTCCATTGAGAAATCAAAAATAGGACCTCCGGAAGTTGTATCTTTAAATACTCTATAAGCGGCGGAAGGTAGAGAGATGCACATTGCACCTGTATTTTTACTGTATATACATATTGAGAATTTACCTCTGCCAGATGTGTAAGCATATTTTTATATTCCTGTTCCACTTCATTTACGAATTCAAGGAATATTCTCCCATTCTCATTTAAACTGATACGCCTTCCATTACGTTCAAAAAGCTGATACCCCAACTCCTTCTCCAAATGACTAATTGTTTGGCTCAAAGATGACTGGGATATATATAAAGACTTTGCTGCCTGAGAAATATTCAATGTATGTGCTACCGTTTTAAAATATTTTATCTTCAAATCATCCATAATATCATTCTCCCCAACTTTGCCTTTTATAAGTATTAACTTATATATATATTAGCATAGAAGTATTGGATAATAAAGTGTTTTTCTGCTACGATTGACACCTAGAGAGGTTACGACATGGAAATTTTGATTCTTTTAATAAATAAACTATTTATTATGTTTTCATTTATGATAATTGGTGTAATTCTTTTTCACAAAAAGATAATTACAGAGGCTGGGAGTGAGTGTCTCGCAAGTTTATTGATTCACTTAGTCTTACCCTGTGTTATCCTAAATGGATTTTGGGTAGAACAAAGTGCAGAAAGAGTTTACGGCTTAATAATTAGCATTCTTTTTTCTGTACTGGGCTTGGGCATTTCCTTAGTTGTGGCAAAAATATTTTTCCCTAAAAATCCTATTGATAACTTTGCTGCAAGCTTTTCCAATCCAGGTTTTTTCGGCATACCACTTATTGCAGCAGTCTTGGGAGAAAGTAGCATTTTCTATGTAGCTCCTTTTATTGCATGTTTGAATATCTTACAATGGACCTATGGTGTATCTGTTTTAAAAAACGAACCGATTATTGTTGACCTGAAAAAAATAATTAAATCACCTTTTTTTATTAGCTTTATGATTGGTCTCTTAATATTCCTTGTTCAACCACCCATCCCTTCTGCAATCGGTACTATAATTAATTCTTCCGCTAATTTAAACACTCCTTTGGCAATGATTGTATCCGGAATATATCTGGCCAAGGCTAATATAAGAGAGATGTTTACTAAAGCAAATTTTTACATAATTTCCTTTGTCCGCTTAATCTTCACACCAGCGGTATGCTTGTTACTACTTAGTGCTATACCGGGCAACTTCTTTGAGATAAAACTAAGTCTCTTTTTAGCTATCGCTTGCCCTGTTGGTTCTAATGTCGCTGTATATGCTCAACTTCATGGGAAAAATTATATTTATGCTGTACAAACAGTAGTTTTATCTACTATCTTATCTCTGGTAACGATTCCCATGTGGGTTTTCATTATTCAATATTTATGGTAAAGTTATTTATAAAGGAGGATATTTCTATGGCAAAAGAAGCTTGGCGTTTAGAAAAAGAACAAATGGTGCGGGATTTTCATGTTTGGAATACAGAAGCCTTCAAAGGGCAAATCGTTTTTACGGGTTCTTCTCTTATGGAGATGTTCCCTATCCATAAATGGGTCAAAGAATTAGGACCAAATGCCCCTATTATATACAATCGTGGTGTAGGCGGGTATCGTACCACTGACCTGTTACCCATTTTGGACGCTTGCGTGTTTGAGTTCAAGCCACGCAAGGTTTTTATTAACATCGGCACCAATGACTTAAGCGACGGTAATGTTTCTCTGGAAGAAGTGATGAGTAACTATGACAAAATTATTACCCAAATTGAGCAACAGCTTCCCGGCGTAATCATCTATATGATGGCTTATTACCCCATTAATTATGAGGCTGCAACAGAAGAAATGAAACCCTGTCTGCTGATTCGCACCAACGAAAAGATAAATAAAGCGAATGAAATGGTTGCCGCATTAGCAGCAAAACATAATCAACGTTTCATTAATGTCAACGCTCCTCTTACTGACGAATTGGGACGTTTAAAGGCTGAATATACCATTGAAGGTATGCATATTAAACCGGAAGGCTATCGGGTAATTTTTGAGGATGTTATGCGTTATGTGGTAGAATAAGCCAGCGTATCTCCTATCCAATACTTAAATATAATAGAACGGTGAATCCATTTGGAACCACCGTTCTTTCTTTTACTCTTATACTATTTTATATTTCTCAAAAAGTGCCAGATACTCTGTCTCCACCTCTTCAAAGGGTACAAACTCATAGTTAAAGCTTGTCTTCATATCCGGAGCCTCATCCCTCATGTGCTCCCCCAATAAATGTAGCATATCAAAATACAACAAATCATCATCGATTTCCTTTACCAGCTTTTCTTCTTCCGGTGTCAGGGGCGTACCCAGATATTTCTCATAAATCACTTTCAACAACTGCTGTTCATAAATTTTATATTGGGGCAAAAACTTCTTTAACGGTCTGGTTATATCCGACATATAGGCTTCGGATGCATCATGTAACAAACAAGCTAGGACCACTCGTCTTGTATACCCTCTGGCTTCCGCCTCCAAAGCACAGCGCACACAGTGCTGCCCTACAGAGAAAAAAGTCTTCACATGTCCATTTCCTCTGCATAATAAAGATAGTGCATGGGCAATATCACCTATATGAATTTTATCTGCTTCCGGTTGAACCGGTTCCATATGCACTCCACTATAGGTAGTAATGTAATCTGCCATCTCTACTGCGTCACTTCCTTTAATTCCTCTGTTTTTCCGGTTAATAGATTGCTGCGAATATCAATCACCGGACCGCCGGTCCCTTCGATATATTCCTTGGTAATAGTTACACGACCAATATTATCATCCTTGGGAATTTCATACATAATATCCAGCATAAATTCTTCAATAATAGAACGTAATGCTCTGGCTCCGGTATCCTTTTCCATGGCCTTATCCGCAATTGCTTCCAAGGCCTCATCATTGAATTCCAGCTTAACCTCATCCAGTTCAAGAAGCTTCTGGTATTGTTTCAAAATAGCATTCTTTGGCTCCTTCAAAATCTTTACCATCATTTCCTTAGAGAGACCTTCCAAAGTATAAATTACCGGCAAACGTCCCAAAAACTCCGGAATCATACCAAACTTACGCAAGTCCTCTACAGTTACCTTAGACAAAATATTCTTCTCCTTGTCAAAGGCATCCTTCAACGTCGCATTAAAACCAATGGACGCCGTCTTGGTCAGACGTTCCTTAATAATATCCTCCAAATCCGGGAATGCTCCCCCGCAAATAAAAAGAATATTCTTGGTGTTTACGGTTGCCAGCGGAACCATGGCATTTTTACTATTGGCACCTACAGGCACTTCTACCTCAGCTCCCTCTAACAGCTTAAGCATACCCTGCTGTACACTTTCACCGCTGACATCACGGGAGTTGGTGTTTTTCTTCTTGGCAATCTTGTCAATTTCATCGATAAAAATGATACCTCTCTCTGCCTTTTCCACATCGTTATCTGCTGCTGCCAAAAGCTTGGAAACTACACTTTCTATATCATCACCGATGTAACCTGCTTCTGTTAAGGAAGTAGCATCTGCAATGGCAAGGGGCACATCCAAAAGTCGCGCCAGAGTCTTTACCAGGTAAGTCTTTCCGCTACCGGTAGGTCCAATCATTAACATATTGGACTTTTCGATTTCAATTTCATCCATAGTTCCGGTAGCCACACGCTTATAGTGATTGTAAACTGCTACAGAAATCACCTTTTTCGCATGTTCCTGACCTACTACATATTCATCCAGACTTGCCTTGATTTTATGAGGCGCCGGAATATCACGAATATTCAATACCGGCTTTCCTTCTTCTGCTTTCTTTTTCTTCTTCAATTTCTGCTTGTTCGGAATACCGCCGCTTCCCTGTAAGTCCGCCATATTCACAAAACGGATATTGGGCATACCGCCACCCTTCATCAGTTGATCCAGATCCTTCTGAAAGCTTGGATCATTTAACATTCCCTGATAGTCAAACTGGCTAACCGTTTCCATGGTCTTGTGCATACAATCGTTGCACACACAAATATTATTGGGGAGCTTAAACATCTTGCCCGCTTTGCTTTCCGGTCTGCGACACACAAAACAGACGTCCTCATACTCACTCTTTTCCTCGTCCTTTGTCTGCGCAGCATCAGACGTTTCCTGCACGGAGTCGTCCGACGCATCCTCTATTAACACATCATTCTCATCGTCATAAAAATCTGTCATTTCTTCCTCCCAAATCCTCATAAAACACTCTTTTACACAGGAATCTTTTTATTCCTCAACCGGTCTTTTTCCCAAGGTGATTTGTAATTCGACCTTTTCATACTGTCCCTGAGACGCACGCATTACGGTCAAGGTTGCTTCACTGCCCGGTCCGTAATATTGCATAATCTCCACTAAATCATCATAACTGGTCACTTTCTCACCATCAAAATTAACAATAATATCTCCCGGTAATACTCCCGCATTTTCTGCCGGGGAACCTTCTTCCACTTCTCTGACAAATATTCCCTGAGGGAAATTATACATATATGCCTGCTCGTCTGTAATAGTCATCAATGTGGTACCCATGTAACCGACTTCATCCACCTTATAACGGGTTTCCTTATTCATCAAATCTCCGATAATCGGTTCTGCTGCAGTAATAGGAATTGCATAACCCATTCCTTCCACATATTCTCCGCCGATTTTGCTGGAATTGATACCAATCACTTCACCATTTACATTTAACAAGGCCCCTCCGGAATTGCCCGGATTAATTGCCGCATCTGTCTGAATAAAAGTACCTGTTGAACCATCGGACATAGTAATTTCACGATTTAAGGCACTTATATAACCACCTGTAACTGACTGTCCATATCCCAAAGCATTACCGATTGCAATTACCGGTTCTCCCAACTTCAAGGCATCGCTGTCACCCATCTTTGCAATCGCGATAAGCTGTCTGGTTTCCTTCTCTAACGAATCCAGCGGGATTGCAATCACTGCCAAATCCATATCCGCATCCGTACCTTTTATTTGTGCTTCAACAATCTTACCATCGATAAAATTAACTTCCAATTTTGTAGCTCCGGCCACCACATGGTGATTGGTCGCTATCAAAAGTTCCTTATCATTTTCTGCAATAATAATTCCGGAACCGCTATACTGTTCCTCTTCCTCAAAAACTTGTCCCCAATACTGAGTTTCCGTTATCGTAGTATTCAGAATGGAAACCATTGCAGGCATTACTTCCTCTACAATAGCAGAATAATCAGAAGTCACCACGGAAACCTGCCCGGTACTTGCTACAGGAATGGTTTCTTTGTCTTCTATATCTCCCTTTTGCTCTTTTTCTTCCTTCACTTCCGGCTTCTTTTCGTCTTCACTGCCGATACTTTCGTATACCTCACTGTTTTCTCTGGCATACTCTGTTACTTCTTCTACAGCATATAGCCCTAATCCGCCAAATAAACCAAAGCATAATCCACAGCAGGCAGCAACTACTATCTTGCGCCAAATTCCCATACCTTTTTTTTCTTTCTTGGGTTCCTGTACTTGCTTAGGTTCCTCCCATGAATAATTCTCTATATTGTTATTCTGTTCGTACATAGCATCCTCCTTATTACATAGTCACATCTTTTTGTTATCTGTTTACGACTTAAGTATAATAAGTAATTGTGTTGAATTTGTGAATAAAAAATGAAACACTTATGAAATTTTACTCTTTTTATTAAGAAAACGTAAAATTCGATTTATGATTTCTATCACCACAATTTCCATCAAAAAAACAAATAGAACAATAAAAAAACAAAACAAAGCATTATTGTCAAATATAGAATTCAAAAAAGTGGCCAGTAAAATCGCCAGATATAAAACACGAAATTCAATATGGGTTGCCATAATCCATAAAGAATTGCGCCCAAAATATTCCAATACACTATGCAATGGTCGGAGTGATATACCGGAAATCACACGGCACATTAATATAACTCCTGCTGAACCTATAATTCCACCGGCTAAGAACAGAACCGGATTCCCCAACTCCATGGTACGCAAATCCACCGGTGCATTGTATTTTACCAAAACACCCAACAACACAAAAAGAAGCACACTGCTCACGGCTTCTAACAATACTGTGATTTTCCTGTTTATAAAAAGTTTACTCAAATAATATCCAAAACCTACCAGACCCACACAAAAGATACTTCTGATAATCATAGATACAAAATCTTCCAACAGACTATATCCCAAACTTATGTGAGTCTCAAAAAAGCCAGATGCATACCCATCGGCAAAATACGCTATTCCTACAAAAAGCAACAGACAAATAGCTGTAAAGATATGTCCGAAATGCTTACGAATCCACACAAAAATCACTTCACCGAAAAACAGCGCCGGCAAAAACCACAAGGCAGACACGCCCTGCAAACAAAATGACTGCCAAACCTGCCTGAATACAACATTCCATTCATCCAAATCACGAATAATCAGTCGGACACTTTCAATAAAAAAATATAAAACACTAAATATCAGGTACGGCAACATCAGGCTTTTCACTTTTTTTCTGAAAGTCACTGAAAACGCTGCTTTCTCTTCACCCTTATACTGGATAAGTATCCCGGATATCAGAAAAAACAGTGGCATATGAAAGGCCGTAACATAATTTCTGATTGGCTCCGCCACATAGGAAATATGACCTATAACAACCAAGATTATGCCAATTCCCCTAGCCATATCCAAATAATTGATTCTTTCCTTTTTTGTCATCGTTTCATCCTTTTATTTTTTCCCGGATTCCGCCTCCGATTTACCATATCCTTTGGTAACATCAATGTTTTTCACATCATTCTTTCTTTGCGCATGGGTCCAGTATTCCTTGTTCGACGTGCATTTCATGACAAGCTTGCGCGGTAAATGCTGATATCCTTTTCCCAAACGGTACCCTATGTACTTACAGGCACTTTGCATAATTACATAAGGTATTTTACTATTATTACCTGTCTTCTGTAAATGCTTTATAGTCTTCTTCACACTTCGGATACCTTCTCCCTCTGAAGGAACCTCCGCAAACACCTCCGGATGATCTGCCTGAGATACACCCAAATCAAAATTACGCTGAAATTGCTGTTTACAGGTATAGTTATGGGAATGAATTACTCTTGCTTCTGCCACATAGGCAATTTTGTACCCTTCCTTCAGTACCTTTGCCGCATAAAGCATGTCCTCATTGAAGATGGCCTGTTTGACAAATCCACCCACTTTATCATATATCTCTCTTTTGTATGCACAGCACACATTTGAACAAAAGAATGTCTTAATTCCTAATTCATTTAAGTCCGCAATAGATTTCACACGTGACTCCGGCGGATAATTAAAAAAGCGCATATATTTCTCTGCTTCACTACAATCCTCTCTGGGAAGCTGTCTTGCATATGCACACACAACATTTTCCTGCTCCAATGCTTTCAGCAGATGTTCTATCAGCATGTTATCCTCAGGCATAGCATCCTGCGTCATCATCACAAAAACATCCGCATCTGACTTAAGTACTCCTTTTCTTCGGGTCATTCCGTGATCAAATTCCTTTTTGGAAAGATGTTGTGTTTTTATATTGAGATATTTCTCAAAAAATCTGTTTTCATATGCCAGCTTATCAAAATACTTCTCTTCCGTATTCATGATAATAATTTGATTAACAGGCACACTTTGCGTCTCAAGCTTTTCAATTAATTCAAAAAAGGACCGGTCCGGCATATATACCGGAATAATTACATCGACCTTCATTCTCCCACAACTCCCAATCACCTATAGATTAAAAGGGAGCCATAAGCTCCCTTTCTATATCCGTTAATTTGATACTTTATTTATATATTTTGATGTTTTAGATTCTACCATCTCACTACATTCTTTTACTTCTTCGGTAACCTTATAATCTTCCTCATCAAACAGGAACTCATGTAACCAAACTACGTTCTGTTCCAAATCCAGAGGAATAACACAGCTACCGTCTCCACCGATATTAGCAGTTGTACGTAAATCCTCCTGAGGGAAACCGCCTTCATCCACAATTCTGTAATTGTTGATATTCTTTAACAACTCTGTCATTTCGTTGGTGTCTGAAGTACTGAATGTGGTGTATACATTAGGTGCTACCACCTTAACAATATCCAAAAGGGTATCTAAGTCAGCACTCTGTGCCTGTTCTACCATAGCCTTGATGACTTCACGCTGGCGTTCTGCACGCTTGAAGTCATCTCCTGTGGTCTGACGAATACGGCAGTATGCAGATGCCTGTAAACCGTTCAATAACTGATATCCGGTTTCTGTTACTTTCACATAATCCTTCTCTGAAATACCATCAATATCTCTGATAATACTCTGCTGATAATTGTTAATGTGCTTTAACTCTTCCTTGTCAATGTTAATCCAAACACCGCCCAACTCATTAATACAATCAATCAATGCAGGATAACCTACTGCAACGAAATCAGTAATATTTAAGTCAAGGTTCATGTTCAACATATTAATTGCCTGTTCTGCGCCACCCTTTGAGTAAGCTGCATTACACTTAGTATATTTATCGTTTCCGACATTCATATAAGTATCACGGTAAACAGATACCAACTTAATGTCTCCGGTTTTCTTATCGATAGATGCAATCATAATACTATCGCTTCGGCTGCCCTTATATAACTGGCTGTCATTAATCGCATCCAAACCAAACAATGCAATGTTCCAATAATCCAACACCTTAGGTGCAGGTACATTTTCTACCACTTCACCGGGAGTCACATTTACACCGTCCCCTTCAACAACCGGCTGCTGTTGCGTCAGTCCCGGGTTAATCTGAATGTTCATAGATTCCTGATCTACGGTTTTAGGACCTTCGGAAGTGGTGGTATCCCACACCTTCCAAACTACTACCAGCATCGCAATAATAATTAATACTTCAATAATAAAAATTACAATTTTAAGATTCTGATTGCTTTTTTTCTTACCAGTTGTTTTTCTGTTTGTATTTCTTCCACTGGCATTGTTTGCATTTGTTGCCATTGTTACCTCTCCTTGTTACTTAAATTAATATGCGTTTTTGTTTATAAATCCTGTAAAGAACGTCAGGATAATAATTTTTATATCAAACCCAAAGGTCCAATTTTCAATATAATACAAATCGTATTCGATTCTTTTTTTAATCGAAGTATCTCCGCGATAACCATTGACCTGCGCCCATCCTGTCAAGCCCGGTCTGACCTGATGCTTAATCATATATCTGGGAATCTCTTCTTTAAACTTATCCACAAACTGCGGGCGTTCCGGTCTGGGACCTACCAGACTCATATCACCCATTAAAATATTGAACAGCTGTGGTAATTCATCCAAACTTGTCTTTCGAATAAATTTACCGATGGGTGTCACTCTGGGATCATTTTTTACTGTCCAGCCATTTCGCTCATCTGCTTCCGTCTGCTGTTGCATACTGCGAAACTTATACATATAGAAGGGTTCTCCCTGCATACCGATTCTTTCCTGCTTGAAAATCACCGGTCCGGGACTGGTAAGCTTTACCAATACCGCTACTACCAATAATATAGGCGAAGTAATCAGTATTCCAAACAAAGAACCTACTATATCCATGGCACGCTTGATTACCATATTACCTGTATTCGAAAGCGGTACATATCGTATATTGATTACCGGAAGTCCCATTAAATCTTCCGTATACGGTCTGCTTGGTATAAGACTATTATAATCCGGTATAAATTTAGTATGCACACCGGACTTCTCACAAATAGATACAATCTCTTCCAATCTGTCATAATCCTTCAGAGACAAAGCTATGGCAATTTCGTCCAGCTTATTTGCCTGAATGGTTTCTGTAAGGCGATCAATATCACCTAACACCTTCACTCCCTTGTAAAGAGTTCCTACCGGGACGGTATCATCCAGTATGCCACATACCGTATATCCCCACTGTGCATTCCACTGCAATCTGTCAATGTAACTTTCCGCCGCACGGGAGTATCCTACCACCAGCACATGTTTAAGATTATAACCCCTACTGCGCATGGAACGCAAGACTTTCCTTAAGATAATTCGTGAAAAAGTTGTGATAACAATATTTAAAATATAAAACATTGCCATCATGGAACGTGAATAGTGAATTTCACGAACAAATAAGTACAGGACTACGATATAAATGGCCATACCAATGGTATTCGCCTGAATAATTGCTCCTATTTCCCGTCGTTGCTTTCCCGTACGTTTCGAACCATAAACATTACAGGCATAATACAAAAGTACATACACAGGCAGTAAAAAAATGAGCACACCAAAATAGTCCTTTATCGGAAGTACACCGACTCCTACTTCTTCAGCGTCAAGGACATAAAATTTCAGAACATATGCTAATGCGTAAGAAATGGCCGTAATCATAACGTCCATTAATACATGCATTCTATTAAAGACCTTCTGGTTATCTTTTATCATAAACGCCACCTGTATCTTTGCATCTTATCATATTTTACAATATTATTACAAAGTTGACAACTTAATATTTTATTAAGATTCGAAAAATGCCTAAAATTAGGGAAATTTGTATCTTAAAATAATTAAGAAAATGTTTCATCTGAAAAGAAACCTTATGTTTTCTTCCTTCTTTACTGAAACATCTGGCAATTCCGCTAAAGTAGCTTCTTACATATAATATACCCATTTTCTTCAAAGAAAAAAAGAATGCTTTGATTAAAAAACCAATCACCAAAAACGGTAAATTAAACAACAATTGTAACAGTGGCATATTCTTCCCTATTATATACGCATTATTTGCTGAAGAAAGCTTTGTTTTAAATTCGTTGTATCTGGAACCGCTGGTGGCACTGCCTGCATGCAATACCTTTGCCGAAGGTTCATAAACATTACGATATCCGTAGATTCTTGCACGATACCCTACATCAATATCCTCTAAATATGCAAAATGCAACTCGTCAAAATAGCCAATTTCTTCAAATACACTCTTTCGATATATGGAAGCTCCTCCACAGGCCGCAAAAATATCTACCGCCTTTTCATATTTTTCTGCCGGCTTTCCTTTTCCTCTGGCATAGGTCCATCCAAACAGACAATATCCATCCCCTGCATCATCAATAATATTTTCATCCTGCATGGACAACATCATGGGACTTACCGAGAAAATCTTCTCATTCTTTTCTATGGCTTCTGTCAGGGCATTTACATACCCCGGCTTAACTACCGTATCATTATTTAACAAAATCACATAAGGAGTTTTTGCCGCTTTGATTCCCACATTTACTGCATGACAGAATCCGGTATTACTATCCAGTGCGATTATCTGTGCTTCCGGATATTCCTGCCTAAGTACTTCTAAACTGCCATCTTTGGATGCATTGTCCACCACCACAATATCGAAGCTATCACCGGCTTCTTTCTCTCTGCGCAAGGAATCCATGCATCCCCGGATGTACTTTATTCCATTGTAATTTGGGATAACTATGGTTACCTTCTTTTCCTGCATAAATACTTACCTTTCCGACCATTGTGGGTCCCATAACAGCTTATATCCCTGACTGCGCAGCGCTTCACTGATTTTCAAACTAAGGAGCTTTTTCTCTTTTTCATCTATGGTCTGCCAGTCAAACTGATCACACTTTCCATTCTCTATAACAGTGTAGGAAATTTTCAGTGTTTCTTCAAACAACTCTTTACACGCCGGATTTAAACGAAACAGTCTTAAGTCCAGCGCTTGCGCCTGTTGCACTAATGCCGCACGGTTTACATATCCGCTAAATCCATCCGCAAGTCCCATGGCAAACACTTCACCAGTTTCAGACATCATGCCACCGCACAGCTTCTTACTTTTATCTAAAATACGACCACCTACCGCACCCACTTCGGGCCTGATGGTAAATATATCATCTTCATACTCCACACGGTAAAAGCCCAGATGCTTTAGATGTACCACCTTCGCATTCCAGCCTTTTTCCTTAATAAAAGCTTCTACCGCCCGTTTCCCTGCCTCATAGGCGTAACGCTTGCTGGCAGGATTTGCTGCCGTGGATGCCTCGTGACAACGCCAATGGTACAGTACCTTTGGAATATGGGCTATCTTTTCAGGTTCCTCATATAAACGCGCCGCCACCCGAAGCACCAAATCAAAATCCTGGGCTCCGTTATATTCTCCGCGCAGCTTAAATTCCTTCATTAATTCAGCTTTCACTGCCGTAAAATGACAAATATAGTTATTCGTTAACAATAAATCCAAATTAAAATCTAATTTAAAATGTGGCTCATAGAATTTGCTTGCGTCGCTGTTGCACTTGTCCTCGTCCGTATAAATCATCTGAAGTTCGTTGCCCTGCATACGCTCTGCTTCCAAGCGCTTAGCCATTTCATACAGCGCATCCGGAGTCAAAAAATCATCATGATCCAAAAGTGCAATATAATCTCCCGTAGCTGCTTCTATTCCCACATTGGTATTTTCTGCAATTCCAATATTTTTTTCCAGTGGCAGATAACGAATTCGCTTTTCTTCTCCGTAGGCTTCCAAAAACCTCGGAACTTGGTTTTCTTCGTGCGCCTGCGCCCCGTTTTCGCCGGCCTGCGCCTTTGTCCCGGCTGTCACTTGCGCCCCCGCATCCACCAAAATCAATTCAAAATAAGGATAGGTCTGTAATAGTACCGAATCCACCATTTCCCGGAAATATTCTTCCGGCGTGTGGTAGACAGGCACCACAATACTAAACGTTACCGGATTCTCCCATACCGTTTCACGTTGCCTTGTAAGTGTTTCTTCCGGAACCGGAACATAGGTGTAATCATCGGTTTCCTTTTTCTGCAATCTTTCCCGTACTGCATACAGTGTATTCTTCAAACCATTTTTTTGCAGATAATATATGGTCTTCTTGAAATTGTCTTTATTTAATTTCCCCATATGACAGCACGTCCTTTCTGCAGCACCCCCGGTACCGCTTTTTAATGTTTAACAAGCCGCCCTTTACGAGCGGCTTGTAATATGCTTATTTTCTAACCGGGCTCAAAGCCGGCCTTACCATCCTAAATCAATGCCTTCAAGTCTTCTGTTAACTGTACCAGCTTCTTATCTGCATCATCTAAGCTGTTTCCAACCACGCCCATGTAGAACTTAATCTTAGGCTCGGTTCCGGAAGGTCTTGCACAACACCAGCAGTTATTCGGAAGCTCAAAGTAAAGAACATTAGACTTAGGCAGACCTGTAGTGGTCTCTGCACCTGTCTCCATGTCCACGATTCTGTCTTCCTGATAATCTCTGAACTTCAATACCTTCGCATCGCCGATTGCCTTAGGCGGATTCTGACGGAACTTATCCATAATAGCTGCAATCTGCTTAGAACCGTCAATACCCTTTAAGGTAATGGTATACTGGCTCTCCTTGAAATAACCATATGCTTCATACATTTCAAGCATCATATCCCAAAGAGTCTTGTTATTCTTCTTGCAGTAAGCTGCTACTTCACACAAGCACATAACTGCTACGATAGCATCCTTATCTCTTGCATGAGTACCGGCCAGACAGCCATAGCTTTCTTCCAGACCGAATACATAATTGTTAGAGCCTGACTGTTCAAAGAACTTAATCTGCTCACCGATAAACTTAAAGCCTGTTAATACCTCAATTAACTTCACACCATACTTAGCAGTAATAGGGAAGGTCATGTTGGTAGTAACAATTGTAGAAACCATAGCAGGGTTCTCCGGCATGGTGTTCGTCTTTGTCTTTTCACTTAACAGATATTCTGCAATAAGCATACCTGACATGTTACCGGTAAATGCTACATATTCGCCGGTTTTAGCATCCTTAGCATATACACCGAGACGGTCTGCATCCGGGTCAGTTGCCAGAATAATATCTGCATCCTTTTCCTTTGCCAGAGCCAAAGCATAGGTAAATGCTTTCGGGTCTTCCGGGTTCGGATATTCCAAAGTAGTAAACTTCGGGTCAGGATTCTCCTGCTCCGGTACTACATAAACATTCTTGAAGCCAAGCTCCTTAAGAACTCTTCTTACAGGCACATTACCGGTACCGCAAAGAGGTGTGTAAACAATCTTAATATCTTCCGCTACTTCCTCAATGATTTCCGGATGAATAACCTGCTTCTTTAATTCTACCATGTAAGCATCATCGATTTCCTTACCGATTACCACATACAAGCCGGCTGCCATTGCAGCATCCTTGTCCATGGTCTTTACGGTATGATAATCTGTGATAGCCTTTACTTCTGTAATAATTTCCTTATCCTTGGGAGCTGTAATCTGTGCGCCGTCTTCCCAGTAAACCTTGTATCCGTTATACTCCGGCGGGTTGTGGCTGGCAGTGATAACGATACCTGCGGTACATCCCAAAGTACGAAGTGCAAAGGAAAGCTCCGGTGTAGGTCTCAGTGCATCAAACACATAAGACTTGATTCCGTTCGCTGCCAGGCAAAGGGCTGCCTCGTCAGCAAACTCCGGCGACATAAAACGTGAATCGTATGCAATGGCAACACCCTTTTCCTGAGTGCCCTGCTTTAAAATATAATTTGCCAGACCTTGGGTAGCTTTTCTGACAGTGTAAATATTGATACGATTGGTACCTGCACCGATGACACCACGTAAACCACCGGTACCAAATTCTAATTCTCTGTAGAAACGGTCTTCGATTTCTTTTTCATTGTTTGAAATCTCCTGAAGCTCTGCCTTCGTAGCAGCATCGAAGTACTCGTCTTCCAACCAGAACTTAAATTCCTCCATGTATCCCATGTTCCAAATCCTCCTATTTTGCATTAAAATGCATGGATCTCCTTATAATCCATTTGGGTTAATTATATCATATGGGTGGGGGATTCTTCAAGGGTATCTTTGAGGAAGGTGGGGAAGTAGTTTTAATGAAAGTGGAAACGAACTTAAGTAAGGATGGCACGTAACTTGAAGTGAAAATGCTATAGACATCAATTGGGCAAAATTAGATGCAAATATCCCCTATCGCCCAATGTTTTTCGTTTTCAAGTACAGTTTTTAGTTGTGTCATCTGGTTTTGCCCAAAAGCGCTCTTTATCTTTGATATTAGCAAGAAATCTTGGGCGAAAACGCATTCTAACGGTCGATTTTGCCCACCAGAGGGATAGCTGGCATATTGACTTTAGTCATATCCATTTTATACTTGAAATTTTTTTAGACCCTTATCGTATTTAAAATAATCTTCCAAATACCATATTAATCCCTAACACTAAAAAACCACTCTCTTAAACAAATCATTCTACAGCGTGTACCTTAATTCTTTAATATGTTCATACCATTCCTTACAATAAGATAGTTGTTCATCAACTGATGCATATTCCTCTAAAGTACAATCGTTAAATATATTTACTTTATCTTCTCTACTTACCTCTTCTCCCATTTTCATTGTATAAGCAATAAGTCCACCACACATATCAAATGACATAGGTGACGGATATACATTTCTGCAGCAACCTTTGCATAGCAACTTCATATTGCGCAATTCCAGTTCTTTTCTTATTTCCACTAGGGTCCCAAAATAATTATCGGCTTTTTTAACATACTCATATTCATCCATTAAAAAAGTGATTATTACGCCATCTCTTTCTGACGTAACATTTAATTTAGCTATCTTCATTTGTTCCTCTTGGTAACACTTAATATAGTATTCCGCATTCATTACTCATTCCCCCATAATCAGGATTATAGTATCTCTGGCACATGTATTACAGACCATTGCTCTTCGTGAATCAAATCCTATTACTTCAATTGAATATTTTAATATTCTGTACTTCATATTTCTATACTGAAAAAGAGAAACCTTTTCTTCAAAAGTTTCTCAATGAATTTCACAGATTCTGACCAGAACATCTAACAGTTCTTCTCATTCAATCCCTTAATATATGCGTTCACTTTTTCAAAAATGTAATATGCATCTTCTACCTGTTGCCGTGCTTCTTCCTTGCTGGCAAGATAAAAATCATCATAATCCGAAGCATTTCGAATTTGCTCCGCGCGAGCCACCTTTTGGTAATCCTCCTGCACAAAAGCACCATTACCCTTGTATATAAAATTAATGTTAAACTGCTTTAATGCTCCATTATGCGTAGTTGCCTCAATTCCTTCCGTGGCAAGCAATGCCTTGATACTTTTCTCTATTGCGTAAAAAGCTCTGTTATTGGCTGATTTATAAGATTCACGCTCCAACAATTCTTTTGACTCTTCTAACAATTCCTTGGCTCTTTCTAATCGAATCTTCGCCAAAATCATTCCTTGTTCCCTATCCATACAAAACTTCTCCCTCTGTTGCAATACTCTTAAAATACGGATACCAGTCTTTCTTCTCTTCAAATTCCTCAAAAGGAAGACAGACGAAGTTAACAATTGCACAATATTTCATGGCAAGTTCTGTTGCAATTGTCGCCAATTTTTCATTGTACTTTTTTGCCTCCAAACGATTACTTTTTGTCAAAAGTGCAATATCAATATCCGAATCCTCAGTATAATCACCTCGGGCACAGGAACCATAAAGTACTACTTCTACCAAATCATCCTTCATCAGGTCGCGAACCAGATAAGTACTTTCGGTTTTCACGGTCTTTATTAAATTGTCATTCAAAACTGCTTCGTACATATCCGGTTCTCCTTCCTTATTTGTTATAATTAGTATATCATAATAAATATGTTTCCAGCAATATATTTCAGAATACGGTATAAACCTTACTGATTTCTGTCATCCTTCTTCTTTAACAATGCCGAAGTATCCAAAGTCTGCTCCTGAGGCTTCTTCTGCTTTTTCGGCTTTTCCTTCACAGGCTTTTGCTTCTTGTCCGCACACTTTCCATCGCCAGACACCGCTCCCGGCTCCTTACCGTTTGATGCCTGTCCGGTACCGTTAGCTCCCGTTCCCGTCTCGCCCGTACTTCCTGCAGCCACTGCGCCCATTGCACCACCTGCTAAGCTATCCTCTTCCTTCTTCTTACGTAGGTCTCCCAAGCCTTTCCAAGCCGGAACATACTGGAATCTTCTGACTGCCACATCTATCAGAAACAGGCATATAGCCAGTCCTAACAACAGATTGGTCAGGGATTTTTTCTCTCTGGTACCATTCTGAAGCTTGGTCCAAATTTCCTCTTCCGGTGTAATCAGTCGTCCGTACTGCTCCACGAAGCTTAGATACTTGGCCTGGCTTACATCAAACTTATATTCATCCGAGAACTGTACTGCTGCCGCCGTGGTCATATAGCTTTGGATTTCTTCTCCTTCCATGCGGCGGATGCTCATATGATACAAGCCCGTCTGCTCCGTGGGAAGCTGTGTCTCATACTTGCCCGGTGCGGTAGCATACAGCTTTATATCCTGTTGTTTGCCCTCCGGATCTATTATGGTAGCCACAATCTCCGTTTCGCTGTTATATTCCGTGGTCTGGTAAACAATCTCCGTCACCTCGCCAGCTGTTACAATATCCACACTATCTTCACCGATATCTGCATTACCGGTAGAATAATCCACCACTCGCTTCCAAAGCTGTACATAATCCTCTTTGCCCGAAAATGCTCCCGTCCATTCTCCGGTCACATCACTGTTCCAGGCTACGGTTCTTCCCAATCCGTACTGCCAGGTGGTCAGAATCGGATCATCTTCTGAAGCAGAGGCTATCAAAAGCTGGGAAGCAGTCTTCGGTGAAGCTGCCACATAACCGTACAATATAGGCCAGCCCTCTGCGAACAGATTACCGGTGATCTCATGTCCCCCCTGTACTGCCAGGCCGAATTCACCGGTCTGAATGTAGCTGTCTCCACCCAAGAATACCTCCTGGGCGAAAATCTTGGGAATATCACTGGCAATATCTGAATAATAATATCTTCCGCTACACTTATTGGCCAGTCTCTCCAAAAGCTCCGTATCTGCACCGTCTCCTACTGCTACGGTGGATAAAGTGATTCCTGCTTTAGTATATTCCTCAATCACATCTGTGTAATTAGTGGTTTCACCCTGACCATCTGTCAAAAGTACCACATGCTTTACCGATGCCTCACTCTTTAACAATTCCTTACAAGCTTCCTGCAATGCCGGTTTAATGGTAGTTCCGCCGCCGGCTTCAATATCTTCAATCTTGTCCTTAATATCTTTTCTGTTAGAGGCCTCTGTAATTCCCACCTGCCAGTCAAATCCGTCATCAAAGGTAATTACACCCACATAATCCGCATCCCGCAGATTATCCACTGCTACGGTAGCCGCCTTGATGGCTATATCTAAATTGCTGGCACCGGAATGTCCTACCGCACCGGTCATACTGCCGGAACGGTCAATTACCATGACCATGGCCATAGAAGGTGCCTCATTTACATTTCTACGCTCCATATCTACCGGAAGAATGGTCTCCAGCACCGTATCCCGATAACCGCCCAGCGCAAAGCTTTCCTCACCGCCGCAGCATACAAATCCGCAGCCGTAATCCTTTACATAGCTTTCTATATTATCTACAAATCCCTGGGGCAAATCGTCAAAATACGCATCCACCAGCACAATGGATTTATACTCTAACATTTCCAAAATCGTGGTAGGTGCATTCCAACAGGACACCGCACTGTAGTCGCAGCCTGCTGCCTGAAGCACCGAAGTAAATTCTGAAGAACTAACGCCCTGACCGGTAATTACCAACACTCTGGGCGGAGATTCAATCACTGAATAGGCACTGTAAAAATCATTTTCCTCACAGGTGTCTCCCGGTGCCTGCACACGCACCTGCAGATTCTCCATGACCTTACCTTCGCCATCCACACTGACCTGCTCGCTAAAAACAAAGCGATTGCTTCCCTTGTTCAAGTGCACATTATTGGCCGCCGTCTGCTGACTTCCGTTATACAACAGAATCACCGCATCCGTATCATAATTACTTTCCACAGTCACCTGAATATTATACTTATCACCGGGATGTAAATAAGCCGGCAATGTTACATTATCCACGTAAGCATCCTGCGTCTGCGCATCCTCATAAAGCAGTGTCAGAAATTCTACCTGACCGGCAGTAAGTGCCTGAGCCATATGGCGGATATCCCCACGGGTTTCCTTACCATCCGTCAACACCACAAGACGCTTATTGGTACTCTGGGAAAGCATGGTTAATGCTTTGGAAAAAGCCTCCTCGAAATTCGTAGCCGCCTTATCCGGCAAAGTCATTAAGCCCCCGTAATATTTCTGGTCCGTCAAAAACTGCTCCACCAATGTATTCTTACCAAAGGTAACAATACCGTATTCATTTCCGTCAGGCATAGCCTCAATATTTTCCCTCAAATACTCTGCCGCATCCTGTAAATGTTCCTCATTACTGTTAGACAAGTCCACCAGGAATATAGTAGCGGTATCCTTGCCGCCTACCGGAAGCTCTAATCCTAAAAGCGCCAGAATAATGCACAACAGTACTACACTTCGAAGTACCAGATAAAATCTGCCCCGATAACGCATCTGTCGCACATAAACCAACCACTCAATTACCAAAAGTACCAGTGCCAGTACCACAAAAACATTCCGCAAGGTTTTGCGCACGTTCTGCAAACGCAGCTCATCGGTTTCCATGATTGATTCCGCAAGTACCTGTCCGTCTGACTCGGAAGCTGTCTGGAAACGTACTACATAAGCTTCTTGGTAAGCATCATTGCCAACATAGTAAATGCCTGCCTTCTTAAGCACACTTTCCACCTGGCTTAAATCCACCTCTGCCCAAGGCTGTAATGCCAGATTCTCTCCTGCATAATATTCATTGGTTGCCAGCCATGACGTATCGGATAAATAAATCATGGCATTGGCCAAAAATACCGGAAATTCTGCACGCAAAGGAAAGTCCGACTCTCTGATGTCAAAGCCAACCACAACTTCCTTTCGGCCATTCACTTCTCCGTAGTAGCCTACACATTTTCCATTGTACTCTAAAAAGCTCTCCGCCCCTTCCGGTAACGCAAAGCTGTATGCCTTATTCACACCGATGTTAAAGCCGGAAAGACCTGCTGTTAAATCACAGTCCGTCATATCCAGCACCACATTTTCTAATACTTCTGCATCTGTTTTGCCCCTATCACCGAAGATCAGGCAATTTCCGGTTCCCAACACCGGAACCTGTCCTGCATCATAAATCACCACATTATAGTTCTCTTTCGATGCAGCTTCGTCCGTAAGTGCCTTAGAAATACCGTTGCCTGTTACCGCCTGATAAGCTTTCTCCAAAAACGTATTTCCGTCTCCGACCAAGAGTCCCTCAATTAAGTTGCCCGGATTCTTTACTGCCCGGGACTCATTGTCTGCTGCCAGACTATCCTTGCCCCCCTGCGCAAAGGTAATCGCGCTGATTTTCGTAGAAAGACTTTCTCCCTGCCAGTTTACCTGCTCAAACAGACAGATAGATGCCTCCTCCGGCTCCAAACTCATGTGACTAAGGGCAATCATCTCCTCTGACTCATCATACAGCCCCACATCCAAAGAAGCTTCCCCTGCACTGTAATTTTGCAGACTGACCATCACATCGTAGGTGCCGTCTTCCCTTAAGGAAAATACGGTATATTCATTTGCCACATTAGAAACCGCCTGTCCCATAACATGCAGTTCTTTATTACCGCTACTATGCAGGTTCTCAAACTCTGCCGCCCCTGCTCCATCGGTAAAGACAAGCAGGTCTGCTCCGGTCTCCTGCATATCTCCTGCCAAAGAATCCAGAATTCCCTGGGCATTTGACAAACCTCCGGCACTGTCACTACATTCCATACTTTGTAGCAACTGAATTAAACCGGTCTTATCCGTACTGTCTACCGCCAAAAGCTCCACACCCGCAGCATCCGCTGTCACCACGGAAAAGCTGGTATTCTCTGCGGAACGGATATACTCACAGGCCTGCTCCACTGCTTCTTCTAAACGACTCTTATCATTCTCCCCCACATGCTGCATACTTCCGCTGGTGTCAAAAAGAAGGAGCTTTCTGCCGCCACCTTTGCTCCGGGCACTGATAAAGGGGGCCATCAGGGAAATCACTAAAAGCACAATAATCAATATCTGCAAATACATAAGAATATTGTGCACAAACTTCTCAAAGAAGGTTTTGGACTGCTCATTCTTTAAAAGCTTCTTCCAAAGCAAATTGGAAGAAATCAGCATATCCACGCCCTTTGGCTTTAACAAATATAAAATTATGATAATCGGTACTGCCGCCAGAAACAAAAGCGGCCACATGCTCTCAAATATCATATAACTCCCTTAAATCCTGAAAAACTAATTGTTGAAAATCTCTTTCGGTACTGCAAATTGCATAAAAAGCACCATGCCTTGCACAGGTACGCCTGATGTGGGTAGTAAACTCCTGAAGTGCCTTTTCATACACCCGGATACTGGCGGCATCCAAGGTCAGACGTAAGGCACTTTTATCTTCCATATCAATCAGGTTACGGGTGCCTACAGCTTCTACCGTAAGCTCCTCTCCTGCAAGTACATGCAAAAGTACCGGCCGCTGCCTGCGATACTCCAAAAAACGAAGCAGCTTCTCTACAGCATCCCCATCCCGGTCCAGAAAGGATTCCTGCAGAAAATCACTGAGTAAAATCGTTACACCCGGACCTTTCATAGGCAGCTTCTTAATCGCTTCCAAAATATCTACAGTCCCCTGAAATTCACACTGTTCCAACCAGTCCACAATGCGCAGAAACCCTTTTTTACCTCCGGTTACCTGAAAAGGTGACTGCATTCTCTGCAAATCATAAACCACTACCCGGTCCATATTATTGAGTCCCAGATAGCCAAAGGCTGCCGCCAGCTTGCACGCCAGCTCACTCTTTTTCTTTGTACCAAAATCCATGGAAGCACTGGTATCAATCAGTACCGATACGACTGCCTCCTTTTCCTCCATATATTCCTTCACATAAAGTCTGTCCAGACGTCCGTACGCATTCCAGTCAATGCGTCTAATATCATCTCCCGGCATATACTCCCGAAAATCTGAAAATTCCGTAGAAGATCCTTTTTGCACTGACTTGCGGTTACCTGTCATATTCATGGAGGACTTATGCCCCATACGTATTCGAAATCGGGACAATGTATCAAAAAATGCTGCATCCAGCTTCATTGTTTGCCTCTACTTCCCTGCTCCTGCGGCGGTCACCTTACACCCTTCGCAGACTGCACATTCTACACCTTCTTTGTTGCCAGAATCTTAGCAATAATAGCATCCTCTGAAATACCCTCACTAATCGCATCGAAGCTTGGAATAATACGATGACGAAGCACCGGATAAGCCATCTCCTCCACATCCTTAAAGGATACGTTAAAGCGTCCGTCCAGAAATGCCTTTGCTCTTGCACCACGAATCAGTGCCTGGGCTGCTCTGGGGCTGGCACCTTCTTTGATATAAGGGTTGGATTCATGGGTAGCCATAACAATATCCAACAGATAATCCATAACTGCATCTGCAATAGGAATCTGGGACACCAAAGCGCGTGCTGCCAGTAATCCCTCCCCGTCCAGCTTCTTTTCAATCGGCTGGGAGATGCTGCCTTCTGTCAAATTCACAATACCCTTTAACTCTTCCTTGGTAGGGAAATCCACCAACACCTTAAACATAAAACGGTCTAACTGAGCCTCCGGCAAGGGGTAAGTACCCTCATTTTCAATAGGGTTCTGTGTAGCCAGTACAAGGAAAGGCTCCTCCAGCTTGTGACTGTCATTACCTACGGTTACTGTATGCTCCTGCATGGCTTCCAAAAGAGCCGACTGGGTTTTGGGAGTAGCACGGTTAATTTCATCTGCCAGAATTAAATTCGCAAAAATGGGACCTCTCTCAAAAGAAAAGGAACTGCCCTGCTCATTTTTTACAATAATATTGGTACCTGTCACGTCACTGGGCATTAAATCCGGCGTAAACTGAATTCGTTTAAAAGACAAATCAAACACCTTACTGATAGTACTTACCAGTCTGGTTTTTCCAAGTCCCGGCATACCTTCCAAAAGAACATTACCGCCGGTTAACATAGCCAGCATTACCTGCCTGATAACTTCACTCTGTCCAATAATCCCTTTTTGTATTTCCTTCTCACAATCTGCAATCCTCTGTGCCATATAAGATGCATCCTGCAATCTGCTTCTATCTAAATCACTCATTTTTTGCCCTCCATATTTGTATCATTTTTCTGACAACGATTCTTCTATCCATTACCCGGCACTTACACAGCGCTACCATGTATGCTGTTTTCCTTAGTTAAAACTGGAAAAATACTCCTTAATCACATCTTCCATACCACTGGGATAACGGTCTGCTGCAATGCCCTCGTAAGCATTCTGCTCATAACTTCCAATCACCGATTCATAAGGAATCCGTTCCCCTTCCCAGCTCACACCGTTCTGTGTCTTAAAATACTGGGAGGTATTATGATTGGTTGCGTTCCCGGTCAGATTCTCGCTATTTGCTATAGCGTTCGGTATACTTACATAATCTCTGGGAATGTCGGCGCTTCCGGTGCCTCTTCCTCCGCCGGATTCTCCGTTACCGTTGCCGGTACCATTTCCGCTGCCATTGCCATCTCCGTTACCATCACCGTTTCCGTCGCCGCTGCCATTACCGGAATCATTCCCGCTGCCATTGCCGCCGTCACCGCTACCGTTTTGACCACTATTTCCCTGTTGATTGCCCTGATTATTACCGGACTGTCCATTTTGACCGTTTTGTCCGTCATTACCGCCTTGACTGCCATTATTACCGTTCTGGCCCTGATTGTTTGCCAACTGCTGACTGCCTTCTCCCACAGAACCACTCATCTCCTGCAGATTTTCCGCCAGCTGTTGCATACTCTCTGCCGTCATGGTAGAAGGTGTAGTTCCCATTTGTAGGGCACTCGCCAAAGCTGACAACTGCTCACTCATATTTTCGTACTTATATTCCAGCTTTTCCCCTGCTGCCGTCAGCCCTTCCATAGAATTTGCATTCTCTATTTCCTCCATGGAATTTTGCAGGCTCTCCATCATTTGCTGTAGTGTCGCCAACTGCTCCGGTGTCAGAGCTTCTTCCTGCAAGGCTTCCTGCTCCAGGGATTCCAGAGCCTCTGCTACCTCTTCTACTTCTTCTGCTTTTTCTTTGGCAAGTTGCTCCAGTTCGTGCAGTTCCCTAGCTTTCTCCTTCATGGGAGAAGGTATACATGCCAAAATCACTAACAACACAAAAAGTCCCGCTGATACCGCCAACTTTTTCCAACTTGGCAGGAGAGGAATCTTTATCCTCTCCTTTTGCGTAGCGAGACGCTTCATGGCATCCTCCCGTTGCAGACGATACATATTACCGTCCTCCTCCAGATGCTCATATGCAGTTATAATTCTTTCCTGAAAGCCGAAGCTGTCCATAACAAGTGCGGCCTGCTTCATACTATTTCTTTTCCACAAAGCCAATATCACAGCGGTAATACCTGCCAGTATCAGTGCCAACACGGAGTATAAGTTTACATAATACACCGGTATTAAAAAAGCAATGATCTGAAAAAGCACTCCCACTATGGCACCAATTCCCAGTGCCACTACCAGCTTATGCAGGAAATCCCGGGTATTCAGCTTACGTCTGCAAGCCTGAATACACCTAAGAAATTCTTTTTTCTCCATTCTTTATTCTCCACCTTTTTTCTTGCCGGGCTTACGTCCTGCCGAAGAATGCATAGGATTTACCTTCCATGCTGCCAGAAGCATAAGCAAGAAGGACAGTAACAAAATACAACCTGCAGACACAAACATCCACCCCTTGCCCTGGGCCAAATAGTAGGTGATATAGCCTACATCCGTGGTTCTGAAATTCGCCTCCTCCAACAGAGAGCTTCCCATCATAATAAAGCAGAAAAACTCTTCAAAAAATAATATGGGATTAAACAGTAAGGGCAACATAGCCTCCCCTACATTGTTTGAACTATAGTTTAAAATAGTTGTCAGCAAAAGTGGCATAAAGGTTCCGCCATATACAACAAAATAGATTACGAAGGACAAAATTACCGCCGTAATGGATTTGCGGCAAAAGGCAGAACATAAAATACCCACACTGCCGGAGAATATGGCCAGCAGCATAACTGCCAAAATAAAATACAACAAATTCATCCAGCTTAATCCGCCTACTACAAAGGACATACCCATAATGGGCAGGCTGGCAATCACAAAGAATAAAATACGCAGCACTGCAGAAAACACCTTACCTAAAACAATGGAAAAGGGAGACATACATGTAGTTAACATAATATCAAACGTCTGTCGTTCTTTTTCACCGGAAATAGCGGATGCCGTAATAATCGGTGCAATCAATGCCACAATACACACCTGCACTATGGCGATTACCGGGAACAGATACACCAGATAACTGTATATATTTCCGCCATAGTAAAAGCTCTGTGTCTCTTCCTGAATTACCAAAAGTGCCAATAAGAAGGCCAACACCAGCACGCCCTCATAAGCAAATAATCCCCAGCTGATACGCATACTGCGGGAGCTTACCTGTAAATCTTTTTTCACTATAGGATTTAAACGAATTCTCATGACGCACCTCCTGTCAGCTGCATAAACAGGGATTCCAGACTGCCTTCCTCTTTATAAAAGCCGGTTAATAATACCTGATTCTGAATCAGACTGCCAATCAATGCACAAATATCTTCATCACTGCCATTGTGAGAAATAATCACTTCATTCTCCAATACAGACTCCACATTTGCCCCGGCATGCTCTCGTATAATGCGTACCGCAGGTTCCATTTCTGAAGCTACGCGTACATGAATCTTTTTGCCACCGGAAAGATGATTCATAATATCCTCAATCTTACCTGCTGCCACCAGCTGTCCACGGTTCATAATACCGATACTGTTACACATCTCCGAAAGCTCCGAAAGAATATGCGAACTGATGACAATGGTTTTACCCATGGAATGCAGATTTTTTAAAAGCTCCTTCATCTCCACTCGTGCTCTGGGGTCCAGGCCGGAGTTGGGTTCGTCCAGAATCAAAAGCTTGGGATTGTGAAGCAATGCTCTTGCCACACAAAGGCGCTGTTTCATACCACGTGATAAGGTATCCACGTAAAATTCCTTCTTATCCGTCAGATTTACCAGCTCCAGCAAATCATCCGTCAGCTTGGCAATATCCCTGGAATTCATACTGTACATGGAACCGTACATATCCATATATTCATGCACTTTTAAATTATCATATACACCAAAGAAATCCGGCACATAACCGATTAATCGCTTCATTTCCTTACTGCCTACTGCTGCCTGTGTGCCACCGATTTGCACTTTGCCTCCGCTGGCTTTTAACAGACCGCACACAATACGAATAGTTGTGGTCTTCCCTGCACCGTTCGGGCCCACAAAACCGAACAAATCTCCCTCCGGAATGTGCAGCGTCAAATGATTCACTGCAGTAAAAGAACCATAGTTTTTGGTCAAATCCTGAATATGTAACATGCTGCACCTCCTTTACTGAATTTCATAAAGACATCCGAAGGACATCTCGCTACAATCGTCATCCACAATCTTTTCCCAATTTTCCACCAGACCTATAACGATAGTGGCATTTTCATTACCGGGCTTATATATGGTACCGATACCTACGCCTAATGCCGATAAGGCAGTCAGTGCCTCCTCATCCTCATCGTTATAAGCTGTTCTGATACAATCGTATAAATAATTGTTCAATAAATCATAATTCTGAGTATCCTTGTACAGAGGCGTGGTTTTTGCCAAATTGCAGCTATCCCCTGCCTTTAACTCTTCAAACACACAAAGGGTACCTGCATCAATTACTGCAAAATACGGGAAGTCATACGCGGTTTCATTGGTCACGGTTCCTACCAAACCGGAGGGACTTGCCCAATCATCTGCGATTCCGAAACAGTTCACATGTCCCAAGCCGGAAGTATCACTGTTTTTATCTACAGCAATAAAGAAGCTGTCTTCAAAGTTTGCACTCGGATTTAATCCAATGGAAAGAACATCCCCTTCTTTTACAAAGTGGTGATAATATCCATCCTCCGGTGAACCATTATAATTGTAGTACTCTGAATAAAATGACGAAGCATAATCATATCCCGGAGTCAGCTTTAATGACCACTCCTTATGCTCTGCATCAAAACAATACAGTACAGATTCCTTTTCTTTGTTGCCGCCTAAGTTTTGGGCAGTAATCGTATATGCTCTGGTATCCACTACTTCGAAACCACGACCGGCAAGAGAAATCAACAAAACTCCAAAAAATGCCGATACCGGAACAGCATACCAATACCACTCTCTCTTTTTACATAAGCGCAAAATAATATAAAGCACCGGTCCTGCAAAAATTACATACGCTACTACCAACACCTTTAATACATTTAAATTCAGCGGGCTGTTATTGGAACCGATATATCCCAACATTCTGCGCATATCATATTTATTATTATAATTGGAGTAATACATGGAACTGTCATATCGTGAGTTACTATAACTGCTGATATCTTCCAAAATATAGAGTACAAAATCTTCTCTTAAGGCATTTTCAAAGAAACTCATATCCATGCCGCCCACTTCTGCCAAAGAGTAGGACAATACACCGGCAGCTCCGTCTCCATAGCTACAAATCATCGCACCGGTAGCATAATTATAAAACTGTCCGTATTCATCCCGCAGCTGCGCAAAATGCAGTTTGCTCTCATCTCCATACTCCAGCTCATATTGGCCGACGCCCGGCTCATACACACCTGCACAGGTTACTCCCAAAAAGCTGTCCTCGAAGCCCTTCAAAACCTCCTCGCCATAAGCACCGGTACCCATAATCAGTACACCACCGTCATTTACCCAGGCTTCAATGGCTAAAATCTGTTCCTCTGTCAAGATTTCCGTATTGTAAGAATCAATCACCAAAAATACCAGCGAATCCAAATCATCCAATAAAGTATCCTTGGTTACTTCAGATAATTTGACTGCCAAATTGTCCCGATAGTAATACAATCTATAACCACCCATATCCATGAAAGTAAGGTCTGCGTAATTATCGCTGAGAATACCCATGGCAAGCATGTCATCTTCTTCACGAAGCAGATTTTTAAATTTCTCTTCGGCAACAATCTTGGATTTTTTATCCACCATATAAATATTTACAGTGCCATCAGAATTTTCCAAAGCCATTCGGGGAACATTTACCACAAATTGCTTCACACTGTCTTCCGGCAGGGAAATCACTGTATCAAAGGCTGTCACAGCCATATATTCCTCGTCTACAATCAGTCGCACGCTACCTTCCCAGTCTTCTCCTAAATTTTCTACAGTCACCTGTATATTAAAGGTTTCCTCGTCGGTCGCAAGCTTCACTGCCTCAATCTCGAAATCGTCCTTCCCCGCCTGTACGCTAAGACCTGTTCCTGCCAAGAGAGTTATGCACATTGCCGCGCACAACACCAGCGTGAGTAATGATTTTCTTTTTTGCTTATTTTTTCCCTGCATCCTCATACCTAGCCTTTCCTGTATCTGCATCGAATCACAGACTCTCGTTAATCCTCTACATATCTGTCCATTTCACTTGACCAATTTACAACTATACTATAACAGAGTTTTTTATTGTCTGCAACGGATTCCGCACGGTCTTTAGAAATCCTTAAGCAAATCTTTAGGAGGTTGTTTTTAACAATAAAAAAGAACTGTCGCTTAGGACAGTCCCTTTATTACTTATATTCCTCAATCAACGTTTTCAGCTCTTTCTGTCTATCCGCCAGACTTTTCTCATCCTTTTCCTTTAAGGATTCAATTGCCTCTCTGGCTTTATAAATATCACTTCGGACATTTCCCAGTCGGGGACTTAAGCTATAAAGCATTTCTTCTAACACAAAACTGGTTATTACCCCATCGAAAAACAATTCACCAAAGCCGCCCGACACATAGAAGCTTCCGAACTCACCGCGCAGGGAAATGTCCTGCATCTCGACCTTTAGCTCCTCAAGCATCACATTCAACGTTGCAGCCATCTCATTCAATCGTTTGACAATAGATACGCTCCAATATCCTCCGGCTTTTAATTCATCAATTACTTTTGATATATCGGTAGTGTATGCCAAAGCCTTGTCCGCCAGAGTATAAGCTTCCTCCACTTCCTTCAGATGTCCGTTTATGGAAGCAATCTGTGCTTCCGTTTCCATCACTTTCTGCGCTTTTTCATCCTGCTTTGCAAGAATTTCTGCGCGAACCTTCTCGTATAAATTTTGGTACCTGACATCGCAATCTCCCAGCTTTTGCAGGCGTTCCTTGGATTCCTGTAACTTTTTCTCCATAAGCTCCAGTTCCTTGCATGACACTTCATACTTTTCCTGTGCCACATAAGCCTCCAGTGCCTCTCTGTCTACCTTCCCCTTGGCAAAATGGCTTAAGAAGAAATTCTCTTTCGCCTTTACAGCCTCTGTCTCTTCCTTTTCTTTCTCTGAAGCCAGCTGCGCAGTCTGCTCCTTTAATGCCAGATAACGTTCTTCCAGAGCCTTACACTCTCGCAGCGCCTTATCCTTTTTCATAGTCTGCATAAACAATTCCTGCAACGATTCATGGAAATACATGCTCATTTGTGAATCCCCCTCAAGATTATAACGACTACTACGGCTCAATCTTCTCTGCCTGATCCGCAGCAATCACCGCACCAATTGCAGTTGCATAGTCCGAATACTCCGGAATACTGATTTCTACATCCCACAGATTTTTAAAAGCTTTTGTCAGTTCCTGACATTCAATAAACTTGGTTAAGCCACCAATCAGCAAATAATCCTTGATGCCTGTATTAACAGATGCCAAAATCGCGGTCTGGCAAACGTTCTCCAGTACCAAATGTACGATACCGGCTGCCACGTCCTCCTGCTTTGACTGTGCATCAGCTTTTGCAAAATTGGATGCCGTTACTTCCAGATTTAAGCCGGGTAATTTTTCCTTTGCCAAATCACCGATACGTAAATCAATTTCACCCACATCACCTTTTCTGGACATTTCGGCAATTTCATGAATATCATTGGTATTCAACATAATAGAAGACAAACCACTGATGGTACCGCCGCCTAAGCCCACACCGCCCAAGTGCTTCATTTCCGTCTCCGTCACCTTCACAAAGAAACTACCGGTACCCATGCTTACCACAATTACTTCTTTTTTGTCCGTCAAATAATATCCGCCCGTTCCGGTCGCAATAAATTCGTCAATCTTATATGTAGGACATCCGTACACCGGCTTGTCAACGTGCTTACTTCCTACACCGGTAATATACACACCTTCCACATTGCACAAATCCAAACTATTCTCATAAAGATAGCGACCAAACGCTCCGTACAGAGACGCCACCTGGCTATCTGCACGTACTACCATGGGTTCTAACATCCGTTCTTTTTCAAACGCTACTATCTTTGTTGTACTACTTCCAATATCTATACCGATTCTTACCTTCATAAATATACCTCACCTTTATCGAAATAAGTCATGGTACTGCTTCATTATTTACGTTCTGCCATATTCTTTACATAATCCGCAAAACTTCCGTGCTTTGTATCCTTTTCGGAAAGAATAATCTCCATACCGTCCTCAATAGGCCACTCCACACCAATTTCCGGGTCATTATACATAAAACCGCCTTCATCATTGGGATGATAAAAGTCCGTTACCTTATAGCAAAACTCTGCATAATCTGACAATACCAAAAATCCATGGGCAAATCCCTTTGGCACAAAAAACTGTTTCTTATTCTCCTCACTTAAAAGCACACCATGCCACTTTCCAAATGTCGGAGAACCTTCACGCATATCCACTGCCACATCATACACTTCTCCCTTGATGACACGAACCAACTTATCCTGCGGATAATTAATCTGAAAATGTAATCCACGCAAAACTCCTTTTCTGGAAGCGGACTGGTTATCCTGTACAAAGTTCACGTCAATACCTGCCGCCGCAAAATCATTGTAATTATAAGTTTCTACAAAGTAACCTCTCTCGTCTCCAAAAACGGTAGGTGTAATTATTTTTAATCCTTCTATTTCACATGTTTCTACTGTAATCTTTCCCATGCTGTTCCTCTTCCTTCCTTAATTCAGCCTCTGCCTGCGCGCCCGCTTCCGCTCAGCCGCGCCCGCGGCGCTCTCCGGCGCCCCTGTTTCCGCTCACGCGCCTATCTTTGCTCATAAACGCGGGGCTCCCTCATAGCTCTCCTCGTGTGTGTCCGCATGCCGGCATGCACGCACACCCACTCGAGCTATGGCTGAGCTAAATAACTTATATTTAAATCCACATTGCCTTCAATACCATCGATTTGTCCCTTTGAAGTATACTGCCACATCTGGTAGCTTCCTTTATATAAGGGTTCACTACGATATTCTGCCAGCCAGATATAGAAGTGTTCCAGCTTCTCCGTCTCCAATCGGTTTTGGTACCAATTGCGACTGGCATAGACACCTGCCATATATCCTTCGTTTTCTATGGTATTACAAAAAGCTTCACACACAGCGGTTCTGGTAGCCACATCCAGATTATCGGCTCTTCCGTTACCGCCTACGCCTTCCGTATCAATAAACACCGGATACTGTATATCATATTTCTTTAAAAGTTCAATTACCATGGAAGCTTCTTCTACTGCCTCCACCTCATTCACTGCCTGTGTAAAGAAATACACACCTGTCAGAATTCCAGCGTCCGTCGCACCTTTGATATTCGCTTCAAAATAAGGATCCACTACCAGACTACCGGTGGTATATCCTCGATATCCCGCACGGATAATAGCGAATTCCACACCTGCATCCTTTACCTTCTTCCAGTCAATCTCCTTGTTCCATTTGGAAACATCGATACCAAGACTGGAGTTGGCAGTAGTCACCTGTAATTTCGTAATTTCCGACTTATCCGCATCCTCCAATGCCCCCTTGGCATCCGTATCTTCCGTCAGTGCATCAATTTCTGCTTCCGTCTTAATTAATACCGAAATATCTTTAATAGCCACATATTCTATCTTTTCTTTTACATTTACCTTTACGGCAGTCTCAGGGACCGAATAATTCTCCAGAGGCATTAAGGAAAGGCTGTAATCTCCGGAAGCAATTTCTCCAATATAGATGATGCCATCCTTGTCTAAATCCTTATATTCTCCCTTACCTTCCAAAACCACCCGCAGACTTTCTCCCGTAACCAAAGCGCCTGCCTCATTCACCACCTGAATTCGAAGGTCTTTTTCTACAGAAGTAACCACCATGGATACCTCTTCCTTGTCCGTGGCCGGAGCAGCAGTTACCTGTGGATCAAAAAAATCTTCATCCTTCAAAAACGCAGAAAGGGAATATCCTATCTGATAACCATCCTCGGTCTCCATTCCTTCCGGATATACTACCTGCGGTGGTTGCAAGACTTCCGTCTGAGGTGTGGGTGTGGGAGTCTGTCCTGTTGCCACAGTATTTTCCCGGTTTAGGTAGTACACCAATAATACTACCAGCACCATTACCGACAAACTGCCTACAATACAAAAGCGTTTCAGCTTAGAGTCCATTTGCTACCTCAACTAAATATTTACCATACTCGGTCTTCATTAAAGGCTCTGCCAGTTTAAGCAGCTGCTCCTTATCAATGAAGCCTCTCTTATATGCGATTTCTTCAATACAGGATACATAGAGTCCCTGTCTCTTCTGGAACGCTGCCACGAAATTAGCTGCATCCAGCAGGGAATCATGGTTTCCGGTATCCAGC